>DASZER010000031.1:0-47010 GCA_035940575.1 Frankiaceae bacterium | reverse complement strand
CCACCGTCGCGACCGCGAGGACGGCCGTGATCCCGTACAGGATCGCCGACGCGACGGCGAGGCCGCGCAGCGACCGCCACCCGGGCGGCGCCGACGCGGTGCGCGCGACGTCGGCCGGGCCCGGTGGCGCGTCACCGGCGGGGTCGTTCGGCGGGCGGGTCGCGGCGGTCCACTGCGTGCCGTCCCACCAGCGCCGCGTCGGCGAGCCGCCCGGGTCCGGGTACCAGCCCGGCGCGGCCTGCGCCGGCGGCGTCGTCACGAGGCGGCGCCGGTGCCCCCGAGCTGGCCGCGCCTGAACGCCTCGTCGTACTCGTTGACGTCCTTGTGGAAGCGGCGGTGCACGTAGAGCTTGTTGCCGAGCTGGATGGGCGCCCACATGCCCTTCAGGGGGCCGAGCGCCACGTGCGGGCCGCTGAGCTCGACGCCCTTCGGCTTGCTCTGCGTGGCCTTGTTGCCCTTGAGCACGAGGATGCGCCGGTCGGTGATCACGACGATCTTCGGCTTGGTCAGGATCAGGTACAGCAACGACCCGGCGAGCGCCATGAGCCACGGGCTCGGGCCGCCGACGGCGGGGAACACCCACCGCACCTGCTCACCCGGCTCGAGGTACGGCTGGACCCGCTCGGTCAACTTGTCACGAAGCGCCATGGGGCGACCGTACTGCCCCGAGCGGCTTCCACGCGGGAACTTCGCCGAGCCGGTCCCGCGCCCCCCGCGACGGTGCGCCGGTCACGACGCGCGCAGCGGCACGTCCTCGGCGTCGCGCGGCTCCCTGCTGAACTGCGTGCGGTACAGCTCCGAGTAGAGCCCGCCGCGTTCGAGCAGCTCGTCGTGGCGGCCCTGCTCCACGACGCGCCCGTCGTCCACGACGAGGATCAGGTCGGCCTCGCGGATCGTGGAGAGCCGGTGCGCGATGACGAGCGAGGTGCGGCCCGCGAGCGCCGTCTTGAGCGCGCGCTGCACGGCGACCTCGGACTCGGAGTCGAGGTGGGCGGTGGCCTCGTCGAGGATGACGATGCCCGGCGCCTTGAGCAGCAGCCGCGCGATGGCGAGCCGCTGCTTCTCGCCGCCGGAGAGGCGGTAGCCGCGGTCGCCGACGACGGTGTCGAGGCCGTCGGGCAGCGACGCGATCAGGTCCCAGATCTGCGCCGCCTCGCACGCGTTGCGCAGGTCGTCGGGCGTGCCGTCGGGGCGGGCGTAGAGCAGGTTCGCGCGGATCGTGTCGTGGAACATGTGCGCGTCCTGCGTCACGACGCCGATCGCGTCGCGCAACGACTGCAGCGTCGCGTCGCGCACGTCCACGCCGCCGACCGTGACTGAGCCCGCCTGCACGTCGTACATCCGCGTCGGCAGCATCGAGATCGTCGTCTTGCCCGCACCACTGGGCCCGACGAGCGCGACGAGGGCGCCCGCGGGCGCGGTGAACGACACGTCGTGGAGCACCTGCTGGGCCGGCGCGGCGTCGAGCACCGCGACCGACTCCAGCGACGCCAGCGACACCTCGGCGGCGGTCGGGTAGCGGAAGTCGACGTGCGAGAACTCGATCGCGGCGGGCCCGCGCGAGATCGGCACGGCGTCGGGCTTCTCGCCGATCATCGGCGGCAGGTCGAGGATCTCGAAAACGCGCTCGAACGACACGAGCGCGCTCATGACGTCGACGCGGATGTTCGAGAGCTGGGTCAGCGGGCCGTAGAGCTGGTTGAGGAGCTGCGCGAGCGCGACGACCGTGCCGACGGTCAGCGTCCCCTGCGCCGCGAACCGGCCGCCGAGGCCGTAGACGACCGCCTGCGCGAGGCCGGCGACGACCATCAGCGCGACGAAGAACGTCCTGCTGAACATCGCCGACTGGATGCCGATGTCGCGCACCCGGCCCGCCCGCGACGAGAACTCCCGCGCCTCCTCGTCGGGGCGGCCGAACAGCTTCACGAGCAGCGCGCCCGCGACGTTGAACCGCTCGGTCATCGTGGTGTTCATGGAGGCGTTGAGGGCCATGCCCTCGCGCGTGATCGCCTGCAGCCGCGCGCCCACGCGCCGCGCGGGGAGGATGAACACCGGCACGAGCACGAGCGACAGCGCGGTGATCTCCCACGACAGCCGGAACATCACGGCGAGGGTGGCGACGAGCAGGATGACGTTGGAGACGATGCCCGACAGCGTCGAGGTGAACGCCTGCTGCGCGCCGATGACGTCGTTGTTGAGGCGGCTGACGAGCGCGCCGGTCTGCGTGCGCGTGAAGAACGCCACGGGCATGCGCTGGACGTGGTCGTAGACCTGCGAGCGCAGGTCGAAGATGAGCCCCTCGCCGATGCGCGAGGAGTACCAGCGGTTGGCGAGCGAGATCGCCCCGTCGAAGACGACCAGGCCGGCGTACGCGAGGAAGATCGTGCGGACGAGGCCGAGGTCCTTGTTGGGGATCGCGTCGTCGAGCAGGCGGCGTACGAGCAGCGGCGTCAGGACCGAGACGGCCGAGGTGAGCACGACGAGCACGAGGAAGATGCCGAGCTCGCGCTTGTACGGCTTGGCGAACGCGAGCACGCGCTTGACCGTGCCGCGCGTGAGCCGCTGCTTCACCACCGAGCGGTCCGCCCGGTAGCTGTGCAGGATCTGCCAGTTCGCCATGTCGAGGAACCTAACGCGCCGCCGTGACGGAAACCTTCCGCGCGGCCCTCGCGCGGGCCGGCGTTCGCCGTGGGCGAACGCAGTCAGTCGACGTAGGTGGCGACGAGCTCGATCGCGCCGACGACGGCGGCGTTGAGGGCGTCGAGGTCCTCGGCGGGGATCCAGTACTCCGTCAGGGCGTGGCCGCCGGCCTCGTGGACGTCGTACGCGTCGAGGAAGTCGCGCCTGACGGCGAAGCGGGTGACGTGGCCGACGCCGTAGGCGGGGACGTTCCACTCGCGCGCGATGCGGGTGGCGTACGCCTCGCTGGTCACCGGGTAGAAGATCGGCTGGTCCGGCAGCCGCGGCGGCCACGCGCGCCAGCCCGACGCGGCGACGAGGTCGAGCTCGGCCTGGTTCGTCGGGCGCCACAGCACGACGACCTCCGGCGTCACACGAACGCGCTCTCGCCCGTGACCGCGCGGCCGATCAGCAGCTTCTGGATCTGCGACGTCCCCTCGTACAACGTCGTCACGCGCGCGTCGCGCAGCAGCTTGCCGACGACGAACTCGTCCACGTAGCCGTACCCGCCGTGGACCTGCACGGCGGCGTTCGCGGCGCGCACGGCGGCCTCCGACGCGAAGTACTTCGCCATGGACGACTCCAGCGTGTAGCCCTCGCCGCGCTGCTTGCGGTCGGCGACCTGCCAGGTCATCAGCCGCGCCGCCGACACCTCGACGGCGGTGTCCGCGATGAGCTCCTGGACGAGCTGGAACGACGCGATCGGCCGCCCGAACTGCCGCCGCTGCTTCGCGTACTCGACCATCACGTCGAGGCAGCGCTGCGCGAGGCCCGTGCACGACGCGGCGAGGGAGAAGCGGCCGTCGTCCAGCGCCGACAGCGCGACGCGGATGCCCGAGCCCTCGGGCCCGAGCATCGCCGACGCGGGGACGCGTACGGAGTCGAGCGTGACCTCGGCGGTGTCGCACGCGCGGATGCCGAGCTTGCCGTGCACCGGCCGCGTCGACCAGCCGGGCAGCGACGTGTCCACGAGGAACGCGCTCACGCCCTTCGCTCCGGGACCGCCCGTGCGCGCCATGACGAGCCCGACGCCGGCGATGCCGCCGTTGGTGATGAACATCTTGCGGCCGTCGATGACGTACTCGTCGCCCTCGCGCCGGGCCGTCGACTGCAACGACGCCGGGTCCGAGCCGTGGTCGGGCTCGGTCAGGCAGAAGCACCCGAGGACCTCGCCCGTCGCCATGCGCGGGAGCCACTGGGCCTTCTGCTCGTCGGTGCCCCACCGCGCGACCGACCCGGCGACGAGGCCGAGGTGCACGGAGACGATCGAACGGACGTTGGCGTCGCCGCGGCCGAGCTCCTCGACCAGCAGCGCGTACGACAGCGGGTCGGCCCCGCCGCCGCCGTACGACTCCGGCACCGTGAGGCCGATCCAGCCCGTGCGCCGCAGCCCGTCGAGCGCCTCCTGCGGGAAGCGTTCGAGGCGGTCGTTCTCCTGCGCGTGCGGGACGACGACGTCGTCGACCCAGTCGCGGAACGCCGCGCGCGCGGCCCGCTGCTCGTCGTTCAGGGTGAGGTCCATCAGGGCGTGTCTCTCAATCCGCGGTCGTCGCGAGCGGCGTTCAGGATGGGGGATCGCAAGGCGGAGGAGGTGGCGACAGCGCCCTCACTCCCCCATCCCTGCGAGGTCGCGGAGGCGGCGGAGCTGCGCGGCGCGCTCGGCGGCGCGCTGGTCGCGCAGCGACCGCGTGCGCGCCTCGCGCAGCAACGCCTTCGTCTCCACCGCCGCGTCGCGCGGCGCGGCGAGCAGCGCGGCGACGAGGTCGGCCACCGCGCCGTCGAGCTCGTCGCCGGGGACGACGACGTTGCACAGCCCGATGTCGAACGCCTCCCGCGCGCCGACGCGACGGCCCGTCACGCAGATCTCCAACGCGCGCGAGTAGCCGACGAGCTCGGCGAGGATGCCGGTGCCGCCGAGGTCGGGCACGATCCCGCGCGTCACCTCGGCCATCGTGAGCTGCGCGTCGTCGGCACACACGCGCAGGTCGCAGGCGAGCGCGAGCTGGAAGCCCGCGCCGACCGCGTGCCCGCGCACCGCGGCGACGGTCAGCAGGTCGGGGCGCAGCAGCCACGCGAACGCGTCCTGGAACGCCTCGATCGTCGCGTCGGCCTCGGCGTCGCCCGCTCGCGCGATGTCGAGGAACGACGGCGAGCCCGGGATGCCCTCGGGCGTGAACATCTGGAGGTCGAGCCCCGCGGAGAACGACGGCCCCTCGCCTCGCACCACGACGACGCGGACGTCACCGGGCAGGTCGCGGCCGAGCTTCGCGAGGGCCGTCCACATCGCGGGCGTCTGCGCGTTGCGGCGCTCGGGGCGGTTGAGGGTGATCGTCGCGACCGCGTCCTCGACGGAGAGCAGCAGGCCGGCGTCGGCGAGTTCCATGACGGGATTGAACACGACCGCGGCCCGTACCCCTTGCGAGGTACGGGCCGCGGGAACGTGCGGGTGCTAGGGCTTCGCCTTCGCGACCGCAATCTTGACGGCCTTCGCGGCCTTCGCCGCGGGACCGGGCCTCGCCGAGCCGGTGGCGCCCTTAAGCGCCTCGCTCGACGCGGCCTTCTTCACGGACTTCGCTGGTGCCTTCGCCGCCGCGCTCCTGGTCGCCGGCTTCGCCGCCGTCGTGGAAGCGGCCGCCTTCGCGGCCGGCTTCGCGGCGGGCGCGGTGCCGTCGACGAGCACCGCTCCGGCCGCGTTCTTGCGGACGGACTCGATACCGGCGAGGGCCTTCGCCCTCGTCTCGTACGCCTCGGAGGTCGCGACGACCTGACCGTTGGAGGCGACGAGGTTGAACCGGTACTTGCCGGTCGAACCCTTCTTCACGACGAACTTCGCGGGCACTACGACGTCCCTTCGACGGACGCGGCGACGATCGCCGCTACTTGCCGGCCTTCTTGGCCGGGGCCTTCTTCGCGGCGGTCTTCTTCGCGGCCGGCTTGGCCGCCTTCGTCGCCGTCTTCTTGGCGGCGGGCTTCGCGGCCGCCGTCTTCTTCGCCGCCGGCTTCGCCGCAGCCGTCTTCTTCGCGGCGGGCTTCGCGGCCGCCGTCTTCTTCGCGGCCGGCTTGGCCGCCTTCGTCGCCGTCTTCTTCGCGGCGGGCTTCGCCGCGGCCGTCTTCTTCGCGGCCGGCTTGGCGGCGGGCTTCGCGGCCGCCGTCTTCTTGGCGGCGGGCTTCGCCGCGGCGGTCTTCTTCGCCGCCGGCTTCGCCGCAGCCGTCTTCTTCGCGGCGGGCTTCGCGGCCGCGGTCTTCTTCGCCGCCGGCTTCGCCGCCTTCTTCGCAGGTGCGGGCACCGCAACCTCCTCGACCGTTGGAGACCTGATATCTCCGTTGCCGAAATTCTGGCGGCAGGTACGCACGCAGACGGGGACGACACGCCGAACCGCGCACGGCGTGTCGCCGGTGCTGGTACGCGCGTTCCCGCTGTGTTAGAGGGCGTGCGAGAGCGCGAAACCGTTGCGCCGCAACGGTTCCAGCGCGGTCGCTACTTCGACTTCTTGGTGCGCGTCGCGCCGCCGCGACCGCGAAGGGTCGCGCCCGACTCGCTCAACATCCGGTGCACGAAGCCGTAGGAACGGCCCGAGGCCGCGGCCAGCGTCCGGATGCTCTGCCCCGCGTCGTACTTCTTACGCAGGTCGGCGGCGAGCCTGTCGCGCTCGGCCCCCGTGACCCTGCTGCCCTTCTTCAGAGCGTCCGCCACGACGTCCTCGCTTCCCGCTCGAGCTCTCCTGTCGCGATCTTGCCTACCCCTCTGAGCCGAGGTCATTCCCGCCATTGGTACGTCACCGCGGTGTACGCCGTCGCGAACCCGAGGTGAGACCAGAACTCCTCGACGTGCCCGCCGGCCTCCGCCGCGAGCCACACGACGCGGGCGCCGCGGGCGAGCGCCGTCGCCGCCGCTGCGCTGCCGAGCGCACGGCCGAGCGAGTGGTTGCGCAGCTCCGGGCGCACGCCGACGTCGGTGACGTAGGCGAGGTCGCCCTGCACGAACGCGAACGCCGCCCCCGCCGGCTCCCCCTGCGACTCCGCCACGACGGCCTCGACGCGCGGGTCGTCGAGCCGCTGCCCGACCACCTCCGCGAGTCGCCGCTCGACCGCCTCCGAGTGGCCGAACGCGTCGGCGAGGACGTTGGCGATGACCGCGTCGTCGGTCTCGCGCGCGGGCCGCGTGAGCGCGCCCGGCTCGTGCGGCACGAGCGCCGCCCTGTCCGCCAGCACCATCACCGCCGACTCCTCGACGGCCTCGTACTCCAGCTCCTCCGCGATCGCGCCGAGCTCGGGCAGGCAGGACGGCGAGTCGAGCAGGATGACGGGAGCGCGCTCGGCCTCGGCCCACACCTCCGGCAGCCGCGCGAGCGTCGCCTCGGCCGCGATCGGCGAGCCGGTGAGGGTGCCCGCGAAGTTCGCGGTGGCGAACGGCGCGTCCGGGTTCAGCACGACGCGCGCGGACCCGAGCCGGAACACCGTGCCGTAGCGGATCGCCCCGAACGCCCGCTGCTGGTCCTCGACGCGCGTCGCCAGCGCGGCGACCGCCGCGGCGGACAGGTCGAGGTCTGGCACGCCGTCGATTCTGCGCGACCGCTACCGTTCGTGCCGATGACGACCACCGACACCCGGCGCGGCTACGACGCCGCGGTCTGGGTCGCGCTCGTCGCGGCGGGCTTCGCGCTCACCGCCGTCGCGCGCGGCGCGGGGCTGCGGGTGGGCGTGCCGGGGGCGCCGTTCACCGGCGAGTACCGCGTCAAGGTCGAGTTCGGAACGCTGCTCGCGCCCGCCGTCGCGGTCCTCGTCCTCGGCAGCGTCCGCGCCGGCGTCGTCGAGCGCCTCGGCTGGCGGCGCCTGCTGCTGCTCGCCTACCTCGCCACGCTCGCCTGGTCGCTCGCGCTCGCCGTCGTCGACGGCGGCAACGGGCTCGCGTACCCGGTCTCGCACGAGTACCTCCCCGACGTCGACATGGTCGCGGGCGACCCGGCGCGCTTCGTGCGCCACTTCGTCGCCAACGCGCACGCGTTCGACGAGTCGACGCGGACGCACCCGCCCGCGCCTGTGCTGCTGCTCTGGGCGCTCGGCAAGGTCGGCGCGACGCGCCCCGCGACGCTCGGCGTCGTCATCACCGCGCTCGGCTGCCTCACCGTCCCCGCCGTCGCGGTGTCGATGCGCTCGGTCTGCGGCGAGCGCGCGGCCCGCAGGCTGCTGCCCGCGCTCGTGCTGGCTCCGTACGCCGTCTGGGTCGCGGTGTCGATGGACGGCGTGACGGCGGCGCTCGTGGCGCTGTTCGTGATGCTCGGCGTCGTCGGCTCGGAGCCGGGGCGCAGGCCGTGGTGGGCGATCGGCAGCGGGCTCGCGCTCGGCGTCGCCGCGCTGTTCTCCTACGCCGTCGGCTGGCTCGCCGCGATCCTGCTCATCGTGTGCTTCGTACGCAGGCGCGCGGCGCTGATCGCGCTCGTCGGCTTCGGCGCGCTGGTGCCGCTCGCGGTCGCCCGGGCGTGGGGGTTCGTCTGGCCCGACGGCCTGACCGCCGCGCAGGCGGACTGGTCGGTGCGCGTGGGGCCGCACCGGTCGTGGCTGGTGTGGGCGTTCCTCGACATCGTCGTGCTCGTCGTCGCGTGCGGCCCGCACGTCGTCACGGCCGCGCGGCGCATCCGCCGCACGCCGGGGTGGCCGTTCGTCGTGGGCGCGCTGGTCGGGGTGGCGTTCGCGATCGGGTCGGGGCTCTCGCGCGGCGAGGTCGAGCGCTCGTGGCTGCCGTTCTTCCCGTGGCTGCTCGTCCCCGTGACCGGCGACGACGACGACGGCGAGCCGGGACGGCCCTCGTTGCTGCTGCTCGCCCTCGGCGCGGGCGCCGCCGTCGTGATCGAGTCGGTGCTCCGCTCTGCTTGGTAGCGCGACGCAGTGGTGCCCTACGCGAGGGCCACGAGGTCCGCGAGGTCCTCGGACCACGTGTCCTCGACGCCGTCGGGCAGCAGGATCACGCGCTCCGGCCGGAGGGCCTCGACCGCGCCCTCGTCGTGGGTCACGAGCACGACCGAGCCGGTGTACGACGCCAGCGCGCGCAGCACCTCGTCGCGCGAGCGGGGGTCGAGGTTGTTCGTCGGCTCGTCGAGCAGGAGGACGTTCGCCCTGCTGACGACGAGGCCCGCGAGCGCGAGGCGCGTCTTCTCGCCGCCGGACAGCGTGCCCGCCGGCTGGTGCACGGTCTCGCCCGAGAAGAGGAACGCGCCGAGCAGCTTGCGCAACGACGCCGCGTCCGCGTCGGGCGACACCGACTGCACGTGCTCGAGGACCGAGCGCGCCGGGTCGATCGTCTCGTGCTCCTGCGCGTAGTAGCCGAGCCGCAGCCCGTGGCCCGCGACGACCTCGCCGGTATCCGGCCGCTCGATGCCCGCGAGGATGCGCAGCAGCGTCGTCTTGCCCGCGCCGTTGAGGCCGAGGATGACGACGCGCGAGCCGCGGTCGATCGCGAGGTCGACGTCGGTGAACACCTCCAGCGAGCCGTACGACTTCGACAGGCCCGTGGCGGTCAGCGGCGTGCGCCCGCACGGCAGCGGGTCGGGGAAGCGCAGCTTCGCCACCCGGTCGTGCGCGCGCACCTCCTCGAGGTGGGAGAGCAGGCGTTCGGCGCGCTTGTCCATCTGCTGCGCCGCGCGGGCCTTCGTCGCCTTGTAGCGCATCCTGTCGGCCTGCGCCTGCAACGCCGCCGCCTGCGCCTCGGCGTTCGCGCGCTCGCGCTTGCGCCGCCGCTCGTCGGTCTCGCGCTGCGCGAGGTACGCCGTCCACCCGACGTTGTAGACGTCGAGCGCGGCGCGGTTGGCGTCGAGGTGGAACACCTTGTTCACGGTCGCCTCGAGCAGGTCCACGTCGTGGCTCACGACGACGAGCCCGCCGGTGTGCCGCTTGAGGAACTCCCGCAGCCACACGATCGAGTCGGCGTCGAGGTGGTTCGTCGGCTCGTCGAGCAGCAACGTCTCCGCGCCGCTGAACAGGATGCGCGCCAGCTCGACCCGGCGCCGCTGGCCGCCGGAGAGGGTGCCGAGCGGCTGCCCGAGCACGCGCTCGGGCAGGCCCAGGGACGACGCGATCGACGCGGCCTCGGCCTCGGCCGCCCAGCCGCCGAGCGCCTGGAAGCGGTCCTCCAGCCTGCCGTAGCGCGCCACCGCCGCGTCGCGCGTCTCGTCGTCGGCGCTCGCCATCGCGCCCTCGGTCTCGCGCCTCGTCAGCAGCAGCGCGTCGAGCCCGCGCGCGGAGAGGATGCGGTCGCGCGCGAGCTGGTCGAGGTCGCCCGTGCGCGGGTCCTGCGGGAGGTAGCCGACGTCGCCCTTGCTGACCGTCCCCGCGGCCGGCAGCCCCTCCCCGGCGACGACCTTGAGCAGCGTCGTCTTGCCCGCGCCGTTGCGGCCGACGAGGCCGATCCTGTCGCCCTTGCCGACCTGGAACGTCGCGTGCTCGATCAGCACGCGGGCACCCGCGCGCAGCTCGAGGTCGGTGACGCCGATCACCGAGGGAGCGTACGTGGGAATCGCGTGGGGTACGCGACAGGCGTGGACTTCAAGGACAACGCCGGCCTCGACGCCGGCCAGGTCAGCGACGCGCGCGGGCGGTCGTTCCCCGGCGGCGGTCTCGCGATCGGCGGCGGCGGCGGGATCCTCGCGCTGATCCTCGCGCTCGTGTTCGGCGTCAGCCCCGGCGACCTCACCGGCGGCGGCGACGGCGGCTCGCGCAACGAGGTCGTGTCGTCCTCCGACCTCGCCGAGCGCTGCCGTACGGGCGCCGACGCCGAGAAGTACGAGGACTGCCGCATCGTCGCGGTGGTCAACAGCGTGCAGGCGTACTGGGGCGGCACGTTCCGGGGCTACCGCCAGGCGCAGACGCAGCTCTTCACGGGGCGCACGTCGACCGGCTGCGGCGCCGCGAGCAGCGACGTCGGGCCGTTCTACTGCCCGAACGACCAGACGGTGTACCTCGACCTGTCGTTCTTCGAGGTGCTGCGCGACAAGCTCGGGGCGCAGGGCGGGGAGTTCTCGCAGGCGTACGTCGTCGCGCACGAGTACGGCCACCACATCCAGAACCTCGAGGGCTCCATCGCGCGCGTGAACCGTTCGCGCGAGACGGGCCCCGCCTCCCCCGCCGTCCGCCTGGAGCTCCAGGCCGACTGCTACGCGGGCGTCTGGGCCGCCAACGCCACCCGCACCGGCCTCATCGAGCGGCTCACCGAGGCCGACATCGCGGACGGCCTCGACGCGGCCTCCGCCGTGGGCGACGACCGCATCCAGGAGACCGTGCAGGGGCGCGTGAACCCGGAGGCGTGGACGCACGGGTCGAGCGAGCAGCGGCAGCGGTGGTTCACGAAGGGCTACGAGTCGACGCGCCCCGAGGCCTGCGACACGTTCGGCGCGTCGAGCCTCTAGAGTGATATCGGCTCGAGCCAGGCGTCGGCGTCGATGAGCCGCGGATCGTGACGGGTCACCAGCTCGTGCAGCTCGGGGACGCGCACCTTCACGTGGAGCTCGAACACCGGCTGGGCGTCGCTCGTGAGCTTGGGCTCCTCGAACGTCCCCTCGTGCGTCGCGAGGTACGCCCGCAGGTCGGCGCGTGCCGCGTCCAGCTCGGCCACGCTGTAGCGCGACGGCACGACGCACAGCGCCTCGCCGTAGACCGGCCGCAACGCGTCCTCCACGACCTGGGGATGTACCGCCGTCACCGCCACGATTACCTGCCGCTCGCCGCGGGCGTCGCGGTACGCGAGCTGGACGACCTCGCCCGGGTGGGCGGCGGCCCACGCCTTCGCGTGGTCGATGAGCTGCGTCGGGCCCTCCTCCTTCACGTGGACGGGCCACCCGCCGGGCGGCGCCGCGCACGGCGCCGAGTACGCGTCGCCGAAGAGCGAGCCTTCCCGGCGCGGCGCGTCCTGGCGGAGCACCTCGAACGCGTCGCCGTCGAGCCGCCCCGCGAGCCAGGCGTAGCCCCACACGGTGCCGTCGGGCTCGACGTCGCGCGACGCGAGCCGGTCGAGGTCCACGCCGGTGGCGGTGACGGAGAAGTCGCACGCCGGTGGCGGCGGGTCGGCCGGCACGACCCGGTACCCCGGCCGGCAGAACAGCACCGGCATGCCCGGCTTCGCGATCACGACGCCGTTCGCCCAGTACGTCCCGCTGACCGCGGCCGCGGGCGGCGTGGGGTCGTCGCCCGCGCGCAAGGCAGGGACGGCGAGGACGGCGGCGAACGCCGCGGCGGCCGTCGCGCCGACGGTCGCGCCCGCGAGCATCCGGCGCCTGCGCCGGTGGCCCGCGACCACGCGCGCGGCCATCGCGGGGGGCACGAGCGGGTCGCGTACGGCGTCGTGGAGCGCCTGCGAGAAGGCGCGTTCGTCGAGGGTCATGGCTTCTCCGCGATCAGCAGGGGCGAGCGGCGCAGGCGGTCGAGCGCCTTGGCAGCCGTGCTCTTGACGGTGCCGGGTGACATGCCGAGGAGCTCGGCGATCGTCGCCTCGGGCAGGTCCTCGTAGTAGCGCAGCACGACGACGGCGCGCTGGCGCGGCGGCAACGAGGCGAGCAGCCGCAGGACGTCGGCGCGCGCGTCGGCGTCCGCCGCGTCGTCGCCGGGTCGCGGCGCGTCCGGCAGCGGCCCCGGCACCTCGCCGACCCAGCGGCGGCGGCGCCACCCGGCGAACGTCGTCACGAGCGTGCGGCGCACGTACGCCTCGTGGTCGTCGATGCGCTCCCACCGGCCGTAGCAGCGCATCAGCGCCGTCTGGAGCAGGTCCTCCGCGCGCTGCCAGTCGCCGGTGAGCAGGTACGACGTCCGCATCAGCGCGGGGGTCCGCGCCCCGACCCACTCCTCGAACGTCGTCACACCCTCAAGACGCGGCGAGGGCCCGTTCCGGTTCACCGCGCGCACGCGACGTCGCGTCCGGGTACCCGAGCCGCTCGCCCGTCGCGGCGTCCACGATCGCCCGGTCCCGGTACGACGCGCGCAGCCGCACGGTGTCCTGCACGACGCGCCCTCCCGTCGAGCACTCGCGATCGCCGCGGCGCAGCCGTACCCGCGCCGTCAGCCGGACCTCGGTCGCGGTCTCCTCGACCTCGACGCCCGCCGGGTCGACGCAGCCCTTCTCCCCGGCGTAGTAGCGCACGACGAGCGTCCTGTCGCCGCGCGGGAAGACCGAGTCGATCGTGCTCTCGACGACGGGCTCCGTCAGGCGCAGCATCGCGACCCATCCGGCCGCGAGCGCGACGGCGAGCGCCGCCACTCCGACCAGCAGGGAGGCGGCGCGGGGGGACATCAGATGTTGAAGCCGAGCGCCCGCATCTGCTCGCGACCGTCGTCGGTGATCATCTCCATCGACCACGGCGGCATCCACACCCAGTTGATGCGGAAGTCGGCGACGAGGTCCTTCAGCGCCGAGCGCGTCTGGTCCTCGATGACGTCGGTCAGCGGGCACGCCGCCGACGTCAACGTCATGTCGACCGTGGCGACGTTCGCGTCGTCGACCGTGATGCCGTAGACGAGACCCAGGTCGACGATGTTGATGCCGATCTCGGGGTCCACGACGTCGCGCATCGCCTCGGTGACGTCCGCGACGTCCGCCCTGCCCTCGCTCATGACCCGCCCTCCGCGGCGACGGCCCGCGCCGTCGCGTCCTTCCACGCCATCCAGCCCAGCAGCGCGCACTTCACGCGCGCCGGGTACTTCGCCACGCCGGCGAACGCCACCGCGTCCTCCAGCACGTCCTCGTCGGGCTCGACCTGGCCCTTCCCCTGCATCAGCTCGAGGAACGCGTCCGCGGCCTTCATCGCCTCGGGGATCGGGCGCCCGATGACGAGGTCGGTCATGACCGACTCCGATGCCTGCGAGATCGAGCAGCCCGAGCCCTCGTACGACACGTCCTCGACCACGCCGTCGACCACGCGCACGCGCAGGGTCACCTCGTCGCCGCACGTGGGGTTCACGTGGTGCACCTCGGCGTCGTACGGCTCCCGCAGCCCCTTGTGCTGGGGGTTGCGGTAGTGGTCCAGGATGATCTCCTGGTACATCGACTCAAGCTGCACGAAAGAACCTCTTCACGTGCTCGAGGCCCTCGACCAGCGCGTCGACCTCCTCGGTCGTCGTGTACACGTAGAACGACGCGCGCGTCGTCGCCGGCACGCCGTAGCGCGTGCACACCGGCGCCGCGCAGTGCTGGCCGACGCGGACCGCGATGCCGAGCTCGTCGAGCACCTGGCCCACGTCGTGCGGGTGCAGGTCGCCGAGCGCGAACGAGATCGCCCCGCCCCGCGACACGGCCGTGCGCGGCCCGAGGACGCGCAGCCCGCTCACCGACTCCAGCGCGGGGAGCGCGTAGGCGACGAGCTCCTTCTCGTGCGCGCGCACGTTGTCCATGCCGAGGTCGGTGAGGTAGCGGACCGCCTCCGCGAGGCCGACGGCCTCGGCGATCATCGGCGTGCCTGCCTCGAACTTGTGCGGCGGCTCCGCGTAGGTCGAGCCCTTCGTCGTCACCGTGGCGATCATCTCGCCGCCGCCGAGGAACGGCGGCAGCTCGTCGAGCAGCTCGCGCCGCGCCCACAGCACGCCGATGCCGGTCGGCCCGAGCATCTTGTGGCCGGTGAACGCGAGGAAGTCGCAGCCGAGCTCCCGCACGTCGACCGGCATGTGCGGGACAGACTGCGACGCGTCGACGCACACGAGCGCGCCGACCTCCCGCGCCCGGCGCGTGATCTGCGACGTCGGGTTGACGGTGCCGAGGATGTTCGACTGGTGGACGAACGACACGACGCGCGTGCGCTCGTTGACCACCTGCTCGAGGTCGGAGAGGTCGAGGCGGCCCTGCTCGGTCAGGCCGATCCAGCGCACGGTCGCGCCCGTGCGGGCGGCGAGGAGCTGCCACGGCACGATGTTGGAGTGGTGCTCCATCTCGGTGACGACGATCTCGTCGCCGGGCTTGATCCGGCCGGAGTCGCCGAGCGAGCGCGCGACGAGGTTGAGCGCCTCGGTGCTGTTCTTCGTGAACACGCACTCCGAGCGGTCGTACGCGTTGACGAACGCCGCCACCGCGTCGCGCGCGCCCTCGTACAGCGCGGTCGCCTCCTCGGCGAGCGTGTAGATGCCGCGGTGCACGTTGGCGTGGTGCTGCTCGTAGTAGTCGCTCATCGCGTCGATGACCGACTGCGGGCGCTGCGAGGACGCCGCCGAGTCGAGGTAGACGAGCGGGCGCCCGTGGACCTCCCTGCTCAGGATCGGGAAGTCCTTGCGAACGCGCCCCACATCGAGGGTCATGCACTCACCGTGGGGCGGAGGTGCTCGTAGCCCTTGTCCTCGAGGATCTGCGCGAGCTCGGGGCCGCCCTCCTCGGCGATGCGCCCGTCGAACATCACGTGGACGAAGTCCGGCTTGATGTAGCGCAGGATGCGCGTGTAGTGCGTGATGAGCAGCAGGCCGGTCGAGCCCTGCTCCGCGACGCGGTTGACGCCCTGGGAGACGACGCGCAGCGCGTCGACGTCGAGGCCCGAGTCGGTCTCGTCCAGCACCGCGATCCTCGGCTTGAGCAGCTCCATCTGGAGGATCTCGTGCCGCTTCTTCTCGCCGCCGGAGAAGCCCTCGTTGACGTTGCGCTCGGCGAAGACCGGGTCCATCTCCAGGCCGGCCATCGTCTCCTTGAGCTCCTTGACCCACAGGCGCAGCTTCGGCGCCTCGCCGCGGACGGCGGTGACCGACGTGCGCAGGAAGTTGGAGACCGAGACGCCGGGCACCTCGACCGGGTACTGCATCGCGAGGAACAGCCCCGCGCGCGCCCGCTCGTCCACGGCCATCGACAGCACGTCCTGGCCGTCGAGCGTGACGGAGCCGCCGGTGACGGTGTACTTGGGGTGGCCCGCGATGGCGTACGCGAGCGTGCTCTTGCCCGAGCCGTTCGGGCCCATCAGGGCGTGCGTCTCCCCGTCCTTCACCGTCAGGGTGACGCCGCGGAGGATCTCCGTCTCGTCGACGTTGACGGACAGGTCGCGGATCTCGAGCGTGCTCACTTACGACTCCTCCAACGCGACGAGGACGTCGTCGCCGTCGTGCTTCACGGGGTAGACAGGGACGGGCTGGGTGGCCGGCAGGCCGGTGGGGCGGCCGCTGGCGAGGTCGAAGCGCGAGCCGTGCAGCCAGCACTCGATCGTGCCGTCCTCCACCTCACCCTCCGAGAGCGCGACGTCGGCGTGCGAGCAGACGTCGCGGATCGCGTAGAACGTGCCGTTGCTGCGCACGACGCAGACCGGCTCGTTGCCGATCTCGACGGCCTTGGCCGTGCCCTCGGGCACGTCGGCGGCCGCGCAGACGCGGACCCACTCGCTCACAGCACGGCCCCTTCGAGCTCGGCCTCGATCGCGTTCGCGAGGCGCTCGCGCAGGAACGGCACCTCGATGCGCTGGATGACGTCGGCGAAGAACCCGCGCACGACGAGGCGGCGCGCCTCGTCGGCCGGGATGCCGCGGCTCATCAGGTAGAAGAGCTGCTGGTCGTCGAACCGCCCCGTGGCGCTCGCGTGTCCCGCGCCGACGACCTCGCCCGAGTAGATCTCGAGGTTCGGAACGGAGTCGGCGTGGGCACCGTCGGAGAGGACGAGGTTGCGGTTGAGCTCGTAGGTGTCGGTGCCGACGGTGTCGGCGCCGATCACGACGTCGCCGATCCAGACGGTGTGCGCGCCCTCGCCCTGCAGCGCGCCCTTGTACGTCACGCGGCTGCGGCAGTGGCTCACGGCGTGGTCGACGAGGAGGCGGTGCTCGAGGTGCTGGCCCGCGTCGGCGAAGAACAGGCCGAGCAGCTCGGCGTCGCCGCCGGGACCGGTGAACCGCACCTGCGGCACGAGCCGTACGACGCCGCCGCCGAGGCTCACGTGCACGGCCTTGAACGTCGCGTCGCGGCCGACCGTGGCGACGTGGGTGCCGAGGTGGACGGCGTCGTCGTCCCAGTCCTGCAGGGACACGACGGTGAGGCGGGCGTTGTCGGCGACGCGGAACTCGGCGTTGGCCAGGAACGTCGCGCTCCCCGAGTGGTCGAGGATGACCGTCGCCTCGGCGCCCTCCTCGACGTCGACGAGCAGGTGCGCGTACGCGAGCCCGCCCTCGCCGCGCACGGTGACGACCGTGGGCTCGTCGGGGACGACGTTGCGGCGGACGGTCACGACGCCGGCGCGCTCGTAGGAGTCGGCGAGCTCCTCGTAGCGGTCGCGCGGGGTCAGCACCGAGCCGAGCCGCGGGTCGGAGCCGCGGTCGCAGACGGAGAACTCCGTGCCCGCGCCCGCGGAGCGTTCGATGACGACCTTGCCGGGCTGGGCCGTGGCGAGGGCGTCCTCGATGCGCTTGATGGGCGTGAAGCGGAACGCTTCCTCGCGCCCGGACGGGACGTCGTACGTGACGGTCATCTAGCCGACAGCGCCTTCCATCTGCAATTCGATGAGTCGGTTCAGCTCGAGCGCGTACTCCATCGGGAGCTCGCGGGCGATGGGCTCGACGAAGCCGCGCACGACCATCGCCATGGCCTCGTTCTCCGAGAGGCCGCGGCTCATCAGGTAGAAGAGCTGGTCCTCGCCGACCTTGGAGACGCTCGCCTCGTGGCCGATGGACGAGTCGTCCTCGCGCACGTCGACGTAGGGGTACGTGTCGCTGCGGCTCACGGTGTCGACCAGCAGCGCGTCGCACTTCACGGTCGAGCGCGAGCCGACGGCGCCCTCCTGCACCTGCACGAGGCCGCGGTAGGACGTACGTCCGCCGCCGCGCGCGACCGACTTGCTGACGATCGTGCTGCTGGTGCGCGGCGCCGCGTGGACCATCTTCGCGCCGGCGTCCTGGTGCTGGCCCTCGCCGGCGAACGCCACCGAGAGCACCTCGCCGCTCGCGCCCTCGCCGAGGAGGTAGCAGGCCGGGTACTTCATCGTGACCTTGGAGCCGATGTTGCCGTCGATCCACTCCATGCGGCCGCCCTCGTGCACGGCGGTCCGCTTGGTCACGAGGTTGTAGACGTTGTTCGACCAGTTCTGGATCGTCGTGTAGCGGACGCGCGCGTTCTTCTTCACGACGATCTCGACGACCGCGGAGTGCAGCGAGTCGCTGCTGTAGATCGGGGCCGTGCAGCCCTCGACGTAGTGCACGTACGAGCCCTCGTCGGCGATGATCAGCGTCCGCTCGAACTGGCCCATGTTCTCGGTGTTGATGCGGAAGTACGCCTGCAGCGGGATCTCGACGTGCACGCCCGGCGGGACGTAGATGAACGACCCGCCCGACCAGACGGCGGTGTTGAGCGCGGCGAACTTGTTGTCGCCGACCGGGATCACCGAGCCGAAGTACTCCTTGAACAGCTCGGGGTGCTCCTTGAGACCGGTGTCGGTGTCGAGGAAGACGACGCCCTGCTCCTCGAGGTCCTCGCGAATCTTGTGGTAGACGACCTCGGACTCGTACTGCGCCGCCACGCCCGCGATGAGGCGCGCCTTCTCGGCCTCGGGGATGCCGAGGCGGTCGTAGGTGTTCTTGATGTCCTCGGGCAGGTCGTCCCAGGACTCGGCCTGCTTCTCCGTCGAGCGGACGAAGTACTTGATGTTGTCGAAGTCGATGCCGGACAGGTCCGCGCCCCAGTGCGGCATCGGCTTCTGCCCGAACAGCCGCAGGCCCTTGAGGCGCAGCTTGAGCATCCACTCGGGCTCGCTCTTCTTCGCCGAGATGTCGCGCACGACGTCCTCGGTGAGGCCGCGGCGGGCGTTGTCGGCGTAGGCGGCCGGGTCGGACCAGCCGAACTTGTACGTCCCGAGGCCTTCGAGCTCCGGGCGGGTGGTGGTCACGATGACGACCTTTCGGTGGAGACGTGGGCGGTGCAGCAGGAGTCGCCGGTGGCGATGGTGGTCAGGCGGCGCACGGGGCTGCCGAGGAGCCGCGAGAAGAACTCCGTCTCGGCCTCGCAGAGCTGCGGGAACTCCGCCGCCACGTGCTGGACCGGGCAGTGATGCTGGCACACCGTGCCGGGCTCGGCCGTGGCGGCGTAGCCGTCGCGCGACAGCGCCTCGGCGAGCCGCGCGGGCCGCTCGTCGACGGGCGCGTCGGCCACGTCGGCGTAGCGCGTCTCGAGCTCGGCGACGCGCGCCTTGGCGAACTCGCGGACGACCGCGTCGCCGCCGGTCTCGGCGAGGAAGCGCAGCGCGCTCGCGGCGAGGTCGTCGTAGGCGTGCGGGAACGCCTCGCGGCCGGCGTCGGTCAGCTCGAACTGCTTGGCGGGGCGCCCGCGCCGGCCGGTGTGCGTGACCTCGGTCTCGACGACCGTGCCGTCGGCGAGCATCGCGTCGAGGTGGCGCCGTACGGCCGCGGGCGACAGGCCGAGCGAGGCGCCGAGGTCGGCCGCGGTGGCGCCGCCGGTACGCAGCAGCAGCGCGGCCACGCGGTCCCGCGTGCGCTCCTCGCCTGCGACGTTTTTCACAACGTCATTGTGACGTAATCCCCGATGCGCGGCAAACGCGGCCCGCCCGATATCCTTGGGCCGATCCCCCACAGGAAGGCCGCCACCCGCATGCTCTCCTCGAAGCGCCTGGTCGTCGCTCTCGCGCTGCCGCTCGTGCTCACCGCGTGCGCCGAGAAGGAGCGGGTCGTGCCGAGCGACCACGCCACGCCACGCGCGGTGCCCGCCGTGCCCGCCACGGTCTTCCCGAAGCCGTCCTCGCTCGCGCCCACGACGGAGGCGCCGACCGGTGGCACGACGACCGGCGTGCCCCCGACGAGCGCCGCGGCCGGCGGCGGCAACGCCGTCACCGCCATGGCGACCAACAAGTTCGAGCCGTCGACGCTGAACGTCAAGGTCGGCACGACCGTGACGTGGACCGCGCAGGGCTACCACACGGTCGACTCGGGCGAGCCGCCGACGCCCGCGGGCGGGCCGCTCAAGGCGCCGGGCGGGTTCACGACGTACGAGTACACGTTCGACAAGGCCGGGACGTACAAGTACTTCTGCACGCCGCACGCCTCGCTCGGCATGACCGGCACCGTCGTCGTCTCGTAGGTGACCGTCGAGGTCGAGGGCCTCGCCGTCCGGTACGGCTCGGTCGCCGCCGTCGACGGCGTCTCGTTCACGGCCGCTCCCGGCGCGGTGCTCGCGCTGCTCGGGCCGAACGGCGCCGGCAAGACCACGACCGTCGAGACCTGCGAGGGCTACCGCCGCCCGTCGTCGGGGGCGGTGCGCGTGCTCGGGCTCGACCCCGTGCGCGACCACGCCGCGCTGACCCGGCGGATGGGCGTGATGCTCCAGTCGGGCGGGGTGTACCCGGGCGCGTACCCGTTGGAGATGCTGCGGCTCGTGGCGTCGTTCTACCCGTCGCCGCTCTCCCCGGCCGACCTGCTGGAACGGCTCGGCGTGCCGGAGCGACCTGCGTACCGCCGGCTGTCCGGCGGCGAGAAGCAGCGGCTCTCGCTCGCGCTCGCGCTGGTGGGGCGGCCGGCCGTGGTGTTCCTGGACGAGCCGACGGCGGGGCTCGACCCGCAGGCACGGCACGTCACGTGGGACGTCGTGCGCGGGCTGCGTACGGACGGCGTCACGGTCGTGCTGACGACCCACTACATGGACGAGGCCGAGGCGCTCGCCGACTCGGTCGTCGTCGTGGACGGCGGGCGCGTCGTGGCGTCGGGCACCGTCGAGGAGCTGACGCGGGGGGCCGACGCGGTGACGTTCCGCGCGCCGGCTGGCCTCGACCTCGCCGGGCTGCCGGGGGCCGTCGAGGAGGCGCCGGGGCGCTACCGGGTGGAGGGTCCCGTGACGCCGGAGCGGGTGGCCGCCGTGACCGCCTGGTGCGCCGCGCGCGGGGTGCTGGCCGAGGACCTGCGGACCGGGCGGCGTTCGCTCGAAGAGGTCTTCCTGGGGCTCACGGGACGGGAGCTCCGGTGATCCTCGCCCAGACGCTGATGGAGCTGCGGCTGACGCTGCGGCGGGGCGAGTCGCTGCTGCTGACGCTCGTCATCCCCCTGGGGCTGCTCGCGTTCTTCGGCACGGTCGACGTCGTGGACGTGACGCTCGACCAGCTCGTGCCGGGCATCGTGGCGCTGGCGGTCATGTCCACGTCGATGACGGGGCTGGCGATCGCGACGGGGTTCGAGCGGTCGTACGGCGTCCTCAAGCGCCTCGGCGCCACTCCCCTCTCGCGCACCTCGCTGATGGTCGCCAAGACCCTGTCGGTGCTGGCCGTGCAGGCGTTGCAGGTCGCGCTGATCCTGGGGCTCGGGCTGCTGCTCGGGTGGCGTACGTCGTCCGGGGCGCGCGGCGCGATCCTGCTCGTGCTGTTGGTCGCGCTGGGGACGGCGGCGTTCGCCGGGATCGGGCTGCTGATGGCGGGGACGTTGCGCGCGGAGGCGACGCTGGCCGCCGCGAACGGCCTGTACCTCGTGCTGCTGCTCGTCAGCGGGATGGTCGTGCCCCTGGCGTCGCTGCCGTCGGGGCTGCGTACGGTGGCGCGCCTGCTGCCGAGCGGGGCGCTCGTGGAGGGCCTGGAGGCGGCGTTGACCAACGACGGCCCGCTCGTCCGGTCCGCGACCGTCCTGCTCGTCTGGGCGGCGGTCGCGCTGGCGGCGGCGGCGCGGAGCTTCCGGTGGGAGCCGTAATCCACAGGCCCTGAACGGCGCTCGCCTCGTTGCGCCAGAATCCCGCGAGGACGAACGGGGGTGCGGTGAGCGGGCGAATCTGGCGGTGGGTCGGCGGCGGGCTGCTTCTCGGGCTGCTGCCGCTCCTCGCCGCATACCTGTTCGCGCTCTACCGGCATCAGCGGGCGCCCGCGCTGCGCGAGATCCTGGGAGCCGGGCAGGCGCTCCTGGTCGGCGTCATGTGGTGCGCCGCGGCGTTGCGGGAGTCGCGCGACGCCCCGGACTCGCTGAAGGCTCACCGCGACTTCGTCCAGATCGCGGCGACGGCCGTGCTGATACTCGGGGCGGCCGGGTACGGGTTCGTCACGGCTGACAACACGGCCGGGCGGAGTCAGACTGACAGGCAGGCGGGGTACGTGACGACGGCGTCGCTCGCGCTGCTCGGGTTCGCCGCCACCATCAGCTCGTACGCCGTCGCGATCAACCAGCCGGAGGGAGCGTCGTGACCGTCACCACCGTCGCGTGGGTCATCCTCGTCGTCTCCGCGTTGGGCACCCTCGCCAGCGCCGTGGGGATCGCGATGCTGAACCGTACGGTCCGCGCCACGCCCCACCTCGACGACGCGATCAAGCTCGAGAGGATCGCGACGGAGCTCTCCGAGATCTCGTCCCGGCTCGGCTCCGAGGCGCGTCGCCGTGCGTAGTTTCCGGTGGGAGCCGTAACGGGTATCGCCCAGGCGTGGGCATCTCGCTGCGGCCGCAGCACCTGAAGCGGTACAAGGACATCGCGGTCCTCCTGGCCAAGTACGGCAGGTCCGACCTCGTGTCGCAGATCGGCCTGTCGGAGTTCGACGAGGCGCTGCCGGAGACCGACGCGGCGCGCGCGAACGCCGAGGAGCTGGCGAAGGACCTCGAACGCCTCGGCCCCACGTACGTCAAGCTCGGCCAGCTCATGGCGACGCGCGCCGACCTGCTCCCACCCGCCTACATCCAGGCGCTGTCGCGGCTGCAGGACGACGTCGAGCCGTTCGCGTTCGAGGAGGTCGAGCGCATCGTCGAGGGCGAGCTCGGCGTCCGCATGTCGAGGGCGTTCCAGATCTTCGAGAACGTCCCGCTGGCGTCGGCGAGCCTCGGCCAGGTGCACAAGGCGGTGCTGCGCAACGGCCGCTCGGTCGCGGTGAAGGTGCAGCGGCCGAACATCCGCGAGCAGGTGCTCACCGACCTGGAGGCGCTGCGCGAGATCGCGGAGTTCATGGACAGCCACTCCGCGCTCGGCCGCCGCTACGGCTTCGCGGCGATGCTGGACGAGTTCCGCAAGTCGATGCTGCGCGAGCTCGACTACACGCAGGAGGCGCGCAACCTCGAGACGCTGCGCGCCAACCTCGCCGAGTACGCGCGCATCCAGATCCCCGCGCCCGTCAACGACTACACGACGTCGCGCGTGCTGACGATGGACTTCATCGGCGGCCGCAAGCTCACCTCGCTCGGGCCGCTCGCGCAGCTCGAGGTCGAGGGCGCCGAGCTCGCCGACCAGCTCATCGCGGCGTACCTCAAGCAGATCCTCGTCGACGGCTTCTTCCACGCCGACCCGCACGGCGGCAACGTCTTCCTGACCGAGAAGGGCGACATCGCCCTGATCGACCTCGGCATGGTCGGGCGCGTGCCCGCGACCATGCAGGAGGAGCTCCTCAAGCTGCTGCTCGCCGCGAGCGAGGGCCGTGGGGACGACGCGGCGAGGTCGTTGCTGACCCTGGGCGAACGCACCGACGACGAGCTGGACGAGACCGGCTTCCGCAGGGCCGTGGCCGAGATCGTCACGGAGAACCAGGGCGTCGCGCTCGGGCAGATCCGCGCGGGCGCTGTCGTCATCGACCTGTGCAAGGTGTCCGCCGACAACGGCGTCCGCCCGCCCGCCGAGCTCACGATGCTCGGCCGCGCGCTGATCGCGCTGGACGAGGTCACGCGCACGCTCGACCCGCACTACGACCCGAACGACGCCATCCGGCGCCAGGGCGGCGACATCCTCCGCCGCCGGCTCGCGGGGTCGACGTCGCAGGGCAACATGTTCACGTCGCTGCTCGAGGCGAGGGAGTTCGTCGAGCGGCTCCCCGGCCGGGTCAACCGCGTGATGGACGCGCTGGCCGAGGGCGAGCTGAAGCTCAACGTCCGCGGCATCGACGAGCGCGAGATCATGTGGGGCATCCAGAAGCTCGCCAACCGCGTGACGACGGGCCTCATCATCGCGGCGCTGATCATCGGCGCGGCCATGATGATGCGGATCGAGACGAACGCGACGCTGTTCGGGTACCCCGCGCTGGCGATCGTCTGCTTCCTCGTCGCCGCCGGCTTCGGCGTGACGCTGCTCGTGAGCATCTGGCTCAACGACCGCCACGGCGACGACCGCAGGCTGCGCCCGCGGCGTTAGGGCGCACCGGCCCGGCGACGTAAGACGGGCATGAGACGAATCCTCGCCACCGCCCTGCTCGCCGCCGCCGCGCTCACGCCCGCGACGGCCCACGCCGCCGCCGACGGGTGCGTCACGCACCTGCTCCAGACCGACGACCCGTCGCTCGACCCGGTCGTCACGCTCAACCCGGACGGCTCCGTCACCGTCGACCCGAACCCCGTCACCGGCCTCGCCCTGCGCCAGGTCGCCAAGGTCGTCGTGCTCGTCGACTGCATCGTCTGACCCGGGGAACGCGGAACGGCGGCCGCCCGGAGGCGTGCCGCCGTTCCGGCGCCGGTCAGCAGGTCGTGGGCGGGACGCTCACGCAGTTGCGGCTGACGTCGACGGGGATCGCGGTGCCGTTCACCCACAGCGTGATCGTCGCGGTGCCCGCGTCGCCGCCGTACGTCACCGACGGCGAGCCGACGCACGTCGTGCCGACGGTGGCGATGCAGCCGCTCGCGGTGCCGGCCGACGGCAGGTCGCCGGTGCCGACGCGGACGCCCGTGGGGCTGAGCGCGTGCACGCAGCTGGCCTCGGCGGGAACGCCGCACACCCACGCGTCGACGACGAGGCGGCCGGCGAGGTCGTAGAACACGCCGATGCCGAGGTCGTAGCCGGCGACGTTCGACGCGCCGTCGTTGACCTCGAAGCACAGCCGCGCGCCGACGACCGGGCCGACCAGCGGCGTGCTCTGCTCGACGCCGACGAAGACGACGCGCGAGGACTCGCCGACGCCGATCTCGCGCGGGAACCCGTTGTCCTCGCACATCGTGGTGCGGTACGCGTGCGCCTGCGGCAGGACGGCCGTGAGCGCGGTGACGGCGACGGCCGCGAGGCCAAGCCTCCTGAGCATGTGAGCCTCCGCTGGGTAGAGGCCGCCTCCCTCGGAGGCGGCTCACGGGAGGAACACGCGAGGGGCTTCCCCTGATTACGCGAGAGACGGCGGGCGCCGTGGGGCGCACCGCCGTCTCCGGGACGTTCGTGGGGCTACGGAGCCGCGGCGCCCACGGGGTCGTCGTCGTCGTCGTTCTCGCGGACGACGAGGTGACGCGGGAGGATCGGCGCGTCGCGGCCGGTGCCGCGCGCCGTCGCGGCCGAGGACGGCTTGGCCTCCTCGTGGTACTCCTCCTCGACGTTGACGGCCCACAGGTCGTGGCCCGCCGACGGGTCGAGGATGTTCTCGGCCGCGAGCATCGCGGTCATCATCGAGTGGTCCTGGTTGTTGTAGCGGTGCATGCCGTTGCGGCCGACCGGCTGGACGTTCGGCGCGTGGGCGGCGAGCCACTCGCGCAGCACGTCGACGTTGCGGACGTACTCCTCGTCGTACACGGGGTACGCCTTCGGCATCCGGACGACGTAGCCGGCGGAGACCTGCCCGGGCTTCACGAGGCCGAGCGTCTCGATCTCGTCGGTCGCGAACTTCACCAACGCGTCGTCGGCCATCGACCACAGGTCGTCGCCCTCGTTGACGAAGTACTCCAGGCCGAGGCAGGTGAAGCCCTCCTTGACCATGTACGGCGACCACGAGCCGAAGTTCTGCACGCGGCCGAGGCGCACGTGCGGCTCGTGCACGTAGATCCAGTTGTCGGGGAACGACTGCGACACGGGGACGACGAGCGCGACGGTGAGGAAGTCGCGGTGCTTGAGCCGCTTGGCAGCGGTCGCGGTGCGCTCGTCGACGGCCGGCTGCATGGCGCGCAGCAGGTGGCCCATCGGCATGGACGAGACGACGTGGTCGCACTCGATCCGCTCGCGCTTGCCGTCGCGCTCCGTGACCACCGCGACCGCGCGGCCGTTCGCGTGCTCGACCCCCACGACGGAGGTACGCATCCGCACCTCGGCGCCGCGCGCCTCGACCAGGTCGCGGCAGCGCTCCCACATCATGCCGGGGCCGTACTTGGGATACTGGAACTCCTCGATCAGCGACGTGACGTCGGTCTTCTTGCCGCGCTGCGGAACGATCGCGCGCCAGACGGCGGTGAACAGCGACAGGTTCTTGATGCGCTGCGCCGCCCAGTCCGCCTGGATCTCGGTGGCGGGGACGCCCCACACCTTCTCGGTGTACGTCTTGAAGAAGATGCCGTAGAGGCGGCGGCCGAAGCGCGCGGAGACCCAGCCCTCGAAGTGCGACTGGTCCTTGGGCGGGTTGACCCGCGCCCACAGGTACGACAGCACGCAGCGGACGGCCTCGACGACGCCGAGCCCCTTGAGGGCGTTGCCCGCCTTGAGCGGGTAGTCGAAGAGGTTGCCGCGGTAGAAGATCCGGCTCATCCGAGGGCGCTGGAGGAACGACTCGTCGTCCAGGATCTCGTGCCACAGCGCCTCGACCTCGGGCACCTTCGTGAAGAAGCGGTGCCCGCCGATGTCGAACCGCCAGCCCTCCCGCTCCACGGTGCGCGAGATGCCGCCGACGACGTCGTCCGCCTCCAGCACGACGGGCTTCACGCCCGCCTTGACGAGCTGGTACGCCGCCGTCAGACCGGCCGGACCCGCACCGATGATGACGACGCGAGGCTGTTCTGACACGAAGGGACCCCTCTGCACGCGGGACGGAAACGCCTTTATGGTACGTACCTGTTGCCGAATCCCAGAATCGCGTACAGGGCGAACGTCAGCGCGAACGCCGCGCCGAGCGTGACCGACACGAGACGCGATCGCAACGACGCCGCCGCCACGAGCAGCGGGAACGCCGTGAGGGCGTAGCGCTCGAACGACGCGAGCCGGGGCGTGCCTATCGCGAGCACGAGCAGGACGGCGGCGTACGCCGTGTACGACGCGGGCAGCCGCCGCGCGGCCACGACGAGCAGCGCGAGCAGCAGCGGGATCCAGACGAGCCGCAGCGCGAGGTTCCACGGGCCGAGCTCCAGCAGCGCGCGCCACGCGCGGGCCAGCGCGGGCCACGGCGGCACCAGCACTCCCCCGCGCAGCGTCGGGTCCTGCTGCACGCGGAACGGCGCCATCGCGTCGCCGCGCGCGAGGTGGCACCACAGCAGGTACGACGCGCAGCCGAGCGGCGCGGCGGCGACGGCCGCGAGCGGGGCGCCGGCGCGGCGTACGACGCGGCGCCGGTAGCCGACCGAGCGCCACGCCTCGATCGCGAGCGGCAGCGCGACGACCAGGCCGGTCGGGCGGGTGAGCCCGAGCGCGAACGCGAGCGGCACGGCCCGCCTCCACCGGCGGCGCCGCGCCGCGTAGAGGCACCAGACGGCGAGCGCGAGGGCGAGCGGCTCCGCGTAGGCGATGGCGAGGACGAACCCGGCAGGGTTGACCAGCGCGAGCCACGGCGCGCGGGCGGCCGCGCGCGCGTCGCCGAGCTCGAACGCCGTGAGCCGCGCGAGCCCCTCGGCGTACGCGAGCGCGGCGGCGTTGGCGACGACGACGAGGCCGAGGCCGTTGAACGACACGAGCGGGTAGAGCGGGAAGAACCGCAGCGCCACGTCGCGCCGGTAGCCGTGGTTGGCGATCTCGCGGTACCACCCGCCGTCCCACGCGAAGAACGCCGTCGCGTCGCCGCGCACCGCCGAACGGCCGTAGCCGTGCCGTGCCTGCAGCCACGCGGTGAACGCCATCAGCGCGAGCACCGCCGCGCGCGAGACGAGCCACGCGCGCACGGTCGGTCGCGCCGGCGGCCTCACGGGCCGAACCGCACCAGCGACATGCGCTCGGGCTTGTAGCGGCCGCGCGAGCGGACGACGACCTCGTTGTCGGGGCGCAGCCGGCGCAGCGTCTCGGCGAGCAGGTCGCAGCGGTCGCCGTACGTCCGGTAGCCGGACGCGACGACGAGCCAGACGGTGTCCCCGCCCGCGGCGGCGTCGCGGGCGAACGCGCGGGCGTCGCCGGCGCGGTTGCGCTGCGCGTAGTCGACCCAGTCGACCCGCTGCGGCGGGCCGCCCGTCGGGAACACGCGCTGGTCGAGCCCCGCCGGCGCGAGCCGCGAGACCGAGGGGCCGAGCTGGTCGGGGCAGTAGAGGACGACGTCGCCCGCCGCCGCCCGCTCGCGCAGCGCGTCGGCGACGGGACCGGCCTGCGTACGCGGCGTCAGCACGGTGGGCACGGCCGCCACGACGCCGAGCAGCGCGACCGCGCCGATGACGCCCCGGCGCGCGGCGGGCGAGACGAACACCTGCGTGCCCATCGCGACGAGCACGAGGAACGGCACCAGGACGACGGCGGAGTAGCGGGCGGCGTAGCCGGAGCCGAGGGTGAGGCCGAGAACGATGCCGAGCAGCAGCGTCCCGAACACCACCGCCGCGAGCCGCCGCGCCGTCGGGTCGCCGTCCAGCGACAGCTCGACGCGCCGGGCGTCGACGCCGCGGCCGAGGACCGCGAGGAGGGTCAGCAGGATCAGCACGACGCCGAGGAACCGCGCCGCCGTGCCGACGCCGGCCCACTCGTAGACCGCGTCGACCATCGCGGCGAGCTGCGGGCGCGGTGCCCACGGCGTGCCGGTGTGGCGGAGCTGGTAGAGGAACGACGGCAGCCACGGCACGAACAACACGCCGCCCGCCGCCACCGCGCCCGCCGCGAGCCGGCGGCGGCGGACGAGCAGCAGGACGAACGTCGCCGCGAGCAGGTACAGCGACCAGTAGTGCGTCAGCGCGAGCAGACCGCTGCACGCCGCGACCGCCGCGAACGACCACCGCGACGGCCGCCGCAGCAGGCGGACGAGCGCCCAGCCGCCGAGCGCGCAGAGGAGCTGGACGAGGGCGTACATGCGGGCCTCGGAGCCGTAGCGCGCGGCGAACGGCGACGTCGCCACGAGCAGCGCCGTCACCCACGCGACCCGCTCCCCCGCGAGGGAGCGGGCGAACGCCCACGCCGCCGGTACCGCGCCGACCGCGAGCACGCCGGACAGCGCGCGGGCCGCGACGGCGCCGTCGCCGAACAGCGGCAGCCAGGCGTGCAGCAGCAGGTAGTAGAGCGGGGGCGAGCCGTCGTGGCGCAGCGCGTCGCCGATCTCCGACAGCGGCAGCGACGCGATCGACACCGACAGCGACTCGTCGAGCCACAGCGGGCCCCACGCGGCGAAGCGCAGGGCGAGCCCGGCGACGGCGAGGACTCCCGCTGCCCACAGCGGCCAGCGGCGCATGGCGAGAGACCTAGTGGGCGAGCGGCGCGGGGTCGTTGTGCAGCGCGTCCGCCGCGCCGTGGTGCTGGCCCGAGATCTGCTGGCGGTACTCGTGAACGCTCTCGATCCCCCAGCCGACGCAGCAGACGACGAGCAGCAGGATGCCGCCGATCGTCGCGATCACCGAGTGGAACACCAGGCCCCAGACGAGCACGCCGAGCGCGATCGAGAACGCCGCCGGCCACCAGGAGGGACCGGGCAGGTGCAGCGTCTCCAGGTCGATCGGCGGGTCGGGAACCTCGGGCTCGAGGGTGACGTACTCCTCGCCGACGTACGCCGCGTCCTCGGGCCGCGCCTTGGCGTTCTTGAGGCCGAGGTAGAGGTAGTAGCAGGCGCCGGCGAACGCCGTGAGGATCGCGGTGCCCTGCAGGTTGTCGAACGAGAACCTGCTCGCCGCCGAGTAGAGCAGCGCGGCGAACGCCGCGAACATCGACAGGCCAAGGAACACCCGCGCCGCGACCTGCGTGGTGCCGTCGCGCGGGGCGTCGTGGCCGGCGGCCTCGAACGTCCGCTCGCCGCCCATCTCGATCCACTGGTCGGGGCCGGTCCGCACGCGCGAGCCGAGGCCGCTCGGCCAGGCCGGGTGCAGGTCGGTGTCGGCGAGCGCGCAGGCCTCGCGCGCCTGCTCGACGTCGCGCACGACGAGGTTGCCCCACGCGCCGTCCCTGCCGACGAGCACGATCTCGCCGGCGCCGCGGCCGATGTGCTGCACGACGCTGTCGGCGCCGCCGTGGTCGCGGCGGAACGCGAGCACCTGGCGCGCGAGCTCCATCGTCGCCTCGTCGGGGAGAACGGGGCCGGGCTTGTGGTGGGCGATCTCGCGCCGGTAGTCCTTCACGGACTCCCTGGCCCAGCCGATCGTGACGAGCACGGTCAGCACGACGCCCGCGACGATCACCGGCAAGGCGTGGAACACCAGGCCGAAGAAGAGCACCGGCAGCGTCACGCCGTAGAACGCCGGGAACCACGACGGGCCGGGGAGGTGGATCTCCTCGTCCTCGTGCGCCTCCTCGACCGGCAGCCGCAGCTCGTCGACGTCGGCGTCGCGGCCGAGGGCGTTCGCCAGGTAGTGGTTGGCGAACGCGAACAGCCCGAGGACGACGGCGCCCTGGAGGTTGTCGAACGCGAACCGGCTCGCCGCGGCGAAGAGGATCGCCGCGATCGTGGCGAAGATCCCGATGCCGCGGAAGACCTTGGAAGCAGCGCGCACCGGCGGCCTACTTGAGGACGTACAGCGTGAAGAACAGCGCGATCCACACGACGTCGACGAAGTGCCAGTACATCGTGGCGCCCTCGACGGCGGCGTGGTGGGCCTTGCTGAACTGGCCCGACATCGCCCGGATCAGGACGATGAACAGGTAGATCGCGCCGCCGAACACGTGGGCGCCGTGGAAGCCGGTCAACGTGTAGAACGTCGACCCGTAGACGCCGTCGCGGATCGTGAACTCCAGCGTCGAGTAGTCGTAGATCTGCCCCGCGAGGAACACCAGGCCGAGCACCAGCGTGATCGCGGTCCACCGCACGAGCGCCCTGACGTTGCCCCTGCGGATCGCCATGACGCCCATGTGCATCGTCACCGACGACAGCACGAGGACGACCGTGAAGATCGCGGGCAGCTTGGCGTGCAGATGCTCGAGGCCGGCGGGCGGCCACTCGTCGGCGTCGGCGCGGATGTTGAAGTACGCCGCGAACAGGCCGCCGAAGAACATCACCTCCGACGCGATGAACAGCACCATGCCGAGCAGCGGCATGGACATGCCCTCGGCGCGGCCCTCCGCGGAGTCGAGGTGCTCGTCGGTGGTCACGGCGCTCACGCCGAGGCTCCCTTCGCGAGCGCCGCCTCGGCCTCACGCTGGAGACGCTCGTCGAGGACGGGCCGCTCGGACCTGATCTGGGGCAGCGAGTCGAAGTTGTGCACCGGCGGCGGCGACGACGTCCACCACTCGAGCGAGTTCGCCTTCCACGGGTCGTTGCCCGCGATCGGGCCCTTGCGCGACTTCCAGAGGTTGTAGACGAACGGGAAGATCGAGACGCCGATGATGAACGCGCCGAGCGTCGAGATCTTGTTCAGGAACGCCCACTGCGGGTTGGCCGAGTACGACGCGATGCGGCGCGGCATGCCCTCCAGGCCGAGCATGTGCATCGGGAAGAACGCGAGGTTGAACCCGACGAACGTGATCCAGAAGTGCACCTTGCCGAGCTTGTCGTCCATCATCCGGCCCGTGACCTTCGGGTACCAGAAGTAGAACGACGAGAACACCGCGAACACCGACCCGCCGAAGAGCACGTCGTGGATGTGCGCGACGACCCAGTACGTGTCGTGGAGCGCGTAGTCGACGGGCGGGGAGGCCGTGAACATGCCGTTCAGGCCGCCGATGAGGAACATCGTCAGGAAGCCGATCGCGAACAGCATCGGCGACTCGAACGTGATCTTCCCCTGCCACAGGGTGGCGATCCAGTTGAAGAACTTCACGCCCGTCGGCACCGCGATGAACGCCGTCATCAGCGCGAAGAACGGCAGCAGCACCTGGCCGGTCGCGAACATGTGGTGCGCCCACACCGAGAAGCCGAGGCCGCCGATCGCGATCGTCGCGAAGACGAACGCCTTGTAGCCGAACAGCGGCTTGCGGCTGAACACCGGGATGACCTCGGAGATCAGGCCGAACGCCGGCAGGATCATGATGTAGACGGCCGGGTGGCTGTAGAACCAGAACAGGTTCTGCCACAGGATCGCGTTGCCGCCGACGCCGGGGTCGAAGAACGACCCGCCGTAGTTGCGGTCGATGAACAGCATGATCAGCGCGCTCGTCAGGACGGGCAGCGCGAGCAGCGTGAGGATGCTCGTCACGAGGATGTTCCAGGTGAACACCGGCATCCGGAACATCGTCATCCCGGGCGCGCGCATCTTGAAGATCGTGACCATGAAGTTGATCGCGCCGAGCGTGGACGAGATGCCGACGAGCAGCAGTCCGACGATCCAGAGGTCGGTGCCGTAGCCCGGCATGAACCGCGCGGCGGTGAGCGGCGGGTACTCCGTCCAGCCGGCCTGCGCGGGGCCGCCCTTCATCAGGTAGCCGGAGAACATCGTCACGAAGCCGGCGGGGAGCAGCCAGAACGACAGCGCGTTGATGCGGGGGTACGCCATGTCCAGCGCGCCGATCTGGAGCGGGACGATGTAGTTACCCCAGCCCGCCCAGATCGGGATGATGAAGAAGAAGAGCATCGCCGACGCGTGCATCGTGAACAGCGCGTTGTACGTGTCGGGGTCCTCGATCATCGTGCCGCCCGGCGTCGCGAGCTGCGCGCGGACCCCGAGCGCGAGCATGCCGCCGACCAGGAACGCGAAGAACGAGAAGTAGAGGTACATCACCCCGATCTTCTTGTGGTCGGTCGTCGTCAGGTAGTCGACGATCTTCGACCGCTTCTTCGGGGCCGGCGTCGCGTGCGACGGGCGGCTCGCCACCGTGGTCATCGGGGGGCTCCCAACTCGGTTCGCTCGTGGGCTGGCATCGCGACCGTCATGGCGACACCTTCACCAAGCCTTCCATCAAAGGATGGACCTGGCAGTAGAAGCGGTAGTCCTTGCCGGCCTCGAGCGCGGGCAGGGCGACGGTGTCGGAGCCGCTGTTGATGATCTTGCCGGGCTTGCCGACCGGTTTGTTCTCGGTCATCGGGCCCTCGAACACCGCGATGTTGTGCGGCAGGCCGCCCTGGTTGTGCATGGTCAGGCTGACCGGGCCGCCGGCCTTGAGGTAGGCGCACGGCGTCTCCCACTCGGCCCTGCCCTGCAGCGCGGTGACCGTGTACTCGGTCGCGGCCTTCGCCGTGTCCTCGCACTTCGGCAGCGGCGGGCGGAACTCGTTGAACCACTTGTCGAACTCCGCGCGGCTGACGCCCTTCACGGAGAACGTCATCTGCGCGTGGTCGGTGCCGCAGAGCTCGGCGCACTGGCCGTGGTAGACGCCCGGCGAGGTCACGGTGATGTCGAAGCCGTTCGCCTTGCCCGGGATCAGGTCGCGCTTGAACAGGAACGCAGGCACGAAGAACGAGTGCATGACGTTGTCGGAGCGCTGCTCGATGTGCACCTTCTCGCCGACCGGCACGATCATCTGCGGCGGCGTGCGGTTGCTCTCGGTCTTGACGAGGACCCGGGTGCCGGCGGCGTTGGTGCCGTAGTCGAACGTCCACGACCACTGGTAGCCGCGCACCTCGATGATCGCCGCGTGGTTGCCCGACGGCTTGTCGATCGCGCGGATCGTGACGAACGACATGCCGAACAGCGCGAGCACGATCACCGTCGGGATCGCGGTCCACACGACCTCGAAGACGGTGTTGCCGTGCGTCTGCGGCGGCATGGACTCGTCGCCGGGCTGCTTCCGGTACCTGACGCACGACAGCAGGATCATGCTGATCACGCCGACGCCGATCAGGACCGCGATCGCGAGGGTGATGTTGTAGAGCGTGTAGACCTTCTTGCCCTGCTCGGTCTGCGGCTGCTGCGCGCACGCCGTGAGCAGGAGAGGGAGGACGGCGACGGCGGCGAGCCGTAGCCGGGATCGGAGTCGTGGCCCGACGGGTCGCACCGGTGGAGGTCGCCTCGCTTCCGCAACGCAGCTCGCGTGCAGGGCGTGCCGCGAGCCTGGTGGTGGGCGTCCGTGAGCGCGGGCGCACGCACGCCGTACGCGTGAAACCTAGCAAGGCCGGTGCCGCCGTCCAACTCGAACGCGCCGGGCGGTTCGAGGCTCCGTACGCTGGGGGCGTGGTCCTCCTCCGCTGGCACCTCGACCCCGTCGTCGTGACGGGCCTGTGCGGGCTCGCGTTCGTCTACCTCGGCGCCGTCCGTGTCGTCCGGGCTCGCGGCGGAACGGTCGCTCCCGCCCGGTTGCGGTGGTTCTGGTGGGCTCTGGCGGTGCTCGTCCTGGCGCTCGTCTCGCCGGTCGCGACGGTGTCGGAGGAGCGCTTCAGCGTCCACATGGTCCAGCACCTGCTCCTGACCTACGGCGCCGCTCCCCTGCTGGCGTTCGCCGCGCCCGTGACGCTGTGGCTCCAGGCGCTGCCGTCGGGCTCGCCGGGCCGGCGGCGGCTGCTGGCGGTGCTGCACTCGCGCGTCGTGCGGGTGCTGTCGTTCCCCGTCGTGACGTGGGTGCTGTTCGCGGTCGTGATGTACGCCACGCACTTCAGCCCGCTCTACGACGCCTCGCTCGAGTCGCCGTTCCTGCACGGGTTCGAGCACCTGCTCTACCTGGGCGTGGCGGCGCTGTTCTGGTGGCCGGTCGTGCGCCGCGACCCGGTGCCGGGGTCGTTCCCGTGGCCTGCGCGCTGCCTGTACCTGTTCCTGGCGATGCCGTTGCAGTCGTTCCTCGGCGTGGCGATCTACTCGTCGGAGCGCGTGCTCTACGACCACTACGCGGCGTTCGGCGGGGCGCTCGCGGACCAGCAGCTCGCCGGCGCGATCATGTGGGGCGGCGGCGACGCGCTCATGCTGGCCGCGCTCGGCGCGGCGATCGCGGGCTGGATGCGCTGGGACGCCCGCGAGACCGTGCGCATCGACGCCGCCCTCGACGCGGCCTACGCCGCGCGCCGCGCGCGCTGACGCGGGGACGGCAGGCCGCGTCCCCCGCGGCGCCACACGCCGTTCGCGCGTGGCGCCGCGGGGAGGACGCGGATCAGCAGAGCGCGCTCGGCGTGCTCGCGGTGCGCCCCGAGTCCGACGGCGCGATCGACGTGCTGCCCGACTCCGTGCTGTTGAGCCCGGTCGCGAGCTTCGTGGCCCCGCCGAAGCCCATCACGTCGTCGCGGCCGAGGCACGACGCGTTCTGGACGTACGACGTCATCTGCAGCACGCCGTTGCGGATCACGACGAAAGCGTGCGTCGGGAACTCGTTGGTCGTGTAGCTCAGCGTCAGCGTGTTGCCGCTGAAGCTGCCGCTGAGCTCGCCGGAGATGTTCGGGGACATCGCCGACGAGAACTCCTCGGCCGCGACCGGGTTCTCGCTCTCGTACGTCATCTTGAACGTCGTGCCGGAGCCGCTGCCGGTCGCTCCGGAGGTCGCCAGGAGCTGGCGCAGCAGGCAGGCCTCGGAGTTGAGCGGGTCGCGGTAGAAGCGGAACCGCCGCGTCGGGTTGGTCCCGCTGTACGGGATCACGTCGAACACGGTCGTGCCGTCCCACTTGAAGACGAGGCCGCTGCGCACGCGGTACGACCCGGAGTACCCGGTGTGGTTGTCGCCCTCGTACCAGCTCCACACCTTGCTCACCGCGGTCGTCCGGGTGTTGCAGCTCCCGCCCCAGCTGTTGGCGTAGCCGTAGTCGTGGCCGTCCTCGGTGTAGATGTTGCGGTACACGGGCGGGTCGACGACCTTGTCGTGCGGGATGTACGCCTTGAGCTCCACGGTGTAGCCCGCGTACGCCTTGCCCGTCGCCTGCGACGACCGGCCGCCCTCGCCGACGCCGTTCACGGCCGACACGGCGTAGCAGCGCAGGCCCGGCTCGAGCCCGCCCTGCGTGAGCGAGCGCTCGGACCCGCCGACGCTGCCGACGTAGGACAGCGGCACCGAGCACGAGCTGGCGCCCCAGACGCGGTACTCCGTGATCGCGGAGCCGCCGTCGTTGGGCGCCGTCCACGACACGCGTAGCTGCGCCTCGCCCGGCGCGGTGACCGACACGCCCGTCGGCAGGCCCGGCGTGCTCGCCCCGGCGTTGAGGTGCAGCCACGCGGTGCCGGTCGCGCCGTTGTAGCCGCCGAGCTGGATGCGGTACGTCGTGCCAGCGGTCGCGGTGAACGACACCTCGGACTGGAGCGTGCTGGTGTCGTCGTTGCAGCCGACCTGCGTGAGCGCCGTCAGGTTGCTCCCGGTGTAGACGGCGAGCACGGTGTCGTAGCCGGAGCCGTAGGTGTCCGCGACGACGGTGCGCGTCGAGTTCGCGGTCCACCAGAACCACACGGTGCCGCCGACCGGGGCGCACGGCTGCGGCTCGCCGGACTGCAGCGTCGCGCCCGCCGTGCTCTGGCTCGTGGTGAACGGCAGCGTGCCGGGGATCGTGTAGCCGGCCCCGAAGTGGTCGTTGCCCGGTGCGGTCGGCTGCGTGGGACCGGTCGTCTCGAACCAGTCGACGTGCGCGTCGTGCCAGCTCGTCTCCGGGTGCCACACGACCTCGACCGTCCCCGACGGCAGCGAGTTCGACGCGAACGTCGCCACCTTGAAGTCGTCCGGGTTGGAGCCGCCGATGCTGCAGGAGCGGTTGGACCGCGCCCGCTCCACGCCGCCGGACCTGACCTCGAACGTGCCGCAGATCTCGCCCGCCTGGCCGCCGCCGTACCAGCGCACGCCGGACGCGACGTCGGCACTGCTCAGCGAGAACGACACGTAGCACCCGTCACCGCCGAAGAACACGACGGTGGCGCCGCTCCCGGTCGCGTGCGGCGACGGCACCTGGCCGTTGTCCCCGCACGCCGGCCCCGCGGTGCCGTTCTCTGCCTCGAACCGCACGGCCGCGTGGGCCGGCAGGACGGTTGCCCCGGTCACCGCGACGGTGGCCGAGACCACCACGCCGATGGCGGCTGCTGCTCTTCTCGTGCGCATGTGAGTCCCCTCCCTGGCGGCGACCTCGCGTCGCCACCCCCCTGAGAGGCGGGGCCCCGCCGGTCGTTCGACCGCGGGCCTCTCGCCGTCGCACGACGGTAGGAGCCGGGCGAGGCGAGCGAATCGTCCGTTAGGGAAGGAGCTGGTCGACGGCCATCGCGAGGAACAGCAGCGACAGGTACGTGATCGACCAGTGGAACAGCCGCATCGGCTTCACCGGCGCGCCGGCGCGGGCGCGGCGGGCGAGCGCGTGCGCCTCGTACAGGAAGAGCCCGCCGAGCCCGACGCAGGCGCCGAGGTAGACGTTGCCCATGCGCGCGACGGGGTGGAACAGCAACGACACCGCGACCATCGCCCACGAGTACAGGACGATCTGCCGCGCCGTCTCCTGGACGCCCGCGACGACGGGGAGCATCGGCACCTGCGCGGCGGCGTAGTCGTCGCGGAAGCGGATCGCCAGCGCCCAGAAGTGCGGCGGCGTCCAGTAGAAGATCACCGCGAACAGCACGAACGCCGGCACCTCGACGCGCCCCGTCACGGCGGACCAGCCGATGAGCACGGGCATGCAGCCGGCCGCGCCGCCGATCACGATGTTCGACGGCGTCGTGCGCTTCATGCCGAGCGTGTAGACGAAGACGTAGAAGCCGATCGCGGCGAGCGCGAGGGCGGCGGAGAGCCAGTTGACGAGCAGGCCGAGCCAGACCGTCGCGACGATCCCGAGCACGATGCCGAAGCGCAGCGCCTCGGCGGGCGTGACGACGGACTTCGGCAGCGGGCGGCGCTCCGTACGGTGCATGCGCACGTCGATGTCGCGGTCGACGTAGCAGTTGATGGTGTTCGCCGACCCCGCGGCGAACGACCCTCCGACCAGCGTCGCGACGACGAGCCACACCGACGGCATCCCGCGCTCGGCGACGATCATCGTCGGGACGGTCGTGACGAGCAGCAGCTCGATGATGCGCGGCTTGGTCAGCGCGAGGTAGCCGCGGGCGAGTTCGCCGAACGACCGCCGAGCGGTGACCGGCGAGGGCGCGGGGGCGAGCGCGGTCACGCGGCCACCGCCGCCCACGCGATGCCGTTGCCCGCCTCGGGCTCCGCGCGCGACGACGCCCGGAACACCACGACGTACAGCGAGGCGACGATCCACGACCCGACCGCGAGGTGCGGCGCGACCGACCACGCGGGCAGGCGGTACCAGATGTTCAGCGCGCCGAGCGTCACCTGCACGGCCGTCAGCGCGAGCGCGACCGTGGCGAAGCGCGCGACGAGCGGCTCCGACTGGCGCGCCCGCCACCACAGCGCGGCGACGAGCCCGACGACGACGTACGCCGTGAGCCGGTGCGCGACGTGGAGCACCTGCTGGGCGTTCTGGACGGCGGGCGGGAGGACGTTGCCGTTGAACGAGGGGAACGTCCCGTACGCGAGCCCGGCGCTCCACCCGGTGACCGCCGAGCCGAGCAGCATCTGGCCGATCGTGACCGCGAGCGTGGCGGCCGGGAGCGAGCCGAGGCGGGGGCGTACGACCGCGGGCCGCGCCTGCTGGAGCGCGACGTGGATCGCGAGGCCGAGCACGACGATCGCGCCGGACAGGTGCAGGACGACCGAGGCGGCGTCGAGCTTGAGCCAGACGACGATCGCGCCGAGGACGGCCTGCGAGAGCACGGCGGGCACGAGCCACAACGTCACCAGGCGGACCCGCCGGGGCTGGCGCGAGACCCACGCCTCGGCGGCCAGCAGCACGATCAGCACGATCAGCACGGCGGCCCACAGCCGGTGGCTGTGCTCGATCCAGGCGAGCTTGAGGTCGCCCCAGGCGAGCTTCGAGGGCGGGTTGAGGGCGCCGTGGCACGTCGGCCAGTCGGGGCAGCCGAGCCCGGCCTCCATCGCGCGGACGAACCCGCCGAACGCGATCAGCACGAGGGTCGCCGCGACCGTCGTCACCGCGAGCTTGCCGAACCGGGTCATCGCACCTAGGGCAGAGGCCGAGGGGCGCGCGTACGCGCCCCGGAGTCGTGGGGGGAACCGCCGACCACTCTACGGCACCCGGCCCGGCACGACCTCCGCGCGGCAGGTGCGGCGCCGCACGCGCCGAAACTCCCAGCGCGTCGCGCCGGCCCAGGAGGAGCCCGTCCCGCGCGACCCGAGACCCCAGGAGCTGAGATGCGTACGCGCCGCCTGACCCTCAAGCGGGAGACCCTCGCCGACCTGTCCACCGCCGACCTCGCGAACGTCGCCGGCGCCGCCCACACGGTGCCGGACCCGCAGTGCGTCACCGAGGTCGTCAGGAACGCGACGAGCTTCCTCGTCTCGTGCAGCGTCGTCGAGCTCTGCCGCACGAACCCCTGCACGCGCTGACGAAGGAGCCCTGCGCGACCTGGCCGTCGCCCGGCGGGCGTCGGCCCGGAGGTAGGGTGGCCGGGCCGACGCCGAACGCCGCAGGGAGCCCCGACGATGCCCGAGAAGTCACTCGACGAGCGGGCGGTGGACGTCGCGAGGGCACTCGCGATGGACGCGGTCCAGAAGGCCAACTCCGGCCACCCCGGCACGCCGATGGCGCTCGCGCCGCTGGCGCACACGCTGTTCCAGGACGTGCTGCGCCACGACCCGACGGACCCGGCGTGGGCGGGCCGCGACCGCTTCGTCCTCTCGGCCGGCCACGCCTCGATGCTGCTCTACGCGCAGCTCTACCTGACCGGCTACGGCCTCGCGCTCGACGACCTCGAGGCGTTCCGCCAGTGGGGCTCGCGCACGCCGGGCCACCCCGAGCACGGCCACACGCTCGGCGTCGAGACGACGACCGGCCCGCTCGGGCAGGGCTTCGCCAACGCCGTCGGCATGGCGGCGGCGTTCCGGCACACGGCGAGCCAGTGGGGCGGCGACGGGCTGTTCGAGCCGACCGTCTACGTCGTCTGCTCCGACGGCGACCTGCAGGAGGGCGTGGTCGCGGAGGCGGCGTCGTTCGCCGGCCACCAGCGCCTCGGCAACCTCGTGTTCGTCTGGGACGACAACCACATCTCGATCGAGGGCGACACGGCGGTCGCGTTCACCGAGGACGTGCTCAAGCGCTTCGAGGCGTACGGCTTCGCGACCGACCGCGTGGACGACGCGGAGGACCGCGACGCGATCCGCGCCGCGCTGGAGCGCGGGCGCGACGACCGTGAGCGGCCGACGCTGATCGCGTTGCGCAGCCACATCGGCTACCCGAGCCCGAACAAGATGGACACCGGCGCGGCCCACGGCTCGCCGCTCGGCGAGGACGAGGTGCGCCTGGTCAAGGAGATCCTCGGCCTCGACCCGGACAGGCACTTCGACGTGCCCGAGGACGTCCTCGCCCACTGCCGCAAGGCGATCGAGCGCGGCAAGGCGCTGCACGCCGAGTGGGACGCGGCCTACGCCACGTGGGCCGAGGCGAACGCCGACGTCGCCGCGGAGCGCGAGCGGGTGCTGTCGGGCCGGCTGCCGGACGGGTGGGCGGAGAAGCTGCCGACGTTCGAGGCCGGCTCGAAGATGGCGACCCGCGAGGCGAGCGGCCAGGTCATCAACGCCCTCGCCGAGGTGCTGCCGGAGCTGTGGGGCGGCTCGGCCGACCTCGCCGGCTCGAACAACACCACGATCGAGGGCGCCGGCTCCTACCTCGCCGAGTCCCCGCAGGGCCGGGTGCTGCACTTCGGCATCCGCGAGCACGCGATGGGCTCGACGATGAACGGCATGGCGCTCACGGGCGGCGTGCGGCCGTTCGGCGGGACGTTCCTCGTGTTCAGCGACTACATGCGCCCGGCCGTGCGCCTCGCCGCCCTGATGGGCCTGCCGGTGACGTACGTCTGGACCCACGACTCCATCGGCCTCGGCGAGGACGGCCCGACGCACCAGCCGATCGAGCACCTCGCCGCGCTGCGCGCGATCCCGGGCCTCGACGTCGTACGCCCCGCCGACGCCGCCGAGACCGCCGTCGCCTGGCGCACGATCGTCGAGCGCGGCAAGCCCGCGGGCCTCGCGCTGACCCGCCAGAAGGTCGCCACGATCGCGACCGACGCGAGCGGCGTGGCCAGGGGCGCGTACGTCGTCGCGGACCCCGAGGCCGACCTGCCGCGCGCCATCCTCATCGCGACCGGCAGCGAGGTCGGCGTCGCGCTCGCCGCGCGCGAGCTCCTCGAGGCGGCCGGCACGCCGACCCGCGTCGTGTCGATGCCGTGCGTCGAGTGGTTCGCCGAGCAGGACCAGGCGTACCGCGACTCGGTGCTCCTCCCCTCCGTCCGCGCACGCGTCTCCGTGGAAGCCGCGGTCACGATGGGTTGGGAGCGCTGGGTCGGGGAGAACGGGGAGTGCCTGGGTCTCGACCACTTCGGGGCGTCGGCGCCGTACGAGGTCCTGTACGAGCAGTTCGGCATCACCGCCGAGCGGGTAGCGGCAGCGGCACAACGCAGCCTCTCCGCGCTCGGCGCCACGCAGGGAGCACCGACCGGCAACTAGGGAGAGTCCTCAGTGAGCGTCCTCGACGACCTGTCCGACGCGGGGGTCGCCATCTGGCTCGACGACCTGTCGCGCGAGCGGCTGCGCAGCGGCAACCTCGCCGCGCTCGTCCGCGACAAGCGGGTGGTCGGCGTCACGACCAACCCGACGATCTTCCAGAAGGCGCTGGAGAAGGGCGACGCGTACGACGAGCAGGTCACCGACCTCAAGCTGCGCGGCGTCTCCCTCGAGGAGGCGCTGCGGCTGATCCAGACGGCGGACGTGCGCGAGGCGTGCGACGTGCTGCGGCCCGCGTACGACGCGTCCGGCGGCGCCGACGGCCGTGTCTCGATCGAGGTCGAGCCCGGCCTCGCGAAGGACACCGACCGCACGGTCGCCGAGGCGCGCGCGCTGTGGTGGCTGTGCGACAGGCCGAACGTGTTCATCAAGATCCCGGCCACGATGGAGGGCCTGCCGGCGATCACCGCGTGCACGCGCGAGGGCATCAGCGTCAACGTCACGCTGATCTTCTCGCTGCAGCGGTACGAGGCCGTGATGGAGGCGTACGTCGCCGGCGTCGAGCAGCGCCTCGCCGACGGCAAGCCGCTCGACGCCATCGAGAGCGTGGCGTCGTTCTTCGTCTCGCGCGTCGACACCGAGATCGACCACCGCCTCGACGTCATCGCGAAGGAGTCGGGCGACTCCGCCCGCGTCGAGACCGCGAAGCGCCTGCGCGGCCAGGCCGCGATCGCCAACGCGCGGCTGGCCTACGAGGCGTACGAGAAGGTCTTCTCCACCGACCGCTGGAAGGCGCTGGAGGCGAAGGGCGCGAAGCGCCAGCGGCCGCTGTGGGCCTCGACCGGCGTCAAGGACCCGGCGTACGACGACACGCGCTACGTCGTGGAGCTCGTCGCGCCCGGCACCGTCAACACCATGCCCGAGCCGACGCTCGACGCCGTCCTCGACCACGGCCGCCTCCGCGGCGCGACCGGCGCGCAGGGCTACGACGAGGCGCGCGCGGTGCTCGCCGACCTCGCGGAGATCGGCGTCGACTACGACGACGTCGTCAACGTCCTCGAGGTGGAGGGGGTCGAGAAGTTCGACGCGTCGTGGGCGCAGCTCACCTGCCAGGTCCGCGAGTCGCTGGAGCGCGCGTGACGGAGCACGCCGAGGGCGAGCCGTCGCAGCGCCGCGCGAAGCCCGAGCCGGCCCCCGTTCACTTCGAGGCGCCGCCGGCCGCCGCGCCGTCCGGGCCCGTGACGGTCGAGACGCGGGGGTCGGCGCTGCTCGGCCCGCGCGACGCGGCGCGGCGCGTGCTGGTGCAGGACGGCGTGCCCGCGCGGCTGGCGAAGAAGGACCACACACTCTGGGGTCCCGACGCCGAGGCCGAGGCGGCGGTCCGCCTCGGCTGGCTCGACCTGCCGACGACCTCGACGGCGTTGCTCCCGCGCCTGGCGTCGCTGCGCGACGAGCTGCGCGCGGAGGGCCTCGACCGCGTCGTGCTCTGCGGCATGGGCGGCTCGTCGCTTGCGCCGGAGGTCATCTGCGCGACGTACGGCGTGCCGTTGGTGACCCTCGACACGACCGACCCGTCGCAGGTCCGCGCCGCGCTCGTGGAGCTCGACCGCACGGTGTTCGTGGTGTCGAGCAAGAGCGGCTCCACGGTCGAGACCGACTCGCACCTGCGCCTCGCCGTCGAGGCGACCGGGTGGGACCGCGTGGTCGTCGTCACCGACCCCGGCTCCGCGCTCGCGCAGGCGGCAGAGGAGAACGGCGCCCGCGCTGTGTTCCTCGCCGACCCGAACGTCGGCGGCCGCTACAGCGCCCTGTCGGCGTTCGGCCTCGTGCCGTCGGCACTGGCCGGCGTCGACGTCGCCGCGCTGCTGTCCGACGCGGCCGCCGCGCTCCCCGACCTCGCGCGCGACGAGGGCAACCCCGGCCTCGACCTCGGCGCGGCGCTCGGCGGCTGCGGCGCGGCCGGGCGGGACAAGGTCGTGGTCGTAGACGCGGGTTCGGGCTTCGCCGGCTTCGGCGACTGGGCCGAGCAGCTCGTCGCGGAGTCCACCGGCAAGCAGGGCCGCGGCCTGCTTCCCGTCGTCGTGGAGTCGCCGAACGCGCCCGGCGCGAAGTTCACCGCGACCGGCGACGTGCACGTCGTCCGCCTCGGCCCCCCAGGGCCCAACGCCACGTCCGTGAGCGGGCCGCTCGGCGCGGCGTTCCTCGTGTGGGAGTACGCCACCGCGGTCGCCGGGCGCGTGCTCTCGATCGACCCGTTCGACCAGCCGGACGTCGAGGCCGCCAAGGTCTCCGCGCGCGCCCTGCTCGACGCGCCGGATGAGGCGGCGGGCGCCGCGCCGGCGTTCGTGGAGGGGTCGGTCGAGGTCCACGGCGACGCCGCCGTCCTCGCCGACGCCACCTCGCTCGCCGACGTCGTGGCGCGCCTCCTCGCGTCGGTGCCGAGGACCGGCTACCTCGCGGTCCACGCGTACCTCGACCGGTTCGCCGACGCGCCCGCCGCGCGGCTGCGCACGGCGCTCGCGGCCGTGACCGCGCGGCCGGTGACGTTCGGGTGGGGACCGCGCTTCCTGCACTCGACAGGGCAGTACCACAAGGGCGGCCCCGCGAACGGCGTCTACCTCCAGCTCACCGGCGCGCACGCGGCCGACGTCGAGGTGCCGGGGCGGCCGTTCACGCTCGGACGGCTCCAGCTCGCGCAGGCGCTCGGCGACGGCCGCGTGCTGGCCGAGCGCGGGCGCCCCGTCGTGCGGCTGCACCTGACCGACCGCGCGGCGGGCCTCGCCGCGCTGCTCGCAGCGATCCCGGTGCCGGCCGCGGAGTGACCCCCTCGAACCCGCTGCGGGACCCGCGCGACCGCCGCCTGCCGCGGATCGCCGGGCCCTGCGGCCTGGTCATCTTCGGCGTCACGGGCGACCTCGCGCGCAAGAAGCTCATGCCGGCGATCTACGACCTCACCAACCGCGGCCTGCTCCCGCCGGGCTTCGCGCTCACCGGCTTCGCGCGGCGCGACTGGGCCGACCAGGACTTCACGCGCGTCGTCCACGACGCGGTGAAGGAGCACGCCCGCACGCCGTTCTCCGAGGACGTGTGGGAGCAGATGGCGGAGGGGTGCAGGTTCGTCCCCGGCGAGTTCGGCGACGACGAGGCGTTCGACAACCTCGCCCGCACGATCGCCGACCTCGACCGGGTGCGCGGCACCGGCGGCAACCACGCGTTCTACCTGTCGGTGCCGCCGTCGCAGTTCCCCGTCGTCATCGAGCAGCTCAAGCGCTCGGGCCTGTCGGCGTCGCCCGGCGACGCGTGGCGGCGCATCGTCGTGGAGAAGCCGTTCGGGCACGACCTCGCGTCGGCGCGCGAGCTCCAGCGCGTGATCGACCAGGTGTTCCCGTCGGAGTCGGTGTTCAGGATCGACCACTACCTCGGCAAGGAGACGGTCCAGAACCTGCTGGCGCTGCGGTTCGCGAACACGCTGTTCGAGCCGATCTGGAACCGCTCCTACGTCGACCACGTGCAGATCACGATGGCCGAGGACATCGGCATCGGCGGCCGGGCCGGCTACTACGACGGCATCGGCGCCGCGCGCGACGTCCTCCAGAACCACCTCCTCCAGCTCCTCGCGCTGACGGCGATGGAGGAGCCGGTGTCGTTCGCGGCCGAGGACCTGCGGACCGAGAAGCTCAAGGTGCTCTCCGCGATCCAGCTCCCCCGCGACCTGCGGACGGGGACCGCGCGCGGCGTCTACGCGAGCGGCTGGCAGGGCGGCGTCGAGGTGCCCGGCTACCACCAGGAGCCGGGCATCAAGGACTCGTCGCGGACCGAGACGTACGCCGCCGTGCGCCTGGAGGTCGACACGCGCCGGTGGGCCGGCGTGCCGTTCTACCTGCGGACGGGCAAGCGGCTCGGCCGGCGCGTGACGGAGATCGCGGTGGTGTTCCAGCGGGCGCCGCACCTGCCGTTCGCCGCGACCGCCACCGAGGAGCTCGGCCAGAACGCGCTCGTCATCCGCATCCAGCCGGACGAGGGCGTGACGCTGCGGTTCGGGTCCAAGGTGCCGGGGACGGCCATGGAGGTGCGCGACGTGAACATGGACTTCGCGTACGGCGAGTCGTTCACCGAGAACAGCCCCGAGGCGTACGAGCGCCTGCTCCTCGACGTGCTGCTCGGCGACCCGCCGCTGTTCCCCCGGCACGAGGAGGTCGAGCTGTCCTGGAAGGTCGTCGACCCGATCGAGGAGGCGTGGGCGTCGTCGCGGACGCGCCCCGAGCGCTACCCCGCGGGCACGTGGGGGCCCCCGTCGGCGGACGCGCTGCTCGCGCGCGACGGCCGCGCCTGGCGGCGGCCGTGACGACGGAGCTCGTGGGGACCACGTCGGCCGAGGTCGCGTCCGTGATCGCGCGGGAACGGCGGCGTACCGGCGCGGGCCTCGTGGGCATGGTGCTGACGCTCGTCGTCGTGACGGACGAGCGCGGCCACTACGACGCCGTACGCGCCGCCAACGACGCCGCGATGGAGCACCCGCACCGCGTCCTCGCCGTCGTGACGCGCGCGCCGAAGGAGAAGCCGCGCCTCGACGCCGAGGTCGGCGTCGGCACCCGCGCGAACCCCGGCGAGACCGTCGTGCTGCGCCTCTACGGGTCGCTCGGCCAGCACGCGGACTCGGTCGTGCTCCCGTTGCTGCTGCCCGACGCGCCTGTCGTCGCGTGGTGGCCGGGCGACGCGCCCACCGTGCCCGCGGAGTCGGCCGTCGGCGGCCTCGCGAACCGCCGCGTCACCGACGCCGCCGCGTCGCCGCGCCCGCTGGCGGCGTTGCGCGAGCGCCTCACCTGCCTCGCCGCCGGCGACACCGACCTCGCGTGGTCGCGGCTGACGCCGTGGCGGACGCTGCTCGCGGCGGCGCTGGACGAGCCGTTCGACCCCGTCGTGTCGGGCACGGTGGCCGCCGCGCGCAACAACCCGTCGGCCGTGCTGCTCGCGGCCTGGCTGCGTTCGCGGCTCGGCGTGCCCGTCGACGTACGCGGGTCGCGCGGGCCCGGCATCACGGAGGTGCGGCTGTCGTCGCAGCGCGGCGACCTCGTCGTGTCGCGACCCGACGGGCTGCGCGCGGTGCTCTCGCGGCCCGGGCAGCCGGACCGCAACGTCGCCCTCCCCCGCCGCGAGACCGCCGACCTGCTGGCGGAGGAGCTGCGGCGGCTCGACGACGACGAGGTCTACGCGGAGACGTTGCGGGCGGCGTTCGCATGAGCGCGCCCACCGTCCTCGTGCACCGCGACGCGGCGCTGCTCGCGCAGGCCGTCGCCGCCCGCCTCGTCACGCGCCTCGTGGACGTCCAGTCCGCGCGCGGCTCGGCCTCGGTCGTCCTGACCGGCGGGGGCATCGGCATCGCGGTGCTCGCGTCGCTGGCCGCCTCGCCCGCCCGCGACGCCGTCGACTGGGCGTCGCTCGACGTGTGGTGGGGCGACGAGCGCTTCCTGCCGTCGGGCCACCCCGAGCGCAACGAGACCGCCGCGCGCGAGGCCCTGCTCGACGCCGTGCCGCTCGACCCGGCGCGGGTGCGGCCGATGCCCGCGTCGGACCGGGCGGAGGACGCCGAGTCGGCGGCGGAGACGTACGCCCGCCTGCTGCGCGAGGCGACGACGCCCGAGGACCACGGCCCGGTGCCTGCGTTCGACGTCCTGCTGCTCGGCGTCGGGCCGGACGGCCACACGGCGTCGCTGTTCCCCGGCCAGCCGGCGGTCTACGACGAGCGGCCGGTCGTCGCCGTGCACGGCGCGCCGAAGCCCCCGCCGACCCGGCTGACGCTGACGTTCGACGCCATCAACGCGGCGCGCGAGGTCTGGGTCGTGGTGAGCGGCGCCGAGAAGGCGGGCGCGGTGGCGATGGCCCTGGGCGGCGCGGGGCGCGTCCAGGTCCCCGCCGCCGGAGCCGCCGGCCGCCAGCGCACGTTGTGGCTCCTGGACCGCGACGCCGCCAAGGACGTCCCCACCGCCCTCACCCGCATCGCCTCCCCGTAGCGCGCCCGCGGGTCGGGCCGAACCTTGCAGCCGGCGGAGCACCCGCACGCGTGACGATCTTCAAAGAACGGGCGACGCCCCAACGGACTACAGCCGGCCGACCGCTCGACGCGGTC
>DASZER010000030.1:0-23477 GCA_035940575.1 Frankiaceae bacterium | reverse complement strand
GCCGCCGCACGAGCCCTCGCCGGGGCAGGCGGCGCGCTCGATCTCGCCGAGGCGCTCACGGGTGATCTTGCCGAGCGCGCAGGCGCCGACCGCCTCGAACACGTCCTGGATCGTGACCGCCGTCCCGACCTCCAGGTGCCCGGGCAGGCTCGAGCCGCCGTAGAGGAACACGCTCGGCACGTCGACCCGCGCGGCCGCCATCAGCATGCCGGGCAGGCTCTTGTCGCAGCCGGCCAGGAGCACCGCGGCGTCGAGGCGCTCGGCGTGCATCACGAGCTCGACCGAGTCCGCGATGACCTCGCGGCTCACGAGCGAGGCGCGCATCCCCTCGTGGCCCATCGAGATGCCGTCGCTGACCGCGATCGTCGTGAACTCCAGCGGGAAGCCGCCCGCCTCGCGCACGCCGCGCTTCGCGTCCTTGGCGAGGCGGTCGAGCGGGAGGTTGCAGGGCGTCACCTCGTTCCACGACGAGGCGACGCCGACCTGCGGCTTGTCCCAGTCGTCGTCGGTCATCCCGACCGCGCGGAGCATCGCGCGGGCGGGCGCGCGTTCGTCCCCCTGGGTCACCTCGGCGCTGCGTCGCATGCGACGACCCTACGGCGCGCGTGGGAGCCTCGTACGCGTGGGACGCAGGACGCCGCTCGTCGCGGGCGCCGCCGTGCCCGCGCTCGTCGCGGCGGCGGTCGTCGTCGCGCACGACTCGCGCAGGCGCGTCGTGGCGCGCGGTGTCGTCGAGCACCGGCCGTGGACGCTCACCGCGTGGCGCGGCACGGAGCCCTGCCCGGAGCTGAGTTACGACGGCACGGTCACCCGCGGCGGGTGCGGCTTCGGCGGCGCCGAGCCCGACGCGACGGGCTCGGCCGGCGGGCACGCGGTGGTCTTCGGCCCGGCGCCGCACGACGCGCGCGTCGTCCTGGTCGAGGGCGCGCCGCTGCCCGTCGTCTCCGGCACGCGACCCCTGACGTGGCTGCCGCGGCGGCGGGTGTTCGTCGCCGCGCTGCCGGACGGCTTCGCGTACACCGGCGTCCGCTTCGCGCCATGAGCACGTTCGACTACGACTCCCCCGACGGCACCCGTATCCGCGGTTGGTGCAACGACGCGTCAGGACCCGCGGTCGTCGTCGCGAACGGCCTCGGCTCACCGCCGACCGCGTGGCCGACGTTGCTGACGAGGGACAGCGAGTTCCGCGCGTACACGTGGTACTACCGCGGCTCCGGCGGCTCCGAACGGCCGCGCGACGCGTCGCGGATCGCGGTCGCCGACCACGTCGGCGACATGCTCGCGCTGATGGACAGCCAGGGCGTCGAGTCGGCGGTCGTCGTGTGCTGGTCGATCGGCGTGAACGTCGCGTTCGAGCTCGCCGAGCGCCATCCCGACCGCGTGTCGGGGCTGCTCGCCGTCGCGGGCGTGCCCGGCGGGACGTTCCGGGCGATGTTCGGTCCGCTGAAGCGCGCGCCGCGCGTGCGGCACGCGGCGGCCGTCGGCATCACGCGCGGCCTGCGGCTCGCCGGTCCCGTCCTCGACCGCGTCGCGGACGCCGTACCCGTCAACCGCACCACCGCCTGGCTCGTGCGTCACACCGCCATGTCACCCGAGGCGACGCCGGAGCGGGTCATCCCGACGCTGGAGGAGTTCCGCCGCCACGACTTCCGCTGGTACTTCACGCTCGCGGTCGCGATGGCCGAGCACGAGCCGATGGACCTCGCGTTCGTGCGCTGCCCGACGACGCTGGTCGCCGGGTCGCGCGACATCGTGACGTCGCGGCACGACATGAGGCGCGCCGCCGAGCGCATCCCCCACGCGAGGCTCGTGACGCTCGACGGCACGCACTTCCTGCCGCTGGAACGCCCCTACGAGCTCACGTCGCTCCTGCGCGAGCTCGCGGCTTCGAGCTAGCGCGGCGGGACGAGCCGCCTGCGGGTCGCGAGCACCCCGAGCACCACGACGCCCGCGAGGACGTACGGCGCCGCCGGCGCCGGGGACCGTCGCGAGACCCCGCGCGTAGCGAGCACGGCAGGCTCCGCGGCGGGCGCGGCCGGCGCTGCGGGCGCGTCCTTCCCCGCACCGGCGGGCGCGACGTGCGGCTTCGGCTTCTTCGGGCCCCGGCGCTTGCCTGGACCCGCCGGCGGGTCGACGTGCAGCGGCGGCAGCTCGCGTCGCAGCATCTCGGCGTTGTTGCGCTCGATCACCGGGCGCAGCCGGTCGGGCACCTGCGTCCCGACGAACACCTGCCGCCCGACCGACGGCGTCGCGCCCTTCGCGGTGCGCTTGTTCACGAACAGCCAGTACGGCCCGGCCGGCGCGACGTTCGCGCTCGGCGGCGTCGCGACCGTGATCGTGCCGCCGTCGCGGCGGACGACGGGCAGCTCGATCACCTTCTGGTCGGCGTTGATCAGGTGGGTCAGCGACGGGTTGCGGACGAGCACGACCGACTCGACCGTGCCGGGTCGTGCACCTCGATCGTCGTGAGGGCGTTGTACGGCTGCGAGAGCGCGTAGTCGACGACGACGGGGCGCGGGCCGTAGAACAGGTTCGGCGGCGAGAACACCTCGAACGACGGGTCGCGGAACGCGTCCGACAGGCCGAGCTCGGCACGGCCGGTGTTGGTCGGGAACGCGTAGCCGGTGTTGATCGGCGCGTGCCCGCCGACGAGGACGCGGCCGTCCTGCAGCAGGATGGCGCTGTTGTGGTACGTCCTGCCCTTGCGCGCGGACGCGAGCGCCCGCCACGTCTTGGTCGCGGGGTCGTACAGCTCGGCCTGCGTCACCGGCGTCGCGCTGCCCGGCCCGACGACCTCGTCGCGGTCGGCGCCGGAGAACGCGAGCACCTGACCGGTCGGCAGCGTGACGCCCGTCGAGTACCACCGCCCGTTGACCATCTCGCCGGTCGCCTCGCTGGCGAACGTCGTGACGCCGTTCGCGACGTCGACGGTGTTGAGCGTCGACGTGCTCGTGCCGACGTACGTGCCCGGCGTGACGCCGTAGACGCCGCCGGCGGAGAGGAACTGCGCCTTCGTGTACGGCGGCTTGAGGGTGAGCTGCTGCGAGAAGGCCGAGCCGCGGAAGCCCTTGAGCGCGGGCCCGAACACCGGGAGCCCGAGGTCGGTCCACGCCTGGGAGTTGGGGTCGTAGACGGCGGCCATGTTCCACAGCGCCTCGTCGTACGACTGCCCGTCGGGGTTGAACGTCTGCCCGGCGGCGTCGTAGTAGACGCGGCCGTTCGGGAGCAGGTGCAGGCGCGGGAACAGCGGCAGCGAGCGGTTCGCGCTCGGGCGGCTCGTCGTCCACGTCTCGGTGCGCGGGTCGAACGTCTCGATCTGCTTGACGTTCGTGCCCGAGTCCTCGGGGCGGTCGGGGTACGCGGGCTTGATGAGCTTCGTGACGCCGCTCGCGACGAGCACGTCGCCGCCGGGCAGCGTGACGAGGCTCGGGTACCAGCGGCCGTACGCCATCCGCCCGCGCGCCGCGCGCCACGCGTGCGTCACCGGGTCGAAGATCCGCGTCGCCTTGAGGCCCTCCAGCTCCGACACGCCGTACGGCACGCCGCTGACGCCGGGCTCGAGGTAGTAGCCGGTGCCGCCGACGTTGAGCACGAGGCCGTTCGCCAGGTGCACCTGGTCGGAGCAGAACAGGTCGCCGTCGTTGTCGGTGCGGTCGTTGTTGTGCGGGACGACGGGCAGGTACTCGTCGCCGACGGTGCCGTTCGGCGTGCCGGCATCGGCGGGGCTCGGCGTCGTCCAGACGGGCCTGCCCGAGCGGAGGTCGAGGACGCGGGAGAGGTCGTCCTGCGCGACGTTGCCGATCTCGGCGACGGTGTTGTAGCGGACGTCCTCCATGCCTTCGAGGCCGTCCCAGTAGAGGACCGTGCCGTCGGCGAGCGCGACCTGGCTGACGGCGGCGGGCTTGCAGACCGTGCGGCCGTCGGCGTCCTTCGAGCACTTCGGCCCCGGCTGCTCGAACGGCATCCCGAACATGCCGGTCACGCTCGGGTCGTCGGCGTGCGCGACCGGCGTGAGGCTCGCGGGCGCGGCGCCCGTGACGAGCGTCAGCGCGAGGGTGCAGGCGAAGCGGCGCATGAGGGACCTCCCTCCCTCACGGTTCAACGCGGCGGCGCCGTCTCCCTCTCGCTACGGCGAACGCGATCGCGACCGCCACCGCCGCCGCGGCGGCCGCGAGCATGGCGACGCGGCGTCCGTCGCCGCCGCCGGACGCGGCGTTCGGGTGCCACGTCGTCTCGCCCGCGATCGCCTGCTCGCGCCCCGCGACGACGACGGGGACGTCCCACTCGACGACCGTCGTCGGCTCGTCGCTGCGCAGCGCGCCGTCGGGCGGCACGCCGGGCGCGTACGCGAGCCGCCGGTCGAGCCACGTCAGGCTCGGCGACGGGCCCTGCGCGACCCAGCGCGCGGCCGTTCCGGGAGCGACCGGCTCGTCGCGCAGCGCGCGGTCGTCGCGCCAGGTGACGCTGGTCTCGTTGACCTCGACGCCGGTCCGCGAGAACCGCGCGAACGGCTCGCCCTCCATCCCCTTCACGAGCAGCGTGCCCTCGCCGTGCCATCGCACGAACAGCCCGGGCACCCGCCCGTCGAGCACGTCCACGTCGACGCCGTCGGGCCTCGTCGTGACGCGGCTGCGGAACTGCCCGACGACGGGGCGGTACTCGACGTGGCCCTTCACGACGTGCGTGCGGCCCCGGTGGCGCAACGGGACCGTCCAATCGGCGAGACGTACCGGCCGCTTCGACGCGCGCAGGTCGGGCGTCACCGCGCGGTCGACGGGATGGAGCCGGTGGTCGAACCACCCCCACGACCCGTGGTCCGCCACGGTGACCCACGTGGCGCCCGCGGGGGCGGGGGCGGCGGCGCCGAACGGACCCGCGGAGCGCCGCCAGGCCTCCGACGAGACGTCGGCCCTGACCGAGTCGCGGCCGACCCGCAGGAACGGCTCGCCGTCCTCGCCGAGCACCTCGACGTCGTCGGCGGTGGAGTTGACGAGGAGGAGCTGGTCCGCGGCGCCGGCGCGGACGAGGACGGCGACGCCCTCGATCGGCGGCTCGACCGCGTCGATGCGCGCCACGATCGCGGGGTCCCCCTGGTGCGCGGGCGCGGGCGCCGCGGCGACGAGCAGCGCGACGGCGGCGACGAGCGCGGAGAGACGTCCGGCCACGACGGACATTGTGGGGCCGAATCCCACAACGCCGCCGTGGCCGGACGTTCGACGTGCCGGGTGCCTAGGAGGCGGTGGCGATCCGCTTGTAGCAGACGTTCGCGCCGCCCTGGACGAGCAGGCCCGACGCGACGAGGCCGGTGTCGAGCACCTCGACGCGCAGGACGTTGTTGCCGGTGTTGAACAGGCCGTTCCAGTGGAACGGCGTGAGCGACCACCAGTTGCCGCCCGTGCCGATCAGCGTGCCGTTCAGGTAGAACCTCGCGTTGTCGTCCGCGGCGTAGCGGAAGTCGAGGTCCTGCACGGTGGCGTTGGGGCCGACGGTGAAGTTGATGTCGTACACGTAGGTCCGGCCGATCGAACCCGTGCTCGCGTTCGGTGCCTCGTGGATCCAGTTCGCCGACAGGCTGGAGTTGTTGAGCCAGCCGTTGTACGGCGCGACGCTCCACGCGTTGGGCTGTGTGAAGACGCGCCGGCTGTGCCAGTCGGTGTCGATCGTGCCGATGGCGTCGCGGACGCCGCCGGTGGAGCCGGTGGAGAGGTCCGTGTGCTGCGCCGGCCAGGCGTAGACCTGGCTCTCGACGATGTCGAGGCAGACGCCGGGACCGCGCGTCCACGCGACGCAGCCGTTGTACCCGCCGCGGACGAGCAGGCCGGTCGCGACGCCGTAGTCGGTGACGACGGCGTCGAGGACGTTCGTGCCGTCCTGGATCAGCGGGCCCGCGTAGGCGAGCGGCCGCTCCTGGTTGAACGCCGTCACGTCCGCCGGGCTCGGGTCGAACCCGCCGATCGGCACGCCGTTCAGGTAGAAGGTCACGCCGTTGTCGGCGGCGTAGCGGAGGTCGAGCCTGTTCAGGTACGAGTTCGCGGGGACGTCGAACGTCGTGCGGAACGTCGTCTTCGTCGGCAGCGAAGGACCGACCGGCCCGACGACGACCGAGTCGAGCGCCTTGACCGAGAGCGAGGCGAGGTCGCGAACCGTGACCGCGTCGATCGGGCCGACGACGACGACGCCGCCGCCCGTGCTCTGGTAGTCCGCGCGCGAGTTGATCCAGTTGCCCGTGGCGGCCGGGACCCACGCCGAGTGGCGCGCCACGCTGTACGCGAGGTTGCCGGTGCTCACGACGCGCCACTCGTCGTCGTGGAGCGTCGGCGCGATCGCCGTGCCGGTGCCGTGCTCGTCGAGCGCGGTCGTCACGTCGTCCGTCACGGTGCCGACGGCGACGGCCACCCCCTGGGACGCGCTCACGGCGGCGCTGCACCGCGTGTCGGGGAGCGCGATGTCCCCGATAGGACCGATGACCGAGATCGGTGCGATCGGCTCGTCCGCGTACGCGCTCCCGGCCATCGCGGCGGGCGCCGCGAGTACCAGGAGTGCGAGCGCGGTGTGAAGCGTGCGACTTCGTCGCATCTGGGTTCCTCCCCCTTGCCTGGCGATCCCGAGTGGATCGACCCGAAGTACACGGCGGAAGGGGGGTTTGCTTACCGATCACGCGTGACGTTGCCGGTTCCGACAAGCCCGCGCCGAGCGCTCAGCGTCGGGTGAACGCCCCGCTCGCGAACGTCTGCACGAGCAGGACGGCGATGTGGACGGCACTCCTGGCTTCTTCGACCGTCTCGGGGCGCGTCGGGTTCACGCCGCCGTGGCGCGACGTCTGCCCCTCCCAGAGCACGCTCATCAGCGACTGCACGGCGAGCACCGAGTCCGTGGCCGATCCCGCGATCGCGAACCGCCACAGCGAGGGGTTGCCCTTGACCTGCGCGATGATCGTCCCGAGCGTGGCCTTGAGGTTCTTCGGCGAGACGACGGGCGCGGCGGCCGACTCGACCGCCTTGATGGCCTCGCTGTACGCCTTCACCGGGTCCGTCGAGCGCCCGTACGCGGCGTTCCACGCGGTCGCGAGGTGCTCGCCCGCCGACCCGCCCGCTGACGAGACGACCTCCTGCACCGCGGCCTTGACCTCGGGGGACACACGTTCCTCCAGGCCGTCCTCGGCGTCGTTGACGCGGTACAGCGAGTTCCCTGCGGTCAGTAGTGACTGGAGTGGCCTCGTCTCCAACCTGTACGGGAAGTGGTCGGAGAGAAGGAACTCGATCAAGTCGAGGATCAGGGTCAAGTCGCCTTGGGCTTGAGTCCTGAGCGCGTCTATGCCGTCGAAGGGGTCCTGCGGGAGCGGGATCCGTAGGTGGATGCCGGCGTACTTGACGATGTCCTCGTTGTCGACAAGCACCTGTTCGACCCACTGCCACAACGGGACCGCAAGGTGATCGGGCACGTCCTCGTACGGCTGCTCCAGCTCGAGCGAGAATTTCCCCGGCCGCCACGGCATGGTGTCGAACCTACTTCGCGTTGCGTCCGGTCAGCCGCCGAGCCGTTCCAGGATCAGGCGGTTGACGGTGGCGGCGTTGGCCTGGCCGCGCATGGCCTTCATGACCGCGCCGACCAGCGCGCCCGCCGCGGCGACCTTGCCGTCGCGGACCTTCTGGGCGATGTCGGGGTTCGCGGCGATGGCCTCGTCGACGGCGGCCGCGAGCGCACCCTCGTCGGAGACCTGGCGCAGGCCGCGCGCGGCGATGACCTCGTCAGGCCCTTGCCCGGTCTCGATGACGCCCGCGAACACCTCCTTCGCCAGCGTGGAGGACAGGTCGCCGGAGGACACCAGCGCGGCGACCCGCGCGACGTGCTCCGGCGTGACGCCGAGGTCGCCCGCCGGAACGCCCGCCGCGTTGGCCCGCGCCTGGAGGTCGCCGAGCCACCAGTTGCGCGCCTCGGCGGCCGAGGCGCCGGCCGCGACCGTGGCGAGCACGAGGTCGAGCACGCCCGCGCGCGACATCGTCGCGACGTCGGCGTCGGGCAGGCCGAGCTCCGCTACGAGCCGCGCGCGGCGCGCCGACGGCAGCTCGGGCAACGACGCCCGCAGCGACTCCACCCACTCGCGCGACGGCGCGATCGGGACGAGGTCGGGCTCCGGGAAGTACCGGTAGTCCTGCGCCTCCTCCTTCGACCGCCCCTCGGTCGTAGTGCCGCTGTTCTCGTGGAAGTGCCGGGTCTCCTGGACGATCCGCTCGCCCGCTTCGAGCCGCGCGGCCTGGCGCCCGACCTCGTGACGAACGGCGCGCTCGACGGAACGCAGCGAGTTCACGTTCTTGACCTCGGCGCGCGTCCCGAACGCCTGCTCCCCGCGCGGCCGCAACGACACGTTGACGTCGCAGCGCAGCGACCCCTCCTCCATCTTCACGTCGGAGACGCCGAGGGTGCGGAGGATGTCGCGCAGCTCGGTGACGTACGCCCGCGCGACCTCGGCCGAGTGGATGTCGGGCCGCGTGACGATCTCGACCAGCGGGATGCCCGCGCGGTTGTAGTCGACCAGCGAGTAGTCGGCGCCGTGGATGCGGCCGGTCGAGCCGCCGACGTGCAGCGACTTGCCGGTGTCCTCCTCGAGGTGCACGCGCTCGATCCCGATGCGCTCGCCGCCGACCTCGATCCAGCCGTCGGAGCACAGCGGCTCGTCGTACTGGCTGATCTGGAAGTTCTTCGGCATGTCCGGGTAGAAGTAGTTCTTCCGCGCGAAGCGGCACCACTCGGCGATCCGGCAGTTCAGCGCGAGGCCGATGAGGATCGTGTAACGGATCGCCGCCTCGTTCGCGACGGGCAGCGAGCCGGGGAGCCCGAGGCAGACGGGGCAGGTCTGCGTGTTCGGCTCCGCGCCGAACGTCGTGGAGCACCCGCAGAACATCTTCGACGCGGTGCCGAGCTCGACATGGGTCTCCATGCCGACGACCGGCTCCCACCTCGCGAGAACGTCGTCAAGGACAGCGGTCACAGCGACGGAGCCTCCCAAGGTCCACCGGACGCGGCCTCGTACGCCGCCGCCACGCGATACATCAGGTCGTCGCGCATCGCCGGCGCCATGACCTGCAGGCCGACCGGCAGCCCGTCGTCGGGCGACAGCCCGCACGGCACCGACATCGCCGCGCCGCCGGACAGGTCGGACGGGATCGTGCAGAGGTCGGCGAGGTACATCGCCAGCGGGTCGTCGGTGCGTTCGCCGATGCGGAACGCCGTCGTCGGCGTCGTCACCGACACGAGCACGTCGACGTCCTCGAACGCCCTGTCGAAGTCGCGGGTGATGAGCGTGCGGACCTTCTGCGCCTGGCCGTAGTACGCGTCGTAGTAGCCCGACGAGAGCGCGTACGAGCCGAGGATGATGCGCCGCTTCACCTCCGGCCCGAAGCCGGCCGCGCGGGTGAGCGCCATGACCTCCTCGACCGAGCGCGTGCCGTCGTCGCCGACGCGCAGGCCGTAGCGCATGGCGTCGAAGCGGGCGAGGTTCGAGGAGCACTCGCTCGGCGCGATCAGGTAGTACGTGGGCAGCGCGTAGACGAAGTGCGGGCACGACACCTCGACCACCGTCGCGCCGAGCCCTTCGAGGACGGCGACGGCCTCGCGGAAGCGCGCCTCGACGCCGGGCTGGTAGCCCTCGCCGGAGAACTCCTTCACGACGCCGATGCGCATGCCGCTCACGTCAGCCTGCCGCGCCGCCTCGACCACCGGCGGCACGGGCTGGTCGATCGACGTCGAGTCGAGCGGGTCGTGGCCGCCGATGACCGAGTGCAGCAACGCCGCGTCGAGCACGGTGCGCGCGCACGGCCCGCCCTGGTCGAGCGAGGAGGAGAACGCGATGAGGCCGTAGCGCGAGACGCCGCCGTACGTCGGCTTCGCGCCGACGGTCCCCGTCACTGCGGCCGGCTGGCGGATAGAGCCGCCGGTGTCGGTGCCGATGCCCAACGGCGCCATGTACGACGCCACCGCCGCGCTCGACCCGCCGCCCGAGCCGCCGGGCACGCGGTCGAGGTCCCACGGGTTGCGGGTGGGGCCGTACGCGCTGTTCTCGGTGGACGAGCCCATCGCGAACTCGTCCATGTTCGTCTTGCCGAGGATGACGACGCCCGCGTCCTTGAGTCGCCGCGTGACCGTCGCGTCGTACGGCGGCCGCCAGCCTTCGAGGATCTTCGAGCCGCACGTCGTCGGGACGCCCTCGGTGCAGAACACGTCCTTCAACGCCAGCGGCACGCCCGCGAGCGGGGACAGCGTCTCGCCCGTCATGCGCGCGCCGTCGACGGCCGCGGCGGCCGCGAGCGCGCCCTCGGCGTCGACGTGCAGGAACGCGTGCAGCTTGTCGTCCACGGCGGCGATGCGGTCGAGGTGCGCCTGCGCGACCTCGACGGCGGACGCCTCGCCGGAGGCGACGAGCGACGCCAGGTCGGCGGCGGAGAGCCGCGTGAGGTCGGTCATTCCTCGTCCAGGATGCGCGGCACGCGGAACCGGCCCTGCTCGCTCGCCGGCGCGCCCGACAGGGCGGCCTCCGGCGCCAGCGACGGGCGGGCCTCGTCGGGACGGAACACGTTCGTCAACGGCACCGAGTGGCTCGTCGGCGGGATGTCGCCGGCGGCGACCTCGCCCACGCGCTCGACGGCGCCGAGGATGACGTCGAGCTGCGACGCCATGCGGTCCAGCTCCTCGTCGGACAGCGCGAGTCGCGACAGTCGGGCGAGGTGCTCGACCTCGGCTCGGGTGATGGCCATGGGCCGGAGTCTAGGAGGGTCCGCGGACCCCGGGGTCCTAGGAGGGTTCTGCGAAGCTCGGCCCGTCGCGAGCCGAGCGCCGCGTGCCGATCCGGCAAGGCCGCAGGGCGCCTGCGGGCTGGGTCATGCCCGCAGGCGACCGAGAACGCAGCCGGTCGTCGCGCGGACTCGGCGCAGCAGGGCCGAGTTTCGCAGAACGCTCCTATGACCGCGCGATGCGCGAGGGCTCGGCGCCACCGTGACGGCTGCGGCCGCCGTCGACCACGCGCATGACCGGAACGGAGTCGCGCGCGGCGAGCCAGTCGGTGACGACGTCGGCGGGGTGCGGGCGCGAGAGGAAGTAGCCCTGCGCGGCGTCGCAGCCGAGGTCGGCGAGCCGCTGCCACGTCTCGGCCGTCTCGACGCCCTCGGCGAGGACGCGCAGGCCGAGGCCGTGCGCGAGGTCGATGGTCGAGCGGACGATCGTCGCGTCCTCGTCGTCGACGTCCATCCGCAGGACGAACGACTTGTCGATCTTGATCTCGGTGACGGGCAGGCGCCGCAGGTACGCGAGCGACGAGTACCCGGTGCCGAAGTCGTCCAGCGAGAGCCGCACGCCGAGGCGCGAGAGCGCCGTGAGGTTCTCCATCGCGCGGGCGGGGTCGGCCATGACGACGCGCTCGGTGAGCTCCAGCTCGAGCAACGACGCCGAGACGCCCGTCTCCGACAGCGCGTCGCGGACGCGGTCGCAGAACGTGTCGTCGTGCAGGTCGCGCGCGCTGACGTTGACGGCCATGCGGACGTGCAGCCCGGCCTCGGACCACGCGGCGGTCTGCCGGAGCGCCTGCCCGAGGACGTTCGCGGTGAGCGACTTCATGAGGCCGGTCTGCTCGGCGAGCGGGACGAACGTGTCGGGCGCGAGGAGGCCGCGTTCGGGGTGCTGCCAGCGGACGAGGGCCTCGACGCCGGCGACCTTGCCGGTCTCGAGGTCGACCTTCGGCTGGTAGTGCAGGACGAGCTCGCCGTCCTCGATCGCGCGGCGGAGCTGGCCGAACAGCGACAGCCGCTGCGTGCTGTGCGGGTCGCGGTCGGCGTCGTAGGTCTCGATGCCGCTGCGCGTCTCCTTCGCGTGGTACATCGCGACGTCGGCGCGCTGCATGAGCCCATCGGAGTCGGACGCGTGCGCGGGGTACAGCGCGATGCCGATGGACGCCTCGAGGTCGAGCGCGACGTCGTGCAGGACGAACGGCTGGATCAGCGCCGTGCGGATGCGCTCCGCGATCTCCTCCGCCGCCGCGCGGTCGCGGATGCCCGGCAGCAGCACGCCGAACTCGTCGCCGCCGAGCCGCGCGACGGTGTCCTGCGGGCGCAGCACGGACGCGAGCCGTTCGCCGACGTGCAGCAGCAGCTCGTCGCCGACGTGGTGGCCGAGGGTGTCGTTGACGTCCTTGAAGCGGTCGAGGTCGAGCAGGAAGAGACCGACCTGCGCGTCGGTGCGCTCCGCGTCGTCGATCGCGTCGACGACCTTCTGCAGGAGCAGCTTGCGGTTGGGCAGGCCGGTCAGGGTGTCGTGCAGCGCCTGGTGCTCGCGTTCCAGGGAGACGGAGGCGTTCTTGTAGACCGCGAACAACGGCAGCAGCAGCAACGGCAGCAGCCCGACCGCGGAGCCGAGGACGACGACGACGAGCGGCGACAGCGCGAGCAGCGCGGCGGTCGTGAGGCCCTGGTACGCGAGGTCGGAGCGGATGGTCTTCCACACCGGCTCGTCGGCGTGCAGCGCGACGGCGACGCCGACGAGGAAGTCGTTGCAGACGAAGAACACCACGCCCGCCAGCGCGATCGCGGGCAGGTCGCCTCCGCTGATCGCGAGCGGGTGCCCGGCCGACGCGCCCCTGCCGACGGCGCGCAGGACGAGCCCGGCGGCGCCGTAGGAGAGGGAGTACTGCGCGACGTTGAATCCGGTGCGCCACCACGCCTTGCGGTTGGTGCGGTCGGCGACGCACGTCGCGATCGCCTGCATGAGGACGGCGACCGCGATGCCCCAGTGGAGCAGCAGCGCGAACACGAACGTCGTCGACGTCGCGACGCCGTTCTGGTCCTTGCCGGTGAACAGCGGCCGCAGCTCGCCGAGCACCAGCAGCGCAGCCGCCATGAGGAACGCCGCGCCCATCGTTCGCGCGTCGGCGAACGCGAGGTGGCGCACCTCTGACAGCGAGTACATGAGGCCCGCCGCCGTGACGGTCGCCATGTAGAGCGTGAACGCGGAGAACAGCCCGCGTCCTTGCTCTCGGGAGTCGACCATCGGGGAAGGGCTCCTGGGTACGGCGGGACGGCCTCGGCTGATGCCGCGGCTACGCGGATCATCGGCCATCCGGGGCAATTCTTGAACGAAGCCGCGGGACGAATCGGTCGAAACGACCTCAGAACGTCACGAACGTCCTTCGGTAACGGCCCCTCGCGCGGCCTCCGGACCCTCGTCGAGAAGGACGCGGAGACCGTTCTCGTCGAGGACGGGGACGCCGAGCTCCAGCGCCTTGTCGTACTTGCTCCCGGGGGCGTCGCCGGCCACGACGAACGACGTCTTCTTCGACACCGACCCGCTGACCTTGCCGCCCCGGCTCTGGATCGCCTCGGTCGCGCTGTCGCGGCTGAAGCCCTCGAGCCCGCCGGTCAGCACGACCGTGATCCCTTCGAGGGGCCGCGGCCCCTCGTCGCCGCGCTCCTCGCGGAACGTCAGGTGCCCGCGCCACGCCTCCACGACGTCGCGGTGCCAGTCGACCGCCCACCACTCGGCGATGGCGCCGGCGATGATCGGGCCCACGCCCTCGACGGCGGCGAGCGTCGCCTCGTCGGCGGCGAAGATCGCGTCGAGGTCGCCGATCTCGCGGGCGAGCGCCTGCGCGGCGGTCGGCCCGACGTGGCGGATCGACAGCGCGACGATCACGCGCCAGAGCGGCTGCGTACGCGCCTCGCGGAGGTTGTCGAGCAGGCGGGTCGCGTTGGCCTTGAGCGTGCCGTCCTTCTTCGTGAAGAACGGGCACGTGGCGAGGTCCTCGGCCGTGAGCGCGAACAGCCCGCCCTCGTCGCGCAGCAGCTCCGCGTCGAGCAGCGCGGACGCGGCCTCGTAGCCGAGCACCTCGATGTCGAGCGCGCCGCGGCCCGCGACGTGGAACAGCCGCTCGCGGAGCTGCGCCGGGCACGACCTGTTGTCGGGGCAGCGGTAGTCGACGTCGCCCTCCTTGGCGGGGGCGAGCGTCGTGCCGCACGCGGGGCACGTCGCCGGCATGACCCACTCGGGGCGCGCGTGGTGCTCCTTCTCGTCGCCGACCCACGTGACGACCTCGGGGATGACGTCGCCGGCCTTGCGCACGACGACGGTGTCGCCGGGGCGCACGTCCTTGCGGCGCACCTCGAACTGGTTGTGCAGCGTCGCGCGCGCGACCGTCGAGCCGCTGACGAGCACCGGCTCCAGGATCGCGAACGGCGTCGCGCGGCCGGTCCGCCCGATCGCGACGTCGATGCCGTGCAGGAGGGTGTTGACCTCCTCGGGCGGGTACTTGAACGCGATCGCCCAGCGCGGCGCGCGTGAGGTCGAGCCGAGGCGGCGTTGCAGCCCGATCTGGTCGACCTTGACGACGACGCCGTCGATCTCGTGCTCGATGTCGTGGCGGTGCTCGCCCCAGTGCGCGACGTACGCCTCGACCTCGTCGAGCGTCTCGACGACGCGCGCGTGCTCGGAGACCGGCAAGCCCAGGTCGCGCAGGACGTCGTAGACGGCGTGCTGCGTGTCGAGCGCGATGCCCTCGGCGGCGCCGATGCCGTGCAGGACGAGCTTGAGCCCGCGCGACGCGGTGACGCTCGGGTCCTTCTGGCGCAGCGACCCGGCGGCGGTGTTGCGCGGGTTGGCGAACGGCACCTTGCCCGCCGCGACGAGGCTCGCGTTGAGGTCGGCGAACGCCGCGGCGGGGAAGTACACCTCTCCCCTGACCTCGAGCAGCGCCGGGGCGCCCTTGAGGCGCGTGGGGACGTTGGCGAGCGTCTTGACGTTCGGCGTGATGTCCTCGCCGACGCGGCCGTCGCCGCGGGTCGCGGCGGTGACGAGGACGCCGTTCTCGTAGACGAGGTCCACGGCGAGGCCGTCGACCTTGAGCTCGCAGAGGTAGGCGGGGTCACCCTCGCGCTCGACCCGCGCGGCCCACGCCGCGAGCTCCTCGTGCGTGAACGCGTTGTCGAGGCTCAGCATTCGCTGGCGGTGCTCGACCGGCGCGAACGTCGACACCTTCGCCGACACGGTCTGCGTCGGCGAGTCCGGCGTACGCAGCTCGGGGTGCGCCTCCTCCAGCTCCTGGAGCTCGCGCATGAGGGCGTCGTACTCGGCGTCGCTGACCGTCGGCTGGGCGAGCTCGTACGCGACCCGATGCTCCTCGATCACGCGGCTCAGCTCGGCGTGGCGCTGGGCGGCGCTCACTCGTCCTCCTCCAGCCTGCGGGCGTGCTCCCGCGCCTGCCTCAGCGCGGCGCGCGCCTCGTCGGGGGTGGCGCCGGCGAGGCCGCAGGGCGGGGTCACGACGATTCTCGCCCGGTCGGCGCCGAGGTCGGAGACGACACGGCGCAGGCGGGCGTGGTCGGTCGTCCCGGCGAACAGCCGCGTGCCGCCGTCGAGCAGCGCGGCCAGGGCGTCGTAGCGGCGCGAGGTCAGCAGCGCGAGGTCGAGGGAGACGAACGCCGCCCCTGCCAGCAGGTCGAGCGGCACGTCGGCCGCGCAGCAGTGGACCCCGCGCCCGTCGAGCCGCAGGGCGGCGGCGACCTCGGGCCTCGGCACCGAGCGGAGGGTGCCGAACCCGCTCGCCGTCGGGACGCGACCTTCGAGCACGGCGGGCAGCGCGGGCTCGTCGAGCTGCACGACGACGTCGGCGCCGGGGATGCGGCGGCGGATCTCGCGCACGTGCTCCGCAATGCCCTCGTCCAGGGCGTCCGCGATGTCGCGTACGGCGCCGCGGTCGGACAGCGCGCGGTCGCCCCGGTGCAGCTCGATCGTCGCGGCGAGCGTCCAGGGCCCGGTCACCTGGACCTTGAACGGTCCCTCGTAGCCCGCGAACGCCTGCTCCGCCGCGTCGAGGTCCCAGGCGAGGTAGTCGCGGGCCCGGCGGCTGTCCGTGCCGGGGCGCGCGACGAACCGCCAGCCGGCCGGCTGGAGGTCGACGTGGAGGCCGGGCAGCAGGGCGGCGGTGCGGCCCGTCATGTCCGCGCCGGGGCCGCGGCCGGGCAGCTCGGGGAGGTGCGGGAGGTCAGGCAGCTCGCCGGCGACGAGGCGGGCGGCGTCGACGGGGTCGGTGCCGGGGAGCGAGCCGACGCCGGTCGCGACGGCGCCCGGAAGGCGCGCGAGCGGGTCGTGCGGCGCGGCGGGCGCGGTCAGCGGCGGCCCTTCGCGGGCTTCGTGGCCTTGGCGGCCTTGGCGGCCTTCGCCGGCTTGCTCGCCTTGGCGGGCTTGGCGGGCTTGGCGGGCGCCTTGGGGGCGGGCTTGGCGGCTGTCCTGGTGGCGGGCTTCGTCGCCTTGGCCGCGGCCTTGGCCGGCGCGGCGGGGCGGGCCTTGGCGGGCGCGGGCTTGGCGGCGGCGGGCGCGGGGGCGGCCGGTCGCGCCGGGGTCGCCGGGCGCTGCGGGGCCGCCGGGCGCGCGGGGGCCGTCGCGCGCGGGGCGGCGGCGGGCGCCTCCTTGACGGGCGCGGACGCGCGGGGGCGGCGGGCGCCCTCCAGCCACGCCAGGTCGGCGCGCAACGCCGCGACGACGTCCTCGCGGTCGGCCGTCTCGCCGCGTACCGCGATGCTGAACCGCTGGATGACCTCGAGGTCCGTGAGCCGCACGTCGTCCATGGGACGCGACGCTACCGGGTCGCCTCGATCGTCGCCGAGCCGACGACGCGGTCGCCGTCGTACAGCACGACGGCCTGCCCCGGCGCGACCGCCCGCACCGGCGCGTCCAGCGTCACCGTCAGCGCCTCCCCCTCGACCGTCACGACCCCGGGCACGGGCTCGCCGTGCGCGCGGAGCTGCGCGAGCAGCCGGGCGCCGTTCGGCGGGACCGGCCCGGCCCAGCGCGCGCGGCCGCCGGAGACGACGCGCACGTCGAGCGCCTCGACGGGGCCGACCCGCACGGTCGCCGTCGCGGGCTCGATCGACAGGACGTAGCGCGGCCGGCCGTCGGGCGCGACGACGCCGAGCCCGCGTCGCTGCCCGACCGTGAACTGGTACGCGCCCTCGTGCCGCGCGAGCACGGCGCCGTCGGCGTCCACGACGTCGCCGGGCACGACGCCCACCCGCGAACGCAGCCACCCGGCGGTGTCCCCGTCGGCGACGAAGCAGACGTCGTACGAGTCGCTCTTGTCCGCGACGAGCAGCCCGCGCCGGGCGGCCTCCGCGCGCACCTCGGACTTGAGCGAGTCGCCGAGCGGGAACAGCGACGCGGCGAGCTGCTCCGGCGTGAGGACGCCGAGGACGTACGACTGGTCCTTCGCCGCGTCGGCCGCGCGGTGCAGGGAGCCGGAGACGAGCCGCGCGTAGTGGCCCGTGCAGATCGCGTCGAAGCCGAGCGCCAGCGCCCGGTCGAGCACCGCCGCGAACTTGATGCGCTCGTTGCAGCGCAGGCACGGGTTGGGCGTACGGCCCGCCGCGTACTCGGCGACGAAGTCGTCGACGACGTCGGCGCGGAAGCGCTCGGCGAGGTCCCAGACGTAGAACGGGATGCCGATGACGTCGGCGGCGCGGCGCGCGTCGCGCGCGTCCTCGAGCGTGCAGCAGCCGCGCGCGCCGGTGCGGTTGGAGGCTGGGGCGGAGGCGAGCGCGAGGTGCACGCCGGTCACGTCGTGGCCCGCATCGACCGCGCGCGCCGCGGCGACGGCGGAGTCGACGCCGCCCGACATCGCGGCGAGGACCCTCATCGCGGCAGGGGCGTCAGACCCGCGCGGCGGGCGCGTTCGACCACGGGGACGATCACGTCGGCGACGGCCGCGACGTCGGACTCGGTCGTGGTGTGCCCGAGGCTGAACCGCAGCGACCCGCGCGCGACCTCCTCGTCGAGGTGCATCGCGGTCAGGACGTGCGAGGGGCGCGCGATGCCGGCGGTGCAGGCCGAGCCCGTCGAGCACTCGATGCCGCGCGCGTCGAGCAGCAGCAGCAACGCGTCGCCCTCGCAGCCGGGGAACGACAGGTGCGCGTTCGAGGGCAGGCGGTCGGTCGGGTGGCCGTTGAGGGTGGCGTCGGGAACGGCCTCCGTGACGGCCTTCACGAGCGAGTCGCGGAGGCCGCGCAGGCGGGCGGCGTTGGTGACGCGCTGCTCGACCGCGGTGCGTACGGCCGCGGCGAGGCCGACGATCGACGGCGTGTCCAACGTGCCCGAGCGCACGTCGCGCTCCTGCCCGCCGCCGTGCAGCAACGGCGTGCACGCGACGCCGGTACGCAGCAGCAGCGCGCCGACGCCCTTCGGCCCGCCGATCTTGTGGCCCGTGATGGTCAGCGCGGAGACGCCGTCGAGGAACGTCACGTCGAGCTGCCCCACCGCCTGCACCGCGTCGGTGTGGAACGGCACCCTCGCCTCCGCCGCGACCTCCGCGAGCTCGGCGACTTGCTGGACGGTGCCGACCTCGTTGTTGGCCCACATCACGGTGACGAGCGCGACGTCGTCGCCGAGCGCGTCGCGCAGCGACGACGGGGAGACGCGGCCGTACGCGTCCACCGGCAGCCAGGTCACGGTCGCGCGCTCGTGCTCGACCAGCCAGTCGACCGCGTCGAGGACGGCGTGGTGCTCGACGGACGACGCGACGATGCGGGTGCGGGCGGGGTCGGCGGCGCGGCGGGCCCAGTAGAGGCCCTTCACGGCGAGGTTGTCGGCCTCGGTGCCGCTGCCGGTGAACACCACCTCCGACGGCCGGGCGCCGAGCGCGAGCGCGATCGTCTCGCGCGCCTCCTCGACGGCCCGGCGCGCGCGGCGGCCGGACGCGTGGAGCGACGACGGGTTGCCCGGCTCGTCGAGGAAGTACGGCGTCATCGACGCCAGGACCTCGGGGAGCATCGGCGTCGTCGCGGCGTGGTCGAGATACACCATCAGACCGCCAGACTACCGGCGCCGCCTCCTACGGGCAGCCGACGCCGGTCTGGCTCGCGAGCCACGGGCACGGGTCCGGGTCGCAGAACGAGCCGACCACCGGCACGTACAGGTCGATGCACGCCGACGCGGGCGCGGCGGGCAGGAGGGCGGCGGCGGTCGCGACCAGCGACGCGGCGATGAGCGATCGCATGGGAACTCCTTCGGGAGGGGGACCGAACGGGCTCAAGCCCTACTAGCGGCGTACGACGACCCTTCGCGACTCGGCGTCGCGGCGCGACGCCAGCTCGTCGGTCGTCAGCACGACGACCTGCGACGGCGGCACGCCGGCGACGGCGCGGACGTCGCGGTACGCGCCCACCGCCGCGTCGGTCTCGTCGCCCTTGGGCGCGACGTAGACGAGCAGGTCGTCGCCGCCCGCGCGGGGCGACGGCGCGACCTCGACCATCCAGTCCGCGAGGTCGGGGCGGCCGGCGAGGGCACCCGCGATCGCGCGGAGGTCGAGCGTCGCGCGGGCGCCGCGCAGCGTCGCCTCGACGTGCAGCGCGGAGGTGGCGACGTCGGTCGGGACGCGGGGGACGGTACGGCCGCAGGCCGCGCACGGGTCGTTCGCGAGCGCCGAGGGGACGACGTCTCCGGTACGCCACCGCAGCAGCGCGCTGCCCGCGAGGCCGAGCTGGGTGAGCACGAGCTCGCCGCCGCCGTTCGCCTGCGTGCCGGTCTCGGGGTCGACGACCTCGACGTGGTCGATGTCGGGGTAGGTGTGCCAGCCCGTCGGCGACCCGGCGCTCTCGCGGCACTCGGCCCACATCACGCGGTGCTCCTCGGGCCCCCAGAGGCCGAGCACGGTCGCGTCGGGCACGGCCGCGGCGACCTCGTCGCGCAACGCCGCGTCGGCCGCGCCGACCAGCAGCACCGTCCTGACCGACGTGGTGTCGACGCCGTCGAGGACGTCCAGCGCCTCCTGCGGGCGCACCGCGAGGACGGTCGCCGCGACGAGCCGGAACGCGTCACCGACCGCGTCGGGGTCGGAGCCGGGGAACAGCGCGGGCGTGCCCGCGCCGATGGCGGCGTAGGTGAGGAAGAAGTGGTCGAGCGAGGCCGTCATCGGCACGGCCGAGACGAGCACGTCGCCGCTGGTCAGCCCGAGCACCTGCCAGGCGCGGCTGCCGGCGCGCGCGACGACGTCGAGGTCGTTGCGCGTCGACGCGATCGGGAAGCGCATCGCGCGCCCGCCGAAGTGGAACGTCGTCGGCCGCGTCTCCGCCTCGACCTGGCGGCGGTACTGGTCGGCGCCGGAGACACGGCGTAGCAGCGCCTTGCGCAGGTCGGGCCCGAACGCGTGCAGCGCGAACCCTGCCTCGTCCGCCTGGAGCACGAGCCGTGCCGCGTCGGCGGGGTCGCCCGTCGGGCAGACGTCGCGCTCGCCGACGGCGGGCAGCTTCGGCAGGTCGGCCGCCGACGCGATCGACGTCGCGGGGACGCGCAACGCGGTGAAGCGCTCGCGCCAGAACGGCGAGAACGGCCCCACCCGGTCACGGAGCTGGCGCTGGAGCGCGGCGTCGCGCACCTTCGCCTGCTGCTGCGGCGTACCTCGGTCCCACGCTGGCATGGGCTCGACCCTACCGGCCTAGCCCTTGCGCTTCGCGATCTCCTCGGTGAGCTGCGGCACGACGTTGAACAGGTCGCCCACGACGCCGAAGTCCGCGATCGAGAAGATCGGCGCCTCGGGGTCCTTGTTGACCGCGACGATCGTCTTGGACGTCTGCATGCCCGCGCGGTGCTGGATCGCGCCGGAGATGCCGATCGCCATGTAGAGCTGCGGCGAGACGGTCTTGCCGGTCTGGCCGACCTGGTTCTGGTGCGGGTACCAGCCGGCGTCGGTCGCGGCGCGGCTCGCGCCCACCGCCGCGCCGAGCGAGTCGGCGAGGCCCTCGATGAGCGCGAAGTGCTCGGCGCCGCCGAGGCCGCGCCCGCCGGAGACGACGATCGACGCCTCGGTGAGGTCCGGGCGGCCGCCCTTCTCCTCCACGACGCGGTCGACGACCTTGGCGAGCTTCGCGGAGTCGGACAGCGTCAGCGACACCTGCTCCTCGGCCGCGGGGCCGGCCTCGGCGACGGGGGCGGTGCTGTTCGGGCGGAGGCAGACGATCGGCGTGCCCTGCGCGCGCGACTGGACGACGGTCGCGCCGCCGAAGACGTTCTGCGTCGCGACGAAGCCCTCGGCGACGTCGACGGCGTCGGTCAGGACGCCCGACGACGTCTTGACGGCCGTACGCGCCGCGATCTCCTTGCCCTCGGCGGAGGACGCGACGAACACCGCGGCCGGCGACTTCTCGGCGACGAGGTGCGCGAGCACCTCGGCGGCCGGCGCCACGACGTGGTCGGCGTACTCGTCGCCCTCGGCGACGTAGACCTTCTGCGCGCCGTACTCGGCGAGGCGCTCCTTGGCGGCGGCGTAGTTGCGGCCGACGAAGACGGCGGACGGCTCACCGAGCGCCCGGGCCTTGGTCAGCATCTCGAGCGTGACCTTCTTGGGCGTGCCGTCGGCGTGCTCGACGAGGACGAGGATCTCGGCCATGTTCAGGGGCTCCTAGATGAACTTCTGCGACTGGAGGAACTCGGCGAGCTTCGTCCCGCCGTCGCCCTCGTCCTTGACGATCGTGCCGCTCTCGCGCGGCGGGCGGGCCGCGAACTCCACGACCTCGCTCTTGCTGCCGGCCAGGCCGACCAGCGACGTGTCGATGCCCGCGTCGGCCACCGTGAGGGTCGTCAGCGGCTTCGACTTCGCGGCCATGATCCCCTTGAACGACGGGTAGCGCGGCTCGTTGATCTTCTCGACGACGGACACGACGGCGGGCGTGGAGGCCTCGACGACGTCGTAGCCGGTCTCGGTCTGCCGCTCGATGCGAACGGTGCTCCCGTCGACGGTGACCTTGCGCGCCATCGTGAGCTGCGGGACGCCGAGCTGCTCCGCGAGCATCGCGGGCACGACCGACATGCGGGCGTCGGTCGACTCGGACCCGGCGATCACGAGGTCCCAGCCCTCGATGGTCCCGAGCGCCTTCGCCAGCGCGTGCGACGTGCCGAGCGCGTCGGTGCCGTGGAGGGCGTCGTCGCTGACGTGGACGGCCTTGTCGGCGCCCATGGACAGCGCCTTGCGGATCGTCTCGACGGCCTTGGCGGGACCCATCGTGAGGACGGTCACCTCGCCGCCGTGGGCCTCCTTGAGGCGCAGCGCCTCCTCGACGGCGTACTCGTCGATCTCGTTCATGACGCCGTCGACGCTCGCCCGGTCCACGGTCTTGTCCGTGGGGTCGAGCTTCTTCTCGGCCCAGGTGTCGGGGACCTGCTTCACGCACACCACGATGTTCATGGCCGAAGGGTCGCTTGCTGGCTGCTAGCACGTCAAACCGACGCCCGTGTCGGGTCGTCCGGTAGCCGTTTCTCACGATCGGCGAGCGGGGACACTCACGGCAGCGGGCACGACCGCGCCGGGAGGGGAGGTGTCGCGATGATCGTCGGTGACGCGACGCACGTCATCTCCACCTCGGCCGCCGTCGCCGCGATGCGGATGCCTACGGTCGCCACCGTACGGATTCCCACGATGCCGACCGTGCGGATGCCCACCGTGCCGACGCTCCGGATGCCGACCGTCCCGACCGTCTCCCTTCCGACGGTTCCTCGTGGAGTGATGGCGACCTTCACGGCCATTGCGGAAGCCGCACGCCGCGCTGTCGCGCCGCTGCTCCAGGGGCTCGGCACGATCCACGCCGTGGCGAGGCAGTTCGCGGCGGCTGCTGCCGAGGCACTCGCCCCGGTCACCGCCGTTCTCGCCGTCATCAGGAACGCCGGGCGGCGCGTCATCCGCGCGCTCGCGCCGAGGCCGCCGCACGTGTCGCTCGTCTACGACACGGTGCGACTGCCGCGCGTGACGCCTCGCTTCGCGAGGACTACGTCTCCCCCGACGATGCGCCTGCTGCGCGACTCCGTACAGCCGCACGCTCCGAACCGGGTCGCTCTCCCCTTGATCTAGCGACCCGGTCGAACCGCGCCCGGGTCTCGGCCCGGGAGGCGATCCGTGAGCTTCTACCTGCTTGCGCCGGCGGCACCGTTCGCCATGGCGGCGTACTTCATCGTCACGGCAGTGCTCGACCATCAGCGCCAGATGGCGGAGATGGACCTGTGCATCCACGACCCCGAGGCGGCGACGCGGCTGCCGGGTCTGGCCGCCTGGGAAGCGGCGGCACACGGCCGGCGTGCGACCGAGGCGGTGGCCGAGGCGGCAGGCGAGATGAAGTCGGCGATGCGGTCGGTGATCCCGTCGGCCCGCGCGCCCGACGGGTGACCCGCCCTCGCTAGGCGAGAGGCTTCGCGACGACCTTGGCGACCTGCTTCGACAGCAGGGCCACGGTCTTGGTGAAGTCCGCGCCGGTCGGGTCGGACCTCGGCTGGATGAACGCGTGCTCCAGCGCGACGACCGAGCGGCCCACGCCGACCTTGACGGTCTGGCGGACGTAGTAGAGCCGCTTCTTCGACGAGTCGGCGTAGATGCGCTCGATGCGCGCGACGGCCGAGTCGGCGCCCGCGACGGCGGGCGGGGTGACGTCCTCGGTCGTGACGTAGAGCTTCTCGAGCGACGTGAACGCC
>DASZER010000029.1:0-42630 GCA_035940575.1 Frankiaceae bacterium | reverse complement strand
TCGCCCCGCCGCCGTCGCGCCCGCCCGCGCCGTGGCGCGCCCGCGGCCCGTCGCGCGCCGCGACGTCGTACGCGTGGGCTCGGGCGAGCGCGGCGTCGCCGTCGTGGCGCGGCCGCGTACGGACGACGACAGCGTGCTCTGCGTGCACGCCGAGCTCCCCGTCCTCGGGGAAGCCTGCGTCGGCTAGGAGAGCAGCTCGACGTCGGCGTGGTGGGTCAGGAACGACGTCCGCTCCGGGTACGACGCGGCGGGCATGGACACGTCGTCCAGCGCCTGGCGGATCGAGTCGGGCAGCGTGACGTTCTCCGCCGCCAGCGACGCGGTGAGCTGCGTCGCGGTACGGGCGCCGACGATCGGCGAGACGACGCCGGGCCTGTCGCGCACCCACGCGAGCGCCACGGCGACCGGCGTCACGCCGAGCCCCTCGGCGGCGGTCAGCACCGCGTCGACGATGTGCGTGCGGTCGTCCTCGAGGTACGGCTCCACGAACGACGAGAAGTTCTCGCTCGCCGCCCGCGAGTCGGCGGGGACGCGGCCGTTGCGGTACTTGCCGGTCAGCACGCCGCGCCCGAGCGGCGACCACGGCAGCAGCCCGACGCCCGCGTCGAGGCAGGCGGGCACGACCTCGCGCTCGATGCCGCGCTGGAGCAGCGAGTACTCCATCTGCGCCGACACGAGCGGCACGGGGGAGATCGCGGCGGCCTTGGCGAGCTGCCAGCCGGTGAAGTTCGAGATGCCGGCGTAGCGGACGCGGCCCGAGTGCACCGCGGTCTCCAGCGCGGCGAGGGTCTCCTCCAGCGGCGTGCTGTGGTCCCACGCGTGCACCTGCCACAGGTCGACGTAGTCGGTGCCGAGGCGCTGCAACGACGCGTCGAGCGCGTTGAGCAGGTGCCCGCGCGACGCGCCGCGCCCCATCGGGCCAGGGCCGGTCGCGCCCCACGCCTTGGTCGCGATCAGCACCTCCTCGCGGCCGCCGTCCTTGGACAGCAGCGCGCCGAGCGTGCGCTCGCTGGCGCCCTTGACGTAGACGTCGGCGGTGTCGATCAGCGTGCCGCCCGCCTCGCGGAACGCGCGGAGCTGCAGCTCGGCGTCGTCGTCGTCGGTGTCGCCGCCCCACGTCATCGTGCCGAGCGCCAGGCGCGACACGACCAGGCCGCTGCGGCCGAGGTGCCGGTGCTTCATGGCTCGACGGTACCGGCCACGCCCTCCCGCACGACGTAGGCTCGGCGGGTGACGCAGCCGACCGACATCCCCTCGCCCCCTCCGCCCGCCGACGCCGCGCCCGGTGCCGCGCCCGGTGCCGCGCCGCCGCCCGAGGGGCAGGAGCAGCCGCTGAACCTCCGGCGCACGCTCCGCACCGCGACCTCGGAGTCGTACGACCTCGTCGGCGCCGACGCCGCGCGCCTCGGCACCCTGACCGTCGTCTACGGCCCCGACGCCGTGGAGGGGCTGTTCGCGCTGCCCGCGGACACGTCGGCCGACATGGTGCGCGGGCTCCTCGGCTGGGTCACCGACATGCTCAGCCTCGACGTCGCGGTCGGCCCCGGCGGGCAGATCCACTGGGTCGTCTCGACCGGGCCGCTGGAGGACTTCTGGCGCCGCTCGCCGGGCCGCCGCTCGACCGGCGCCGAGGACGACCTGGACGTCGCGCGGGCGCGGGTGGAGTCGGTGCTTCGCTCGATGTTCCCCGAGGTGATCGAGCTCGACGACGGCGGTCACGCGGTCGACGTCGGCTCGGTGCGGGTGTTCGCGCAGACGCGGATGGTCGACGCGTCGGCGATGGTGCGGGTGTTCTCCATCACCAACGTCGACGTCCCGCTCGACAACCCGGCGCTGGCGCCGTTCCTGCTCGGGATCAACTTCACGCTCGCGCTCGGCCGGTTCTCGGTCGACGCGGCCAACCGCGCGGTCTGGTGCGACCACGTGCTGACCGCGCACGAGCTCGACGACAGCTCGCTCGCCCGCGCGATCGCGGCCGTCGCCGCGACCGCCGACCGCTACGACGACGAGATCAAGGCGCGCTTCGGCGGGCGGACGTTCCGCGAGGAGGGCTCGCCGGTCGCGCAGGTGCCGCCCGCGGGCGGGCCCGGCATGGCCGGCGGCTACCTGTAGGTTCGCGCTCATGCGACTCGGGGTGAACCTCGGCTACTGGAGCACCGCGCAGGACGCGCGCGACGGCGTCGCGCTCGCGCGGGAGGCGGACCGGCTCGGCTTCTCGGTGGCGTGGGCGGCGGAGGCGTACGGCTCCGACGTCGTCACCGTCCTCACCTGGGTCGCCGCGCAGACCGAACGCATCGACGTCGGCTCGGGGATCATGCAGATCCCCGCCCGCTCGCCCGCGATGACGGCGATGACGGCCGCGTCGCTCGACGCGCTGTCGGGCGGGCGGTTCCGGCTCGGCATCGGCGTCTCGGGGCCGCAGGTCTCCGAGGGGTGGCACGGCGTCCGCTACGCGCAGCCCCTCGGCCGCACCCGCGAGTACGTCGACGTCGTGCGCCGCGCGCTGACCCGGGAGCGGCTCACCGCGCCGGGCCCGCACTACCCGCTGCCGCTGCCCGACGGGCCGGGCAAGGCGTTGAAGCTGATCGTCCACCCCGTCCGCGAGTCGATCCCGGTCTACCTCGCCGCCGTAGGCCCGAAGAACCTCGAGCTGACCGGCGAGGTCGCCGACGGCTGGCTCGCGGTCTTCTACTCGCCCGACCACGCGAAGGAGCACCTCGCCTCGATCGCGCGCGGCCGCGGGGAGCGGGGGATGGAAGGCTTCGACGTCGTGCCGACCGTGCCGATGGTCGTCGGCGACGACGTCGCCGCGTGCGCCGACCCCGTGCGCCCGTACGCCGCGCTGTACGTCGGCGGCATGGGCTCGCGCGAGCAGAACTTCTACAACGCCCTCGCCCGCAGGATGGGCTACGAGCAGGCGGCGCAGGAGGTCCAGGACCGCTACCTCGCGCACGACTACGCCGGCGCGATGGCGGCCGTGCCGCTGGAGTTCGTGGACTCGACGTCGCTGCTCGGGCCGAAGGAGCGCATCGCCGAGCGGATGCGGGCGTTCGCCGAGTCGGGCGTGACGACGCTGACCGTCACGGCGTTCGGCGCGACCGTCGAGGAGCGGGTGGCGACGCTGCGTACCGCCGTGGAGGCGCTGGACCTCGCGGGCGTCGGCTCGTGACCTGCCCGCCCGACGTCCACTTCTCGCTGTCGGTCGTCCAGGCCGCCGTGCTCGGGCTCACGCAGGGGGTCTCGGAGTTCCTGCCGATCTCGTCGTCGGGGCACCTGATCCTCGTGCCGTGGGCGGCCGGGTGGGAGACCGTCTACTGCGCCAAGGAGGGCAACAAGCTCTTCGACGTCGCGCTGCACTGGGGGACGTTCGTCGGCGCGGCGGCGTACTTGCGGCGGGACCTGTGGGCGCTGGTCGTGGCGTGGTTCCGCTCGGTCGCGAAGCGCCGGGTGGAGTCGCCGCAGGAGCGGCTCGCGTGGTTCCTCGTGCTGTCGGCGGTGCCGTCGGCGATCGCGGGCGCGACGCTGGAGGGCGTGATCACCGACAGGCTCGGGCACCCGTGGCAGATCGCGGTGTTCCTGGCGGTGTTCGGCGTGCTGCTGTGGTGGGTCGACCGGCGCGCCCGCCAGGCCACCGGCTACGAGGACCTCGGGCGGCGCAACGTCCTCGCGATGTCGCTGGCGCAGGCGGCGGCGTTGATGCCGGGCGTCTCGCGCTCGGGCGTCACGATCACCGCCGCGCGCGCGACGGGCGTGTCGCGGGACGCGGCGGCGCGGTTCTCGTTCCTGATGAGCCTGCCGGTGATCCTCGGCGCGGGCGTGTACTCCGCGCTGTCGCTGGACGGCGGCTCCGGCGGGCTCGGGGCGCAGTTCGCGGTCGGCATCGTGGCGTCGGGGATCAGCGGCGCGCTGGCGGTGTTCGGGGTGCTGTCGTTCCTGCGGCGGCACAGCCTGGGGGCGTTCATGTGGTACCGCCTCGCGGCCGCCGCCGCGATCCTCCTGCTGATCTCCACGGGCGCGCGGCCGGGGACGCTGTGACCACCCTGCTGCTCGTACGCCACGGCCTCACGCACCTCACGGGCCCGGTCCTCGCGGGCTGGACGCCCGACCTGCACCTCGACGAGCGCGGCCAGGAGCAGGCCCGCGCGCTGGGGGAGCGGCTCGCACCGGTGCCCGTCGCGGCCGTCGTGTCGTCGCCGCTCGAACGCTGCGCCGAGACCGCCGCCGCCCTCGGGCGGCCCGTCGAGACCGACGAGCGGCTCGGTGAGTGCCGCTACGGGGACTGGACCGGCAAGGAGCTCAAGGTCCTCGCGAAGGACCCGCTCTGGCGGCAGGTCCAGGCGCACCCGTCGGCGGTGACGTTCCCCGGCGGGGAGTCGCTGCGGGCGGTGTCCGCGCGCGCCGTCGACTGCGTCCGCGACTGGAACGCGCGCCTCGGCCCCGACGCGACGTGGGTCGCGGTCAGCCACGGCGACGTCATCAAGGCGATCGTCGCGGACGCGCTCGGGCTGCACCTCGACCAGTTCCAGCGCATCAACGTCGACCCGTGCTCGCTGACGGTCATCCGCTACACCGAGCTGCGGCCGTTCGTCGTGCGCCTCAACGACACCGGCGGCGGCGTCGGCGACCTGATGCCGCCGAAGCGCAAGCGGCGCACCCGCGCCTCGTCCGACGCGCCGGTCGGCGGCGGCGCCGGAGCCTGACTAGGGTTCGGAGACATGCCGCGACAGGTCTTCCTCTTCGACCCGCCCGAGCGCTTCGTCGCCGGGACGGTGGGTCAGCCGGGGCAGCGCACGTTCTTCCTCCAGGCCACCGACGGCGAGCGCGTGACGAGCGTCGCCCTGGAGAAGACGCAGGTCCAGGTGCTCGCCGAGCGTCTCGGCGACCTGCTCGACGAGGTACGCCGCCGCGGTGGCGACGCGCCCGCCGAGCCGCCGCCGGGGCTCGAGGACGTCGCGCCGCTGGACCAGCCGATCCTCGAGGAGTTCCGCGTGGGGACCCTCGCGATCGCGTGGGACGGCGAGGACGGCCTGGTCGTGGTCGAGGCGCACGCGATGACCGAGTCGGGGGAGCCCGACGAGCCGCCTGAGGACGACGACGAGGAGGCCGAGGGCGACGTCCTGCGCGTGCGGATCGCGCCGGCCGTCGCGCGGGCGTTCGTGAAGAGGGCGTTGCGCGTCGTGGCGGCGGGCCGCCCGCCGTGCCCGCTGTGCGGCAGGCCGCTCGACCCGGAGGGCCACGTCTGTGCCCGCCTCAACGGCCACGGCCACTGACCCCCGCGCCGCGCGCGTCGCGGCCCTGCTCCCCGGGCGCGTCGCGATCGACGGCCCCGACGCGGCCGGCAAGACGACGCTCGCCGACGCCGTGGCCGCGCTGACCGGCGTCGCGCGGGTGCGCGCCGACGACTTCCTCGCGCCGGAGCACGTACGCCGCGCCCACCCGTCGCCCGAGGGCTACTACGCGCACGCGTTCGACCTCGCGGCGCTGCGCGAGGCGGTGCTCGCGCACGACGACGTCGTGGTGGACGGCGTGTTCCTGCTCAGGCCCGAGCTGGACGACCTGTGGTCGGCGCGGGTGTTCGTCGACGTCGACCCGGACGAGCAGTGGCGCCGCGCCCTCGCCCGCGACGGCGCGGACGTGCTCGCGCGCTACGACACCCGCTACCGGCCCGCGTACGCCGCGTACCGCGCGGCCGTGCGGCCCGAGCTGCGGGCGGACCTCGTCCTGTGATCGAGGCGCTGCGCGACGGCGACATCGCGATCGAGGGGCGGCTCGTGGACGCGAGCAACGCCACCCTCTACTGCTCGCTCACGTCCGGCACCGAGACGTGCGCGGTCGTCTACAAGCCCATCCGCGGCGAGCGGCCGCTGTGGGACTTCCCCGACGGCACGCTCGCCCACCGCGAGGTGGCGGCGTACGCCGTCTCGGTCGCGACGGGCTGGGACGTCGTGCCGCCGACCGTGCTGCGCGAGGGGCCGCTCGGGCCCGGCATGGTGCAGCTCTGGATCGACGTGGACGAGAGCGTGGACCTCGTGGAGCTGGTGTCGAGCGACCACCCGGCGCTGCGGCGGATGGCGTTGTTCGACGCGGTCGTGAACAACGCCGACCGCAAGGGCGGGCACCTGCTCCCCGTCCCCGGCGGCCACGTCCACGGCGTCGACCACGGCGTGACGTTCTCCGTGGAGCCGAAGCTGCGGACGGTCCTCTGGGGCTGGCGGGGAAGGCGCTTCGCCGACGAGGAGGTCGCGGTGCTGACCGCGCTGCGCTGGGACCTCACGTCAGGCGCGCTCGGCGAGGAGCTGGCCGGGCTGCTCGCGCCGGCCGAGGTCGAGGCGACGGTGGACCGGGTCGAGCGCCTGCTGCGGACGCGGAGGTTCCCCTATCCCTCTCCGGACTGGCCGGCGGTACCCTGGCCGCCGTTCTGACCCCTCACCCCAAGGAGCCGCTCATGCGCAGGCTCACCCTCAGGAGCGAGTCCCTCGCCGAGCTCTCGGCCGACGAGCTGTCCGGCGTCGCCGGCGGCGCGACGCAGCTCTGCCCGACCCACCAGGCGACGCTGTGCTACCTCTGCAACCTGCTCAGCAACGCCATCTGCCCGTAGCCCCCGACCCGAGGAGCATCCCCTCATGCGCCGACTCACCCTCAAGAGCGAGACCCTCGCCGACCTCACCGCCGACGAGCTCACCGGCGTCGCCGGCGGCGCCACGCCGGTCTGCGTGACGTACCAGGCCTCCGCCTGCAACGCCTGCGTCCTCACCCCGCCCGACGTCGTCGCCCTGACGCGCCGCGTCACCGAGCAGACCTGCACGTGGTGACCCGGCTGTCGTTGCGTCGCGAGTCGCTCACCGCGCTCACCGACGACGAGCTCGGCGCGGTCGCGGGCGGCTCGCACCTGTGCGAGGTCACGCACGGCGCGTCGTTCGACGAGTCGTGCCCGACCGTGCCGGTCAACGCCTGCGTCCGCGTGATCTACGAGACGCTGCTGACGAGCGCCTGCGGGTAGCGTCCCAGGACGTGTCTCCCCAGCCCCGATCTGCCGCGCGGGGCACCTGACGAGACACGCCCTAGGCTGGCACCCATGGAGTCATGGTCGGTCCCGGCACCCCCGACGCTCGACGGGAGCGGGCCGCCGTTGCGGCTGCACGACACCGCGACGGGGGAGGTGCGCCCGCTCGCGCCGGGGCCGACCGCGACCATGTACGTCTGCGGCATCACGCCGTACGACGCCGCCCACCTCGGGCACGCGATGACGAACCTCACGTACGACCTCGTCACGCGCGTGCTCCGCGACGCGGGCCACGCCGTGACGTACACGCAGAACGTCACCGACGTGGACGAGCCGCTGTTCGAGCGCGCCGCCGAGACCTCCGACGAGTGGGAGGCGCTGGGGACGCGCGAGACCGAGCAGTTCCGCCACGACATGGCGGCGCTCAACGTCCTGCCGCCCACGCACTTCGTCGGCGCGGTGGAGGCGATGCCGCACATCGTCGAGATGATCGGGCTGCTGCGCGAGGCCGGCGCGACGTACGAGCTCGACGGCGACACCTACTTCTCCGTCGCCGCCGCGCCGCACTTCGGCTCGGTCGGCAACCTGCCGCGCGAGGAGATGGTGCGCCTCGCCGGCGAGCGCGGCGGCGACCCGGCGCGCCCCGGCAAGAAGGACCCGCTCGACCCGGTGCTGTGGCTGCGCGAGCGGCCCGGCGAGCCCGCGTGGGCCTCGCCCTGGGGGCGCGGCCGGCCGGGCTGGCACGTCGAGTGCTCGGCCATCGCGAGGACGACGCTCGGCGAGTCGATGGACCTGCACGGCGGCGGGACCGACCTGATCTTCCCGCACCACGAGATGTCCGCAGCCGAGGCGTCGTGCGCGCTCGGCGTGTGGCCGTTCGTGCGCCACTGGACGCACAGCTCGATGGTGTCGCTGCACGGCGAGAAGATGTCGAAGTCGAAGGGCAACCTCGTCTTCCTGCGCCACCTGCGCCTCGACCACGACCCCGTCGCGATCCGGCTCGCGCTGCTCAACCACCACTACCGCACGCCGTGGGAGTGGTTCCACGCCGACATCGTCGCGGCCGACGCGCGGCTCGAACGCTGGCGCCTCGCCGCGCGCGCCGACGCCGGGCCCGACGCGCGGCCGGTCGTGGAGGCGGTGCGCCGCCACCTCGCCGACGACCTCGACGCGCCGCTCGCGCTCGCCGCCGTCGACCGCTGGGCGGGGGAGACGTTGCGCGCCGGCGGCCGCGAGGCCGACGCGCCGAGGACCGTCGCGACGCTGTGCGACGCACTGCTGGGCGTGCCGTTGTAGCGTCGTACCACCCTCTAGGGAAGGACCCCTCATGAAGCGCACGCTGCGCCTGAACCGCGAGTCGCTCACCGAGATCAGCCCGCAGGACCTCACCGGGATCGTCGGCGGCGACGAGGTCACCACCGGCTGCCCGCACACGTTCTACGTGCTGGCGTGCATCACCCCGCTCGTCGGCAGCCGCTAGCAGGGACACGCCTGGTGCGGGGGCGCCAGGCGTGTCACAGTCGGGGTTCCGTCCGTTTCCGATCCCTCTAGGAGACCAGGATGTCCCAGACCCGTGCCCTCTCCCTCCGGCGCGAGACCCTCGCCGCCCTCACCAGCGACGAGCTCACCGTCGTCGCCGGCGGCTCGCACCTGTGCGCCGCCACCGACAGGTGCACGCACGCGAGCATCGACGCGTCGTGCCCGACCGTTCCCCTCGCGGACTGCCTCAGCCTCAAGGGCTGCATCCAGACGCGCTAGAAGGAGCCCCCCTATGCGCCGCCTCACGCTGTCCCGCGAGACCCTCGCGGACCTGACGCCGGAGGACCTCGGCTCCGTCCGGGCCGCCGGCGCGATCCCGACGGTCGACGTCCTCATGTGCCTGACGATCGACCGCACCTGCATCCTCACCACGCGGTAGCCCCTGACCCGGACCGGGGCCTCGTCGGGACGGCCCGCGGGGCCCCGGCCCGCCCATCCCGGCGCGCGCCCGCGCCGTTCGAACGGAGACCCCGATGAAGCGCACCCTGCGCCTGCGCCGCGAGGCGCTCGCCCCCCTCGCCACCGCCGACCTCGCCGCCGTCAACGGCGCGGCGTACGACGCGACGCCGAGCTGCCCCGTGCAGTCCGGGATCGAGTGCCCGACCTCGCCCCTGGCCCGCTGCGTCACCGACCTGCTGAGCGACAGGGTCGTGGTCTGCGTCTGACCGCGCACCCCCGGCCCGGCCCCCGTTCCTTGAAGCCCACGCGGCACCCTCCCGCGTGGTGATCTTCAATGTTGGGGCCGAGGCGGCCCGCGCGCGCTAGTCCCGCGCGCGCGTGGCCGTCGTGCCCCGGCGCGCGGGGCGCGGCGAGGCGGTACGCGAGCGGGTCGACGCGCCGAGCTGCGCGGTGACGAGCGCGTGGTACGCCCCCCGCTTGCGCAGCAGCGTCGTGTGCCGCCCGTGCTCCACGACCTTGCCCTGGTCGAGGACGAGGATCGTGTCGGCGTGCGCGACCGTGGACAGCCGGTGCGCGACGACGATCGTCGTGCAGCCGAGGTCCATCAGGTTCTTGTGCACGGCCGCCTCGCTGACGGCGTCGAGGTGCGACGTCGCCTCGTCCAGCAGCAGCACGCTCGGCCGCTGCGCGAGCGCCCGCGCGCGCGCGACGCGCTGGCGCTGGCCGCCCGACAGCGACGCTCCCGCGTCGGAGAGCAGCGTGTCGTACGCCAGCGGCATGCGCTCGATCTCCTCGGCGATGCACGCCAGCCGCGCGGCCTCGCGCACGTCCTCCAGGGACATGTTCGGGTCGCCGAACGCGATGTTCTCGCGGATCGACGTCGCGAACAGGTACGGCTCCTGCGTCACGACGCCGAACTGCCGCCGCACGCTGCCCGCGTCGAGCTCCGCGAGGTCGATGCCGTCGTGCCGTACGCAGCCCTCCGTCGGCTCGTAGAGGCCGAGCAGGATGTGCGCGAGCGTCGTCTTGCCCGAGCCCGAACGCCCCACCAGCGCGACCGTCGACCCGGGCGACACCTCGAGCGACACGCCGTCGAGGACCAGCGGCGAGAGCGGCGCGTAGCGGAAGCGCACGTCGCGCGCCTCGATCGCGCCCTTGAGCCGCGGCGCCTCGCGCACCTCGCGCCCGGCCTGCTCGCGCGGCGTGTCGAACACGTCGTTGAGGCGGTCGACGTAGCCCGAGAGCACCTGCATCGACAGCGCGGTCGTCACCATCGAGGCCAGCGGCCCGAGGAACGACACGGCGAGCGTGTTCACGGCGAGCGCCGTGCCAAGGGACATGCCGCCCTCGAGGACGAGCAGGCCCGCGATCGTCAGCACGACGAGCGGCGAGGCCATCGTCAACGTGCCCGTGAGCGAGTCGACCACGGACGACAGCCGCCCGCGCGCGAGCGCGACGCGCAGCTCGCCGCGGAACAGCCGCGAGAACTCGTCCACCGCCCGCGCCTCGGTGCCCGACGACTTCAACGTCCCGATGCCGGCCAGCAGCTCGAACGCGTAGCCCTGCGCCTTCGACTCGGCCTGCAACGACTCCGTCGCGAGCCGCTGCGTGGCCGGGCGCGACACGAGCATCACGAGCACCTGCGCCGCGCCGAGCCCGATCGTGACGAAGCCGATGGTCGGCGAGATGACGAACAGCAGGACGAGGTACAGCGTCGCGAACAGGCCGTCGAGGATGCCCGACACGGTGCCGGTCGTGAGCAGCTCGCGGACGAGCGTGTTCGACCGCAGCCGCATCATCAGGTCGCCCGACGAGCGGCGCAGGTGGAACGCGTAGGGCAGCGCGACGAGGTGCTCGAGGAAGCCGAGCGTCGTCCGCTGGTCCACGCGCATCCGCAGGTCGAGCAGCAGCCGCGACCGCACCCACGACGTGAGGAACTGGAACGCCACCATCGACGCGAGCAGCGTCACGAAGACGAGCAGCAGCCCCTGGTCGCGTACGGGCACGACGCGGTTGATGAGGACGACCTGCAGCAACGGCAGCCCGAGCGGCAGCACGCGCAGGACCAGCGACGTGGCGATCGCGCGGCGCAGCGTGCCGTGCTGCTCGAGCAGCGGCGCGACGTGGCGCCAGACGCCGTTGGGCCGCTTGGGGCGCTTCTCGAACGTCCCCTCGGCCGGCTCGGTCAGGATCGCGACGCCGGCGTAGGACTTGCGGACCTGCTCGAACGGCACGTGCCGCCGACCCACGGCGGGGTCGACGATGACGATGCCGCGGCGGGTCACGTCCTCGAGCACGACGAAGTGCGACAGGTCCCAGAACAGCATCGCCCCGGTGCCGAGCGCCTCGAGGTCCTCGACCTCGGTCTTCACGCCGCGCGCCTCGAGGCCGTAGTACTCGGCAGCGCGGACGAGCGTCAGCGCGTCGATGCCGTCGCGGCCGCCGCCGCAGACCGAGCGCACCTCGTCCAGCGGCACCGGGTGGCCGTGCATCTCCAGGACCATGCCGAGGCAGGCGGCGCCACAGTCGGCGAGCTCCACCTGCGAACGGAACTTGACGCGGCTAGCCACCGTCGCGCCCCAGGAGCAGCTCGGCGAGCGTGCGCCGCGACAGCGTGACCTCGGCCTCGCCCGGCACGACCTCGCCCTTGGTGAAGTTCACGGTGACGGGCACGGTCGTCACGCCGCCCGCGCCCGCCTGCGGCGCCCCGACGAACGCGATCTCGCCGCGCGCGGAGTGCAGGCGCACCTGCTGTCCCGGCTTGAGACGGGGGAACGCGCCGATCGGCAGGTCGACCACGGCGGTGTTGCCCGCCACGGTCGCCCGTCCGCGCGCGGTCTCGTCGATGCGAACGGTGAGCCCGGCGGCGATCGCGACGGCGAGGGCGAGGAGCAGCAGGCGGAACGCCCACGTGGTGCGCTCCTCCTTGAGCTCGAGCCCCTCGTCGTCGACGCCGCGCCCGCGCGCGTGCGCCTCGACCGCCTCCGGCCTGAACAGCGGCCGGTTGGGCGTCTGCTGCGTCTCGGTCACGTGCCCCTCGCCATCCGGGCGGCGTAGAGGCGGTCGAGCAGGTCCAGCACCACGAGCTCCTGGGTACGCTGCGCGGCACGCAGCAGGCGGTTCACGTGCATGTGCACGTGGCTCCCCAAACTACGCGGCGGCACCTGGGTCAGCACCTCGCGCCCCACCTCGGAGCGGCGGTCGAGCGCCGCCAAGCCCAGGCGCAGCGCCTGGTTGTCGGTCTCGCCGTCGAGCAGCGCGTTCAGGGCCGCCCGCTCGTCGCGGAACAGCTTGCCCGAGCGCCGCTTCGCGCTCTCGCCGGTGTCGCCCTGCTCGCGGACGTAGCCGTCGCGCTGCATCTTCACGATCGCGCGGCGGTCGGCGAGCGCCAGCCCGGCGTCGGCGAGGATGCGGTCGGTGCCCGCGACGGCGAGCCGCCAGCGCAGGTCGAGCCCCTCGTCGCCGCCGGCGACCGACAGCACGTCGAGCGTGAACGCGCTGTCCGCGCGGAAGAACCGCTCGGCCAGCCGCACGCCCTCGGGGCCGCCGTAGCGCGCGACCTCGCGGCGGTACGTGTCGATCAGCACGCGACGGATGACGCCCTGGTCGAGCAGCGGCGACAGCGCCTGCCGAAACGCCGGGAGCACCTGGCCCCAGAGCCGTTCCGGAGGGGCCTGGAAGCGGACCCGCAGGTGGTTGTCCGGGTCGCCGTAGCGGATGAAGAACCACCCGTCCACAGCGCCGCCGAGCGCGCGCACGAACGGCGCCACGCCCTCCCTCAGCACAGTGTCGGCCGAGGCGGGGCCGCAGTAGAGCTTCGCCGTCATCCACTCCGACCCGGGCGGGAACACCTCCTCCGCGGGCGGCGCGGCCCACACCCGCTCGGGCTCGGGCTCGCCCTTGCGGATCAGCGGCACGACGACCTCGTGCGCGCGGGGGCCGTCGGGCGACGTGGCGTAGAGCTCGTCGTGGTTCGGGTAGAGCTCGTGCAGCCGCAGGCCGCGGCCCGCGTAGTGGCCGAGCAGCTCGGCGGCGCCGACCTTGTCGAGGTCGAGCGGCAGCTCGTTGTCGCCGGCCGCGAGGACGACGTGGCGGGGGAGGTCCAGCTTCTCGCGGAGCCGCTGCATCGCGGCGTAGCGGTCGACCGGGGTCTTCGCCTTGTTCAGCTCGTCGAGGTCCTCGAACGACGGCTGCCACGTCGCGCGCGACAGCACGAGCCTGCCGTACGTCACGCGCGGCAGGAACGCCGACGACGTCTCCAGCGCCCCCCACGACCAGCGCAGCGTCGGGGACACGCCCTGGTACTGCAGCGCGGCGAGGAACCGGTACGGCGCCAGCGCGCCCGTCACGTGGTTGTGCGCGCTCGTCAGCCGCGGGATCACCTCGCGGTCGAGCCGCCGCGACCACAGGACGACGCGGTCGCCCTGCACGGTCACGAGCAGGTCGTCGAACGGCAGCGTCCCCTCCGCCCCCGACGTGCCGAGGAACTCGATCTCGTACGGCCGCAGCACCGGCCTCGCGAGGATGTTGCCGATCCGGCCCTCGGGCAGGTGCACGATCTCGGCGAACACCGCGCCAGGACGCATGGCCTCCTCGGCCGCGACGTGGTCTCGGACGAGCGCCTCGATGCCGGGGTCGACGTGGCAGAAGCGGCCGAGCAGGCGCGCGCCCGAAGGGCCGCTGATCGCGGTGAGGACGACGCGGAAGTCGTGCTCGCCGTGCTTGGCGAGGACGAACGTCGCCGACATCGCGTCGGGCAGCGGCAGCGGCTTGTCGCCCGAGAGCGCCTTGACGTCGGCGTCGGTGAGGTCGACCGACGGCTGGCGAAGGAGCTTGAGCAGGTACGCGTCGGTCTGCGACCACTGCGCGCCGCCGCGCCCGCCGCCGCGGCCGGCCACGCCGGCCAGCAGGGGAGCGCCCTCGGCGGACAGCGCCGGGCCCGGCCCGAAGCCGAGGCCGATCTCCTCGTCCAGCACCTCCGCGAGCGGGACGACCCGGTCCTCGTAGCGGCTCTGGAACGCGTCGCGGAACCGCGAGAGCTCGTCCTCGGCGGGCGACTTCGCCATCCGGTGCAGCACGTCCACGGCGCGGCGCACCTCGCGCATCACCGCGTCGGGCAGCGGCGACGGCGCGGCGCCGAGGCCGAGGTCCACCTGGAAGAGCCGGTCGGTCCGCAGGTCGGGGTCGACCTTGCGCAGGCGGTCGGCGAGGTCGACGTAGCGCGCCCTGTCCACGCCGGGGCCCGCGTCGTCCATCGCGTCGATCTCGGCCTGCGCCTCGGCGATCGCGTCGCCGACGCTCGCGGTGGCCGGGTGCGGCTTGAGCGCCGCGACCATCGCGGGGACGGGCGCGTCACCGGTGACCGGGGGCCCGAGGCTGGGCACGAGGAGCTGCGCGGCCACCATCTCGCCGACGTACTCGCGCGCCTCCTCGATCGTGATGTCGTCGTCGGTCAGCGCGGCGGCGAGCTCGTCGATCGTCGCCCCGCCCTCGGCGCGGCGCAGCGTCTCGGCGAGCGCCTCGTCCTCCTCGAACGTCACGCGGTGGTAGCGCACGCGCCGGTCGTCGCTGATCCGCGCCTCGGCCAGGCGCAGGCGCCCGCCGGCGCGGTAGCGGCCGGTGTTGGGGACGTACGTCAGCGCGGCGCGGGTCTGCGGGTCGTCGCGCAACGACGCGATGACCGCCGCGAGGAAGCCGAAGTCCAGGCGCGTGTGCCGCTTCGCCTCCGAGCGCGACGGCACGGCGATCGGCTCGGTCGGTCCGCCGATCGGCCCCGCCGCGCAGCCCGCGAACAGGCCGAACGGCGTGCTGCGCATCGACATGCGCGTGACGTACGACAGCAGCGGGCGGACGAGGTCCTCGCCCGCGTCGAGCCGCTCGTCCAGCACGGGCGAGGCGAGCCAGACGGCCTCGCGCACGACGGGGTCGGCGAGCAGGTCGTCGAGGTTGCGCGCGAGGACCTCGCGGTCGGCGGCGACGGCCTCGGCCAGGCCCGCGCCGGAGCGCCAGGCCGCCGCGGCGGCCTCGCCCGAGTCGAGCCGGGCCACGGTGTCGAACGGCAGCAGCGGGGCGCGCACGACGTACGCGCCGGAGTGCTCCAGGCTCATCGCACGGGCCTCGTCAGGAACAGCAGGTCCCAGTCGGGCGCGACGTCGCTGGACAGCGCGTGCAGCGCGAGGCCGGGGCCGATGGCGCCTTCGAGCAGGCCGGCCCGCGGCTCCCAGCCGCGCTCGTCGCCCACCGGCACGGAGTACCGGAAGCCCGCGACCGGCTCGCCGGGCACGCGCATCGCGAGCACGACCTTCGCCCACCGCGTGGCGGCGTCGGCGAGGCGGTCGTCGTCGAACGCGTGCGCCAGACGCGCGAACAGCAGCGCGATGCCGCCCGAGCCGTGGCACAGGCTGGCGTCGATCGCCCCGGTGTTCTCGACGGTGCGGTCGGCGCAGGAGAGCGCGAGGTCGTACGCCTCGCTCAGCGTCTCCTCGTCGCGCAGCGCCTGGCCCGCTGCGAGCAGCGCGACGGAGACGCCGAGGTCGCCGTAGCACCACGCCATGCGCCCGCCGGTGGCCGGCTCGTCCGGGCCGAACAGCAGCGGGTAGCGGCCAGGGCCGCGGTCGGCGGGGAGGCGCTGGGCGCGCAGCCAGCGCAGCGTCGACTCGAGCAGCGGGCGGGCGCTCTCGCCGCCCTGCGCGAGGCCGTGCGCGAGCACCGCGATGACGCCGGCCTGGCCGTGGGCGATGCCGACGTCGTAGTAGCCCTTGGGGAACATCTCCGCGCGCTCCGGCGGCACCGAGCGGGGGTCGACCCACCACGTGTGCCCGTCGGGCGTCTCCGTCGCCATCGACAGCAGCGCGTCGACCACGCCGTCGATCGGGCGGCGGCGCTCGACCAGGTAGACGCCGAGGCCGGTGACGCCGCGGATCAGGTCGAACTCCTGCCGCGCGAGCCAGCGCTCGCTGCGCAGGCCCGTCGCGACGAGCTCGTCGACGTCGTTGTCGCCCTCCTCGCCGTCGAGGACGGAGCGCTCGAGGTACGCCATCGCCCACCCGACGCCGGGCGTGCCGACGTAGAGCGGGAGGGACGGCATGTCCTCCGACGCGCGCTCGATCGCGCGGTCGAGGAAGTCGAGCGCGACCTTCTCCTCGCCGATCTGGGCGAAGAAGACGGCCGCGCCTGACGTCCCTCCGGCCACGCCGGGGTTGGCGAAGTCGGCGTCGAGCTCGGGCACGGCGGGGTCGCGTACGGCATCCGCTATCTCGGCGACCGCGCTCTGGGCACGGTCGATGTCGGGACCACTGAGAAGTGGGCGCCACGTCTGGGTGGCGCCGTCGAGGGGGAGAGGCACCCCGGCATTGTGCCGTCTGGCGACCGTTTGCAGAACAGGGGATCCGGAGAAGCCCGCCGGACGGGCCGGCGGCAGGAGACGGCGCGCTCGCGGCGAACCGCCAGCCGAACCCCGCCGCCCACCCAGGAGGACCCGTGAAGCGCACGCTGACGCTCAACAAGGAGACGCTCGCCGAGCTCACCGCCGACGACCTCAAGCTCCTCGCCGGTGGCGCGCCGCCCCCCACCTACTACACGTGCCTCACCGACTGCGGCGCCTGCACGTACCTGCCGTCGATCAAGGTCGTCTGCGCCTGACGCTCGGGGCGGCGGCCCGGCGGGTCAGCCCGTCGGGTCGTCGCCGGAGCGGCGCAGGTAGCGCTCGAACTCCCGCGCGATCGCCTCGCCGCTCGCCTCGGGCAGGTCGGTCTCGGCCTCGCGCTCCTCCAGCGAGCGCACGTACTCCGCGACCTCGGTGTCCTCGGACGCGAGCTCGTTGACCTGCCGCTCCCACGCGCGCGCCTGCTCCTCCAGGTCCGCGAGCGGGACCTGGATGTCCAGCACGTCCTCGACGCGCCGCAGCAGCGCCAGCGTCGCCTTGGGCGACGGCGGCTGCGCGACGTAGTGCGGCACGGCGGCCCAGAACGACACCGACGGCAGCCCGCGCTGCACGCACTGGTCGTGCAGCACGCCGACGATGCCGGTCGGGCCCTCGTAGCGCGACTGGTCCAGGCCGAGCTGCGTCGCGACCCGCGGGTCGCTCGCGGTGCCGGTCACGGGGATGGGCCGGGTGTGCGGCGCGTCGGCGAGCAGCGCGCCGAGCGCGACGAGGATCTCCGCGTCGAGGTCGAGCGCCACGTCGAGGATCTCGCCGCAGAACGCGCGCCAGCGCATGTTGGGCTCCAGGCCGCGGATGAGGATGACGTCGCGGTCGGCCTCGTCCAGCCGGCAGACCGACAGCCGCGTCGTCGGCCACTGGATGCGCCGCGTCACGCCGTCGATCAACGTCACGGTCGGCCGGTTGACCTGGAAGTCGTAGTAGTCCTCGGGGTCGATCGTGACGAGCGGGCGCGCCTCCCAGACGAGCTCCAGGTGCTCCAGCGCCGCGGTGGCGGCGTCGCCGGCGTCGTTCCACCCCTCGAACGCCGCGATGACCACCGGGGCGCGCAAGGCGTCCTCCGGAGCGATGCCGCTCATGCCCGCCCTTCCGCCGCTGCCGCCTCGTCGGCCGCGGCACGGACGGCGCCCGCTACGAGCGCCGGCCACTGCAAAGGTACGTCGTGCACGGCGTTGCGGAGGCGGATTCCGCGAGGTCGTGGGAGCAAGTCCATGGCGCGTTCGAGCCGGTCCTCCACCTGGGCGGTCACCGCCCAGAACGGCGCCGCGATCCGCGGCAGCACGCTCGCCGCGTCGTAGTCGAGCAGCCCGTCGAACGTCATCATGTGCCGCTCGAACGTCAGCTTCGCCCGCGCGAGCCCGTCGTCGTGCACCTCGAAGATCGGCAGCACCGCGTCGGCGACCGCGTCGCTCCACCAGTCCTTGCCGCTGCCGAGCACCGCGCGCAGGCGGTCGGGCGGCTCGGCCAGGCGCGGCGGCGCGAACCGCTCGCGCAACGCCTCCCTGTCCTTGCCCGTCTCCAGCGGCGACCCGAGCCCGCCGTCGATCGCGACGACGGCGAGCACGCGTTCGGGATGCTCGGCCGCGAGCGTGCACGCGACGGCGGCGCCCCAGGAGTGGCCGACGACGACCGCGCGGGACCAGCCGAGGGCGTCGAGCGCGGTCGCCGCGTCGCGCGCGACGGTCGGCAGGTCGTAGCCCTCGTCGGGCTTGTCGGAGTCGCCGTGGCCGCGCTGGTCGAGCGCGCAGACGGGCAGCCCGGCGAGGTGGGGGACGACGAGGTTCCAGAAGCGGCGCTGGCTCGCCAGGCCGTGCAGCAGCAGCACGGGCGTGCCGGTGCCCGACCAGCGTGTCGCGGCGAGGCGCAGCGACGTGCCCGGCAGGTGCAGGTCGCGTCCCCCGGCGACCGGTGTCGTTCCCCCCAGCGAGGTCGTCAGGTGGTGGCCACGATCAGCACGTCGCAGGGCGCGCGGTGCGTGACGACGGAGGGTACGGAGCCGAGGAGGCGTCCCGTGAGGCTGTTGAGGCCGCGGTTGCCGACGACGAGCAGGTCGGCCTTGCGCTCGGTCGCGGCGCGGATCAGCACGTCGACCGGGTCGCCGTCGAGGGCGATCGTGTCGACGTCGACGCCGTTGCCGACGCGGTCGCACGCCTCGCGCAGCACGTCCTCCGCCGGGTGCGAGCCGATGACCTTGTACGCCTCGGGGCCGAGCTGCTGCGCGGCCTCCTGCTGCTCGCGCTGCGACAGCGGCCGGTACGCGCTCACGATCAGGAGCCGGGCGCCCGCCGCCTTCGCGATCGCGGCGGCGCGGTCGACGGCCTTGTACGACGTCTCGGACCCGTCGGTCCCGACGAGGACACGAGTGTAGCTGCTCATGGCGCGGACCCTACCCGGTCCGCGACTACCATCGGAGGGTGTCGCGAAGCCTGAGAGAAGCCCTGTCCCGGCGCGTCGTCGTGGCGGACGGGGCGATGGGCACGATGCTCCAGGCGGCCGACCCGTCGCTCGACGACTTCGAGGGCCACGAGGGCTGCAACGAGGTCCTCAACGTCACCCGCCCCGACGTCGTCCGCGGGATCCACGCCGCCTACTTCGACGTCGGCGTCGACGCCGTCGAGACGAACACGTTCGGCGCCAACCTCGGCAACCTCGGCGAGTACGGCATCGAGGAGCGCATCCACGAGCTCTCCCTCGCGGGCGCGCGCCTCGCGCGGGAGGTGGCCGACTCCTACGACGGCGGCCCCCGGTGGGTCATCGGCTCGATGGGCCCCGGCACGAAGCTGCCGACCCTCGGCCACGTGCCGTACGCCACGCTGCGCGACGCGTACGAGGCCAACGCCGCGGGCCTCGTCGAGGGCGGCGCCGACGCGCTGCTCGTGGAGACCGCCCAGGACCTCCTGCAGGCCAAGGCGGCCGTCGTCGGGGCGCGCCGCGCCGTCGCCGCGTCGGGTCGCGACGTCCCCGTCTTCGCCCAGGTGACGGTCGAGACGACCGGCACGATGCTGCTCGGCTCCGAGATCGGCGCCGCGCTCACCGCGATCGAGCCGCTCGGCGTCGACCTCGTCGGCCTCAACTGCGCGACCGGGCCCGCCGAGATGGGCGAGCACCTGCGCTACCTGTCCAAGCACGCCACCGTCGGCGTCTCCTGCATGCCGAACGCCGGCCTGCCCACCCTCGGCGCGCACGGCGCGGAGTACCCGCTCACGCCGGAGGAGCTCGCCGAGGCGCTCGACAGGTTCACCAAGGAGTACGGCCTCGCCCTCGTCGGCGGCTGCTGCGGCACGACGCCCGAGCACCTGCGCCTCGTCGTGGAGCGGGTGCGCGGCCGCGACCTCGCGCCGCGCAGGCCACGGCACGACCCGGGCGCCGCGTCGCTGTACCAGCACGTGCCGTTCCGCCAGGACACGTCGTTCATGGTCATCGGCGAGCGCACCAACGCGAACGGCTCCAAGGCGTTCCGCGAGGCGATGCTGGAGGAGCGCTGGGACGACTGCGTCGAGATCCTGCGCTCGCAGGTCCGCGACGGCGCGCACATGGTCGACCTCTGCGTCGACTACGTCGGCCGCGACGGCGTGCGCGACATGCGAGAGCTCGCGACCCGCTTCGCCACCGCGTCCACGCTCCCCGTCGTGCTCGACTCGACCGAGGCGCCGGTGATCCAGGCGGGCCTGGAGGCGCTCGGCGGCCGCGCGGTCGTGAACTCCGTCAACTACGAGGACGGCGACGGGCCCGAGTCGCGGTTCGCGAAGGTCATGCCGATGGTCCGCGAGCACGGCGCCGCCGTCGTGGCGCTGACGATCGACGAGGAGGGGCAGGCGCGCACGGCCGACTGGAAGGTCCGCGTCGCCTCGCGCCTCGTGGAGGACCTGACCGGCAGCTGGGGCATGCGGACCTCCGACATCCTCGTGGACTGCCTGACGTTCCCGATCGCCACGGGCCAGGAGGAGACGCGCCGCGACGGCCTGGAGACGATAGAGGCCATCCGCGCGCTCAAGGCCCGCTACCCCGACGTGCAGACGACGCTCGGCGTCTCCAACGTGTCGTTCGGGCTCAACCCCGCCGCGCGCGTGGTGCTCAACTCCGTGTTCCTCGCCGAGTGCGTCAAGGCGGGCCTCGACTCCGCGATCGTGCACGCGTCGAAGATCCTGCCGATGTCGCGGATCCCCGACGAGCAGCGCGAGGTCGCGCTCGACCTCGTCTACGACCGCCGCCGCGAGGGCTACGACCCCGTGCAGGCGTTCCTCGGGCTGTTCGAGGGCGTGGACGTCGCGGCGGGCCGCGCGTCGCGCGCGGAGGAGCTGGCCGCGCTGCCGCTGTCCGAGCGGCTCGAACGCCGCATCGTCGACGGCGAGCGCAAGGGCCTCGAGGCCGACCTGGACGAGGCCATGGCGACGCGGCCTCCGTTGGAGATCATCAACGACACCCTGCTCGCGGGGATGAAGGTCGTCGGCGACCTGTTCGCGTCGGGGGAGATGCAGCTCCCGTTCGTGCTGCAGTCGGCCGAGGTCATGAAGGCCGCGGTCGCGTACCTCGAGCCGCACATGGAGAAGGCCGACGCCGGCGGCAAGGGCACGATCGTGCTCGCGACCGTCAAGGGCGACGTCCACGACATCGGCAAGAACCTCGTGGACATCATCCTGAGCAACAACGGCTACTCGGTCGTCAACCTCGGCATCAAGCAGCCCATCTCCGCGATCCTCGACGCCGCCTCCGAGCACTCCGCCGACGCGATCGGCATGAGCGGCCTGCTCGTGAAGTCGACCGTGATCATGAAGGAGAACCTCCAGGAGATGGCGCAGCGCGGCGTCTCGACGCCCGTGCTGCTCGGCGGCGCGGCGCTGACCCGCGCGTACGTCGAGCGGGACCTGCGCGAGGTCTACGCCGGCGACGTCTCCTACGCCCGCGACGCGTTCGAGGGGCTGCGGCTCATGGACGCGGTGATGGCGGCCAAGCGCGGGCTCGGCTCGGTGCCCGCGTCGGCCACGGCGCGCGCGCCGCTGTCCGCGCCGTCGGAGCGCCCCGCGCCCCGGCGGCGGCTGCCCGAGGTGGACGAGGCGTCGCTGCCCGCGCGCTCCGACGTCGCGACCGACGTGCCCGTGCCCGTCCCGCCGTTCTGGGGCTCGCGGGTCGTCAAGGGCATCGCGCTCGGCGAGTACGCGTCGTACCTGGACGAGCGGGCGACGTTCATGGGGCAGTGGGGGCTGCGCGGCTCGCGCGGCGGCAAGGGCCCGTCGTACGAGGACCTCGTGGAGACCGAGGGGCGCCCCCGGCTGCGGCAGTGGCTCGCGCGCATCCACGAGGAGGGCATCGTCAACGCCGCCGTCGTGTACGGCTACTTCCCGTGCGTCTCCAAGGGCGACGACCTGATCGTGCTGGGTGACAACGGCGCCGAGCGCGCGCGGTTCACGTTCCCGCGCCAGCGCCGCGACCGGCGGCTGTGCCTGTCCGACTTTTTCCGCCCGGAGGAGTCGGGGGAGGTGGACGTCGTGGCGTTCCACGTCGTCACGATGGGCTCGCACGTGTCCGAGGTGACCGGCGAGCTGTTCGCGCGCAACGCGTACCGCGAGTACCTCGAGCTGCACGGGCTGTCGGTCCAGCTCACCGAGGCGCTCGCGGAGATGTGGCACGCGCGCATCCGCGAGGAGCTCGGCATCGCGACGGACGACTCGCCCGACCTGGACGGGCTGTTCCGGCAGGGCTACCGGGGCTCGCGCTACTCGTTCGGCTACCCCGCCTGCCCGAACCTCGAGGACCAGACCAAGCTCGTGGAGCTGCTAGACCCGGAGCGCATCGGCGTCTCGCTGTCGGAGGAGTTCCAGCTCCACCCCGAGCAGTCCACCTCCGCCATCGTGGTGCACCACCCCCAAGCCAAGTACTTCGCCGCCCGATGAGCGACGGCACGCCCACGTCCGCGCTGGCGGCGTTCTCGGTCGCTTGCGTGCCAGAGCACGCGGCGCTCCCTGCGGCCTTGCCAGCACGCACGTGGACGCACCGCGTGGTGGTGGCACCGTGAGCGCGCCCGCCCCGACCCCGGTCGCACCCCGGGCCGGCGAATTGCGCGCGGTCCTGTTCGACATGGACGGGCTGCTCGTCGACTCGGAACCCGTCTGGTCGGTCGCCGAGGCCGAGATGATGGCGTGGCTCGGCGGGCCGTGGAGCCTGGAGATCAAGGCGCTCTGCGTCGGCCGCCGCGTGGACGAGTCGTGCCGCATCCTCGTCGGCGTCGCCGGGTCGTCCGTGCCGCCCGAGCAGGCGGAGGAGTGGCTGGCCGGGCGGATGTGCGAGCTGTTGCGCGAGAACCTCCCGCTGCTGCCCGGCGCGGTCGAGCTGGTCGACGCGTGCCGCGCGGAGGGCGTACGCACCGCGCTCGTGTCGTCGTCGTACCGCGCGCTCGTGGACGTGGCGCTGGAGTCGATCGGCGCCGAGCGCTTCGACGTCACCGTCGCCGGCGACGAGGTCGTCGACGCCAAGCCGGCGCCGGAGCCGTACGAGCGCGCCGCCGCCGCCCTGGGCGTCCACCCCGCCGACTGCGTCGTCGTGGAGGACAGCGCGGCGGGCGCCCAGTCGGGCGAGGCGGCGGGCTGCCCCGTCCTCCTCGTGCCGAACGTCGTGGACGTCCCCGGCGGACCGGGCCGCACCGTCGTCTCCTCGCTGGCCGAGGTCACCGTCGAGCGGCTCCGCTCGCTGGTGGTCTAGAGGCCGGCGTACGCGGCCCGCAGGCGCTCGGCGCGTTCGGCCATCTCGCCCTGGTCCGCCCAGCCGAAGCCGGTCTCCTCGTAGAGCCGGTCGCCGGGCCAGCGCGGGAACACGTGCCAGTGGAAGTGCCAGACCTCCTGGTCGCCCGCGGGCTCGTTGTGCTGGCGGGTGGACGTGCCGGGGCAGCCGTACGCCGCCTTGAGCGCGAGCGCCGCCCGCCGCGCCGCCGCGAACAGGTCGCCGCCGACGTCGTACGGCACGTCGTAGAGGTTCTCGTAGTGCGCCGTGGGGACGACGATCACGTGGCCGGGGTTGCGCGGCCACCAGCGCGGCGAGACGAACGACAGCGTCGTCGCCGTCCGCTCGACCACGTGCTCGGGGCCGCCGCCGTACTCGTTGCGGACGCCGGCGGCGTAGCCGCAGAACGGGCAGTCGTACCCCTCCGGCGCGTGCGTCACGAGCGGGCCACCACGCGGCCGGAGGAGTCGTACGCGCGCCGGCTCCAGGAAGCACCGGTCGCCTGCAGGAACACGTACCCGACGTGCACCCGGTCGGGCGCCTCGGGGACGCGGACGGGCGTGACGTCGTACGTCTGCGTCCCGCTGGAGAACCGCACGCGGACGACCTCGGGTGTTCCCGGGGTCAGTCGAGCAGGTCGGGCTGCTCGCGCACGATGCGGTCGTAGAGCGGCTGGAACGAGATCCAGCCCGCGACCTCGCTGCCGACCTGCTGGCTGGTGCGCTCCGCCTGCTCGGGGTCGATCAGCACCCGCGGGCCCGCCGCCATCGCGAGGAGCTGCGCCTGGCAGGAGCGCTCCATCGTCACGAACCACCACACCGCCGCGTCGACCGTCGTGCCGACGGTGAGCAGGCCGTGGTTGCGGAGGATGACGGCCTTGTTGTCGCCGAGGGCGTGCGCGATGCGCTTGCCCTCCTCGAGGTCGAGCACGACGCCGGTGTAGTCGTCGAACAGCGCGTGGTCGCCGTAGAACGCCGTGACGTCCTGCGTGATCGGCTCCAGCTCCATCCCGAGCGCGCTGAACGCCTTGCCGTTGATCGAGTGCGAGTGCGCGGCGGCGACGACGTCGGGGCGCGCGGCGTGGACCTGCGAGTGGATCGCGAACGCCGCCGCGTTGACCGGGTGACGGCCCTCGACGACCTCGCCCTGGTCGTTGACGAGGATCAGGTCGCTGACCCTGATGTGCGAGAACGGCATCGCGAACGGGTTGACCCAGAAGTGGTCGGTCAGCTCGGGGTCGCGCGCGGTGATGTGGCCCGCGATGCCCTCCTCGAAGCCGAACTTCGAGAACAGCCGGAAGCCCGCCGCAAGCCGCTGCTTGCGGTGCAGCCGCTCCTCCTCGACGTTCGCGAACGTCGGCATCGTGAGGTACTGAAGCTCGGGGCGGTTCGACGGCAGGATGCTCGGCATCGCGGCGCTCCTCTGCGGGTCGGGCGTTGCCGGTAAGTGTGCCGCACCCGCCCGCTACCGTCGCCCCATGCTCATCCGCGACGCGACGGCAGAGGACTGGCCGGCGGTCTGGCCGTTCTTCGAGCGGATCGTGGCCGAGGGGGAGACGTACGCGTACCCGACCCGCCTCACCTCCGACGAGGGCCGCGCGCTCTGGTACGAGCCGCCGCCCGGCCGCACGGTCGTCGCCGTGGTGGACGGCGCCGTCGCGGGCTCGGCGAAGATGGGCCCGAACCGGCCCGGCCGCGGCTCGCACGTCGCGACCGCGTCGTTCATGGTCGACCCGGCCTCGCGCGGCGCGGGCGTGGGCCGCGCGCTCGGCGAGCACGTCGTCGCGTGGGCTCGCGAGGCGGGGTACCGCGGCATCCAGTTCAACGCCGTCGTGGAGACCAACACCGCCGCCGTGCGCCTGTGGACCTCGCTCGGGTTCGTCGTCGTGGGGACGGTGCCGGAGGCGTTCGACCACCCCGTGCACGGCTACGTCGGCCTGCACGTGATGTACCGCCGCCTCTGACTCGCGCGCCCGTCGTGGCCCGGCGGGGGCGCCGCCCCCGGCCGGGGGCGCCGCCCCCGGTGCGGCCGCGTTCCTTGAAGCCCGCGCGGCGCCCTGCCCGCGTGGTGATCTTCAAGGTTGGTCGCGGGTGCGGCGGCCCCGCGGCGCGGCCGCGGGCGGTGGCGTTCTGTGAAGCCCATCGCGCGGCTGGCCGTGTGGCGATCTTCAAGGTTGGGTGCGGCGGCGGCGGCGGCGGCCCCGCGGCGCGGCCGCGCGCGGGGGGTGCTAGTCGCTGGCGATGGCGCGGAGGACGTCGAGGCCCGCGGCGCGGCGGCCCGGGCCGATCGCGGCCACGATGCCGGCGAGCGCGGCCACGACCACGACGGTCAGGAGCTGGCCCGGCGGGACGACGAACGACGTGAAGCCCTCGTTCTGCAGCGACCGCACGAGCGCCCAGCCGAAGAACAGCCCGATGACGAGCCCGAGGAACGTCCCGAACAGCGCGATGATCACCGACTCCCACCGCACGGTCGTCCGTAGCTGCGCCCGCGTCATGCCGACGGCGCGCAGCAGCCCGAGCTCGCGGGTGCGCTCGAAGATCGACAGGGCGAGCGTGTTCGCGATGCCGAGCAGCGCGATGAACACGGCCAGGAACAGCAGCACGTAGATCAGCGCGAGGAGCTGGTTGATCTGCGCCGCCTGCGCCTCCTTGAACTGCGTCTGGTCCTGGAGCTTCGCGTTGGGGTACGGCCCGGTGACCCGCTCGACCGCCGCGCGCGCGTCGGCCGCCGACACGTCGTCGGACTTCGCGACGAACACCCGCGCGTCGAACTGCGTCGCGAAGTTGGCCTCGTACGCGCTGATCGGCAGCAGGTACTGGCCGCCGATGTCCGCGCGCTCGAAGATCGCCCGCACGGTCATCGTGCGGTCGCCGGTCCTGGCGAACGTCATCCGGACCGGGTCGCCGATCGCGAGCCCCTTGGTCCGCGCGGTCTCCGCCTCGACGGCGACCGACGTCGCGTCGAGGTCGTCAAGGCTGCCCTGGCGGACGTCGAGGTCCACGATCCGCTCGACCGTCCGCGGGTCGACGGCGGCCAGGAACTTGGTCGCGCCCTCGACCTCCGCCTGCCCGATCCGGTAGCCGGTGACGGCCTCGACCTCGGGCAGCCTCGCGAGGTCGGCGGCGAGCGTGGGGGACAGGCCACCGAAGCCGAACGACCCGCTGTCCACCACGAAGTCGCCGGTGAACGCGCGGTCGATGCTCTCGTCGATCGACTGCTTCGCCGACGCCGCGAAGATCGTGATGAACGCCACGAGCCCCACGCCGATCATCAGCGCCGCGGCCGTGGAGGCGGTGCGCTTGGGGTTGCGCATGGAGTTCTCGCGGGCGAGCGTGCCGGCCATCCCGCGCAGGCGCGGCAACGGCGCCCCGATCAGTCCGGCGACGGGCCGCGCGAACACCGGCCCGAGCCCGGCGACGCCGAAGAACACGAGCACCGCGCCGAGCCCCACGGCGCCGGCGCCGGCGTCGCCGAACAGGCCGACCATCAGGACCGCGACGCCGGCCGCCGTGAACAGCCCCGCCACGATCGTCCGGCGGCGGATGCCGGTGGACTCCACCGCGAGGTCGCGCATCGCCGCGATCGGCGGGACCTTCGACGCGCGCCTGGCAGGGAACAGCGCCGACACGACGCTCACCCCCACGCCCGTGACGAGCGACAGGATCGCCGTCTTGGCGGAGAACACGATCCCGCCAGCCGGGATGTCGATGCCGAACCCCGCGAGCAACGCCTTGAGCCCCGCCGCCACCGCGACGCCGGCCAGCATCCCGAGGACGGAGGCGAGCACGCCGACCGCGACCGCCTCCACGAGCACGGCGCCGAGCACCTGCCGCCGGCTCGCGCCGACCGCCCGCATGAGCGCCATCTCGCGCCCGCGCTGGGCGACGATGATTGAGAACGTGTTGTAGATGATGAACGAGCCGACGAGCAGCGCGACGACGGCGAACGTGAACAGGAACGTGTTGAAGAACCGCAGGCTCTTGCGGATCGTCGACTGGTTCTCCTCCGTCAGGGCCTTGCCGGTGATCACCTCGGCGTTGCCGGGCACGCGCGCGGCGAGCCGCTCGCGCAGCTCCTCCTGCGACACGCCGTCCTCGGCGACGGCGCCGACCTGGTCGAACGCGCCCGGCGCCGCGACCCAGCGCTGCGCCGCGGCGCTGGTGAACATGACGTTGGTCGCGCCGCCGGTGCCGTCCGCGTCGCCGAACGTCGCGATGCCCGACACGCGCACCCGCACGGGCCCGCGCTCGGTGAGCACGGTCAGTGGGTCGCCGACGCCGGCGCCGGCCTCCTTGGCGGTGTAGCGGTCGAGCACGACGTCCTCGTTGCTCGCCGGGGCGGTGCCCTCGGCGAGGCGGAACGGGTTCAGCGCGGCGACCGTGGGCCAGTTGCGGCCGAACGTCGGCGCGCCCATGCCGGGGTTGCCGACGGCCTTGCCGTCCTTGCCGACCACCTGCGCGTAGCCGGCGACGAAGCCCTCGGCGGCCTTCACGCCGGGCGTCCGCCGCACGGTCTCCACGACGGAGGCGGGCACGCGGTCGCGGTCGATCGCGAAGTCGCTGCTGATCACCGCCTTGCCGCGCACGGCGGCGTCGGTGCCGGCGGTCGCGTCGGCGAAGAGCCGGTCGAACGTGCGGCCCATCGTGTCGGTGAGCACGAGGGTGCCGGACATGAACGCCACGCCGAGCAGGACGGCGATCGACGTCGTGAACAGGCGCAGCTTGCGGGCCAGCAGGCCCTTGAGGGCGATCCGCAGCACGTCAGGCCTCGAGCGTCTTCATCCGGTCGAGGACGGCGTCGGCCGTGGGGTCGGCGAGGTCGTCGACGATCCTGCCGTCGGCGAGGAACACCACCCGGTCGCCGTACGCCGCCGCCACCGGGTCGTGGGTGACCATCACGATCGTCTGGCCGAGCTCGTCCACGGCCCTGCGCATGAAGCCGAGGATCTCCGCGCCGGAGCGGGAGTCGAGGTTGCCGGTCGGCTCGTCCGCGAACACGATCTCCGGCCGCGACGCGAGCGCCCGCGCGACCGCGACGCGCTGCTGCTGGCCGCCCGACAGCTCGCTCGGACGGTGGGCGAGGCGGTCGCGGAGGTGGACGGTGTCCACGACCGTGTCGAGCCACGCGCGGTCGGGCTCGCGGCCCGCCAGCGCCATGGGCAGCGTGACGTTCTCCAGCGCGGTGAGCGTGGGGACGAGGTTGAACGCCTGGAAGACGAAGCCGATCTTGTCGCGCCGCAGCACCGTCAGCCGCTTGTCGTCGAGCGTCGTGAGGTCGGTGTCGCCGATGAGGACGCGGCCGCCGGTCAGCGTGTCGAGGCCCGCGACGCAGTGCATCAGCGTCGACTTGCCGGAGCCGGACGGGCCCATGATCACGGTGAACCTGGCGCGCGCGAAGTCCACGCTCACGTCGTCCAGCGCGCGCACCTCGGTGTCGCCCTTGCCGTAGACCTTGGTCGCGCGGTCGGCGCGCGCCGCCACCGCCCCGCCGTCGGCGGCGCCCGGGGACGCCGGCGCCGCGGGCGGGCTGCTCGTGCTGCTCACGTACGTCTCCTCCTCGGCTCGCGACCGACCCTAGACACCGCGCGGGGACGCGGCATCTCCGTTGCCCGCGGGGCCGCGACGCGCGCGGCGGGCGTTCCACGGCAGACCGGGACGAACCCGGCGCGGTACGGAGAAGGTCGTGACGAACGTCACGCGTCCGGGAGGACGTTCTCCGGGGGGAGCGGCGGCACCGTGCCGCCGAACTCGGGGCAGTGCGCCTGGAACGAGCACCACCCGCACAGCGCCGACCTGCGCGGGCGGAAGTCGCCTGTCGCCCGCGCGCGCTCGATCGCCTGCCACAGCGCGACGAGCGTGCGCTCGAAGCGGCGCAGCTCGTCCTCGTCGGGCCGGTAGTCGACCGTGACGACGTCGCCGAGGTAGATCAGCCGCAGCGCGTCGGGGATGGTGCCCTGCGAGCGCCACAGCATGAGCGCGTAGAACTTGAGCTGGAACAGCGCGCTCGCCTCGTACGACTCCCCGGGCGCCTTGCCTGTCTTGTAGTCGACGACGCGCGTGGCGCCGTTCGGCGCGCGGTCCAGGCGGTCGACGTAGCCGTGCAGCCGCACGCCCAGCTCGGGGAGCTCGTGCGTGACGTACAGCTCCCGCTCGGCCGGCTCGAGCCGCGCGGGGTCCTCCAGGGCGAAGTAGTTCGCGAGCAGGGCGCGCGCCGAGGCGAGCCACTCGCCGAGGTCGGCCGCGTCCGCGCCCTCGAACAGCGACGCGCAGTCCGGCTCCTCCTCCTTGACGTGCTCCCACGCGGGCGCGAGCAGGTCGTAGGCCCGCTCGATCGTGCGCTCGCCGGCCGGCAGGTCGTAGAGCGACTCGAGAACGGCGTGCACGACCGTGCCGCGCGTGGCGTCGCGCGACGGCGGCTCGGGGAGGCGGTCGATCACGCGCAGCCGGTACCTCAGCGGGCACGACTTGAAGTCGCTCCCGCGTGACGGGCTGAGCGTGGCGAGTGCCGGTCGCTCCTCGATCGCTGTCATGGGTCCAACCCTAGAAGGGGGGTGTGACAAGTTTCGCCAGGCGCGCCCTACGATCGGTCCCATGGTCATGGAGAGCAAGGGCCGCGTCGCGAAGGCGACCCACGTCGGCATCCCGGCGGACCTCACGGAGGAGGAGCACGGACGCGCGGCGTTCGCCGGTCCCGTGTCGCACCTCTACCGGACGATCCCCGCCACCGCGTGGGTGGACGTGGACGGCCCGCTGCGCCCGAGCGCGTACGACCTCAACGGCCTGTCCGGCGAGGACACGGAGGTGCTGTACAACGACGACCTCCGCATCCGCGTGGTCAGGCGCGGCGAGGCGACGCCGTACGCCGTCCGCAACGCCGACGGCGACGAGATCGCGTTCGTGCACCAGGGGTCGGGGACGCTGCAGACCGACTTCGGCCCGCTGGCGTACGAGGCCGGGGACTACCTCGTGATCCCGAAGGGGACAGTGCACCGCTGGGTGCCGGACGGGGCGTCGTTCCTGCTGGTCATCGAGTCGACGGCGGCGGTGACGATGCCGGACTTCGGCCTGATGGGCCGCCACGCGGTGGTCGACCCCAAGGTGCTGGTCACGCCGGAGCCCTGGGACGCGCCGCCGGCCGACTGGGCCGGCGAGGGCGACGGGCGCTGGAAGGTGCGGGTGAAGCGGCTGCAGGCGTGGACGACGTTCACGTACCCGCACAACCCGTTCACGGCCGTCGGGTGGGCGGGCGACCTGGCGCCGTTCCGGCTGCACACGAGCGACATCAGGCCGGTCGTGTCGGCGCGCTACCACCTGCCGCCGAGCGTGCACACGACGTTCCGGTGCGGGCGCTTCGACGTCGCGACGTTCGTGCCGCGGCCCTTCGAGACGGACCCGGAGTCGCTGCGGGTGCCGTTCTTCCACGCGAACGTCGACAACGACGAGGTGATCTTCTACAGCCGGGGCGACTTCTTCTCGCGCAAGGGGATCGGCGAGGGCTGGCTCACGCTGCACCCGCAGGGCGCGCCGCACGGGCCGCAGCCCGGCGCGGCCGAGCGCGCGGCGGCGAAGGAGGCCGCCGACGAGCTCGCCGTGATGGTCGAGTGCGTGGCGCCGCTGGCGGCGACGAACGAGGCGAAGGAGGCCGAGTACGCGCCGTACACGACGTCTTGGGCGCGCGGGATGGGCCTCGTCTCGGACTAGCGGACGACGCGGTTGGTGAGCGTGCCGAGGCCCTCGACCGTCAGCGTCACGGTCTGGCCGGGCGCGAGCCAGCGGTCGAGGTCGAGCCCGCAGCCGCCGCCGAACGTCCCGCTGCCGAGCACGTCGGTGGCGTAGACGTCCTCGTCGGTGCTGACGTGCGCGAGCATCTGGCCGAACGTCCACCGCCGGCCCGCCGTCGACCCGCGCGACCAGACCTCGCCGTCCACGGAGACCGTCATCTCGTGGTCGGCCTCGGGGTCCCACTCGTCGGCGGTGACGAGGTACGGCCCCAGCGTCGTGTCGAAGTCCTTGGCCTTCGCGGGCCCGAGCCAGCAGGCCATCTCGTCGCGCTGGATGTCGCGCGCCGACCAGTCGTTCATGATCGTGTAGCCGAAGATCGCCGCCCGCGCCTCCTCGGGGGACCAGTCGCGGCCGCCGCGCCCGACGACCGCCGCGACCTCGCACTCGTAGTCGAGCCGCTCGGTGTACGACGGCCACGCGACGTCGTCGCCGTCGCCGGAGATCGAGCGGCGGTTGCCCTTGTAGTAGACGGGGATGCGGTCCCACGGCTCGGGCACGGCCGTGCCCCGCCGTGCCGCGCCGCGCTCGACGTGGTCGCGGAACGCCAGGAAGTCGCGCAGCGAGTTCGGCGCGCGCAGGGGGGCGAGCAGCCGTACGGCCGAGGGGCGCAGCCACCCCGGCGCGTCGTCGGGCGCGCTCGACGCCAGCTCGGCGACGTGGCGTTGCGTCTCCTCGCTCGCCTCGACGAGGTCCACGACGTCCTCGGGCGCGGTCGCCTCGCGGCTCGCGGCCCAGCGGCCGACGTCGAGCAGCCACTCCTCGCCGTCGCGGTCGCGGATCGCGCCGAGCCGCCCGGTCGTGCCGTCGCTCGTGAACGAGCACCAGCGCACGTTGGTCTCCCTTCGGCAGGCCCGGCATCCTGCCACCTACAGGCGGGCGGGCGCGGTGCCGACCCTGGTAACGGGGGACGAGACCGCGAGCGGAGGACCCGGGGATGACCGACGGCGCCGCCGCCGCGCGCGACTACGCCGACCACGTCGACCCCTCCATGCTGCCCGTCGCCGCCACGCTGCTCGCGCTCGCCGGCGTCCGCGAGGGTGAGGTCGTCGTGGACGTCGCGTGCGGCACCGGCCTGCTCACGCACCCGGCCGCCGCCGCCGCGGGGCCGGGAGGCCGCGTCTACGGCGTCGACGACGACGGCGACGCGCTGGCCGTCGCCCGTACCCGCCGCCCGTCCGCCGCCGGCTGGGCGCGCGCGTCGGTGGCGTCGCTGCCGTTCCGTACGGGCTCGGTCGACAAGGTCGTCTGCGGCGCCGTGCTGCACCGGCTCCCCGACGTACGCCCCGCCGTCGCCGAGTGGGCGCGCGTGCTCGCCCCCGGCGGGCGCGTCGCGGTCGGGGCGTGGGGCTCGTTCGCCGAGTCGGCGGCCGAGGACGCGGTGCTGCGCGCGCTGGACGAGCACGGGGTCGACCCCGCCGCCTGCGAACGCCGCGTGGCGCTGCTCTGGGACGGCGCAGAACGCAGGTCCGACGCCCTGCCCGCGCTCCTCGCCGAGGCGGGCCTGCGCGTCACGCACGAGGCGGCGGGCGACGTGACGGTGCCGTTCGTGGGGGCGGGGGCGTTCGCCGCGTGGCGGCTGTCGTTCCCGCGCGCGGTGTCGGCGATGGGCGCCGCCGCCAACGGGGACAGGGCCGCGTTGCGCGCGTCGGTCGTCGCCCGGGTCGTCTCGCTGCTCGGCCCCGAGGCCGTGCTCGTGCACTCCGGCATCCACTACGCCACCGCGTCGCCCTCGTAGATCGCGCACGGCGGCCTGCCCGGCCGTAGCATCGGGCGCGTGACCACTCCGACGCAGGGCGCCGCCGAGCCGCGGCGCGGGCTGCCGCTGGGGCGGCCGTTCGGGGTCCCGATCTACCTGGCGCCGAGCTGGGTCGTCGTCGCGGTGCTGGTCACGTACTCGCTCGCGCCGTGGTTCGCGGGCGGCCGCACCGCGCGCCCCGCGCACTTCGTCGCGGCGGCGGCCGCGGCGGTGCTGTTCGCGGCGTCGGTGCTCGCGCACGAGCTCGGCCACGCGGCGGTGTCGCGGCTGCTCGGCATCCCGATCAGGCGGGTCACGCTGCACCTGTTCGGCGGCGTCGCGGAGATGGAGCGCGAGCCGTCCACCGCGGCGGGGGAGTACCTCGTCGCCGTCGCCGGGCCGCTCGTGTCGGTGTTCCTGGCCGGCGCCACCGCCGCGGTCGCGCACGCGTCTCCCGACGGCTCGGTGGCGTACCGGATGGGCGCGTACCTCTCGCTCACCAACGCCGTCCTCGCCGTCCTCAACCTGCTCCCCGGCCTGCCGCTCGACGGCGGCCGCGTCCTGCGGGCCACGGTCTGGGGCCTCACCGGCAACCGCGACGCGGGGACGTTCGCCGGCGTGCGCGGTGGCCAGGTGCTCGCGCTGGTCGCGGGCGCCGTCGGGTTCCTGCGGCTCGGGGCAGGCGACGCGTACGGGCTGTTCGAGGTCCTGATCGGCGCGTTCCTCTGGGTCAACGCCACCGCGCTCGGCCGCCGCACGCTCGCGACGCAGCGCATCGGCCGCCTCGACGTCGGCGCGCTGGCCCGCCCCGCACTGCTCGTGGAGGCGGCGACGCCGCTGTCGGAGGCGCTGCGCCGCGCGGTCGAGTCGGGCCGGAGGCTGCTGGTCGTGGACTCCTACGGCGCGCCCGCCGGCGTCATCTCGGGCCAGGCGCTCGCGGCGGTGCCGGAGCGGCGGCGGCCGTGGGTCAGCGTCGCCGACGTGGCGCGCCCGATCGAGCCCGGCCTCGTACTCGACTCGCGCCTGGACGGCGAGGGGCTGCTCGAACGCCTCCGCCTCACCCCGGCGACGGAGTACCTCGTCACGGCCCCCGACGGGAGCGTGGCGGGGGTGTTGTCCGCACACGACGTCGCGCGCGTGCTCGACGGCAGGGAGGCGACGTCGCCGTGATCGTGAAGCTCCGCAACCCCGACCGCGAGGTCACCGTGGCAGGGCCGCGCCGGGTGCGCGACCTGCTGGTCGAGGTCGGCCTGCACCCGGACGCGGTCCTCGTGATCCGGGGCCGCGACCTGCTCACCCGCGAGGACACCGTCGAGGACGGCGACGTCGTCGAGGTCCGCCCGGTCATCTCCGGGGGCTGACGGCCCGCGCCCGCGCGGGGCATACTGCGCGCCACCCCCTCGACCTCGGAGGCCCCTCATGCGCCGCGCCCTCGCGCTCGCCCTCGTCGCCGCGTCCTTCGCCGCCGTTCCGGCCGTGCCGGCGTCGGCGGGCATCCTCTGCCCGTACACCGTCAACGCCGTCTGGCGCCCGGTGTTCGGCGAGAACCTCTGCTACGCCTGACCTACGCCTAGGCGAGGCTGTCGAGCCAGGCCTGGTGCAGGTCGGCGTACGCGCCCGTGCCCGCGATCAGGCCCTGCGGCGTGCCGTCCTCCACGACCCGCCCCGCGTCCAGCACGAGCACGCGGTCGGCGATCTCCACCGTCGACAGGCGGTGCGCGATGATCAACGCCGTCCGGTCCACCAGGATCGTCCGAAGCGCGTGCTGCACCAGGCGCTCGCTCGGCACGTCCAGCGACGACGTCGCCTCGTCCAGGATCAGCACGGCGGGGTCGGCCAGGAACGCGCGGGCGAACGCCACGAGCTGGCGCTGCCCCGCGGACAGGCGCCCGCCGCGCTTGCGCACGTCGGTGTCGTAGCCGTCGGGCAGTGCGCGGATGAACCCGTGCGCCCCGATCGCCCGCGCCGCCGCCTCGATCTCGGCGCGCGACGCGTCGGGCCGCCCGAACGCGATGTTGTCCGCCACCGTGCCCGAGAACAGGAACGACTCCTGCGTCACCATGACCACGGCCCGCCGCAGGTCCTCCTCAGCGAGCGCCGACAGCGGCACGCCGTCGAGGGTGACCGAGCCCGCGACGGGGTCGTAGAACCGCGCGAGCAGTCGGGCGATCGTCGTCTTGCCCGCGCCGGTCGCGCCGACCAGCGCGACGGTCTGGCCCGCCGGGATGTCGAGCGTGAGCGAGGGCAGCACGAGCTTGTCGGCCCGGTAGCCGAACGTCACGCCCTCGAAGCGCACCGCCCCGCGCACGGGTGAGGGGAGCGCCGAGGGCGCGGGCGGGTCCGGCACCGACGGCGCCTCCTCGAGGACGCCCGCCAGCTTCTCCAGCGCGGCGGCCGCGGACTGGAACGAGTTGTAGAACTGGCTGAGCTCCTGCATCGGCTCGAAGAACCGCCGCATGTACAGCAGGAACGCCGCGAGCACGCCGACCTGGAGCTGGCCGTTCATGGCGCGGTGGCCGCCGTAGAGCAGCACGACGGCGATGGTGACGTTGCCGAGCAGCTTGATGCCGGGGCCGAAGACCGCGACGAGCTGGAACGACCGCTCGTTGGCCTTGCGGTACTGGCCGTTGACGTCCTCGAAGATCGCCTGGTTGCGCGGCTCGCGGCGGAACGCGTGCACCGCCCTGATGCCGCCGAGCGACTCCACGAAGTGCACGATCACCAGCGCGACGGTCTCGCGGGTGCGCCGGTACGCCGCCGCGCTGTTGCGCCGGAACCACCGCGTGAGCAGCACCAGGGCCGGGAAGCACGTCAGCGTCACGAGGCCGAGCGGCAGGTCGAGCAGCAGGATGATCACGCCGATGCTGACGACCGACAGGGCGGCGTTGACGAGGCCGTTGAGGCCGGTGTCGAGCAGCTCGTTGATCGCGTCGACGTCGCTCGTCAGCCGCGAGATGACGCGCCCCGAGGTGTACGACTCGTGGAACGACAGCGACAGCCGCTGGAAGTGGTCGAACACCTTCCGCCGCAGGTCCAGCAGCACGCCCTGGCCGATGCGCCCCGTCATGATCAGGAACTGCCGCCGCAACGACGCCTGCGTGACCGACGCGGCCAGGAACAGCCCGACGATCACGAGCAGGTGCCGTGACGACCCGCCGCGCGCGACCGCCGGGATGCCGTCGTCGATGCCGAGCTTGACGAGGTACGGGCCGGCCATCGCGGCGGCGTTCTCGACCAGGATCACCGCGAGCAGGACCCACAGCGACCGCTTGTGCGGGCGCAGCAGCGAGCCGAGCAGCCTCCGCGAGCGGGCGCGGAGCAGCAGCGAGACGTCGGAGGCGACGTCGTCGTCGCGCTCGGTCGCGACGCCGCGCCACTCCTCGACAGGGGGAGCGGCGCCGGCCTCGCCCGTCGCGTCGGCGAACGCGCCCTGCGCGTCGGGTGCGGTCGTCGTCACGGCTCACCCCCTGACGGCCGCCCCGCGGGCTCCGGCTCCGGCACCGGCTCCGAGGCGGCCGAGAGGATCGAGCGGTACGACGGGTGCGTCGCGAGCAGCTCGGAGTGCGTGCCCACGGCGGTGATGGTGCCGTTCTCGAGGAACGCCACCCGGTCGGCCAGCGCGATGGTCGAGGGCCGGTGCACGACGACGAGCCCCGTCGTGCCGCGCAGCACGCGGGACAGCGCCTCCTCGACCAGCGCCTCGGTGTGCACGTCGAGCGCCGAGAGCGGATCGTCCAGGACAAGCACGCGCGGCTTGCCGATGACCGCGCGGGCCAGCGCGAGGCGCTGCCGTTGGCCGCCCGAGAGCGAGAGGCCCTGCTCGCCGACGCGCGTGTCCAGGCCGAACGGCAGGTCGTGGACGAACTCCGCCTGCGCCAGCGCGAGCGCCTCGGCGACATCCTCGTCGGAGGCGCCCGGGGTGCCGAGCAGGAGGTTCTCGCGCACCGAGGCCGAGAACAGGATCGGCTCCTCGAACGCCGTAGCCACCACCCGCCGCAACGACTCCAGCGTCACGTCGCGGACGTCCGTGCCGTCGAGCGTGATGCGGCCGCCGGTGACGTCGTAGAGGCGGGGGACCAGCGACGCGAGCGTCGTCTTGCCCGACCCGGTCGCGCCGACCAGCGCCACGGTCTCGCCGGGCTCGATCGAGAGCCGGACGTCGCGCAGCACCGGCTCGGCCGTGCCCTCGTAGGCGAACGACACGCCCTCGAACACCAGCGCCCCGCGCACCGACTCCGGTGCCAGCGCCACCACGCCGGGGCGGTCGGCGATCGACGGCACGGTGTCGAGCACCTCGTAGAGCCGGTCGGCGGCCGTGGACGCCTCCTGCGCGGTCGCGAGGATCCAGCCGAGCGCCTCGATCGGCCAGACGAGGTAGAGCATCAGCGACATGAACGCCACGAGCCCGCCGACCGTGAGGTCGCCGCGCCCGACGGCCAGCGCGCCGAACAGCAGGACGGTGCCGAGCGTGAGGTTGGGGATCACGTCGAGCAGCGACCAGAACTTGGCGCGCAGCCCCACCGACGCCATCGCCGAGTCGTGGAGCGAGCGGGCGCGCGTCTCGTACTGCTCCAGCACCAGCCGCCGCCGCCCGAACGCCTTCACGACGCGGATGCCGGTCGCGGCCTCCTCGACGTGCGTGGCGAGGTCACCCTGCTCGTCCTGCACGCGGCGCGACACCTCGGCGTACTCGCGCTCGAACGACGCCGACAGCCACATCAGCGGCAGCGCGGACGCCATGACGACGAGCCCGAGCGGCCAGTACAGGTTGACCAGCAGCGCCACGATCGTGAGGAACGTCGCGATGTTCGTGATCAGGAACACCAGGCCGAAGCCCAGGAACCGCCGCAGCACGCCGAGGTCGGTCGTCGCGCGGGAGAGGAGCTGGCCCGTCTGCCACTTGTCGTGGAACGCCACCGGGAGGCGCTGAAGGTGGGCGTACAGGTCGTTGCGGATCGTCGACTCGATGCCGAGGGCGGCGTAGGACTGCACCCAGCGGCGCACGAACGCGAGGAACGCCTCGATCACGCCGAACAGCAGCGCGAGCAGGCCCAGCGGCAGCAGCCGCGACCGCTCGCCGGAGGCGACCGGGCCGTCGATCACGGCCTTGGTCATGATCGGGACCAGGATGCCCGCGCCGATGCCGACGAACGCCGTGACGATCATGAGGACCATCTGGCCGAGGTACGGCCGGACGTAGGTCCGCACGCGCCACAGCGAGCGGAAGCGGGGAGGAGCAGGCACCTGACCGAGCCTAACCCCGGCGTGTGACGGAAAGCGCGGGAGATACCCTGGCGGCACCATGAAGTGCACCCGCTGCAGGGCTCGGGCGGTCGTCGAGGTGCCGCGGGCCAACGCGGCGTTCTGCGGCGACTGCTTCACCGAGCACTACGTCCGCAACCTCGTCTCGCGCGCGGTCCGCCACGACCGGATGTTCGGCCACGCCGACCGCGTGCTCGTCGCGGTGTCCGGCGGCAAGGACTCGCTCGCGCTGTGGGACCTGCTGCTCGACCTCGGCTACCAGGCCGACGGGCTCTACCTCGGCCTCGGCATCGGCGGGTACAGCAGCCGTTCGCAGGACGTCTGCCAGGAGTTCGCCGACGCGCGCGGGGCGAAGCTGCTCGTCGTGGACGTCGCCGAGCGGGCCGGCTACACGATCCCCGAGGCCGCCGCGACGAAGAAGCGCCCCGCCTGCGCGGTGTGCGGCCTGTCGAAGCGCCACCTGTTCAACACCGCCGCCCGCGAGCACGGCTACGACGTCGTCGCGACCGGCCACAACCTCGACGACGAGGTCGCCGTCCTGCTCGGCAACGTCCTGCGATGGGAGACGGAGTTCCTCTCCCGCCAGTCGCCGGTGCTGGAGGCCACGCACCCGAGCCTGGTCAAGAAGGTCAAGCCGCTGTACCGCGTCGCCGAGCGGGAGACGGCGGCGTACTGCGTCCTCAAGGGCATCGACTACGTGGTTGAGGAGTGCCCGCTGGTCGAGGGCAACACGCAGATGAAGTACAAGGGCCTCCTCGACGCGCTGGAGGCGCAGAGCCCGGGCACCAAGCACAACTTCCTGTTCGGGTTCCTGGAGAAGGGGCGCGAGCACTTCCCGCGCGACGGCGCCGAGCTCAACGCCTGCTCGGAGTGCGGCTCGGCGACGCCGGGGGAGACGTGCGCGTTCTGCCGCACGAAGTCCGTGATCGCGCTGACGATCGGCCGGCGGCCGACCGGCACCGAGTCGTGAGCGAGGCGACCCACCGGCGCGGGGCGTTCAAGCCCGGCGACCGCGTCCAGCTCACCGACCCGAAGAAGCGGCTCTACACGATCACGCTCGCGACCGGCGGGCAGTTCCACACCCACCGCGGCATCCTCAGCCACGACGACCTGCTCGGCGAGCCCGAGGGGATCGTCGTGAAGAGCACGGCAGGCACGCCGTACCTCGCGCTGCGCCCGCTGCTCTCCGACTACGTCCTGTCGATGCCGCGCGGCGCGCAGGTCATCTACCCGAAGGACTCCGCGCTGATCGTCGGGTACGCCGACGTGTTCCCCGGCGCGCGCGTGGTCGAGGCGGGCGCGGGGTCGGGCGCGCTCACCTGCTCGCTGCTGCGCGCCGTCGGCTCCGAGGGCTCGGTGTCGTCGTACGAGCTCCGTCCCGACTTCGCCGACGTCGCGCGCGCCAACGTCCAGCGGTTCTTCGGGTCGCTGCCCTCGGCCTGGACGCTGACCGTCGGCGACCTCACCTCGGCCGAGGACACCGGCGTGGACCGCGTCGTCCTCGACATGCTCAACCCGTGGGACGTCCTCGACACGGTGTCGCGGATGCTCGTCCCCGGCGGCGTCGTCTGCTGCTACGTCGCCACGACGACGCAGCTCTCGCGCACCGTCGAGGCGCTGCGCTCGCACGGGACGTTCACCGAGCCGTGGTCGATGGAGTCGCTCGTGCGGCCCTGGCACGTCGAGGGGCTCGCCGTGCGCCCCGACCACCGGATGGTCGCGCACACGGCGTTCCTGGCGTTCAGCCGCCGCCTCGCCGACGGCGTCGCGCCGCCGCCCGTGCGCCGCCGCCCCTCCAAGGGCATGGACGTCGACGAACCCGCCTGAACCGGACGGGCCGCTCGGGTATCTCACTGGCGTACGCCGTCCGAGAGGGGGTCCCGATGCGCCGAGCGCTCGCCGCGCTGCTGCTCCTGCTCGCGCTCTCGCCCGCCGGCGCCCAGGCGGCGCCGCCGACCCTGCGCGAGATCGTCCTGACCGGGTCGCGGTCGGCGTCGGTGGAGATGACGTTCCCCGACAGGTTCAGCCCCCACCTCGGCATCGCGCACCCCGACGGCGTGGCCGCGACGACGCGCGGGACGTACGCCGGCGTGTGGTTCGAGAACGTCAGGGACGCGCGCTGGTCGCAGGGCCGCGTCGTCGTGCCCGCGATGGGCGACGCGCTGCCGATCGCGTGGGGCGGGTCCGACCGCGAGGACTTCTCGCTGCCCGCCGGGCGCTACCGCGTGCACCTCGTCGCCGACGGGCCTTCGACCGTTCGCGTCCGCGTCGGCGGCCTCGCGCGCACCACGCGCCTGTCGCCGACCCGGCCGAGCGACGTACGCGGCAGGCTCGTCAAGGTCACGGCCGTCACCGCCGACATCCCCGTGCTCGTGAAGCCCACGACGACCACCGTCATGGCGGCGTCCACGCAGAACGAGCCGAGCCTCGGCGCCGCGATCAGCATGTGCCTGGACGAGGGCCGCGAGCTGCCGTGCGAGGCGGGCCAGGGGTTCGGCATGACGGTCGCGTTCTTCGCGCCGGGGCTGTGGTCGCGGACGATGGCGACGTACATCGTGTACCCGGGGACGGTCGCCAGCGGCGAGCACACCGCGCGCTACAAGGTGGCGTCGGGCACGCCGACGGCGACGCTGTACGCGTTCGCGCTGAGCCTGCTCTAGACGGCTTCCGGGCCCGCCACGGCCGCGCCGTCGGAGGCGCGCGAGACGAAGATGCACTCGCCGGGGCAGCCCTCGGCGGACTCGACGACGTCCTTGACGCAGGAGCGCGGGACCTCGCGCGCGGCTCCCGGAGCGGTCAGCAGCTCGCCCGACTCGTCCTTGACGTAGGCGAGCCCGTCGACGTCGAACTCGAACACCGAGGGCGCGAGCTGCACGCAGAGGCCGTCGCCGGTGCACAGGTCCTGGTCGACCCGTACGAGCAGCGTCTCCTCCACGCCTCGAACCTAACATCGCGCGTTTGACCGGACTCGCCGGGATCGCGGTTATAGGCTGGCACCGGTCCCTGGGAAGGGGAGGTGAGGCGATGTCCGGGTCCCGTAAGGACGACGCCGAGGCGCGTGCCGCGCGGTACGAGAAGGAGGTCTCCGACCTCCAGACGCAGGTCGGCTTCCTCGAGGAGGAGGTCGGGCTCCTCCGTCGCAAGCTGACGGACTCGCCGCGCCAGGCGAAGGCGCTCGAGGAGCGCCTGACCGAGGCTCAGGCGTCCCTCGCCACGCTGACCGGGCAGAACGAGCGCCTCGTCGCGACGCTCAAGGAGGCGCGGGACCAGATCCTCGCCCTCAAGGAGGAGGTCGACCGCCTGGCGCAGCCGCCGAGCGGCTACGGCGTGTTCCTCCAGGCGCACGAGGACGACGGCACCGTGGACGTGTTCCACGGCGGCCGCAAGATCCGCGTGACCGTCAGCCCCACCATCGACGTGACCGAGCTCCGCAAGGGGCAGGAGGTCATGCTCAACGAGGCCCTCAACGTCGTGCGCGCGCTGGAGTTCGAGCGCCAGGGCGACGTCGTCCTCCTCAAGGAGGTCCTGGAGGGCGGGGACCGCGCGCTCGTCATCGGCCACACCGACGAGGAACGCGTCGTCATGCTCTCCGACCCGCTCATGGACTCGCCGATCAAGCCGGGCGACTCCCTGCTCGTCGAGTCGCGCAGCGGGTGGGCGTACGAGCGCGTGCCCAAGAGCGAGGTCGAGGAGCTCGTCCTCGAAGAGGTGCCCGACGTCGACTACCGCCAGATCGGTGGCCTCGCCGCGCAGATCGAGTCGATCCGCGACGCCGTCGAGCTGCCGTTCCTGCACGCCGACCTGTTCAAGGAGCACGAGCTTCGCCCGCCGAAGGGCGTGCTGCTCTACGGCCCGCCAGGCTGCGGCAAGACGCTCATCGCCAAGGCGGTCGCGAACTCGCTGGCCAAGAAGGTCGCCGAGGTCACCGGCAAGGGCGAGGGCCGTTCGTTCTTCCTGAACATCAAGGGCCCCGAGCTGCTCAACAAGTACGTCGGCGAGACCGAGCGGCAGATCCGGCTGATCTTCCAGCGCGCCCGGGAGAAGGCGGAGGAGGGCACGCCCGTCATCGTCTTCTTCGACGAGATGGACTCGATCTTCCGCGTCCGCGGCTCCGGCGTGTCCAGCGACGTCGAGAACACGATCGTCCCGCAGCTCCTGTCGGAGATCGACGGCGTCGAGTCGCTCCGCAACGTCGTCGTCATCGGCGCGTCGAACCGCGAGGACATGATCGACCCCGCGATCCTGCGGCCCGGCCGGCTGGACGTGAAGATCAAGATCGAGCGTCCCGACGCGGAGTCCGCCAAGGACATCTTCAGCAAGTACATCACCCCGTCGCTGCCGATCCACGAGGACGACCTGCGCGAGCACGGCGGCAGCCGCGAGGCCGCCTGCGCGGCGATGATCCAGGCGACGGTCGAGCGCATGTACAGCGAGGACGACTCGAACAGGTTCCTCGAGGTCACCTACGCCAACGGTGACAAGGAGGTCCTGTACTTCAAGGACTTCAACTCCGGCGCCATGATCGAGAACATCGTCGCCCGCGCCAAGAAGATGGCCATCAAGGACTTCCTCGACGTCGGCGCCAAGGGCATCCGCCTGTCGCACCTGATGGGCGCGATCGTCGACGAGTTCAAGGAGAACGAGGACCTGCCCAACACCACGAACCCCGACGACTGGGCGCGCATCTCCGGCAAGAAGGGCGAGCGGATCGTCTACATCCGCACGCTCATCTCCGGCGCCAAGGGGAACGAGG
>DASZER010000028.1:0-14625 GCA_035940575.1 Frankiaceae bacterium | reverse complement strand
CGCGGGTCCGCCGGCGGCGCCGGCCTTGGCGACGGTCGCGACGCGCCGGACGGTGTTGCGGGCGTGGTGCGCCCGCGCGGTCATGTCGTGGCCGTCGACACCGATCGCCGCGCCCGCGGCCCACGCGGGCAGTTTCGACATCAGCGCCAACACCGCGATGCCGGACAGCGCGCCGACGAGACCCGAGGACTCGGAGGAGAACATCGCCAGATACGTGGCGAGCAGGACCGCGTTCGCGATCGGCAGGAACACCGCCGCGAGCTGAAGCCGCCACCACGTCCGCGCGACCCCGGCGCCGCCGGGCAGCAGCGAGAACCCCATGAAGATCGGGCCGAGGACGACCAGCAGCCACAACGTCGCCCACCGCGCCAGCCCGAGGACCACTAACGCGACGAGCAGCACCACGGCGACGACCGAGGAGATGAGCAGCGCGAGGCTGCCTCCGGGGTCGCCGAGCGCCGCCTTGCCGAGGGTCTTCCACAGCGGGTTGCTCGCGGCGTCGAACCCCTCGCCGACGAACACGTCCACGATCCGGTTCGCGAGCTGGACCTCCAGCGCGACGAGCGGCAGCGACACCGCCGCCGTCAGTACGGACCCGGCGAGCCGCGTCGACACCGCCTCACGGGCGGCGAGCCCGATCTTCGTGGAGCCGGTTGCCATCGCCGTCGCCGAGATCGCGACCAGCAGACCGGCGGCCGCGAACAGCACGCCGAGCGACACCAGCCACAGCCGGCGCAGCGTCGGCTCGCCGAGCAGGTCCGGCGTGTGCAGCACGAACCTGGCGACCGGCGCAGCGAGGTCGTCGACGAACGACTCGACGATGCGGCGCAGCAGCGACTCCACACCGTCGGCGACCCGGTCCCCGACCCAGTCGACCGGGTTCGGGATCGGGCCTGACACGTGTAGCGCGGCGGGACCGTCCGACCCCGGCATGGCCGGGAGCAGAGCCGCGAACCCCAAGGTGTTGATGGCTGCCTCCTGGTCGGGTCCGACACCGGGCCAGACGGCCCGCCGCGAACACCGACTGTGAGCAGCCGCGATGCCACAACTGGCACATCTCGGCGAACCTCACCGGAACCTCACGAAGGCTCACCAAAACCTCACGGGAACCTCACGGGGTTCGTGAAGTTCTCGTGAGGTTCCGGTGAAGTTCCGAGCCGACTCTCGCTCCTCCAGCCGCCACCAAGGGCGGCACCGAGAGAGGAGCGCACCATGCGCAGCACCCACCGCAAGACCGCAGTCGTACTCGCCGCGGCGGCCGTCGCGTGCACCCACGGCAACCGCCCGACGCCGCAGGCCGAGCCGACCACCTCCGCGCCGGTGCAGCCGCCGGTCGTCATCGTCGCGGTGCCGGAGCCGGAGCCGACGGTCGACGTCCCGGCAGGCACGGACGTCGACCTCGACATCGGTGAGGACAAGCCGATCGACGGGCTCGCGTTCGCGCCCGATCCGACCGGCACCGGCCCGCAGATCGCGCTGCGGTTCCTCCGCGCGCTTCAGCGGCGCGACGACATCGCCGCCGCGAGCACGCTCACCGCGATCGGCCGGCTGTCCGTGTCGCTGCACGGCGACGCGCACCTGCACCGCGTCATGGCCGACGTCGCCGCCAACGCCCGCCTCGTGACGGCCGGGCCGTGCACCAGCGCGGCGCGGCTCAACCACGACGCCGCGGTTGTCACCTGCGGCACCCGCAAGATCGTCGTCCACGTCGCCGACGGCATCGTCGCCGGTGTCCAGCTCGCCCCGTGGCACCCGCAGGGCGACGTCTACCGCGGCCCGCACACCCACGCCTACAGCGACCTGGACCTGTGATGGCCGACTACTTCGACGCCGAGCCGGCGCGGACGCTCCTGTTGGCCCGCGCCCGGCAGGCACACATCCCGATCTGCGAGCTCGCCATCACGATCGGACTGCCGAAGCGAACCCTGCACCGCGTCCTGTCCTCGCAATGGCTCCGCTGGGACATCGCCGACCGAGTCGCCATCGCACTCGGACACCACCCCTGCGAGGTCTGGCCCGAATGGTTCGGCCTCGCCAACGACGACACGAAGGAGAACGCGTCATGACACTCGATGACGACCTCCCGCCGATCCTCACCGTCGAACAGACGGCGCAGGTGCTCGGCATCAGCCGAGGACTCGCCTTCACGGCAGTCCGCGCCGGGGACATCCCGAGCATCCGCATCGGCCGCCGCATCCTCGTCCCCCGCGACCGGCTCCGGCAGATGCTCGGTGTTGATCCCGCCGAGGCGGCGGCCGTGAACCAAGCCGACGGTCCGTGAGTCAGGTTTACAAGGCCGTAGGAACCGAGCGGGCCGTGCGCGCGCACCGAGTCGGAATAACGGCACGCGTGACGTGCTACGGCCCGCGTCGGGCGGCGACGGCGGTTCTCGTGGCCGGTCACGCGCTCACATGGAGAACCCAAGCAGCATGCCGATCCGCGCCCGCGTTCCCGGTCCGAAGGTGACGTCGTCGGGAGGTCCGATCATCAAGTTAGCCGCATCGACGCCGGCGAGGCGGTCGACGGGAGTGAGTCTGAGCGCATCGTCGAGTGCGCTCGCCGCCAACGGCAGCAGTCGCTCGACCAGCGGCGCGGGTTCGACGTGTGGGCCACGCGTTGGCAACTCCTGAATGCCCCACGCCTCTGGTCCTCCCAGCGTGGAGAACAGCCGGACCAAGTCCTCGGCGTCGTCCTCCGGCAGTGCTACGAGCGTCTCCTGTGGAGCCCCCGAACGCTGCCGGGCGATGGACTGCAACCCCTCCCCGTGAACGGTGTTCCGCAAGATCGTGCAGACCTCAAGCACCTGTCGCTGCGGTGTACCGGGAGCGAACAAGGCACCCAGAGACGGGTCAGCGGCGGCGACCTTCTTCCGCCAACCTTCGCGCTGCCACGCCGCGTTGCGTCGCTCGTTCATGGGGAACCCCAAGGCGGCATGGGCAGCGCGGGCTGCCGCGTCGAAGGCCCCGACCAAGTTGACGAGCACCGTGTCCAAGGCTTCCGTCGCCGCATCTGCAGTCGTGTTGTTCTGCGGCACGAGGAGCGACGTGTGCAGCACGTCACGGTGCCGCAGGGCCCTCGCGAGACGTTCATGCAGCGAGCCAGCAAGAAGGACCGGGCCATCCTTGCCAAGAGCCGTGCCGTAGTCGATCAGCGCGCTCATCCAACGCCACCCGCTCGGCACCAGCGCACGGGCACCGACCCACCGGAACAAGCCGCTGTTGAACGAGAAGACGTTGGGTCCCACAAGAGGGAACTCGTCCCGATGCCGAAGGTAGAGCCCGACGACGGACAACGCTTGCTCGGCGGACAAGGCGTTGGCCTCGGTGATCCAGCGCGCCGAGCTCGACAAGAGAGTTGATCGACTCGTGACCAGCACGTCGGCACGGAGTTCGATCGCCACCTGCGCTACGAGGACGTCACCGAGCCATCGCGCTGGGTCGTAGCCGGGCGGGACCGTGCTAGCAGCCAATCGCTGAGACTGGCTGTAGAACGAGACAGCCCGCAAGTCGCGTCCGTCCGCGTGCGTCGTCTCAAACAGAACGTGATCACGCGCGACGTCCGGAGGTCGCATCCGAACGGCACCGGGGGCATCGGCTTCCTCTCCGTCGGCGACCCAGAACACCTCGACATCGGATCGTTGAAGCAAGGGCCAGAGCAACGACGGCGGCGCCGGCACGGAGAGCGCATCGCGCGTCACGAACCCGGGATCGTCCCGGCGCCCTCCAGCGACGTCGTACAACACGCGCAAGGAGCGCGCCGCCGGGTCGCCTGAGAACGGCCCCGGCGGGTCGCCCCCGCGACCCTGTGGCGGCGTCAACTTCGGGAACACGCCTGCATCGCCTCCTGGCTGACGCCTACTGACGATCGTGAACATTGCGAACTGCGCCGTCCTGGTCCCAGCCTGGCACCTCACTGCACAACGCGAAGTTGTGCCGACCCGTGCGCGCCGCGGTCGGCGGGGTCGCTGCAACCCGGCGCTGGCGAAGCGCCCGTGTCAAAGTCACCATGTGAAGTCGGACGACCTCGCACTGCGGGTAGCGATCGCCAGCGCGGGGTTCAGCGCGGGCGCACTCGTATGGCAACTTTGCCTGTATCGCCTGTCGGGTGCGCGGTTGATAGTGCGCCTGCTACCAGTCGTTCAGGATGCCGCGCTCGTAGTAGGAACCGGTCCTGATCGGGGCTGGGAGCGTGTTCGCGATCACCTATCGACACTTGAAGAATGCGCGATCGACCTAGCAGAGGTGCGTGTCACCAATGTCGGACGCTCACCGGTCTCGGTGTCCGACCTGTCGCTCGACTTCGGGCGAGCTGCACGATGGAGGAAGGGGCGCATGACAATGCGCGGCTTTCCAGTAGCGCTATTGGATGGGACGACCGAAACTGTCATACGCCTCGATGCCGGCTCCACAACCTCGCAGTACTTTGATCTGTGGACTCTCGTTGACGCCATGCGAGAGAAGAAGCCCGGAAAGACAATAGACGTACGCGCGTCCGCGGTGCCAGCGGGACGCAGGCCGCAGCGTTCGAGGAGGCGGGCACGATGGCGCTTTGAACCAGGTAGACGCAGCCTTCGACCAGATTACCCAGAGACTTCGGCGGTTCGCGCGTACCGCGAACTGTGGAGGCTCAACCGCGCCGATGAGGGGCGGGCGAGCTTTACATCTACCGTGTGGTCTGTTATTTACGCTGGCCTTAAACGTGGGGATAGCGTGGACCTAATTGCCGAACAGGTGGAGTCCGTACTTGGCACGATGTCGAGCTGGATCGTCACTCGGGTTGTTGCAGCATACGAACAGTCACCTGACAGCGACGACCCGACGGGTGGCTGAAGTCGGCACGCATGAGGCGAACTACACCGAGCCCGCTGATCCATCGTGACTTGGCCGGGCGAGTCCGGACACTCGGCAGATCAATGCCTACGAAGGCGGTGCGCGCGTGAGCAGCATCTACCCAGGCCCGCGACCAAGCCGGTCGTCGCGCCGACTCCAGGACGAGTTGGCGGAACGCCGCAGGCTCCTTGAGGCGAAGGTACGCTCGTACCCCGACTCGCAACTCTTGCGGCCTGAACTCGAAGCGACTCTCGCCGACCCCCTAGTCGACGAGTTCACTTACAGCCCTATTCGTCTCGGCGCTGCGGTGATGGAGGATGCGGTCGAACGGGATGCCGTCACCGAGACGAATCCCATTTATCTCGGCGTCCCCTTCGTCGTGCGTATCCCCATCGAAGATGGCTCCGACGAATGGCTCGGATTCTGGCCGCCAGATGCTCACGCGACCGAGCCGCACGAGCGCGTCAGTTACGACCGCTCACACGGCGCGCTCATCATCAGGGTCTACGACGACGGTCGTGACGACCCTCGGGCAACCCGCGCCCGCCAGTTCGTGACGGATCAAGAGGCCAACCTACGGCGACTCGTCGACGCGACAAACAAGACTCTCGCTGCATGGAACGATGACTTGCCGAATCTGTGCCGTCAACTCGTCGCAGCCGAGCGTCGCAAGCGTCAAGAACGCGAAGAGCGAAAGCAATCATTCGGACTCCCGATCGTGTCGACGTCGACATCGCCTGTTCCCTACCCATTACCACGTCGAAGAGCTTCGCGCGTACGGCTCGATCCGTCCGAATACGCCAAGCTCGGTGCGCGGCCTATTCTTCCCGCCGAAGACTTCGCCGAGGTCCTGAGTGAGCTACAGCGCTCAGCACTATTCCTCAGTGAACATCCCCATCTTCAGGAACTAGGCGAAGAGGATCTCCGTGATCTCGTCCTGGCGAGCCTCAACGCCGCGTTCCCTGGTGGAGGTACGGCAGAGACGTTCTCCAAGCGCGGCAAGACCGACATCCGCGTCGTGACCACGCTCGCCGCCGACTCCGGCGTGGGGGACTGCGTCTTCAAGGCCGAATGCAAGAAGTGGGACGGCCCGGCCACAGCAGTCAAGGCCCTGGAACAGCTCTGCGATCGTTACCTCACCCCAGGAGAGACCCGGTCGGCCATCGTGCTCTTCGTACCCCCCTCGCGAGACCGCGGTCAGATCACTCGTGAGGCGGTTCTCCGATTGCGCGACACCTACATCTGCGAGGAACAGCAGCCGGTCGCGGCATGGCCCATTGAGCGCATCACGAACCCCCCTGGGCTTACGTCGGGTATCGATCTCGCGATCATCTGCCTCTAGGACGTCGTTAGCGTGCGGTGCGAGATGTCGCCATTACATGCCGCAGCCCTACCCGCGATCGAGAACCGCTGTAAGGCCCAGCGCATGTCGCCGCTCCAGTTCGGCTCGCATGAGACGCAGGTTCTCGGAGCGCCGCTCGTTCCATGACGTCGCGTCGATCTCGGCCCGTGCCCGCGCGAGGTTGACCGCACGGGTGACGTTCGCGGTCGGCAGTACCGGCGAGGGAAGCGTCACGACAACACCGTCGGCCGTCTGCCCGACGTGCCGGAGCACCTGCGGCGTGTACGCCAGAATCTGGCCCCACTTCGTGACCGGGCTTACGTTGTGCGCTCCCCGCCACGTCACGACGCAGAGACTCGTGTGCGCCAGCGCGACGAGTTCCGTGTCCTGAGTGACCTGGCTGATGTCCCCGGTGACGAGGCCGTCGAACTGCTGCGCCTGAGCGAACAGGTACACCATCCAGTCCGGAGTCGAGGTCCGCGCGAGGTCGGGGGCCGCGTCGCTGAAGTGGACGTACTCGACCGACGCGTCGAGCTGCTCGAAGCCGGCCGGCGGCTTCGGGAAGCCCTGGTCGAGAAGGAACCGGGGCGTCGGGGCCACGCCGGTCACGCCGCCTGTCGCGCCGCGGCGTGCAGTCTCGTCTCAAGATCGAGGGCGTCACGCACCTGAGCCTCGGTGACGCCGGGATACAGCCGGACGAGGTTCGCAGCGCTTAGTTGCCGCTCGACGTGGAGCGAGTAGAGCGCGGCGGTCGGCACACGAGTCGAGCGGATGCAGGGTTCACCGCCTTGCACCCACGGCGACATCGTCGTCTCCTCCGAGGGTCGCACGAGGTTCGGACCCCACGCGCGATGCCGTACGTCGACCGGTTCCAGCACGTCGAACTCGTCGGCGAACTCGGCAAGCTCCTCGAACACGGCGATGCCCGTCTCCGGTTCGACTGAGGCACTGCCGAACGTCAGGAGTCGCCCGTCAGCGCGGAGGATCGTCTCGACCTCATCGTCCGGTCGGGCGAACGCCGAGCGGGCCCGCGCGACGCGCTCGGCGACGTCCGGACGTGGCATCTGCTTGGAGCGCAGGAACACGCACAGCCGCGCGTAGACGAGGTCGCGGTACGACCACGCCTTCGGGTGCTCGCCGACGAAGTCGGGAACAAGAACGCCAGCCTGCGCCCAGTCGTAGAGCGTCCGCTGCGGCACGCCGGACAACTGGGCGGCGCGCTCGACGCTGTAGCGGCCACGCGGGATGCGGAGCGCGTCGCGGATTTCCGCGCGCTCGTCGTTGGAGAACCCCGTTGCCACGCGGGCAATCGTGTCATAGCGGTGCGACGGAGCGGCCGAGGCGGATCGCATCATCGTCACCCGCTCAACACGGCTGACATGACGTCCGCGGCCTGCTGCTGCATGGACGGCGTCGCGTGGCTGTAGACGTCGAGCGTGAACGACGTGCTCGCGTGCCCGAGTCGCTCGCTGACGATCTTCGGGTGGATGCCGGCTTGCAACGCGAGCGTCGCGTGGGTGTGCCGCAGGTCGTGGAACCGGATCAACGGCAGACCCGCCTTCACGATCTGGCGCCGGAAGTGCTGGCCGACGTTGTTCGGGTGGACGGGCGTCCCGTCGAGGCGCGCGACAACTAGGTCGTGGTCGTCGTAAGCGGCGCCGAGGGCGAGGCGTTCGGCGGCTTGGCGCCGGCGGTGCGCCCGCAGCGCGGCGACGGTAACCGGGTCGAGGACGACGAGCCGCTTGCCGCGCGCGGTCTTGGGCGGCGCGAAGGTCACCCGATACAGCGACTCCACGAGTTGCTGCTTGACCGAAAGCGTCGGCGGAGTCGCGTCGAGTTCGAGGTCGGACCAGCGGAGCCCGCACACCTCGCCGCGCCGAAGGCCGCACGACACGGCAAGGTGCCAGGTGATGTAGTCGCGGTCCTCGCGGGTGAAGTCGAGGAACGCGCGGACCTGGTCGGCGTTCCAGACCTTCATCTCCGGCGACTTCGCCGCGGCAGCGGACGGCGGTATGGCACCGTCGCACGGGTTCGTGGGCAGGAGCCGCCACGCCACGGCGTCCGACAGCGCCTTGCGGATGATCGAGTGGACGTAGCGCACGGTCCGTGGCGAGAGGCCGCCGGAGCCGCGGACGCGGCCGTTGGTGAGCAGCGCGCCGTAGAACTTCGTCAGCGACAGCGGCGTGGGCTGCGCGAGCGGGACGCGGCCGATCGCCGGGACGACGTGCAGCTCGATCAGGTGGCGGTACGACTCGACGGTCGTCGCGCGGATGCGCGCGGCGCAGGCCGGCAGCCACTCGTCCAGCAGATAGCGCTCCAACGTCTGCCGGCTCGGCTCGATGTAGGTTCCGCGGTCGACGGCGCTCAGCGCCTCCGTGAGCCCGCGCTCGGCCTCGCTCTTGGTGTCGAACCCCGAGAGCCACTTCTGCTTGCGCTTGCCGCGCTCGTCGACGCCCACGTCGAGCACGACGTAGTACCGCTTGCCCTTCTTGGCTACGTGACCACGCACTTCTCGGCCCTCCGGCCCACGGCCGCAACGATCGCGGCACTCCGACAGTAGGTGCCGGTAGGGCCACATCCGGGCCGCGCGACCCGGAGAGCTCCGTTAGAAGTTCGTTAGAAGTCGGGCCTCTGGAAGGCCCAATCTGCGAGGTCAGTGAAAGCCGCGCAAGGCTCTGACCTGCGACTTCATGAGCGCGCTCGGAGGGACTCGAACCCCCAACCTTCTGATCCGTAGGGCTCGACTACTAGTCCGAGGCAGTCCGGGGCAGTTGGTGACAACCCGGCTGACCTGCGGTTTTGCGAACTTGGATGTCGTCGGGTGTCGGCCCGTCCGGGCCGATCCGGCGCCGCATGTTAGCGCGGTGTTAGCGCGAGCACGGCGCGATGATCTTCGCGCCCGCGCTAACAAGCGCGCACCCATGAGGCCGGGACTGCCGCAGGGCATGCGCGCTCACATGTGAGCGAGATGCGAGCGCAGGCACCCTTGATGCGGTTGGCGCGATCACGATTCTGTTCATCCGCTCATAGCCGATGGAGCGGCGCCGGGCTGCTACCGGCCTGCCGGCACAGCCTATTCCATAAGCCTGTTGAAGCTGCGTACCGCGAGATGGAGGCGAAGGACCTCGTCCTCCGCTAGGGGAGTGCAGTGGGCTATCGGCCCCCGCAGCAGGTTGAGGCTCGCCATGACCTTCTCGAGACCTTTTTTGCTGTTGAATGTGGCGCCGAAAAGGTCGAAGTTGCACTTAATAATCTCGCTGAGCTCACCGAACGTCGTGTAGTCGATCGGGTGCGATGACCGCAGTGTGACGCCATTATCCTGTTCGCGCTGCTTGTTTGCCTCTACGGCGGACCTGATGTTGTCCGGCACATGCTCGGTCCACCACTCTTCGCCGAACGCCTCTTCGAGTTGAGACTCGACTAGGTCGCGGATCGAGTTCTCAAGACAGTAGAAGATACGATAGTACTGCGACATCGCAACTGCCTGTCGGCGGAGTTCAGCCGGGTACTGCAGGTAGTACGCCTCCTCTTCTTCCTCGGCGCTGCGTGACTCGGCTGGAGAAATAGGGTCAAGGCCATGACGAGTCGCAATGTCTTCTAGTTCAACGCTGAGGAGCTGGCGGCTAATGTGCATCAATTGCAGGCGCTCGTGTGGACGAGTCACAGCAGGTGTTCCTTCATACTCTTAAAGATCGCGTTGAACACCGTGATATCGTTCGTGTCGGGCAGGTTGATGTTGATGGTGTAGCCGAATCGGATGGGACCGCCATCGACAGCGGCTGCAGAAGGTGCTCCACGCTCTGATATCTCTGCAGCGGACTCGCCTTCACCGCCTGCCTCGGGGTCCAGTCGCGTCGGGTGCAGGGATGAGTCGAAGTCGGCGTACTTCTTTAGCGCCTCGAAGGTGCCCGTGACGGCACGCAGCACGCTGTTTCCTTCGTCCAACCCCGTGATCTCGCGCACCAAGCCTTCGAGGCGCTTCTTGTCGAGACTGTGCGCGAATTCGTTTCGCTTGTACAGCGGGGCATACCCGATGCGGATCGCTTGCGCGATCGCAGCCTTGGATTCGTCGTCACTCCCCCGAAAGCGGCGATACAACTCGGTGGGTGTGCCATCAGAGTTGATCAGCGTTAAACGCTTCGCCAGCGGGATGAACGGCTTGGCACTCCCGCCCGTGAACCCGAGCACGGTGCCTAGGAAGTCCTGCGAGAACCTCTCGGGAGTCTTGGCCTCCTTGATCTTGTCCAGGATCTTGGCGACGAGACCGGTCGAGTTCATATATGGCAGCGTTTCGGGCACTTTATCCTCGCTTCCCAGAGGGGTTGAAGACTATGCCCCTGACTTGGCCCGGAGGCGCTTCGTTTAAAGCAGCCCCGTGCGACGGGAGACATCTGCCCCCTCAGCTTCAAGGCAGGACCTCCAGAAGGGCGGGGGGCCAAGTGCTTGATGGCTGCGCACCGGCCGGCACAACGTATCCCGGGCCGACATTCACGATGCTAACGTCAGGTACGGCGGCAATAAGCATCGCCTTAAACGAGCCGTAACCCGCCCATTTGCGCCGTACAGACGTGCCAAACGTGCCCTGTAGTCTCGCGGCGATGGTCGCCAGCGACGCGGGTTTCCGTAGGTCGCCCACGATCCGCGCAGCTTCGCTTAGAACCAGTGCAGGATCGACCTCGGTGGTTGCCGAGGCCTCGGCCACTACGGACGGTGTCTCCATGTTCGGCGAGCCAACGTCCTCAACTGCACTCTGGGCCAGGCGGTCGAGCTCTTCCCGTAGGTCCTGGGCTAGGTCGTCGACCGTTGCCAGCAGGTCCGCCATACGGCGGCTCAGAGTGACGACTAGGGGAGGCAGTTCAACGCCAGGTTTGTAGGTGTCCTCGTGCGTAAGTTCGCCCCATCCGTCCTGTAGCAGAGTCCGTACCTGTACTTCGCCTCGGACATGCCTGACACCGCTCAGCGCGGCGACAGGCGTCACCAGGTTGACGTGGAAGGCGCGGTACCCGGATGGCTTCGGGTTGTCCATGTAGAACTTCTGCGAATCAGGCTCTGCGGCGAGCCCAAAGGGCTCAGCTGCCGCACTTGTCGGGAGTCCAGTAAGCATGGTTTGAACGGTCGCGACGTCAGCGCGGTTGTTGCAGACGATGCGGATGCCGACCAGATCGTCGATCTGATCTGGAATGGACTTCAGGTCCAAGATCAGCCCGTCGTACTTAGGCTTCTGAAGCTTGGCCCAGACCCGAAGTGGCTTCTTGACCCTACTAGCACCCAGACGGATCCGGTGACGATCGAGCTCTGAGACTCCCTTTTCGAGTTGCTCCTGCAAGAGCCTGACCAGCGTCTGTCGAGCCGGCTCAAGTGAGTGGGCGCAATACGACTCGTACCACTCGCTGAACTCGGGGTACGTGAAAGGCAACGAGCCCGCAGGCTCACTCCGTCCCGTCTCGGCGCTCACGCCCGTAGCCTAACGAGAACGAGCAACTTGATCCCGTGCGGTGTCATCCCACCACGGAACAGGTGAGCGACATACACCACCGGGGTCTCGAGCCGCGTACCGATCGCGCGGCGCGGCGTCTGTCCGTGCAGCGCATCGACCGGCCGTAACGGGCGCTTCGGCTTGCCGCGTCGGCAGGAACAGCGCTGCGGAGCCTCGGCACGCTGCACGAGCACCTGCGGCAACCGCCACCGCCTGAGGGGGCGCCTCGTGGTCAGGAGAAGCCCCTGTCGTCACGTGCAGCGCCGGTCGCCTTGGCCGGACCCGGCTCCGCCTTCGACAAGCATCTGGTCCTCTCGCTGCTCACGGCGGACAGCGCTTGGACGCACAGACAGACGGTCGAGCAGGCGCGCAGGGTGGAGGACCGGCTGCCAGCAGCGCTCACCAACCGATCTACGACCGTTCGACATCGACGATCACGGCGACCTTCGGTCGGTAAGCGCCTTCGCTCGGCTCGCCGCGGCGGACCGCGGCCAGCCAGGCCGGTAGCTCCGCGTGCCGTCCCGGCCGGGGCGGGTCGGGCAGTTCGAGGACATCGTCGAGCGCCCCATCCTCGTCGTCCGGCCGCGGCGGGCCTGACCATGACGCCAGCTGCTCCTCCAGCGCCGTCGCTATCTTGCGGGACGGCATGACGTCGCAGGCGCTGCCGTCGCGTCTGAAGAGATGCGACCAGGGCCGGCTCCGCGCGAGGTAATCGTCCAGCTCGAGACGCCCCCGACGGACCGGCGAACGGTGCCGTGCCGCGACCTGGTGGGCGGGCGCGATCGCGCAGCCGAAGTGCTCGAGGGCGGCGTGGATGCATCCGCCGGCTTTGCCTGCCCGTGGGGATTCGTTTACCGGGCACGTCGCGTTGACGACACCGGAGGGCCACGGCCCGTCCCAGCCGTTGTAGAAGCAGTAGAACGGCCACATGTCGTCGGCGGCGGCCAGTCGCAGCAGCAGGTCGTACTGACGTTCGCCCACGACGCGGTGCCCGAGCTCGGCGTACGCGCCGTCGTCAAGCTTCTTGGCCTGGAACCGCAGACCGACCCACCCTTGGATCCCGCCTCCGATGTACCACTCGAAGTCCGCGCCGTTCAGCGCCTCGGCGGGATGGTCGAACTTGTAGACCTCCACCGCCGGGCAGGCGCGGTCGAGCTCGAACAGGTTGTGGTCGGTCAGCGACTCCTCGCCGAACTTCATCCCGCGCGCAGGGCCGCGCAAAACCTTGTCCCAGGTCGCCTCCGCGAGCCCGTCGAGTGTGTCCACGAGCGCGTGCATGTCTGCGGCATTCATCGGACTCCTCCCTCGGCTGGCCGGTCAGCACGCATGCTCGCAGCCGGTCAGGAAAGCGCTCACCCGCCGGGGGTTGCGGCCCCTGCCGGGCACCGCCGACCGGTACCTGATCAACCCGCAGTGGAAAGACCGGTCCGAACTGCCCGCCCGAACGCATCGCGCTCCGCGGAGCAGCTTCGGGTCGCTGGAGGAGCTCGGCTGCCACGGCCGCGACGCGGCCCCTGGCTCGGCACGCGTTCTCCCCTAGACGAGGGAGATGACGTAGCCGAGTCGGTGCTCGGTGCGTTGGCCTTCGCAGGTCGCGGCGGGGCTGTTGAAGTGTTCGCCGCTGCCGGTGCGGCAGCGGTAGATGGCTCTGGTGACGACGCCGCTCGGTTGTGCCGGGTAGATGAAGCCGAGGCGTCCGTTGACGCGCTGGCCTTCGCAGTTCGACTGCAGCGAGCTGAACTCGTCGGTGCCGATGTTGCACGAGTAGATCGGGACGGTGCCACCGGCTTGACTGGCGAGCAACGACCCCAGCGTCGACTCCAGGCGGTAACCGGCGAGCGGCGACCCGGTGAGCGCGCTGTGATCCGACCCGTTGTAGTAACGGTTCCACTCGCCAGGCTTTTTCATGGGGATCGCGCCGCAATTTGTACCGTCGCTGTACGCGTAGCGGGTGCCCCACGCGATCCCCTGCCACGTAGAGAGCCCCCAGGCGCGCGGATAAGACGTCAACGTCGCACCGCGGCACGCCTTGAGCTCCCCCGGAGACACTGCCGTCGACTGAGTTGTTCCGGTCCGCTTCTCGTAGTGAAGGTGAGGGGCGCACCCTTCGCCTGCCAAGCCGGTTTGGCCAACGGTCGCGATACGCGTGTTCTGGGTGACCCACGTGCCGTTGGATACGGTGATGCTGGCCAGGTGCGTGTAGTAGCTGTACACGCCGCTGCCGTGATTGATCATGACACTGTTCGATGTCGACGAGCAGCCGGTATTTCCACTGCGGACCACCGTGAGCTGGCCTGCGCCGGCCGCGTACACAGGCGTACCTACCGGGGCCATGAGGTCAAGCGCCCACCACGGGTGGTAGCCGCCGCAGTCATAGCCGCCCTGGCTCCCGAACGACTGATACGTGCAGCCGACCTTGATCGGGTCCCCGTTGACGTTGTGTCGCAGCGGGAACCACACGGGTGCTGACGTTGTGCCCGCGAATGCCTCGGGCGCCGGCGCCACCAGCAGCGTCGCGGCGATCGCGAGGGCAGCCAAAACTGCCAGCGAGCGGGCCACGAGTGTCCCGCAACTCGCGTCCACGTGCGTGCGCATCCGTCGCTGCCGCATTGAAGATCCCCCGTTCGTTACTGCAAGCCCGTTCGACCAGGCGGGCATTGTCGCACCCGTACCCCGACCCGTCTGGCAAACAGCAGAATCTCCGTAAGTAACACGTGAATGGGCTGACGCTGGGCGTCGGAACGACGTGCGGCGGGTGGCTCAGCGTAACTCGGGAGATCGACGCGGAGTTGCGCCACTTGGCCACGGCCTAAGCGAGCCGCCTGGCAACGCTCGTGGTGGTCGGGCCGCGGGAGGCGGGCAGGCCACAGCCTGCCCGCTCTTCTGACCGCTAGGCCCGGCAGGGGCCCCAGGGTCAAGATCCGGCCGGAGGCCGGCCGCGCAGCGGCGCGCAGCGATCTTGACGCTGGGGGGGTCGG
>DASZER010000027.1:0-18451 GCA_035940575.1 Frankiaceae bacterium | reverse complement strand
GCGCTCGAGCACCGACGCGCCGCCCGGCGAGTCGTGGCTGAAGAAGTCGGAGCGGACCATGTGGTGCGAGTGGCCCCGCGCGGCCCGGTCGAGCTTCGCGTTCGCGCGCAGGCGGCCGAGCCCGCGCGCGGCGCGCTCGCGGTTGACCAGGCACAGCACGGTGTGCTCGAGCTGCGCGGCGCTCGCCTCGGTGGGCGAGCTGTGGGCGGCGGCGCAGGCCGGAGCCCCGGCGCTCGCGGGAGCGGCGGGCAGAGAGAGGACGAGCGCGAGCGGGAGGACGCCCAGCACCCGACGAAGGCGGCGGTTCGTCATGGCGGCAGTCAGGCTCCGATGGGGACGTGCGTGTCGCCCCGTGGATCGGCCACCCGCAGCCCGGAAGTCGCGCATGGTGCCCCAGGCTGGACACGTGTCCGAACGTTCTGGCGCGCTGCCGCTGCCGCGTGCGCCAGACCGGCCGCCGGCGCGCGAGTCGGGGTGGCCGGATTCGAACCGGCGAACCTCCGCGTCCCAAACGCGGCGCTCTAACCAGGCTGAGCTACACCCCGTTCACGCGCGAGCGTACGGAAAGCGTGACAGCTCGGCGCCAGGGCTCTTCCCGCATCTTCCGATAAATCGATGTAGCGCTTTCGAGAAAATCGGCCTTGACATGAACCGATTAGCGCTTAGGGTTCGCCGCCCGGAAGCGGGAGGCGGCCGGGATCGAAACCAAAGCAAAGCGACGGCTGACTACCGGCGCGCCACAAGAGGGCGGGGAATGCGATGCCGGCTGGTGCGGCCCGGCGACCGGTTGGTCGTCACGGATGGACGGTGCGGTGTCACGCGCGGAACGCGCGCCGGGCCCGCCCGCGGCATCGCGGCCTCGGACTCGCGGCCTCGGTGCTCGCCGCGGCGCTGCTCGCCGTCCCCGCGGCGCCCGCGAGCGCGGCGTGCCCGGCCTCCTCGTCGTCGTACCGCTCGCTCGTCCTCGGCACCGGCGGGCTGACCGCCTACTGGCGGCTCGACGAGACCGCGGGCACGGACGCGTGCGACAGCAGGGGTGCGAGCACCGGCCGCTACGGCGGCGGCTACCAGCTCGGCCAGCCCGGCGCCCTCACCGGCGACGCGAACCCCTCGGTGTCGCTGAACGGCACGACCGGCAGCGTCAGCGTGCCCTCGACGCTGCCGCTGAGCCCCGCGAGCTCGGTCTCGCTCGAGGCGTGGGTCCGCCCGACGACCCTCCCCGCCAGCCAGACCGTCGTCCGCAAGGACCAGCAGTACCTCCTGCGCCTCGAGGGCGGCAGGCTCTACGCGCGCGTCTGGTTCGTCGGCGGCTCCTACGTCGAGGCGTGGTCGAGCGCGGTGGTGCAGGCCGGCGCCTGGCAGCACCTCGTCGCGACGTTCGACGGGGCGACCCTGCGCGTCTACCGCAACGGCGCGCAGGTCGCGGCGAGCGCGTCCGCGGGCAGCCTCCAGAGCTCGTCGAACGAGCTGACGCTCGGCCGCTCGCTCGACTACGACCACTTCTCCGGCAGCATCGACGAGGCGGCGGTCTACAGCCGCGCGCTGCCCGCCTCCGAGGTGCGCGCGCACCACGACCACGGCAGCGGCACCGACACGACCGCGCCGGAGACGACGGTCGCCTCCGGCCCCGGCGAGGCCAGCAACTCGTCGAGCGCGACGTTCACCTTCGCGTCGTCCGAGCCGGCGCCGACGTTCGAGTGCCGCCTCGACGGCGCGCCGTGGGCGTCGTGCGACTCCCCCAAGACGTACACGTCGCTCAAGGAGGGCCGGCACGAGCTCGAGGTCCGGGCGCGCGACGCGGCCGGGAACGTGGACGCCTCGCCGGCCGAGTACGGGTGGGTCGTCGAGCCGGCGGCGCTCTACCAGCCGGCGACGCTCCACTCGGACGGGGCCGAGCTGCAGTGGGGCGCCTTCCGCGGCACCGGGTTCTCCGCGTACGAGGTCCACCGCGCCGCGGCCCCCGGCTTCACGCCGACCGCCAGCACGCTGCTCGCGCGCATCCCGGACCGCGGCGTCACGACGTACCGCGACACGACCGCGGCCGCCGGGAAGGCGTTCACCTACAAGCTCCTGATCGACGGCGCCGCCGGCGGCGAGCACACGGTCACGCTCCCCGCGGACGGGCAGGCGGAGAAGACGCTCCAGCCGAACGCCGCGAACGGCGCGGCGACCTGGATCCGCAGCGGGAGCTGCGAGAACTACGGCCGCAGCCCGGACCTGCGCGCGGGCGCGAGCTCGGGCGCCGACTCGACCCTGCGCTCGCTGCTGTCGTTCGACCTGCGCGACGTCCCGGCCGGCACGACGGTGTCGGCGGCCACCCTGTCGCTCTACGCGTACCAGCAGCCGACGAGGCCGGTGACGTACGCGGTCCACCGTGCGACCGCGAGCTGGGACGAGGGCGCCGGCATCTACTCGTGCAGCGGTCGCGGCGCGAGCTGGACGAACGCGATGCCCGGCGTGTCCTGGGCCGCGCCGGGCGGCGACTTCGCCTCGACCGCCGAGACGCAGGTCGCCCACACCGGCCTGGAGGGCCCGGGCTGGGACCAGTTCGCGGTCAAGGGGCTCGTGTCGGACTGGGTCGCCGGCGTGCAGCCGAACCTCGGCGTGGTGGTCAAGGCCACTGACGAGTCGCTGGTGACGAGCAGCACCGGCGTCTCCTACCGCTCGGACGACTACGCCGACGAGCCGGCCAGGCGGCCGAAGCTGACGGTCACGTACACGGACGGCAGCAGGGCGCGCGGCCCGCAGGTCGACGTCTCGAGCCCGAAGGCGGGCGCGGCGGTGAGCGGCACGGTCGACGTGGCCGTCGCGGCGGCCGACGACCGGCGCGTCGAGCAGGTCGAGGTGTTCGTCGACGGCGCGTCGATCGGGGTGGACGCCACCGCGCCGTACAGCCGCGCCTGGAACACGGCGACGGCAGCGAACGGCGGCCACACGCTGACCGCCAGGGCGACCGACGACGCCGGGAACGCGACGACCTCGCCCGCGGTCGCCGTCTCGGTGCAGAACAGCAGCGCGCCGACCACCGCCGTCACCTCCCCGGCGGCGACCTACGCCGACACCGTGGAGGCCGACGGCCCGGCGGCGTTCTGGCGGCTCGGCGAGGCCAGCGGCACGACCGCCGTGGACGCGTCGGGCAACAACCGGCCGGCGACCTACGCGGGCTCGCTCCTGTACGGCCAGCCCGGCCTGCTGAGCGGCGACGCCGACACGGCGATGCTCTTCCGGAACGCGACGACCGACGGCCGGGCGACGGCCGCGCTGAGCGGCCTGCTCGGAACGCAGCTCACCGCCGAGGCGTGGGTCGACTACGGCGGCGGCTCGGTCGCCGGCGCGCGCAACAACGTCCTGGCCCGCGGCAGCGGCGACGGCTCGTGGCTGCTGCGCGTCTACCAGTCCACCACGGGGAGCGGGGAGGTCCGCGCGCTGTGGGGCCTGCAGAAGGGCACCGTGCGCCCCGAGGCGGTGGCAACGATCTCGCGCGGGCGCCACCACCTCGCCGGCACGTACGACGGCGCGACGCTGCGCCTGTACGTGGACGGCAAGCTCGCGGCGTCGAGCGCGCTCGACGCCGCGGCCCCGGTCACCACCAGCTCCGTCGCGGTCGGCTCGCTGCTCGACGACGACATGAAGATCGACGACGCCGCCGTCTACGGCCGTGCGCTCAGCGCGCCGGAGCTGAAGACGCACGCCGAGGTCGGCTCCGGCGGGCTGACCGGCCAGGTCACGGTCAAAGCGAGCGCCAGCGACGACGTGAAGGTCGACCGGGTCGAGTTCTACGTCGACGAGACGCGCTTCGCGGAGGACACCGCGGCGCCGTGGCAGGCGACGCTGGACACGCTCGGCCTCCCGGTCTTCGACGGCCGCCACACGCTGACCACGAAGGCCTACGACGCCCACGGCAACGTCACGACGTCCGCGCCCGTGCCGGTCACCGTGGCGAACGCCGGCGGCACGAAGTACCAGGCGACGGTGGCCTCCACGCCGCCGCCGCAGGCGATGGTCTGGGACCCCGCCGCGTCGACCGGCCAGGAGAAGGCGGGCTTCGACGTCACGATCACCAACACGTCGCAGGCCACGTGGTCGGCGAGCGACGTCGTCGCCCGGTACCGCTGGATCCGCGGCGACGGCACCGTGGCGGGCAGCTGGCCGGAGGTCAGCCTGGGGTCGGACCTCGCGCCCGGCGCGAGCCGCACGCTGAACGCCGTGCTGGTGGACCCGCCGGCGCTGCCGGACGGCGTCGACCGGGCCGAGCACGAGCTGCGGTTCGACCTGTACGAGAAGTCGACCGCGAGGTGGTTCGAGGCGAGGGGCAACAAGCCGCTCCAGCACCGCGTCACCGTCGTGCGCAAGCGCCCCGTCGGCCTCGGCCTCGAGCGCTACCACCACTACGACGGCGCGGAGCTGGGCGCCGGGATGCAGCACGTCGTGAACCTGGCGAGCGGCAACTCGCTCGTGCGCTGGACGCCGTTCGCGACGCCCGGCCGCGGGCTGTCGACGGTCGTGAGCCTGACCTACAACTCGCTCGAGCAGCACAGCACCTCGCCCGCCGGCAACAACGTCTCGCTGTCGGTCTCGAGCCTCACGCGGTTCGGCACGCAGCTCGACGTCCACCCGAACAAGGCCGACGAGATCGCCGGCCGCGCCAACCGCTACGTCGAGCTCGTCGACGGCGACGGGACGACGCACCGCTTCACCGGCCGCCAGGCGGCGGACGGCAGCGTGTACTGGACCGAGCCGAACGGCGTCCACCTGTGGCTGCGCCGCTACTCGACCACCGATCCGGCGCGCACGTGGGCGCTGACGCGGCCCGACCGCGTGACGCACTTCTTCGACGCCGACGGCTACCCGACGTCCGTCGTCGACCGCAACGGGAACGCGCTGCGCTTCACGGTGGTCGACACCCCGCCGGGCGAGGACCCGGGCGGGCCGAAGAAGCGGATCACCGAGATCACCGACGCGGGCGGGCGCAAGTTCACCGTCGCCTACTACGGCAAGGCCGACGGTCCCAAGGGCCGGGTCCGCGGGAAGATCAGGCGGATCGCCGACCACGACGGGAGCGCGCTCGACTTCGACTACTACGACGACGGCAACCTCCGCCGGCTCACCCAGGCGGGCGGCACCAACGCCGACGGCAGCCCGCTCCCCGGCCGGTCGTTCACCTTCACCTACACCGAGCCGAGCAGCTCGGCGCAGGCGGCGAACACCGCCGCCCAATCCAGCCGCATCTACAGCGTCCGCGACCCGCTCGGCCGCGAGACCGTGTTCACCTACCTCGACGCGGGCGCCGGGGCGGACCGGTACAAGCTCGTGGCGCGCAAGGACCGCGCCGGCAAGACGACCTCGTACGCGTACGACTCGACGACCCGGACGACGACGCTCACCGAGCCGCAGTCGGCCACCGCGACGCGCACGTCGAAGTTCCAGTTCGACGCCGAGGGCAAGGCGACCCGGCTGACGAACGCCAGGGACGAGGTCACCACCGTCGACTGGACCGCGGACCGCCACGTCGCGAAGGTGACGCCGCCGTCGAACGGCACCGAGCAGCGCTACGTCGAGTTCCGCTACGACGACAACGGCTACCTGACCGACCAGTGGGACGAGCTGCGGCGCCACACCGTGCTCCAGTACGACCACCCGGCGGCGGGCGCGGGCGACCCCGGCGGGAACGCCGACGTGGCGGAGAAGTGGGCGACGGGCCGGACCCACGGCCACCTGAGCGACCTCGTCAAGAAGACGGACCCGGCGGGCACGGCGTCGATGACCGGCGGCGACTTCGAGTGGACGTTCGTCAACGACGGCCGCGGCAACGTCAAGAGCGTCACCGACCCCGAGCAGAAGTCGACGAGCTACGAGTACGACCAGGCCAGCGGCGACCTCGTCAGGACGACGGACGCGAACGGCAACGTCACGCTGCTCGAGAGCTACGACCCGAGCGGCCAGCCCGGCAAGGTCCGGGCGATCGGCAAGAGCGAGAGCGCCGACGACCGCGTCACCCAGTTCGGCTACGACGCCGACGGCCTGCTGCGGTGGGTGCAGAGCCCGCTCCACGCGAGCCTGTCGGGCGGCGACCCGGCCGAGTACCGCACGTACTTCCACTACGACGCGTTCCATCGCATGGGCCGGCAGAGCGCGCCGAAGTCGTACGCGCACGAGCGCGGGCTCCTGCTGTACAGCGACGCGGAGTTCGACGCGAACGACAACCTGAAGGCGCGGGTCGCGCCGCACGAGGGCCCCAACCCGGCCGCCGGGAGCAGGACGACCTTCGACTACGACGCGATGGACCGGCGCACGGCGGTCAACGCGCCGCCCGACAGGGCGGGCGCGGCGATCGAGCGCACCGAGGTCGAGTACGACGAGGCCGGCCGGGTCCGCAAGGTGACCCGTCCGCGCGGCGTCGCCGACACGTCCAGCGGCCTCGACCACGCGAGGTTCTACGGCTACGACGAGCTCGACCGCGTGATCCGCACCACCCGGTACGACATGGCGGGGTCGTCGCCCACCGCGCTCGTCGAGCGCCGCTGCTACGACACGGCGGGCGACCTGATCTCGATCACCGCGCCGAAGGCCAGTCCCGACGCGCTGAGCTGCCCGGTCAGCTCCACGACGCCGTACACGCGGCGGCTGACCTACTTCCCCGACCACCGCCTGAAGTCGTCGAGCGACCCGCTCGGGCGGACCGTCTCGTTCACCTACGACGAGAACGGCGACGAGGAGACGTCCACCGACCCCGGCGGCAAGGTCACGCGGCGCTTCTACGACCAGCGGCGCAAGCTGATCAGGCGCGAGGAGCCGTTCTCCGCGACGCGCACCGTCACCACGGCGTTCAAGTACGACGCGGTCGGCAACCTCGAGCAGAAGATCAGCCCGCGGGCGTGGGACGCGTCGCCCGACAAGCAGTCGTTCGACGACTTCGCGACTAGGTACGAGTACAACGACTTCGGCGAGGTCGCGCGGGTCGTGCTGCCCACCGGCGGGGGCACGGATCAGGCCTACGTCTACCGCGACTACGACGCGGCCGGGCGCATGACTTCGGTCTCGCTGCCGACCACCGAGACGGCGGCGCCGACCGGCGACGACGAGCGCACCGCGCTCACCTACTACGACACCGGCTGGCTGCGCACGAGCCGGCACCCCGGCGACCCGGAGGTGCTCTTCGACTACACGGCGGAGGGCTGGCAGTCCAAGCGCGTGCCCCAGCTCCCCGGCGGCGGGCAGGACGTCGCGCGTCGCGTCCTGCGCAGCTACTTCCCCGACGGGCTGCTCGCCCAGGAGACCGACCGGCGCGGGCAGATCACGCAGTTCAGCTACGACCTGAACGACAACCTCACCGGCGCGGTCGACTCGAACGGCATCGTGCAGAAGGGCCAGGTGCCGGTCGAGATCGCGGCCGACTACGACAGCCTCGACCGGCCGAAGACGGTCAGGAGCCGGCGCCCGAAGGACGCGTCCGACACCGACTGGCGGATCACGAGCTACGAGGCCTACGACGCCGACGGCAACGTCGAGGACGTCGTCGAGAACCGCGTCGAGCGCGCCGACGGGACGCAGGTCGCGCCCGGCCGCAAGCTCCACTACGCCTACGACCAGGCCGACCGCGTCACGTCGACGATCGACTACGGCAGGGACTCGTCCAGCGGCGCGACGGCGGACGACCGCAAGGTCGAGGTCGCGTACACGCCGACCGGGTCGCTCGAGAGCCGCTCGATCGCGAAGGGGACCGGGTTCGCGGACACCCTGCAGACGACGGCGTGGGAGTACTTCGACAACGGGCTGCGCCGAGCGGTCAAGACGCGCAACGGCGCGGGCACCGAGGTCGAGTCGGACACGCTCGACTACCTCGAGGGCGACGTCTTCCTCAACGGGCACCGCGTCAAGGACACGTTCACGCTGCGCGGCCCGAAGGCGGAGGCGCCGTGCGACGACGCGGCGTGCACGACCACGTGGAAGTACGACGCCCGCGACCGCCTGCTCGAGGAGAGCCGCCAGCGCACGACGACGCGCAAGACGGAGTACACGCTCGACGCGGCCGGCAACGTCGAGCTGGTCAAGCGCGACGGCACGGTCACGTCGGACCCGGAGTACGTCGGCAACCGCCTCGACTTCGAGCGCGACTCCAGCGGCGACGTCACGGCCCGCTACTTCTACGACGGCGCGGGCCGCCTGCGCTGCCGGACCGAGGAGCGGGCCACCAAGGCCGACTGCGACAACTACAGCGGCGACGCGCCATTCGCGGGACTGCTCGAGTACTACGCGTACGACCACCAGGACCGCCTGCTCGCGCAGAAGGCCTTCGACGGCACCGGCCGGGCCAGGCGCGAGACCAGCTACGACTACGACGCGCTCGACCGGGTCGTCAAGCAGGTCGAGCGGCACGGGAGCGGCGGGACCAGCCGCGGCTCGCGGACGACGCAGCTCACCTACCTCGGCCTGACGAAGAAGGTCACGCAGGAGAAGCAGGACCCGCTCAGCTCGACCGGCAAGCAGCACGTCAAGAGCTACGGCTACGACCCGTTCGGCGAGCGCATCGGGATGAACGACAGGGTCCCGGCGAGCGGGACCGACCCGGAGAAGAGCAGCGACTACACGTACGCGACCGACGCGCACGGCTCCGTGTCGCTGCTGCTCGACGACGCCGGCAAGGCGCAGGCCGCCTACGGCTACACGGCGTACGGGGAGAGCGACAAGGCCGAGCAGGGCTCCGATCGGCTGACGCACGAGCTGGACGCCAGCGGCGCCGAGACGCCCGACGAGGACCCGCTCAACCCGTACCGCTACTCCAGCAACCGGCTCGACACCGGGGCGGGCACGATCGACATGGGCGCGCGCCACTTCGCTCCCTCGACCGGGCACTTCCTGCAGGAGGACTTCTACGAGGACGGGCTGGCGGACCTCGACCTGTCCACCGACGAGCTGACCGCGAACCGGTACGCGCTGGCGGGCGGCAACCCGATCTCGTTCGTCGAGCTCGACGGGCACGAGCCGGTGGAGGGCTCGTACGTCAACGCGCCGACGGACTACTACGGCAAGTCGAGCATGAGCCGCGCGGCCAGGAAGCGAGCCGCGCGGGTCGCTGAGCGCCTGCGCAACCACACCCGCCAGGAGGCCGGCGTGTCGACCCCGGACGCGGGCGACCGCAACAGCATGACGGTCGAGCGCGAGATCGCCGTGACCTCGGCGGCCAACCTGAGCGCCCGCCAGTCGGCGGCCAGGGTCGCCGAGCGTCGCGAGAAGGAGAAGGGCAGCGGCGCGCTGGGGATCGTGCACACCGGCCTCGACGTCGCCGGCCTCGTCCCCGTCGTCGGCGAGGCGGCCGACGTCGCCAACGCCGGCATCTACGCGGCCGAGGGCAACGAGGCGATGGCCGCGCTGTCGCTGGGCGCCGCGGTGCCGATCGCCGGGTGGGGCGCCACGGGGACGAAGGTGGGCATCCGGGCGGCCGACGCGGCCGGCGGCTCCGCGACGGCGACGCGCACGTTCTGCAGCTTCTCCGGGGAGACGCAGGTGACGATGGCGGACGGCTCCTCGAAGCCGATCAGCCGAGTCCGCGCCGGCGACCGGGTGCTGGCGACGGACCCGGGAACCGGGGAGCGCTCCGCCCGGCGCGTCACGCGCGTATGGGTCCACAGCGATCGCATGATCCGGCTGCAGGTCGCCGGCCAGACGCTCGTCACGACCGCGGACCACCCGTTCTGGAACGCCGCGACGGGCCAGTGGACCGCGGCCGGGGCCCTCGACGCCGGCGACCTCGTCGCGGCGAGCGACGGGCGGCTGGTCGGCGTGGACGGCGTCTCCTTCACCGGCGCGTACACCGCGACGGCGTACAACCTCACGGTCCAGGGCGTCCACACGTACCACGTCGGCCCGCGCGGCGTGCTCGTGCACAACACCTGCAACGGGCCCGGGGGGAGCATGGATCTCCCGGAGGTCCCGAAGCCGCCGACAGGGCCAGGGTCGGTCGCGAAGGCAGACCGAGACCCGCGGCGCCTGTACTCGCGGTCACAGGTGCAGCGAGGCCTGGACAAGCAGGGCGGCGTCTGCGCGATCTGCCGCGAGCCGATCGACGACCTGGCGGACGCGCGAGGGCACCACATCGATCGCCACGCCGACGGCGGCCTGACCGACGACGGTAACCTCGCGGTGCTCTGTCCGGAGTGTCACGCCGACATCCACCGACGCAGATAGAGGCGCCGCTTGCGGAGTGAGGAGCGGCGTCGTGTTCTCGAGAGCATCCGCGCCAACGTCGCGCGCACGGGGCATCACGTCACGCTCGTCCATGGCGGTCGGACGCCGCGGTTCGCCTACTCGATCGGCCTCACGGAGCGCGGCTTGCCGGAGGTCGTGCTCGCCGGCGCGACGTCGCTCGGCGGGAAGGCGGTCAAGCGGGCGCTGGACGAAGCCGTGGCGGCGTCGCGTAGCGGCGGCGGCTCGCTTGCGGCGGGCGGCGCCGTCGAGGTCCCGGGGGTCGGAGCGTTCGAGGTTGGCAGCGTCGACCCGTCGTGGGCACGACGGCTGCTGCTCGGCGTGCGCGACTACTACGACCGGGACGACCCGTCGGCGCTCCAGCTCGTCCCGGAGGGCGCCGTGCGGACGATCGACGTCCCGGACATGTCCCGAGCATGGGACCCCGCGCGCGAGCCGGTGTGGCGATGGCTCGACGACGCCTCGGACCTGCCGGTCGCGCCCGACGCGGTGGCGGTGACGAACCTCGACGCGTTGCGCGGCAGCCCGATATCCGAAGCCGCTCGCTGGGAGGAGGACCAGTGGGAGATGTTCGCCGGTGCCGGCCCCGACGTGCCTCCCGACGACGTCCGCGTCGTGCCGCTCGCGACGCTCCTCGCCTTCGACCCCTCACTGGAACCCGTGACCCGGCTCGAAGTCGGCCGCGCGCTCCGCCGCGACCCACCGGGCCCCTGGGAGAGCTGGGGATGATCCCGCCCGGTCGCGGGCATCTGCGACCCTGCGACGACGCAAGCCCCGGTAGCTCAGATGGATAGAGCGGCGGCCTTCTAAGCCGCGGGTCGCAGGTTCGAGTCCTGCCCGGGGCGCTTGGGATCCGGCTGTTTGCCGGGAGATTCCGAGCTCCGCGCCATCGGATCGGGCGAACTTTGTCCCGAGTTTGTCCCGAGGTTCGGCGCGATGTTCCAGTTCGATCAGCTCCCGACGGTCTCAGGCCACGTGTTCCGGCGCGACGGAAAACGAGGCGCTGTGTGGTACGCGAAGTACCGGTTGGCCGACGGCCGGCAGGTGCAGAAGCGGATCGGGCCGGCGTGGACCGGCAAGGGCCGGCCAGCGGATGGCTGCTTCACGAAGCGGACGGCTCAGGCGTGGCTGCGCGAGGTGCTGCGCGAGGCGGAGGCGGGCACGCTGCCGGGCGCGGTGCGGACCGGCGCGACGTTCGCCGACGCCGCGGCGGAGTGGCTCCGCTACGTCGAGGAGGACCGGGCGTGCAAGCCGACCACGATGCGCGACTACCGGATCGCGGTGCGCAGCCACTTCCTGCCTGTGTTCGGCGAGCGGCGGATCGAGGACATCACCGCGCGCGACATCGAGCGTTGGCGCGCGTCGCTGACGTCTTCGGCGCGGACGAAGAACAAGCTGCTGACGCAGCTCAACGGCATCTTCAAGCGAGCGCGGAAGGTCTACGGCCTGCCGCGCAACCCGGCCAGCGACGTCGAGAAGCTGCGTGAGCCGCGCTACACGGACCTGGAGGTCTTCTCGCCCGAGGAGGTGTGGGCACTCGTCCGCTCTGCGGCCAGCGAGCAGGACGCGGCGATCTTCCTCACGGCCGCGTTCACCGGCCTCCGGATGGGAGAGCTGCTCGCGCTGCGCTGGCGCGACGTCGACTTCGCCGGTCGGGTGGTGCGCGTGCGCGCGAGCTACAGCGACGGCGCGCTGACCACGCCCAAGAGCGGCAAGGTCCGCTCCGTCCCGCTCGGCGCCGACGTTGCCGCGGCGCTCGCCCGCCTCGCCGACGGCTCACGCTGGTCGCAGGATGCCGACCTCGTCTTCGCGAGCGACCTCGGCGGCTTCATCGACGGCTCGGCGCTGCGGCGCCGTTACAAGGCGGCGCTCAGGCGGGCCGGCCTGCGCCCGCTGCGCTTCCACGACCTGCGGCACACGTTCGGCACCGCCATGATCGCCCGCGCCGACATCATCCGCGTCAAGGAATGGATGGGCCACGCCAACGTCCAGACGACCATGCGCTACCTGCACTTCGTCCCTCGGCCGGAGGACGCACGGCTGGTCGACGAGGCGTTCGCGGTCCAGCCGCCGGCGCCGCCCGCGGCACCGCCGCGGCTCGCACTCGCGGCGTAACGCGAGCGGGTCGCCCTACGCGGACTGACGACCGAGCCAGGCCTCGAGCCCGCTGCGCACGAAGCGGCGATGCCGCCCGATCAGCACCGAAGCGGGGAGGGTCATGCATTCGGCGCGCGTACTCGTAGAGGCTCGAACGCGGGACGGCGAGGAGGGCCGCGACGTCGCTCGCCGTCAGGAGCGGTTCGTCGAGCGCGAGCGGGGCGGCGGCTTCGCTCACTGGGGAGGGCATGCTCACTCTGGCGCGGAGTCCGCGTGATCCGGCATGAGGGCGAGTCCCACGCCGGTCGGTCGCGCGAAGCGCTACTGCTCGCCGCGCAAAGCGGCAGGACGGCGCTGCGCTCGAGGGAAGGAGAGCCGTCGGGTAGACGAGCCCATCAGCTAGAATCGGCTCGATCCTAACCAGTTCTAGTAAGAGGGCCCATGCAGCTCATCGTGGATCTCAACGACCGCGCCGAACTGATCGAAACAAAGGACCTCATCGAGCAGCGCCTCGAGGCGCTGGCCGACACCGCCTCTGTTGAGGAACTCGCGCGTGAGGCCGTCGGCCGCATGGGCCACAAGGGCCGCCGCGTCCTGAAGGGCATGCTCGAGCAGTACGGCGCCGACAAGCGCTTCACCCTGAAGGACGCGTCACAGACGCTGAGGACGCCGTATGACGAGCTGCGCAACGTCCAGTACCGCAGCATCGGGCGCGTGCTTGATCGCCCGCTGATGCACAAGCGCTGGAACGGGTCGGAGAACGAGTACTGGTTCGAGGCTGACGCGCGCACGGCCTTGCTAACCGCCTTGGTCTGAGCCGTCGACGGGTTGTGGGCGGGGTGCGCGTATCTCGCGTTCGTCCTGAGGTACTCGCGTGCCGCGCCTTACGCACGCGGCACTGCGGGCACCGCCCTCTACCTGCGTAAGCCGGCCGTTCAGGCTTGACGCAGGGTCGATCGAACCTTATGCACCGGGATTGAGCGATCGACGGTCGGCAGTACGGACGAGTGTGATCCACCACCCGGGAACAACCCGCGCTGACGACCGCCGGAGGCGCTACCGTGAGCGCGCCGGCAGGCCCCTTCAACCGAAGCAGGAGAGACCAGGTGGCGGGCTCGGGTGATCACATCAAGGCGCTCGTCCGCAGCCATGCTTCGGGCGACGACGACTCGTTCTATGCCGTTGCACTCCAGATGGCCGCCCACGCTGCGCGTCAAGGCCATAACCGACTGGCCCGGGACCTGAAGGAGATCGTCGACGCCGCGCGTCGCGAGCCGGTCGCCCGCGAAGTCACGCCGATCGCGAAGCCGCGCGGCGACCTCGCGGACCTAGTCACGGCGTCGTTCCCGAAGGTCCCGCTCCGCGATCTCATTGGCCCGCCAACCCTGATTGAGCAGGTCGACCGAGTGCTGACCGAGCAGCGGCAGCGCCGCAAGCTCATGGAGCAGGGGTTTGATCCGGTCCATCGCTTACTTCTTGAGGGACCGCCAGGCACGGGGAAGACCATGACGGCGTCCGTGTTGGCGCACGAGCTCTCTCTGCCACTCCTGACGGTGCGGCTCGACAGCTTGATGAGCAAGTTCCTCGGGGAAACTGCCAGCAAGCTCCGCGTGCTGTTCGACGCAGCGGCTGAGCAGCGCGCGGTCTACCTGTTCGACGAGTTCGATGCGCTAGGCGGCGATCGCGCTGGTAATGACGTAGGCGAGGCACGGCGGATCCTCAACTCGTTCCTGGTCTTCCTCGAGCAGGCCACGTCAGAAAGCATCATCGTCGCCGCGACGAACCATCGGACGATCCTCGACCGCGCGCTCTTTCGCCGCTTCGACATGGTCATCGTCTACGAGCTCCCGGACCCGAATCAGGCAACCGCGGTCATCAAGTCGCGTCTCGGGCCGCTCGCGAAGGGGATGCGGTGGGCCCGCGTCACGCAGAAGGCGCAGGGGCTCAGTCACGCCGATCTCGTAAAGGCGGCCGAGGCCGCCGCAAAGCACGCGCTCCTACGAGACAGCTCGCGCGTCACGGTGACCGACATTCTCAACGCGCTGGAGGCTCGACGAAGGGCGAGCGTTGGCTAGCGACGCGGACGCGCTCGGACACGTTCTCGTTCGAGGTCGCGCAGAGGATCGCGCGTTCCGCCGGATCGGAGGTGGCGATCCGAAGATCCGAGATGTTGAGAGTCGCACTCACGGTCGGGCACGTCGCGACGAGCTGCACCGTGGCGTAACGGCGGCCGAAGGTCGTCGAGATGAGATTGATCCGACCCTGGATGAGCTGCGGGCGATCGGTGTCGTGATCGTGCTCGAAGGAGCTGACGCGGCCTTTCCGTTGAGGATCGAGTCGCTCGACCGAATGTCACGCCACCGCAAGCAGCCCAAGCGCGCGGCATGGCTCTTGCTATCGGTGACGCCGGCCACCGAGCAGACGCCTGAACGCGCGATGGTCTGGGTTAGCGACGAGTACCGCGCATCGTTCCTCAAACTCTTCGAGGACTACCTCACGAAGCGGACGCCGAATGACCACCCGCGGCACCGCGAGTTGGTCGCCAATATCGGTCGAATCCGCGATGCGGTGCTCGCCGACCTATGGCAGTCAGCAGGCCCGCCGCCCGCGACCGGTACGCATTGGTGGGAGATATGGCTGAGACCGACTGATGAGGCTCTCGAGACATTGCGGGCGTACGCGGAGGCGCGACAGCTCGACGTAACTGACCGCGCTCTGCTGCTGAATGAGCGCACCGTGGTGTGGCTGCGGTCGACGTGGTCGGCTCTGCAGGACCTGCCTTTCACGCGCGTCCCGGTGACCGAGCTTCGCCGCCCCGAGTTCGCCGAGACGATCGAGGAGCTAAGCCGGGAGGAGCAGGACGAGCTTGCGGAGGACCTCGTCGAGCGCGTCACCCCGGCCGACGAGCGGGTTCCGGCCGTCTGTCACCTCGACACCGGCGTCCGCCGGACCCACGCACTCCTCAAAGCCTCGCTAGCCGAAACCGATGTCCATTCCATTGTCGGAACGCTCGATGATCGGCAGAACCATGGCACCCCCATGGCCGGCCTGGCGCTCTACGGGCCGCTTGATCCGCTACTGCTCGGTAGACGCGCTTTCTCGTTACGCCACCGGCTCGAGTCGGTGAAGATGCTGCCCGACCGCGGTCGGCATGATCCCGAGGCTTACGGACTCGTAACGGCTCAGGCCGTCGCCCTCCCTGAAGCGACAGTGGCGCGCGACCGGGTTTTCTGCATGCCAATCACCGACACGCCGGACCTCCCCGGAGAGCCTTCGCTGTGGTCGGCGTCCGTCGACGCGCTCGCGGCAGGGGTGGACATCGGTGCCAGTGACCAGGGTATTGCCCTGCTCGGTGCGCCGGACCCGGAGGCATCGCGCCTGTTCGTCGTGTCGGCCGGCAACGTGCGCGGCCACGAGTTCGAGGCCGACTACCGCGCACGCTGTGACCTCTCTCCGATTGAGGATCCGGCTCATGCATGGAACGCGCTCACGGTCGGCGCCTATACCGAGCTGACCGCGATCCCATCCGATCCCAGCTTCGTGGGTTGGTCAGCGCTCGGTTCGGCCGGCGACATTTCCCCTCACAGCCGGACGTCACTGATCTTCAGCACCCGGACGTGGCCGGTGAAACCCGATATCTGCATGGAGGGCGGGAACGTCCTCACGGATGGGGCGACTGATTTCGTCGGAGACCATCCGGTCGTTTCAGTGCGGACTGTCGACGCCCGCGACGATCTTGCGCTTGGGTCGGCGAGCGCCACAAGCGCAGCGACGGCCCAGGCGGCCCGCCTCGCCGCTCTAGCACACGCCACGTACCCGAACTACTGGCCGGAGACGGTCCGGGGGCTCCTAGTCCACGCAGCGGAATGGACTCCTGTGATGCGGGCGGAATTCGACGGCGTCGGCAGCAAGGCGCAGCGACTCGCGTTGTTGCGGCGATACGGCTGGGGCGTGCCGACCGAGGCGAGTGTCCTGAGCTCAAGCAGGCAGGCAGTGACGATGGTGACGCAGGACGCGTTCGTTCCATTCGAGGGCGAGGACTATCTGGCGCGACGGTTTCGACTGCACCGTCTTCCTTGGCCAGCTGAGGTCCTGCGGGAGCTGGGGCCCGCGGACGTGACGCTCAAAGTCACGCTCTCATACTTCATCGAGCCCACCGCGTCGCGTCGAGGCTGGCGGCGGCGGTACAGCTACCCCTCGCACGGCCTGCGGTTCGATCTGAAGACCCCGACTGAAACCGTCGATGACTTCGTCTCCCGCGTGAACCGAGAGGCGCGCTCCGAGGAGGAGGGGGTGAGTACTGGCGCCGGCGCGCCTGACCGTTGGTTCATCGGCCCGAATCAGCGGAACCTCGGATCGCTCCACCAGGACCTGTGGGAAGGCTCCGGCGCGGACTTAGCGGATGCCGGGCTCATTGCGGTTCATCCGGTAGGTGGCTGGTGGAAGTACTCGAAGCGGGACGATCGAATCGACCGACCCGTCCGGTACGCGCTGCTCGTGTCATTACGGACATTGGAGCAAGGGGTCGACCTCTACACCCCGATCGCCACACAACTCGAACTTCCCATCTCGGCGGAGATCCCGGCCACTTAGCGACGACGGTCGTGCGCAGCGGAGAGAGCACGGTCTTGCGCGCGTGAGGCTGGACTTGCGCGCTTCGCGCCCTAGCGGCAACGCCTATACCCGCGATGCGTTCGGCCCCGGCTGGCACGAGCGATGAGATCGCCTCGGTTCGACTGAGGGACCGCCCCAGCCTTATGCGGTGCTGTCCGCCGTAGCCCGCGGCCGTGCAGGAGGCAGGCTGATCCCCTGCAGGACCGCCCGCGGGCGTTGCGGGGGGTGGGGGCCGCTCGGCCCCGTCCCCACTGGGGTTTGGTGGCCTCCGCGGGCTCGACCACCCGCCCCCACAGTGAGAGAAGAGAGGGGGGTGGGGTCGGGTGGTCGATCCCGCTCCGGCACCGGTGGGTGGGGCGGGGCCGAGCGGCCCGAGAGGTGGGTGCAGGGACGGGAGGACGACAAGCCGGAGGGCAGGTGCAGTAGCGCCATAGGGAGTGATGAAGGCGCACACCGAACGGGCCGACATGCCGGCGGCGGTCCTGGTCGAGCGCGCGCGAGGGTCGGCGGCGGAGGCGCAGCGCGACGCGGACGTGCTGCGGTTCGTCGGGCGCTTTCGGTTTGTGACCGACGAGTTGCTGGCTGAGCGCTTCGGGGTCTCGCGTCAGCAGATCAATTTGCGCGTGCGTCGGCTCGCCGCCGCCGGGCTGTTGCAGCGCACCGGCCAGCCGCCGCAGCCGCGGCTGGCGATGCTGACGCGCAGGGGCGCCCGGGCGGTCGGCCTGCCGCTGCGCCGCGCCCCGCGCACGGACGTTGAGCGCGAGCACGAGCTGGCGCTCGTGTGGCTGGTCATCCAGCTCGAGCGCGCCGACCAGGTGCCGGTGCGCACGGAGCGCGAGTGCCGCACGCTCGACAGCCAGGAGCGCCGGTACAGCGTCACGCTCCCGCAGCCGGGCCGGGCGGCCGAGCGGCGCTGGCCGGACCTGGTGCTCGACGGTGCCGCGCGCCGGTCGGCGCTTGAGCTGGAGCTGTCGGCCAAGGGGACGACTCGGCTGCAGGGCATCGTCGACGCCTACGCCCTGTCGCCGGTCTTCGATGAGGTGCTCTTCCTGGCGGCCGACGTGGCGATCGCGCGCCGCCGTGCGCGCGCGATCGCCGCCGCGCCGCGGCCGCTTGGGTGGTGGAGCGACCGCCCGGCTGGTCGTGTCGAGCTTCGCGTAATCCCGTGGCCGAGACTGAGCCCGGAGGTGCAGCGGGCGATCGTCGAGGTCGCCCGCTCGTTCGCGCAGTAGCGCCGACTCGCCCAGCACCGGAGAAACGACGCGCCGAGACTCTGCGCACTTTCGTGACGGAGCGGCACGCTCTCGTAACACGCTCGCGTCTACCGTCCGAGCCTTCGAAAAGATGGCCCCGCGGCGGCGCCAACCGCCCGGGGCCGTGGCACAGGAGACGAGACCTCCCATGCACGTTGCTCCTATGTCAAGGCGAGCGTCGAGTCAAGTAGCGTGGCCGGGGTCGAGGTGGTGGTCAGCAGCCGCCAGATGCGGCGGGCGAGGTGACGCTTGAGGCAGCGCAGGGCCTCCATCCGGCCTTTGCC
>DASZER010000026.1:0-74328 GCA_035940575.1 Frankiaceae bacterium | reverse complement strand
ACGCGCTCGCGCAAGAACGAGACGACGGTCGCGATGGACTTCGGCCGCATCACGATCGACCGCGACCTCGTGCTCTACCTGTTCGGCACGCCCGGCCAGGAGCGCTTCGACTTCATGTGGGAGATCCTCGGCGAGGGGATGCTCGGCTACGTCCTCATGCTCGACTCGACGCGGCCCGACTCCGTCGAGGAGGCGCGCACGATCCTGGAGGCGTTCCGCCGGATGGCGCGGGTGCCGTTCGTCGTCGCGCTGAACCGGTCGAACGGCATCGACCCGGCCGAGGAGGCGCGCGTGCGCGAGGTCCTCGACATCGACGCCGACGTGCCGGTCGTGCCGTGCGACGCCACGGACCGCGAGAGCGTCAAGGCCGTCCTGCTCGCGCTCCTGTACGCCGTCCTCGACAGCATCGAGGCCGAGCCGGCGCACGCCTCCCAGGCGTAGGCCCGGTGTCCCCGTGAGGTGGCCCTGGCGCCGCCGCCCGAAGGGCGGCCGCGTCGTCTTCATCGGGACGTCGCCGTTCGACGTCGCGCAGGCGATCGCCGCCGTGCCGACGCCGTCGCCGGTGGTCGAGGCGTGGGTGCCCGACCCGGAGCCGGACGTTCCCGGCATTGCCGACGTCTCGGGCGACGAGCCCGAGGCGCTCCGCGTGGGCGTGCAGCTCGGCTTCGCCGACGGCACGGTCATGACCCTCGACGACGACGACCCGCGCGCCGTGGCGCTGCGGGCCGCCGCCGCGCGCCTCACCGGAACCGGGTGACGCGCGTCTCACCGCACGGATCGACAGAAACGCCGAACAGCACGACACACGCGACGTCATCATCCGGAAGACGGCGTCATCGAGGTGGGGGCTATATCTGTGAGCACGTTCACGCGCGTCCTCAGGGGCGCGCTCACTCTGTCCATGCTGACGACGCTGGCGGTGCCGCTGGCGGCGTCACCGGCGTCGGCGGTCGCGCCGACCGGCCTCACGACGCTCGTCGCGCCACCCGCGGGGGAGACCGTCGGCGGCAACCCGACGTTCACCTGGACGCCGGTGCCCGGCGCGGCGAAGTACCGGGTGCAGGTCTCGCGCAGCGAGATCTTCGACTCGACCGTGTACAGCGCGGACACGTACAACGTGCACGCGACGCCGACGACGGCGCTGCCGGTGGGGCAGCTCTACTGGCGCGTCGCCCCCACGGACGGCAGCAGCGGCGTGGGGACCTACGTCTCCTCGACGTTCACCCGCGTCTGGGCCGAGGCGCCCAGCCTCACCGCGCCCGCCGACACGGCGACGCTGACCTACCCTGACGACCCGCTGCTGTTCACGTGGGACGCGCTGCCCGGCGCCAAGACGTACAACATCCAGATCGACGACGACCCGGAGTTCATCAACCCGATCGTCTCGACCGGCACGAACAACACCTCGTACACCGTCGCCGACCCGCAGACGAGCGGGCAGACGTTCTACTGGCACGTCCAGGGCGTCGCCGACGGCGTCGTGAGCCCGTGGAGCGACGCGCGCACGTACTCCGTGCAGTGGCCCGCCAAGCCGGTCCTGATCTCGCCGTCGAACACCACCGTCACCGACGTCGTCTTCCAGTGGTCGCCGGTCGCCGGCGCCGCGTCGTACGACATCATGGTCAGCCCCAACCCGGACTTCGCGAACAACGTCACCATCAACGCGCGGGTGACCAGCACGCGGTACTCGCCGCCCACGACGATCCTCAACGGCTCGTACTTCTGGCGGGTCCGCGCGAACGACACGAAGACGACGCCGAACCTCGGCGACTGGTCGAGCGAGATCGAGGTGGCGCCCGGCGAGTTCCTGCCCGCGCAGTTCACCCGCGCGTGGAACGAGCGCCCGACGCTGCTCGGCCCGGCGAACGGCGACCTGGGCGTCACGGTGCCGACGCTCTCCTGGACGCCCGTGCCGTACGCGAGCCACTACGAGATCTGGCTCGGCGACGACGAGAACTTCACGCCCGGCCACTACGTCAACTGCTACACGAACCAGACGACGTTCACGCCGTACTCGCACGTCGCGGTGACCGGCCAGACCAACCCCGCCGTCCCCGGCACGTGCCAGATCCTCGAGAACACGATCGGCGTCGGCGAGATGACGTACTGGAAGGTGCGCGGCATCGACGCGCCGGCCAACGTCCTCGGCCTGTTCTCCGACCCGGCGTCGTTCCAGCTCGTCCACCCGCAGACCGTCTCCCTGGTCTCGCCCGCGGACCTGTCCACGACCGACCGCCCGGTGCTGACGTGGCAGCCGGTCACCGGCGTGTCGCGCTACCGCGTCACCGTCGTCAACACCAGCAACGGCTCGAACGTCACCGGCAGCCCGTTCACGACGTACGCGACCACGCTGACGCCGAACGCCCTGACCAGCGGGTCGAGCTACACGTGGTACGTCCAGACGCTGGACGACGCCGGCAGGGCAGGCCTGGCGCCGCACCCGTCGACGCACCGCAGGTTCACCTACCAGGCGGCCACGGCCGCGCTGACGGCACCGCAGCTCGTCTCGCCCGTCCTCGGCGCGGCCGACGTGCTGATGCCGTCGATGCAGTGGGAGCCCGTGATCGGGGCGAAGTCGTACAAGGTGTTCGTCGGCACCGCGGGCGCCAACTCCGTGTCGCTCGAGGGCACGACGACGAGCACCGCGTTCACCGACATGGACGTGACGAAGAACGTCGGCACGTACGAGTGGTTCGTCGACGCGTACAACGAGAACGGCGTCTGGCTGTCGTCGAGCACGGTCGAGACGTTCGCGGTCACCGCGATCGGCCTCGCGACGCCGACGTCGCCGACCAAGTGCGTCCTCGACACCTGCACCGCGTCGTCGGAGACGCCCAAGCTCACGTGGGACCCGGTCCCGAACGTCGGCGGCTACCTCGTCTACCTCGCCAACGACGCGTCGTTCACGAACATGATCCGGACCTACCGCACGCAGTACCCGACGCTGACGTTCCGCGAGTCCTACCCGGACAGCGTGGCGGGGCAGGCGTACTACTGGTTCGTCAGGCCGTGCCGCAGCGCCAGCCTGAACGCCGGCTGCGGCCCGTTCGACAACACGACGTTCCCCGGCGCGGGCGCGTTCAGGAAGCGCTCGCTGGGCGTCACGCTCATCTCGCCGGCGAACGGCTCCACCGTCCCCGCGAGCGGCACCCAGCCGCAGGACATCACGTTCTCGTGGGAGGAGTTCGCGCAGACCAACGCCGCGAACGTCCCGCCGTCCGGCCAGGGCGCGCGCCGGTACCGCGTCGAGGTCTGGGACGTCGCCGACCTCGCGCAGGCGAAGATCGACGACGTGTACGTGGACCAGACGACGTACACGCCGGCCGACCAGACGTACCCCGAGGGCACGCTGTACTGGCGCGTCAGCGCGATCGACGGCAGCAACCAGCAGCTCACCTACAGCGAGGTCTGGCACGTCACCAAGAGCACGCCGCCGCTGGCCGTCCTCAGCCCCGAGCCGGGGTCGACGCAGGCGGGTACGCCGTACTTCCGGTGGACGCCGCAGCCCGGCTCCAGCAGGTACGACCTCGAGGTCTACAAGAACGGCGACATGGCGTTCTCCGCGGCCAACAGGGTCACGCTGACCGGCTCGTCGCCGAGGCTGACCGCGTACACGCCGACGACGTCGCTGCCGCAGGGCGTCTACGCCTGGCGCGTCCGCCGCGTCGACAACGGCAACAGGCCCGGCCCGTGGACCTTGGGCAGCACGTTCACGCTGGCGCAGAGCGCGCCGAGCCTCGTGAGCCCGGCGGACGAGACGGTCATCAGCTCGATGGACGTCGTGTTCACGTGGACCGGGGTGCCGAAGGCGGCGCAGTACCGTTTCGAGGCCAGCACCACGTCGTCGTTCACGACGCTCGTCGAGGCGGCCAACACCGTCATGACGTCGTGGGCGCCGGTCGCGAAGTACCCGGACGGCGCGCTCTACTGGCGCGTCAAGGTCCTCGACGCGGCGGGCAACGCCCTCGCGACGTCGGCCTGGCGGACCTTCCGCAAGGACTCCGTCGCGCCGACCGTCACCGCGAAGGCGCCGACGAGCAACGCGCCCATCACGGGCGGGCTGTTCACGGCGAGCTTCTCGGAGCCGGTGAAGGGCCTGAGCACGTCGACGTTCACGATGAAGGTGTTCGGCACGACGACGCCGGTCCCCGGCACCGTCACGCCGGGCGCGGCGACGATGGCCTCGTCGGCGACGTTCAAGCCGAGCGTGACGCTGGTCCCCGGTGAGACGTACACGCTGTCGCTGTCCAACGGCGTCGTGGACGCCAACGGCAACCCGCTCACGCCGTACTCCTGGAACGTCAGGACGGCGCTCGCCGTCGACGGCAACGCGGCCGCGGTGCAGTACTACTGGGACCGCGACACGTACACGTACGCCAGCGGCGGCGGCTACCTCGCCTCCCGCACGGCGGGCGCGAGGCTCACGTGGACGTTCACCGGCACGTCGTACTCCATCGTCGGCCGGCGCGCGCCCGACGGCGGCTACGCGGACGTCTACGTGGACGGCGTGAAGCACGGCACGGCGAGCTTCCACTCCGCGTCGCACCTGTGGAAGCAGACGGTGTTCTCCAAGAGCGGGCTCTCCAACGCCACGCACCGGCTGGAGCTGCGCGTCATGGGCACCAAGCCGTCGGCGTCGACCTCGACGTGGGTCTACCCGGACGCGTTCCGCTACGGCGCCTCGCAGGTGGAGGAGACGCACCCGTCTGTCGTCCAGGCGTTCCGCACGGTCGGCCACACCGGCGCGTACGGCCGCTCGTACGAGCTGAACGTCCACACGGCCTCCGGCGACAGCGGCTCGCAGCCGTACGTGCTGCTGCGCTTCCGCGGCACCGGCATCCAGTGGAAGGGCTTCAGGAGCACGGCGGGCGGCATCGCGGGCGTCTACATCGACGGCGCGGGCCGCGGCAACGTCGACACGTACGGCAACGTCGCGTCGACCGCGGGCACCACGCTGTGGTCGGTGAGCGGGCTCAGCAACGCGCAGCACACGATCAAGATCGTGCTGACGGGCGGCAAGCGCGCGGCGTCGACCGGCTACAACGTCACCGTGGACTCGTTCACGGTGATCTAACCGCCGCGACCCGTTCAGGGACCGGCCGGATCCGCCGATAGTCGAGCGGAGAAGGCCGGTCCCTGTCGTTCGCGAAGGAGGAGGTGACGTGAAGCAGCTCGGCGACATCCTGCTCGAAGGCGGGCTCCTCACGTCCGACCAGCTCGAGCAGGCCGTCTCGGAGCAGCAGCGGCTCGGGAAGTCCCTCGGGCGCGTGCTCGTCGAGCTCGGCATGGTCACCGAGAGCCAGCTCGTCGCCTCCCTGGCGCAGCAGATCGGGCTCCAGTTCGTCGACCTGACCGAGTACCCGATCGACCCGTCGGCGGCGGCCCTGGTGCCCGACGCCGTCTCGCGCAGGCACAACGCCATCGCGATCGGCTACGACGAGGAGCGCAGGCTCGTCGTCGCGATGGCCGACCCCGCGAACGTGTTCGCGGTCGACGACTTCCGCTCGATCACGGGCATGGAGGTCAAGCCGGTCGTCGCCACCAAGGCCGACGTCATCCAGGCGATCAACCGCGTCCACCGCATGGACACCGACATCGAGGACCTCGCGGGCACGATCGACGTGGCCGACGAGCCGGACGAGCTCTCCAAGGTCAAGGAGATCGTCGACGACGCCCCGATCGTCAAGTTCGTGAACCTGCTCATCACGCAGGCCATCCAGGACCGCGCCTCGGACATCCACATCGAGCCGGCCGAGCGCGACCTGCGCGTGCGGTTCCGCATCGACGGCGTGCTGCACGAGATCATGCGCTCGCCCAAGACGATCCAGGCCGGCGTCATCTCCCGCCTGAAGATCATGGCGGACATCAACATCGCCGAGCGCCGCATCCCGCAGGACGGCCGCCTGTCGGTCAACGCGAACGGCAAGAAGATCGACCTCCGCGTCGCGACCCTCCCCACCGTGTGGGGCGAGAAGGTCGTCATGCGAATCCTGGACAACTCCACCGCGATGCTGAAGCTCGCCGACCTCGGCTTCATGCCGGACAACTTCGCGCGCTACCAGGAGTCGTTCACCAAGCCGTACGGGATGATCCTCGTCACCGGCCCCACGGGCTCCGGCAAGTCGACGACGCTCTACGCGACGTTGAACATCGTCAACACCGTCGACCGCAACACCATCACGGTCGAGGACCCGGTCGAGTACCGCCTCCCTGGAATCAACCAGGTGCAGGTCAACAACAAGGCGGGCCTGACGTTCGCCGCGGCCCTGCGCTCGATCCTGCGGTCGGACCCCGACATCGTGCTGATCGGCGAGATCCGCGACCACGAGACGGCCCAGATCGCGATCGAGGCCGCGCTCACCGGCCACCTCGTCCTCGCGACGCTGCACACCAACGACGCGCCCTCGGCCATCAACCGCCTCATCGAGATGGGCATCGAGCCGTTCCTCGTCGGCTCCGCGCTCGACTGCGTGCTGGCGCAACGGCTCGCGCGCCGCCTCTGCCCGAAGTGCAAGGAGGCGTACCAGCCGACGGAGGAGTCGCTGATCCACGCGCGCTTCCCGTGGACGCCGGGCGAGCCGATCCCGACGCTGTACAGGCCCGTCGGCTGCTCCGCGTGCTCCAAGACCGGCTACAAGGGCCGCATGGCGCTCCACGAGGTCATGACGGTCTCGGAGGACGTGGAGCGGCTCGCCGTCGAGCGCCACTCCGCCGACGAGATCGGCAAGGTCGCGCGCGCCCAGGGCATGACCACGCTGCGCCACGACGGCATGTCGAAGGTGCTGCTCGGCCACACCTCCCTGGAAGAGATCCTCCGCGTCGTCGTCTGACGCCCGGGGGAGTGCGCCAGTCACCGCAGCGGACGCGGCCAATCGGCTCAAGGGGGGTCAGGCCGATGCCGATGGACGTTCAGGAGCAGGGCACCCTGCCGCATCGCGTCCGAAAGGGGCATCGAGCGTGACCGCTCACGGATCCGGCGAGGACTTCTTCGCCGCTCAGGCGCCGTCAGTCGCCTCGCCGCTCGACCCCGCGTGGCAGCCGCCGTCGGGCAACGCCGCCCCGGTCGCCCCGCCCGCGCCCCCGGCAGCTCCCGCGCCGCCCGCGCCGCCCGCGTACGCCCCGCCGGCCGCTCCCGCGACGTACGCCGCGCCCGCCGCCCCCGCGCCGTTCGCGGCGGCCCCGGCCGCGCCGCCCGTCGCCGCCCCCGCGCCCGCGGCTCCCGCGCCCATGAGCACGTTCGCGCCGCCGCTGCCCGACGCCGTCGAGACGCAGGCGCCCGAGCGCAGCGACGCGGCGTACGTCCGCAGCGCGCTCGAGGAGGACAGCCGCGAGGAGGGCATCTTCCTCAACGACCTGCTCGTCCGCGTGCTCGACAGCGGCGGCTCCGACCTGCACCTGACGGCCGGCGCCCGCCCGACGATCCGCGTCAACGGCCACCTCAAGGCGCTCGACGACTTCCCCGTCCTCACGCCGCCGGTCCTGCAGAAGATGCTCTACGCGATCATCACGCAGAAGCAGCGGGAGCGGTTCGAGGAGGAGCTGGAGCTCGACTTCGCCTACGCCGTCCCCGGCAAGGCGCGGTTCCGTACGAACATCTACCGCCAGCGCGACGCGGTCGGGGCGGCGTTCCGCCTGATCCCGTACGAGATCAAGAAGCTCGAGGACCTCGGCATCCCGCCGGCGGCCGCGAACTTCGCGATGCTCCCGCGCGGCTTCGTGCTCGTCACGGGCCCCACCGGTTCCGGCAAGTCGACGACGCTCGCGTCGCTGATCGACCTGGCGAACAGGAACCGCAAGGACCACATCATGACGGTCGAGGACCCGATCGAGTTCCTCCACCGCCACCAGGCGTGCCTCGTCAACCAGCGCGAGGTGGGGGAGGACACCCACTCCTTCCAGAACGCGCTCAAGCACGTGCTGCGCCAGGACCCCGACATCATCCTGGTCGGCGAGATGCGCGACCTGGAGACGATCTCCGTCGCGCTGACCGCGGCCGAGACCGGCCACCTCGTCTTCGCGACCCTGCACACGCAGGACGCCGCGCAGACGATCGACCGCATCATCGACGTCTTCCCGCCGCACCAGCAGCAGCAGGTCCGCGTCCAGCTCGCCGGCGCGCTGCAGGGCGTCGTCGCCCAGCAGCTCTGCCGCACGGCGGACGGTCAGGGCCGCGTCGTCACCGCCGAGGTGCTCGTCGCGACGCCCGCCATCCGCAACCTCATCCGCGAGGGCAAGACGCACCAGATCTACTCGGCGATGCAGGCCGGCGCGAAGTTCGGCATGCAGACGATGGACCAGCACCTCGCCGACCTCGTGAAGAAGGGCCGGATCACCTACGAGACCGGCATCGAGAAGTGCCACCACGTCGAGGACTTCAACCGGCTCTGCGGCCGGGCCTGAGAGGAACGCAGATGGCAACGACGTTCGCGTACAAGGTCCGCGACCGCGCCGGCAAGGTCGTCAGCGGGACGCTGGAGGCCGAGAGCGAGTCGGCGGTCGCGACCAAGCTCAAGGGCATGGGCTACGCGCCCATCTCGATCGAGAACGCCGGCGGCGGGCTCAAGACCGAGATCAAGATCCCCGGCTTCGGTGCGAAGAAGGTCAAGCTCAAGGACCTGGCGATCTTCGCGCGGCAGTTCGCGACGATGATCAACTCGGGCCTGTCGCTGCTGCGCGCGCTGAACATCCTCGCGGAGCAGACGGAGAACCCCGAGCTGGCCCGCATCCTCGGCGAGGTCCGCAACGACGTCGAGACCGGCAGCGCGCTGTCCGTCGCGATGCAGAAGCACCCGAAGGCGTTCCCGCCGCTGATGGTCAACATGACCAAGGCGGGCGAGATCGGCGGCTTCCTCGACTCCGTGCTGATCCAGGTGGCGGAGAACTACGAGGCCGAGGTCAAGCTGCGCGGCAAGGTCAAGAGCGCGATGACCTACCCGGTCGTCGTCCTCGTGATGGCGCTGCTCTGCGTCACCGCCATGCTGATCTTCATCGTCCCGATCTTCGCGGAGATGTTCAAGGACCTCGGGGCCACGCTGCCCGCGCCCACGCGCGTGCTCGTCTTCCTGAGCGAGAAGATGCGGCTGCTCGCGCCGATCCTCGTCGTGAGCATCGTCGCGTCGTTCTTCGTGTGGAAGCGCATCAAGTTCAACCCGAAGGTCCGCGACTTCGTCGACCCGCTGAAGCTCAAGGCCCCGGTGTTCGGCACGCTGTTCCAGAAGATCGCGCTGAGCCGGTTCGCCCGCAACCTCGGCACGATGATGAAGTCCGGCGTCCCGATCCTGCAGAGCCTCGACATCGTCGCCGACACCACCGGCAACGTCGTCCTCGGCCGTGCCGTGCGCGACGTGCAGGAGAGCGTACGTACCGGCGAGGCGCTGTCGAAGCCGCTGGAGAACCACAAGGTCTTCCCGCCGATGGTCGTGCAGATGATGTCCGTCGGCGAGGACACGGGCGCGCTCGACACGATGCTGCTGAAGATCAGCGAGTTCTACGACCAGGAGGTCGAGGCGACGACGGAGAGCCTCACGGCGCTCCTGGAGCCGGTCATGATCGGCATCCTCGGCGGCCTCGTGGGCGGCATGATCATCGCCCTGTACATGCCCATCTTCAAGGTCTTCGACCTGGTCAACTAGCACGTCGCACAGCTCGGGGAAGGGGTCGCCACGGCGGCCCCTTCCGCATGTCAGGGACCTTCGTCCCGCGCTCGGATGGACCGAACGGGCGCACGCAAAATAGTCCGTTCCTCCGGCTCAAGCCGCGTCCGGGTAGGGCCGAAGTAACAGTTGTCATCGAGCCGCAAGGCCAGCACAAGGCACACCCGTCGAGAGGCGGGGTCGCAAAGCCAAGGGACCCGCGAGGGTCAGCCTGGCTGCCTCGGCCGGCACCCTCCCCGGAGGGGCCGCGCGAGGGTTTACATCGACATACTGCGCGGCTCAACACTCTGAATGGGAAAGGGCAGACATGCTCACTCGGATCCGTAAGGCGCAGGCGGAGCGCGAGGGTGGCTTCACCCTCATCGAGCTCCTGGTCGTCGTGATCATCATCGGCATCCTCGCCGCGATCGCGATCCCGACGTTCCTCAACCAGCGCGAGAAGGCGTGGGAGCGCGCCGCGAAGAGCGACCTCCGCAACGCCGCCACCGTCGTCGAGGAGCAGTTCTCGGACACCGGCTCCTACGCCGGCGCCACGGGCTGGAAGACGTCGGACGACGTCACCCTGACGCTCGAGAGCGCCGACAACGTCGCGTACTGCCTCCAGGCCGTGCACGGCAAGCTGACCGCGCCGGACGACACGTTCCACCTGAACTCGGCCGACGGCAAGGTCGCCAACGGCGGCTGCTAGACCCCGTAGTACCCGGTAGCGGGCGGCACCCATCAGGGTGCCGCCCGCTCCGCTTTTCGGGCGATTCACCATCGCCGCGGCGATGCCGATGCACCGCGTAGGCAGCACGACGAGGAGGGCGACATGCGCAGGCGAGCGGACGACGACGGCTTCACGCTGATGGAGCTCCTGGTCGTCGTGGTCATCCTCGGGGTCCTGGCCGCCATCGCGATCCCGACGTTCCTCAGCCAGCGCGAGAAGGCGTGGGAGCGCGCCGCCCAGTCGGACCTGCGCAACGCCGCGATCGAGGCGGAGTCGTACTTCAACGACAACCTCACCTACGCCGGCCTGACCGACGCGGCGTTCCGCCCTTCGGACGGCGACGCGCTGTCGATCCGCGACGCCAACCACCTCGGCTACTGCATCGAGGCCGACCACGCGAACCTGCCCGGCGCGCCGGACTTCCACTTCGACCTCGCGCTCGGCCGGCCCATCTCGGGTCCCTGCACGCCGTGACGGCGGGGCCCGCGGCCGGGCACGCGACCGAGAGGTACGGACCCTGATGCGGTTGGCCCTCAATTCCGGCACCCATCCGGCCGATGACGTACGTGACCCAGATGGACAGGACTGTCCTCAACGTGGAGGTTCCGTGCTCGACCGCCTTCGCGTGAAGCGCGACGACGACGGCTTCACGCTCGTGGAGACGATGGTCGCGCTCGTCGTCATCAGCATCGTGTTCGCGGCGCTGGCCGGCTTCCTCGTGACGTCGATCAAGGCGCAGGCGTCCAACGAGCGCCGCGTCCGCGCGACCCAGGTCGGCAACCAGGCCGTCGAGGACCTGCGCGCGCTGCCGTGGGAGGTCCTCGGCTTCTACGCCACCGACGCCGGCTACGCCGCTACGGTGAACGGGTCGGAGACCGTGACCCTCGACCCGCCCGCGAGCGGCGTCCGCGACTCCCGCGCCCCGCTGCCGGGGCTCCAGGAGGTCACCGCGAACGGCGTGAAGTACAAGCGGACCCTCGACATCCTCTGGTACGACGACGCGGGCGACGGGATCGGCGCCGCCGACAACGACGCGGACGTCCACGACGCGAAGCTCGTCCGCGCGCGCCTGTCCTGGCAGGTCGGCACCGCGACGAAGACGCTGAACGTCGAGGGCCTGCGCGCGCCGACGGCCGACGAGGTCACGCCGCGCGGCCTCGGCGTCGTCAGCCCGTTCCAGGTGCAGCAGTTCAACGCGACGCCCGCGACGATGGCGCTCACCTCCACGGGCCGCACCACCGCGCCGATCGTGTTCAGGCTCAAGACGACGATCGCCGCGAGCCAGGTGCGCCTGAGCTACGTCGACCGCGGCAACATCACGCAGTCGTTCATCATGACCGCGCCGAGCTCGAACACCGACTGGACGTACACGCTGCCGGCCGGCGCGGGACCGTTCGACGTCGGGACGATGTCGTTCACCGCCAGGGCGTACGCCCCGGCCGGCGCGACCGCGGACGGCACGGTGACGGTGACGTTCTCGCTGTCGTCGACCACGCTCGACATCTCCACGCCGAACGTCTCGCCCTCGTCGGTCGACCTCAGCGCGTCGGGCCGCAACACGCAGCCGATCACCGTCACCGCGACGGCGACCACCAACGTGACGTCGATGACCGTGTCGTACCCGACGAAGAACGGCACCGTCACCGCGATGATGAACCTGTCGAACTCCAACACGACGGGCACCTACACGCTGCCCGCGAACGCGGGGGAGTTCAACGGCGGCAGCGTCCAGTGGACGGTCACCGCCAGCGGCAACGGCACCGCGAGCCGCTCGACCACGGTGACGTACGTGCCGCCGTCGATCACCCAGGTGGCGATCGACGCGCTGGGCATCTCGCCGAGCCTGTGCGTGCACAACGGCAACGGCATCCTCAACCGCCAGAGCCTCGTCTACATCACGGTGAGCGGCCTCAACACGACCGACAAGGTCAAGCTCGAGTTCACCGACTCGCTCGCGACCAAGGTGGACGCCACGTACCTCACGACGAACAGCAGCGGCTCGCGGATCTTCCGCGCGACGCTGCCCTCCGGCTCGATGAAGTGGAGGACGGGCGGTTCGCCGACCGTTATCGCGACGGCCACGCGCTACCCGGACCTCACGCAGACGCAGCGCACGTTCGCCGTGTCGCTGACGTTCACCAACGGCGCGACGAGCTGCCCGGCATGAGCGCGATCCTGCGGCGCGTTCGCCGCTCCGGACGGCAGGCGGGCTTCACGCTCACCGAGCTGCTCGTCGTCGTGCTGCTCCTCGGCGTCGTCGGCTCGGTCGTCGGCTCCGGCCTCGTGTCGAGCATGCGCGCGGACCGCAAGACGCGGGCCCGCGTGTCGGTCACCGGCGACCTCACCAAGGGCGTCGACCGGATGACGAAGCAGATCCGCGTGGCGGCGCCGGTCGTGGACTTCTCGGCGACGTCGCTGACGGTGGAGACCTACCGCAACGGCCTGCGCTACCGCTACGCCTACACGTACAACGTGGCCGCGAAGACGGTGTCCGAGACGTTGTCGACGTTCGCCACCGCCAACGCCGTGTCGCCGTCGTCGCAGACGACCCAGACGCTGCTGCGCAACGTGTCCAACGGCTCCGCGACGCCGATGTTCAAGTACTACGACAGGAACGGCACGGCCGCCACGCAGATCAAGGACATCGCGCGCGTCGAGCTCACGCTCGTCGAGAAGCCGCAGGGCGACGCGCAGGGGCCGATCAGCTTCTCGACGTCGGTCTTCCTGCGCAACTACCGGGAGATGTGATGCGGACCTACCGTGGCCGCCTGTCGTTCCTCGCGCGAGAGCGCGCGCAGGACGGCTCCATGCTGCTCGCGCTGCTCGGGTCGATCATGGCCATGAGCATCATCACGACCGTCGCGCTGGCGATGCTCTCGAGCGCGGGCACGACGCGGCACAACCAGAACTACACGCTCGCGCTCCAGGTCGCCGACGCCGGCATCCAGGACGCGATCTTCCGCGCCAACAACGGCCAGCCCGTCACCGGCGGCAGCGGCACGGTCGGCCAGGGCACCTACACCTGGACCGCGACGCAGACGGCGACCGGGTGGAAGGTCACCTCGTTCGGCACCGAGCGCACGCTCACCCGCACCGTCGAGGTCGAGGTGACCAAGGCGCCGCGGTTCTTCCTGGCGGCGTTCGGCGACCGCGGCATCGAGCTCAAGGGCTCCAACGGCGCCGACTCGTACAACAGCGCGAACGGCACCACGAGGACCGGCAACGGCAACCTCGGCAGCAACGACGACGTCAACATGAACGGCAACAGCACGACGGTCGACAACGTCACGCTGTACAACCACACCGACTCCGCGAACACGTGCACCAACAACGGCGGCTCCGGCTGCCAGCACACCTCGATCGTCGGGCCCAAGCTGGACCTCGCGAGCGACGAGAACATGGCGTTCATCACCGACCAGCTCGCCGCGTGCTCCGCGGCCTACGGGGCCCTGCCGAACTGGCGCTCGTCCACGGCCGCCACGCCCGGCGTGCTGCCCTACAACGGCGGCATCCCGTACTGCTTCGAGACCGTGACGTTCGACAGGAACACCGTGCTCTCCGGCGCCGACGCCGCGCACCCCGTTGTCATCTACGTCCGCGGCGCGGTGAGCATCGAGCACGGCATCAACGTGAACTGCTCCGGCTGCTCGCCGTCGTCGACGCCGGTCGCGAGCACGTTGCAGATCTACAGCGCGGGCTCCACCGACACGCAGTCGATCTCGATCGGCAACCAGTCGACCATCTCCGCCGCGATCTACGCCCCCCGCGCGAGCTGCCTCGGCAACCCGAGCGCCGCGCAGGCCGACATCTTCGGCGCGCTGGTCTGCGGGGCCATCGGCCGCATCACCTCCGGCAACCAGGGCGGCTGGTCGTTCCACTTCGACGACGCGCTCAAGAACATCGGCACCGGCGGCTACCAGGTCGTGCGCTACGACGAGCACTAGACGCCTGTTCCCCGCACAGCCGCGCTCGCCCAGCCGATAGCGTCGCCCTGTGACCGCTCTCGTCGTCGCCTTCGCCGCCGTGCTCGGGCTCGTCATCGGGTCGTTCCTCAACGTCGTCATCTGGCGCGTGCCGCGGGGCGAGAGCGTGGTGTCGCCGCCGTCGCACTGCCCGCGCTGCGACACCCCGATCAGCCCGCGCGACAACGTGCCCGTGCTGTCCTGGCTGCTGCTGCGCGGGAGGTGCAGGCACTGCGGCGAGCCGATCAGCGGGCGGTACCCGGCGGTCGAGCTGCTGACGGCGGCGGTGTTCGCGGCGACGGCGCTGCGCCTCGGCGCGGACTGGGCGCTGCCCGCGTTCCTCTACCTGGCCGCCGTGGGCGTCGCCCTGGCGCTGATCGACCTGGACACGAAGAAGCTCCCCGACAGGCTCACGCTGCCGTCGTACGCCGTCGGCGTCGTGCTCCTCGGCGGCGCCGCGCTGGCGGAGGGGGAGTGGTGGCTGCTCGCGCGGGCGCTGATAGGGATGGCCGCGCTGTACGGCTTCTACTTCCTGCTCGCCGTGATCTACCCGGCGGGGATGGGGTTCGGCGACGTCAAGCTCGCCGGCGTGCTGGGGCTCCACCTGGGCTACCTGGGCTGGTCGGCCGTGGTGGTGGGCGGGGCGCTCGGGTTCTTCCTCGGGGGCGTCTTCGGGGCCGTCGCGATGGCCATGCGGCGGGCCTCGCGCAAGACGATGGTGCCGTACGGGCCCTTCATGATCCTGGGCGCGTTCCTGGGCATCTGGTGGGGTCAGGCCATCGCGGACGCCTACCTGGGGGCTACGGGCCTCTCGTAGGGAGTAGTCCAGGTGAGTGACCGCCGCACGGCGCAACGTGCGGGGCGCGCGCGGAGCAATCCGTAGCCGCCAATTTCTCAAGCCGCTACCCACGGCGACCGATTGGTCTCTTGTATGTCCGGCCGGCTCACCCAGAGTGAGCAGAGGGGATCAGTCGTGGGAGTCAAGACCGCAGTGGGGCTCGACATCGGGACCTCCAGCGTGCGTGCCGCCGAGATGAGTCTCGGCAAGAGCCCGGTGCTGGAGCGCTTCGGCCAGGTCGCGCTGCCCCCTGGCACGGTGCGCGACGGCGAGGTCATCGACCCCGACACCGTCGCCCGCGCCATCAAGCAGCTCTGGTCCACCGCCAAGTTCTCGACCAAGAAGGTCGTGCTCGGGGTGTCGAACCAGAAGGTCATCGTGCGCCAGGTCGACCTGCCGTGGCTGCCGACCGACGAGCTGCGCAAGTCGCTCGCGTACCAGGTGCAGGACTACATCCCGATCCCGGTCGACCAGGCGATCCTCGACTTCCACCCGCTCGAGGAGTTCACGAACGAGTCCGGCGGCCGGATGCTCCGCGTCCTGCTCGTCGCCGCCTCCCGCGACATGGTCAACGCCGCGATGGAGTCCGCGCAGCGCGCGGGCCTCACGCCGGTGATGGTCGACCTCACGCCGTTCGCGATGCTGCGGGCGCTGGCGCCTGTCGACGCGTCGGTGTTCGGCGGCGAGGCCGAGGCGCTGGTCGACATCGGCGCGAGCGTCACGAACATCGTCGTGCACCAGGGCGGCGTCCCCCGCTTCGTCCGCATCCTGCTCATGGGCGGTGGCGACGTCACGGACGCGGTCGCCGAGCGCATGGGCGTCAGCGTCGACGAGGCCGAGACGCTCAAGTGGCAGACCGGCATGGGCGGCAGCGCCTTCGAGGGCGCCTCGCCGGCCGCGCGGGTCATCGACCAGCACGCCGGCGCGTTCCTCGACGAGGTCCGCAACTCGCTCGACTACTACCTCGCCCAGCCGCAGGCCGCGCGCGTCTCGCGCGTCGTGGTCAGCGGCGGCGGCTCGCAGCTCGGGGGCCTCGTGCAGAGGCTCGGCGAGATGCTGCGGGTGCCGGTCGAGGCCGGCCGCCCGCTCTCGAACGTTCGCATCGGAAAGCTCGGGCTCTCGCCCGAACAGCTCGGTCACGTGGAGCCGCTCGCCACGGTGCCCGTTGGACTCGCGATGGGGGTGGCGTAAGTGGCGGCCCAGATGCTCGGCAGCTCGACGACGACGGGGACGATGCCCCGCGTCAACCTGCTGCCCCCGGAGATCGCCGAGAAGGCGGCCGTACGCCGGTCGCAGGGCGCGATGGTGCTCGTCGGCGTCGCCGCCGTCGGTGTCGTCGCCGGCCTGTACATGAACGCCTCGGCCAAGGTGAACGACGCGAACGAGGCGAAGGCCGAGGCCGCCGCCGCGAGCGCGAAGCTCACCACCGAGCTGAACTCGCTCCAGAACGTCCGTGACGTCTACGCGCAGGTCGACGCCGCCAAGGCGACGCTCGCCAGCGCGATGTCGACCGAGGTCCTGTGGTCGTCGTACCTGCACGACCTGACGCTGACGATCCCCGACAACGTCTGGCTTCAGACCCTCACCGCGTCGATCGACGGCCCGACCGCGACGAGCGGCAACAAGGGCACGACGTCGGCGCGGCCGGTCCTCGACCCGGGCATCGGCGTCGTGAGCTTCACGGGCGCCGGCTTCCACTACTACGACGTCGCCGAGTGGCTGGAGAGCCTCGCTCGCCAGAAGGGCTACTCGAACGCCTACTTCACCGAGGCGGCCAAGCACGTCTACGACGGCACGGACCGCGAGGTCGTGAAGTTCACGTCCAGCGTCAACCTCACGCCGGCCGCCCTGTCGAACCGCTACGCGAAGGGAACCTCGCGATGACCAAGCTCCGGCAGCTCTGGCTGCTGACGGCGCTGGCCTCGGTGGCCATCCTCGCGGGTGGCTACTTCCTCCTGGTGTCGCCCAAGGCCGGCAAGGCGGCCTCGCTGCGCGACGAGGCGGAGACGCAGCAGCAGGCCAACACCCGGCTCCGCGCGCAGATCGCGCAGCTCAACCGGCAGAAGAAGGACCTGCCGCGCCAGCAGGCCGAGCTCCAGAAGTTCGCGGCGAAGATCCCGAACAACCCGGCGCTCCCGGCCCTGATCCGGTCGCTGTCCGACGCCGCCGACAACGCCGGCGCCAACCTGTACTCGATGTCGCCCAGCACGCCGACGCTCGTCGCGGCCACCGTGCCGACGACGGCGGGTGCCACGACCGGCGCGAAGACGGCCGCCGCCCCGGCGACGCCGGCGCTGCTGCCGATCGCGCAGATCCCGATCGCGCTCAACGTCGTCGGCAGCTACAGCGAGGTCTCGCAGTTCCTCAGCGAGATCGAGGGCCTGCCGCGCGCGTTCCTCGTCACGAGCATCGCCCTCACCCAGGGCGACGAGTCCCCGTCGGCCGAGAAGGTCGAGAAGATCGGGAGCAGCAAGATCTACGACGACCTCGTGACGCTGAAGGTCACCGGTCAGCTCTACATGACGACGAAGGCCGCCCCGGTCGCCCCGGTGACCGCGAAGCCCGCCGCTACCACGGCCGCGAAGTAGGAGAGGCGACATGACGGAGAGCACGTTCCCCTTCGACGCCTCGGGCGAGGAGCCCCAGGCGTCCGGCGACCGCCGCAAGATGGCGCTCGTCGCGGGCGCGGGCGCCCTCGCGGTGGCCGTCCTCGGCTACTTCCTGGTCGTCCCCGCGCTGTCGGGCTCCGACTCCGACGCGGAGGCCGCGGTCGTCCACAAGAAGGCGCCGGTCACCGCCAAGAAGGCGCCGGCCACGGCGGCGAAGCCGGCGGCGAAGAAGCCCGTCGCTCAGCCGCAGACGTACTCCGACACGTCGGCCCGCAAGGACCCGTTCCGGCCCCTCGTGGCCGCGACGGTCCCGGCGAACCCGATCCTGCCGCAGGACCCGTCGGTGCCCCAGGCGCCGGGCACGGGCACCGGCACCGGCACCGGCACGGGCACGGGCACGGGCACCGGGACGAACACCGGCGGCGGCTCCTCGACGAACGTCGGCGCCCAGCGCGTCACACTCGTCCTCGTCTACGCCAAGGACGGCAAGTCGTACGCCCAGACGAAGATCGGCGACCAGGTCTACACGCCGGTCGTGGGCGAGGTGTTCGCGGGCTCGTACAAGCTGCTCGCCGTGAGCGGCAAGAGCGCGACGTACCTGTTCGGCGACGAGCAGTTCACGCTGACCGAGGGCCAGGAGGTCCTCAAGTAGGACCACCCGCGTCGAGCCCCCGTCCCGGATGTCCGGGCGGGGGCTCTTCGCGTTGTTAGGGTCGTCACGTGCTCCGCTACCTCACCGCAGGCGAGTCCCACGGCCCCGCGCTCGTCGCGGTGCTCGAGGGCGTGCCCGCGGGCGTCGAGGTCACCTCCGACGAGATCGCCGACCAGCTCGCGCGCCGCCGCGCCGGCTACGGCCGCGGCGCCCGCATGTCGTTCGAGAAGGACGCCGTCGAGATCCTCGGCGGCGTGATCCACGGCCGTACGATCGGCTCACCCGTCGCCGTCCGGATCGGCAACACGGAGTGGCCCAAGTGGTCGGTCGTGATGTCCGCCGACCCCGTCGACGCGGCCGAGCTCGAGGGCCTCGCGCGGGCCGAGCCGCTGACCCGCCCGCGGCCGGGCCACGCCGACCTCGCGGGCATGCAGAAGTACGCGCTCGACGAGGCCCGCCCGATCCTCGAACGCGCCTCCGCGCGCGAGACCGCGTCGCGCGTCGCGCTCGGCACGGTGGCGAGGGCGTTCCTCCGCCAGGCGCTCGGCGTGGAGGTCGTGTCGCACGTCGTCCGCATCGGCTCGGTCACCGCGCCGGAGGGCGTCGTGCCGGGGCCCGACGACCTCGACGCCGTCGACTCCGACCCGTGCCGCTGCTACGACGGCGAGGCGGGCGCGGCGATGGTCGCCGAGATCGACGCGGCGAAGGCCGACGCGGACACGCTCGGCGGCGTCGTGGAGGTGCTGGCGTACGGCCTCCCGCCGGGCCTGGGCAGCCACGTGCACTGGGACAGGCGCATCGACTCGCGGATCGCGGGCGCGCTCATGGGCATCCAGGCCATCAAGGGCGTGGAGTTCGGCGACGGGTTCGCGGTCGCGGCGCGGCGGGGCAGCCAGGCGCACGACGAGATCTCCGTCGCCGGCGGCACCGTGTCGCGCCTGTCCGCGCGCGCGGGCGGCGTCGAGGGCGGCATGACGACCGGCGAGCCGTTGCGGGTGCGCGCGGCGATGAAGCCCATCTCGACGCTCTCGCGGCCGCTGGGGACGGTGGACGTACGGACCGGTGAGGCCGCCAAGGCGATCGCGCAGCGTTCGGACGTCTGCGCCGTGCCCGCCGCCGGCGTCATCGCGGAGGCGGTCGTCGCGGTCGCGCTGGCGGACGCGGCGCTGGAGAAGTTCGGCGGGGACTCGGTCGGCGAGACGGCGCGCAACGCGAGGGCGTACCTCGACGCCCTGGTGATCCGGTGATCGTCCTCGTCGGCGCGCCCGGCGCGGGCAAGACGACGGTCGGGCGGCTGCTCGCCGAGCGCCTCGGGACGGCGTTCCGCGACACGGACGCCGACGTCGAGGCGGCGACCGGCAAGACGATCCCCGACATCTTCTTCGAGGAGGGCGAGGCGGCGTTCCGCGAGCACGAGCGCGCGGCCGTCGCGGCGGCGTTGAGCGAGCACGACGGCGTCCTCGCGCTCGGCGGCGGCGCCGTGGGCGACGAGGACACGCGCGCCGACCTGATGCCGCACACGGTCGTCTGGCTCGAGGTGTCGCTGCACGACGCCACCAAGCGGGTCGGGTGGGGCCCGGGCAGGCCGATGATCGACCTGAACCCGCGCGCGAAGCTCGCCGAGCTGATGACGCGGCGGCGGCCGCTGTACGAGGAGGTGGCGACCGTCACGGTCGACACGTCGGACGTCGCGCCCGAGGACGTCGTGGAGCGCATCGTGGCGGCGCTGTGACCTCCGTCGTGACGGTCGGGACCGACCCGCCGTACGACGTCGTCGTCGGCCGCGGCGCGATCGAGCAGGTCGCGCGCGTGCTCGACCACGTCGACCAGGTCGCGGTCGTCGCGTGCCCGGCCGTGAGCGAGCACGCGGGCGCCGTTGCCGAGCACCTGCGGTCGTGCGGCGTCCAGGCGATGCGCGTCGAGGTGCCCGACGGGGAGGCGGCGAAGGACCTGCGCGTCGTCAACCACGTGTGGGCGGCGCTCGGGCAGGCGGCGTTCTCCCGGACCGACCTCGTCGTCGGCGTCGGCGGGGGAGCGGTGACGGACGTGGCCGGGTTCGCGGCGGCGACGTGGCTGCGCGGGGTGCCGATCGTGCACGTTCCGACGACGCTGCTCGGCATGGTCGACGCGGCGATCGGCGGCAAGGTCGCGATCAACACGGCCGCGGGCAAGAACCTCGTCGGCGCGTTCCACCAGCCCGAGCTCGTCGTCGTGGACCCGTCGTACCTCGCGACGCTGCCGCAGGAGGACTACACGGCCGGGCTCGCGGAGGTCGTGAAGGCGGGCTTCATCGCCGACCCCGCGATCCTCGACCTCGTCGAGCGGGACGTCGCCGCCGTCCTCGGCCGCGACGAGGCCGTCGTGACCGAGCTGCTCGAACGCTCCATCCGCGTCAAGGCGTCGGTCGTCGCCGCCGACCCGCGCGAGGCGGGCCGGCGCATCGTCCTCAACTACGGGCACACGCTCGCGCACGCGATCGAGCACGACGCCGGCTACGGCGCCTGGCGCCACGGCGACGCCGTCGCCGTCGGCCTCTGCTACGCCGCCGCCGTGGGCAGGCGCCGCCGCTTCGGCGCGCTGGACGACGCGACGGCCGACCGCCACCGCGCCGTGCTGGAGGCGCTCGGCCTGCCGACCCGCTACCTCGCCGACGCGTGGCCGCGCCTGCGGGCCGCGATGCAGACGGACAAGAAGACGCGGGGGGACAGGCTGCGGTTCGTGGTGCTGGACGCGCTCGGGCACCCCGCGGTGCTCGACGCGCCCAACGAGTCGTTGCTCGAAGCCGCCTACGCGGAGGTCTCCGGATGATCTACGTCCTGAACGGCCCCAACCTCGGGCGGCTCGGCACGCGCGAGCCGGAGGTGTACGGCACGGGCACGTACGCCGAGCTCGTCGCCGTCGTCGAGGCCGAGGCCGCCGCGCTCGGCCTGGAAGTGACCGTGCGGCAGACCGACGACGAGGCGACGCTGATCGGGTGGCTGCACGAGGCCGCCGAGCAGGCGTCGGGAGTCGTGCTCAACCCGGCGGCGTTCACCCACTACTCGTACGCCGTCCGCGACGCCGCCGCCATGGTGGGCGTCCCGCTCGTGGAGGTGCACCTGTCGAACATCGCCGCGCGCGAGGAGTTCCGCAGGCACTCCGTCGTGGCGGGCGTCGCGAAGGGCGTCATCTCCGGCTTCGGCTTCGACTCGTACCGGCTCGCGTTGCGCGCCCTGGCAAGGGAGGACTGACATGCCCGAGGTCCACGAGGCACGGCGCGCGGCGCTGCGTTCGGCGCTGGGCGAGGCGGACGCCGCGCTCGTCACGCGCCTGGTCAACGTGCGCTACCTGACCGGCTTCACCGGCTCGAACGGCGCGCTGCTCGTCACGCGCGACGCCGCGGTCCTGGCGACGGACGGCCGCTACATCACGCAGTCCGAGCGGCAGGCGCCCGACGTCGAGCGGGTCATCGTCGGCGCGCCCGCGACGGCGCTCGCGGAGCGCGCCGCGAAGGACGGGCTCGGCAGGCTCGGTTTCGAGTCGCACGACGTCACCGTCGACCTGCACGACGCGCTCGCGGCGCGCGCGCCGTCGCTGGTGCGGCTCGGGCGGGCCGTGGAGTCGTTGCGCGCGGTCAAGGACGACGAGGAGATCGCGCTGCTGCGCGAGGCGTGCGCGGTGGCGGACAGGGCGTTCGCGCGGCTGCTCCCCTCGGTGCGCCCCGGCCGTACCGAGAAGGAGGTCGGCCGCGAGCTCGAGGCGCTGATGCTGGAGGAGGGCGGGGACGGCCCGTCGTTCGAGACGATCGTCGCCTCCGGCCCCAACTCCGCGGTGCCGCACCACCGGCCCACGGACCGCGTGCTGGAGGCGGGGGAGTTCGTGAAGCTCGACTTCGGCGCGCTCTACCGCGGCTACCACTCCGACATGACGCGCACGGTCACGCTCGGCCCGGCCGCCGACTGGCAGCGCGAGGTCTACGCGCTCGTCGCGGAGGCGCAGCGCGCCGGTCGCGAGGCGCTCGCGGTCGGCGCGGTCGCGGGCGACGTGGACAAGGTGGCGCGCGACGTCATCGAGGCGGCGGGCCACGGAGCGGCGTACACGCACTCCCTCGGGCACGGCGTCGGGCTGGAGATCCACGAGGCGCCGACGCTGCGCGCGGGCGCAACCGATACACTCGCCGACCGGACGCCGGTCACCGTGGAGCCGGGCGTGTACCTGGCCGGGCGCGGGGGCGTTCGCATCGAGGACACGCTCGTCGTGCGCGCCGACGGTGCGCCCGAGCTGCTGACGACGACGACCAAAGAGCTTCTGGAGCTGTAGTGGCCACCTCGAACGACCTGAAGAACGGCATGACGCTCGACCTGGGCGACGGCGACCTCTGGAACGTCGTGGAGTTCCAGCACGTGAAGCCGGGCAAGGGCGGCGCGTTCGTCCGCACGACGTTGAAGAACCTCAAGACCGGCAAGGTCGTCGACAAGACGTTCAACGCCGGCGTCAAGGTCGACGTCGCGGTCGTGGAGAAGCGCGAGATGTCGTACCTCTACAAGGAGGGCGACGAGTACGTGTTCATGGACACGACGACGTACGACCAGCTCCACATCTCCTCCGCCGCCGTGGGCGACATGAAGAACTACCTGCTCGAGAACATGAACGCCAACGTCGCCATCCACGAGGGCATCGCGCTGTCGATCGAGCTGCCGGCGTCGGTCGAGCTGCTGATCCAGCACACCGACCCCGGCGTGCAGGGCGACCGTTCGACGGGCGGCACGAAGCCGGCGACGTTGGAGACGGGCGCGGAGATCCAGGTGCCGCTGTTCGTGTCGACGGGCGAGAAGGTGCGCGTGGACACCCGCGACGGCCGCTACCTCGGTCGAGTCCAGTCCTGACCCCCCCGGCCGCCTCCCCAACCTTGAAGATCGTCACGCGGGCGGGCGCTGCCCCGGCTGCAAGGAACGAGCCGGCCGGCGCGGGGCGTGCCGCGCGAACAGTGAAGATCGTCACGCGGGCGGGCGCTGCCCCGGCTGCAAGGAACGAGCCGGACGGCGCCGCGTGACCGCGCGATCGAAGGCGCGCAAGCGCGCGCTGGACGTCCTCTACGAGGCGGAGCTCCGTGGCGCCGACGCGATCGAGACCGTCGCCGAGCGCCTCGCGCAGTCGGACCCGCCGGTGCCGGAGTACGCGGTCGAGCTCGTCACGGGCGTGGTCGAGCACCGGGCCGCGATCGACGGCGTGCTGACGGAGTACGCCGCCGCCGACTGGCCGCTGGAACGCATGCCGGCGGTCGACCGCAACATCCTGCGGATCGCGACGTACGAGCTGCTGCACCGCGACGACGTACCCGCGGGTGTGGTCATCTCCGAGGCGGTCGACCTCGCGACGTCGCTGTCCACGGACGACTCGCCGAAGTTCGTCAACGGCCTGCTGGCCCGGGTCGCGAAGGAGAAGGCGCCGGCCGCTCAGGAGTAGCGCTCGCCTCCGGCCCCCTCGCCGGTTATGCCGGGGGCGCGGCGGGTTACGCCGAGGCGACCTCGACGGCGCGGCGGGCGTCGGCCTTCATGACGCCCCACTGGATGAGCTGCTCGGTGAGCGCGCCGGGGGAGGCGTCGTAGATGACCGCGAGCGAGCGCAGGTCCTCGTGGCGGATCGAGAGGACGCGGCCGTTGTAGTCGCCGCGCTGGCTCTGGATCGTGGCGGCGTAGCGCGCGAGCGGCGCGGACTGCTCGGCCGGCACGTGCGAGAGCTGCTCCAGGTCGATGACGAGCTTCGTGGAGGCCTCGACCGGCGCGCCGGCGGAGACGCCCTCGGGGAGCAGCTCCTGGATCGGGACGCCGTAGAAGTCGGCGAGCTCCGCGAGGCGCTGCACGGTCACGGCACGGTCGCCGCGCTCGTACGAGCCCACGACGACGGCCTTCCAGCGGCCCCGGGACTTCTCCTCGACGCCGTGCAGCGACAAGCCCTGCTGCGTACGGATCGCGCGGAGCCGTGCCCCGAGCGCCTTCGCGTAGTCCGACATGGCGTGCGTCTCCTGTCGCTGGGTCTGGCGGGGGACCCGCCGGGCCGAACAACGCGGACGCCGGTCTCACCACTCGCTCCTCCGGGGGCTGCCTCCGAGGAGGCGTGGTGACCGCGTACGGCCCCCGGGATCGATGCTTCGGCCGCGCCACCCCCGGTCGCCCGGAGGTGGTTACAGACGGTGACGGTACGGGGCTGTTCGGCCACGGTCAAGCATGTGATGACTACAGGCCGTCGCGGCGACGGTCGAAAGCGGGCTATCCGGGCGCCGTGCGGCTACGCGGCGTGGCGGTTTCGGCGGTCCGCGGCGGTGGCTGGTAACGTCCTCCCCGACCTACTCCTTTAAGGCCCGTCCCGTGAGGCGGGGAAGGAGGGACGCAGTGGCTGCTGCGCACCCTGACTCGGGCACGCCCGCCCGTCGCCCCGTCTCCGGCGACCCGGCCGCGGCCCGTTCGATCCTCGAAGCGGCGGACGTCAGTCGCGCGCTGACCCGGATCGCCCACGAGATCGTCGAGCGCAACCGCGGCGCGAACGACCTCGTCCTGCTCGGCATCCCGACCCGCGGCGTCGCGCTGGCGCGGCGCGTCGCGGCCAAGGTCTCGGCCGTCGAGGGGACGGACATCCCTGTCGGCTCGCTCGACGTGACGATGCACCGCGACGACCTGCGGCTACGCGGCGTGCGCGCGCTGGAGGAGACCGACCTGCCCGGCGGCGGCATCGACGGCAAGGTCGTCGTGCTGGTGGACGACGTGCTGTTCTCTGGCCGCACGATCCGCGCCGCGCTCGACGCGCTTACCGACCTCGGCCGCCCCGCCGCCGTACAGCTCGCGGTCCTCGTCGACCGCGGCCACCGAGAGCTGCCGATCCGCGCCGACTACGTCGGCAAGAACATCCCGACGTCCCTCCGGGAGGCCGTGCACGTGCTGCTGACCGAGTACGACGGGCGCGACGGCGTCCTGCTCGGACCGGCCGAGGGGGTGGACGCGTGAAGCGCCACCTGCTGTCGGCGAACGACCTCACGCGCGACGACGCGCTGCTGATCCTCGACACCGCCGACGAGCTCGCGGAGCGCAGCGAGGCGGCGGCGGTCAAGAAGTTCCCGACGCTGCGCGGCCGCACCGTCGTGAACCTGTTCTACGAGGACTCGACGCGCACGCGCACGTCGTTCGAGCTGGCGGCCAAGCGGCTGTCCGCGGACGTCATCAACTTCTCGGCCAAGGGCTCCAGCGTCTCCAAGGGCGAGAGCCTCAAGGACACCGCGTGGACGCTGGAGGCGATGGGCGCGGACGCCGTGGTCATCCGCCACCACGCGAGCGGCGCGCCGCACCGGCTGGCGGGCTGGATCAAGGGCAGCGTCGTCAACGCCGGCGACGGCACGCACGAGCACCCCACGCAGGCCCTCCTGGACGCGTACACGATGCGCCAGCGTCTCGGCCGCCTCGAGGACCTGCGGGTCACGATCGTCGGCGACGTCATCCACTCGCGCGTCGCGCGGAGCAACGTCCTGCTGCTCAACACGCTCGGCGCGCAGGTGACGGTCGTCGCGCCACCGACCCTGCTGCCGGTCGGCATCGAGACATGGCCGGTGGAGGTGTCGTACGACCTCGACGCCGTCCTCCCCAAGAGCGACGTCGTGATGATGCTGCGCGTCCAGCGCGAGCGGATGGGCGCGGCGTACTTCCCGAGCACCCGCGAGTACAGCCGCCGCTACGGCCTCGACCGCGACCGCGTACGGCTGCTCAAGGACGACGCGATCGTCATGCACCCAGGCCCGATGAACCGCGGTGTCGAGATCGCCGCCGAGGTCGCCGACGGCCCGCGCTCCACGATCGTCGACCAGGTCACCAACGGCGTCTCGGTCCGGATGGCGATCCTCTACCTGATGCTCGGAGGCGACGCGCAGTGAGCGACTGGCTGCTCCGCGGGGAGACGGACTACCGCATCTCCGGCGGCACGATCGTGGAGGTCGGCGAGGGCCTCGACGCCACCGGCGCGGAGGTGCTCGACATCGGCGGGCTCGTCGCGCTGCCCGGCCTCGTGGACCTGCACACGCACCTGCGCGAGCCGGGCCGCGAGGACGCCGAGACGATCGAGTCCGGTACGGCGGCCGCGGCGCTCGGCGGCTACACCGCCGTCCACGCCATGGCCAACACCGACCCCGTCGCGGACGTCGCGGGCGTCGTGGAGCAGGTGTGGCGGCTCGGCCGCGACGCCGGCCACTGCGCCGTCCACCCGGTCGGCGCGGTCACCGTCGGGCTCGAGGGCCAGGCGCTGGCCGAGCTCGGTGCGATGGCGGACAGCGCGGCGCGGGTGCGGGTGTTCTCCGACGACGGCCGCTGCGTCAGCGACGCGGGGCTGATGCGCCGGGCGCTGGAGTACGTGAAGGCGTTCGACGGCGTCATCGCCCAGCACGCGCAGGAGCCGTCGCTGACGGCGGGCGCGCAGATGCACGAGGGCGTCGTGTCCGCGCGGCTCGGCCTCGCCGGCTGGCCCGCGGCGGCGGAGGAGTCGGTCATCGCGCGCGACTGCCTGCTCGCCGCGCACACGGGCTCGCGGCTGCACGTCTGCCACGTGAGCACGGCGGGCTCGGTCGAGCTGATCCGGTGGGCGAAGTCGAAGGGCTGGCGCGTCACCGCCGAGGTCACGCCGCACCACCTGCTGCTGACCGACGACCTCGCCGAGACGTACGACCCGATCTTCAAGGTCAACCCCCCGCTGCGCACCGCCGCCGACGTCCAGGCGCTTCGCGAGGGCCTCGCCGACGGCACGATCGACGCGGTCGCCACCGACCACGCGCCGCACGCGCTGGAGGACAAGGAGACCGAGTGGGGGTGCGCGGCGTTCGGGATGCTCGGCCTGGAGACCGCGCTGTCGATCGTCGTGGAGACGATGGTCGAGACGGGGCTGCTCGACTGGGCGGGCGTGGCCGACCGGATGTCGTCTCGGCCCGCGCGGATCGGCGGCCTCGGCGACCAGGGCAACGCGCTGGAGCCGGGCGCGCCCGCGAACCTCGTGCTGCTCGACCCCGCCGCCCGCTGGACGGTCGACCCGCACGCGCTCGCGTCCAAGAGCACCAACACGCCGTACGCCGGCCGCACGCTGCCCGGCAGGGTCGTGGCGACGTTCCACCGCGGCCGTCCGACCGTCCTCGACGGGAAGCTCGCATGACCCGCACGCTGCTGACGCTCGGCCTTCTGCTCGCGTTCCTCGGCTGCCTCGCGCTGATGCGCAAGGGCTGGCGGCGCAGGGCCTCGGCGCAGGAGGGGCTGCCCGCACTGCCCGAGCCGCCGGAGTCGCTCGGCGAGGAGGTCGTGGCGCCGCTCACCGGCCTGTACCTCGGCACGACCGAGGCCGGCGCGTGGCTCGAACGCATCGCCGCGCAGGGCCTCGGCGGGCGCGCGACGGCACGGCTGCGGCTCGTGCCGGAGGGCGTCGTCGTGATCCGCGAGGGGAGCCCGAACGCGTTCATCCCGCGCGCGGACGTCCTCGGCGCCGAGGTCACCCACGCGCACGCGGGCAAGTGGATCGGCGAGGGCGGCGTGCTGCTGCTCACGTGGCGGCTCGGGGGTGTCGAGGTGGACAGCGGCTTCCGCGCGGACGACCACGACCAGCACGCGGAGTGGGCCCGCGCGGTGAACGGTCTCGTGGCGCCCGCCGCGGCGCCGCCCGCGCCGGCCGTCGAGGCGGCGCCGGTCGAGGCGCCGGTCGAGGCGCCCGTCGAGGTCCCCCGCGTCACCGCCGCGCCGCTCGTCGGGCGCGCGGCCGCGCCCGCCCTGCTCGTCCTGGAGGACGGGCGCTCGTTCACGGGCGAGGCGTACGGCGCGGTCGGGGAGACGTTCGGCGAGGCGGTCTTCAACACCGGCATGACCGGCTACCAGGAGACGCTCACCGACCCGTCGTACCACCGCCAGGTCGTCGTCCAGACCGCGCCCCACATCGGCAACACCGGCGTCAACGACGTCGACGACGAGTCCGGCCGCATCTGGGTCTCGGGCTACGTCGTCCGCGACCCGTCGCGCGTCGCGTCGTCGTGGCGCGCCGAGCGCGGCCTCGAGGCCGAGCTCAAGCGCCAGGGGATCGTCGCCATCGGCGGCGTCGACACCCGCGCGGTGACGCGCCACCTGCGCGACCGCGGCGCGATGCGCTGCGCCGTCTCGTCCACCGGCGAGAGCGCCGACGAGGTGCTCGCGAAGGTGCTGGCGAGCCCGAGCATGGTGGGCGCCGACCTCGCCCGCGAGGTCTCGACGCAGCGGCCGTACGTCGTGCCCGCCGCGGGCGACAGGCGCTTCCGCGTCGCGGCGCTCGACGTCGGCATGAAGCGCTCGATCACGTCCTACCTCGCCGCGAACGGCTGCGAGGTCGTCGTCCTCCCCGCCACCGCGACCGCCGACGAGATCCTCGCCACCGCGCCCGACGGCGTGTTCGTCTCCAACGGCCCGGGTGACCCGGCGGCGACGACGTACGCCGTCGAGGCGCTGCGCGGGGTGCTCGGGCAGCGGCCGGTCTTCGGCATCTGCCTCGGCCACCAGCTCCTCGGGCGCGCGCTCGGGCTCGGGACGTACAAGCTGGCGTTCGGCCACCGCGGCCTGAACCAGCCCGTCCAGGACGTGGAGACCAAGCAGGTCGCGATCACGAGCCACAACCACGGCTTCGCGGTCGCCGCGCCCGAGGGCCCGGAGACGCCGTTCGGCCGCGTGGTGGTCAGCCACGTCGACCTCAACGACGGCGTGGTCGAGGGCCTGCGGTGCCTGGACGTTCCGGCGTTCTCGGTGCAGTACCACCCGGAGGCCGCGGCCGGGCCGCACGACGCGTCGGGGCTGTTCGAGCAGTTCGTACGGTCGATGGAAGGGGCGCGCGTATGAGCGCCGCGGAGCAGGCCCGCGCCGCCGGCAAGAACATCGGCGACGACGCCCGCCTGCTCGGCGAGGTCACCGTGACCGGCGAGCGGCCCGACCGTACGCCCGAGCAGCAGGACCTCGCGGACCGCGCGCTCGCGCTGCTGCGCGAGGAGATCGAGCGGATGTCCGCGCAGCGCGCGGACTTCGCGGAGGAGAAGTCGCGGGGCGCGCCGGCGAAGGCGTCGCCGCGCCTCGACGCGATGGCGGCCAGGCTGGAGGGCGCGAGCAGGTTCGCGCTGCGGCTCGGGCTGCTGACGCCCGCGGAGGCGCGGCAGGTGTGGCACGAGGCCGCGCAGGCAGGCTTGCACGACCGCCCGTCGACGGGACGGGCAGACGAGGACGAGGTCCGAGGAGGGTCCGAGTGAGCAACGACGGTTCGCGCATCGAGGCGGCCGAGGCGGGCGTGCACGCCGAGCAGGAGGAGCACGCCGCGCACGACCACGTCGACGCGCCGGACGCGGTCTCGGCCGCGCACCACGCGCCCGCGCACGGGGGCGGGCACGCCGGCGCGCACGACGACCACGACGACCACGACGACCACGGCGGCGGGCACGGCCACGGCGCCGACCCGAACGCCGGCGTCCTCCGCGGCGAGGCGCCCACGCCCGCGTGGGTGATAACCGCCACCGCGATCGCGCTCGTCACGATCGCCGCCTGCGTCTGGCTCGCCATCAGGATCGGATAGCCCCGTGCCCGCCAACCTTGCAGCCCACGGCGCGCCCCGCCGCGTGACGATCTTCAATGTTCGGGTCCGGCCGGCAGGGAGTCGCTAGTGCCCAAGCGCGACGACATCCACCACGTCCTGGTCATCGGCTCCGGGCCGATCGTCATCGGGCAGGCGTGCGAGTTCGACTACTCGGGGACGCAGGCGTGCCGCGTCCTCAAGGGCGAGGGGCTGCGCGTCTCGCTCGTGAACTCCAACCCGGCCACGATCATGACCGACCCGGAGTTCGCCGACGCGACGTACGTCGAGCCGATCACGCCCGAGGTCGTCGCGCAGATCATCCGGCGGGAGCGCGACAACGGGCACCCGATCGACTCGCTGCTCGCGACGCTCGGCGGCCAGACCGCGCTGAACACCGCCGTCGCGCTCGCCGAGGCCGGGGTGCTCGACGACTACGGCGTCCGCCTCATCGGCGCGAACGTCGAGGCCATCCACCGCGGCGAGGACCGCCAGCAGTTCAAGGACCTCGTCCGCGCGGTCGGCTGCGACGTCCCGCGCAGCGCGGTGTGCCACACCGTCGAGGAGGCGATCGCCGCGGCCGGCGACCTGAACTACCCGGTCGTCGTGCGCCCGAGCTTCACGATGGGTGGCGGCGGCAGCGGCATCGCGTACGACGAGAACGACCTCCGCACGATCGCGGGCGAGGGTCTGCGGCAGAGCCCGACCACCGAGGTGCTCATCGAGGAGAGCGTGCTCGGCTGGAAGGAGTACGAGCTCGAACTGATGCGCGACACGGCGGACAACGTCGTCGTCATCTGCTCGATCGAGAACGTCGACCCGATGGGCGTGCACACCGGCGACTCCGTGACGGTCGCGCCCGCGATGACGCTGACGGACCGCGAATACCAGCGGATGCGCGACGTCGGCATCGCGGTCATCCGCGCGGTCGGCGTCGACACCGGCGGATCGAACATCCAGTTCGCGGTCCACCCGCGCACCGGCCGCATGGTCGTCATCGAGATGAACCCGCGCGTCTCGCGGTCGAGCGCGCTGGCGTCGAAGGCGACCGGCTTCCCGATCGCGAAGATCGCCGCGAAGCTCGCGATCGGCTACACCCTCGACGAGATCACCAACGACATCACGCGCGAGACGCCCGCGTCGTTCGAGCCCGCGCTCGACTACGTCGTCGTCAAGGTGCCGAGGTTCGCGTTCGAGAAGTTCCCCGAGGCCGACAGGACGCTGACGACGACGATGAAGTCGGTCGGCGAGGCGATGGCCATCGGGCGGTCGTACAACGAGGCGCTGCAGAAGGCGCTGCGCTCCCTAGAGGCGCCGGCCACGCCGGAGCACGAGGACCCGCTCGCCGCGCTGCGGACGCCGCACGCGGGCCGCCTCGACACCCTGCGCCAGGCGCTGCGGCGCGGCCACTCCGTCGAGGAGTGCAGCGTCGCGAGCGGCATCGACCCGTGGTTCGTGGAGCAGATGGCGTACCTCGTGGAGGTCGAGCGCGAGGTCGCGACCGCCGAGAACGTCGACGCCACGACGCTGCGGCGCTGGAAGCGGCTCGGGTTCTCCGACGCGCAGCTCGCCGCGATCGTCGGCGCGCGCGAGGAGGACGTCCGCGCGACGCGGCACGCGCACGGCGTACGCCCGGTCTACAAGACCGTCGACACGTGCGCGGCGGAGTTCGCGGCCGAGACGCCGTACCACTACTCGTCCTACGACGAGGAGACCGAGGTGCGGCCCTCGTCCAAGCCGAAGGTGCTGATCCTCGGCAGCGGCCCCAACCGCATCGGCCAGGGCATCGAGTTCGACTACGCGTGCGTCCACGCGTCGTTCGCGCTGCACGACGCCGGCTACGAGACCGTGATGGTCAACTGCAACCCCGAGACCGTCTCGACCGACTACGACACCAGCGACCGCCTCTACTTCGAGCCGCTCACGATCGAGGACGTCCTCGAGGTCGTGCACGCCGAGCGGGAGTCGGGTGAGGTCGCGGGCGTCATCGTGCAGCTCGGCGGCCAGACGCCGTTGAAGCTCGCGCAGGCCCTCAAGGACGCGGGCGTGCCGATCGTCGGAACGTCGCCGGAGAGCATCCACCTCGCGGAGGACAGGGGCGCGTTCGGGCGGGTGCTCACGCAGGCGGGCCTCGCGGCCCCCGCGTGGGGCGTCGCCGGGTCGTACGAGGCCGCGCGCGAGGTCGCGCACCGGGTGTCGTACCCCGTGCTCGTCCGCCCGTCCTACGTCCTCGGCGGCCGCGGCATGGGCATCGTCTACGACGACGCGCAGCTCGCCGACTGGTTCGCGCGGACCGACGTCGGCGGCGCCGAGGTGCTGGTCGACAGGTTCCTCGAGGACGCGGTCGAGATCGACGTCGACGCGCTCTACGACGGCATGGAGCTCTACCTCGGCGGCGTCATGGAGCACATCGAGGAGGCCGGCATCCACTCGGGCGACAGCGCGTGCGCGCTGCCGCCGATCACGCTCGGCTCGCGCGACATCAAGCGCATCCGCGAGGCCACCGAGGCCATCGCGGCCGGCGTGGGCGTACGCGGCCTGCTGAACATCCAGTACGCCCTCAAGGACGACATCCTCTACGTCCTCGAGGCCAACCCGCGCGCGTCGCGGACGGTGCCGTTCACGTCCAAGGTGACGGCGGTCCAGCTCGCCAAGGCGGCCGCGCGGATGATGCTCGGCGCGACGATCGCGGAGCTGCGGCAGGAGGGCGTGCTGCCGTCGAGCGGCGACGGCGCCGACCTGCCGCCCGGCTGCCACATCGCGGTCAAGGAGGCGGTGCTGCCGTTCGGCCGCTTCCCCGGCACGGACACCGTGCTCGGCCCGGAGATGAAGTCGACGGGCGAGGTGATGGGCATCTCGCGGACGTTCGGCGAGGCGTTCGCCAAGTCGCAGTCGGCGGCGTACGGGCCCGTCCCCGTGAAGGGCCGGGTCTTCGTCTCCATCGCGAACCGCGACAAGCGCGCGATGATCTTCCCGATCAAGCGGCTCGCGGACCTGGGGTTCGAGGTGGTGGCGACGGACGGGACGGCGGACGTGCTGCGGCGCAACGGCGTCGAGGTGACGACCGCGCGCAAGCACAGCCAGGGCGGTCGCACGATCGTGGACGAGATCCTCGACGGCCGCATCGACCTGATCTTCAACACGCCCTGGGGCAACGGCACCCGCGTCGACGGCTACGAGATCCGCACCGCCGCCGTCGCCAAGGGCGTCCCGTGCATCACGACGATCCAGGGCGCGGCGGCCTGCGTTCAGGGCATCGAGGCGATGGTCCGCGGGGAGATGGACGTGCGCCCGCTCCAGGAGTACCACCGCGCGCTGCGTGGCTCCGGAGGCGACGCCTGATGCCTCCCGTCCAGGTCCAGGGCGAGGTGCTGTCCATCAAGAAGATGGGCGCGTACCAGCACCTGACGGTCGCCGCGCCGGGCGTCGCCGAGCAGGTGCGGCCCGGGCACTTCGTCGCCGTGTCCGTCGGCGGGCCCGAGACGTCGATGCTGCTGCGCCGCGCGTTCTCGGTCTACGCGGCCAGCGACAGGGGCGTGTACGGCGGCACGGTGGAGTTCGTGTTCGCGGTGCACGGCAAGGGCACCGAGTGGCTCGCGCGGCAGCGGCAGGGCGACCCGGTCGACGTGGTCGGGCCGCTCGGGAGGCCGTTCAAGCTGCCGAAGGAGAAGGTCACCGCGACGCTCGTCGGCGGCGGCTACGGCACCGCGCCGCTGTTCTCGCTCGCCGAGCAGCTCCGCGCGCGCGGCTGCCGCGTGGACTTCGTGGTCGGCGCGGCGACGGAGGCGCGGCTGTTCGGCGCGCTGGACGCCAAGCGCATCAGCAGCAGCGTGGCGTTCACGACCGACGACGGCTCGTACGGCGAGCGGGGGCGCGTCAGCGACGTGCTGCCCGACGTGCTCGCGCGGACGGGCAGCGACCTCGTCTACGCCTGCGGCCCGATGGCGATGCTGCGCGCGGTCGCCGGGATCGCGGCCGACCACGGGCTGCCGAGCCAGGTCGCGGTCGAGGAGTCGATGGCCTGCGGCATCGGCGTCTGCATGACCTGTGTCCTGCCGGTACGCGGCGAGGACGGGCAGACGCGGATGGTCCGCTCCTGCGTGGAGGGGCCCGTGTTCATGGGCGACGCGCTGCGCTGGGACGCGCTCGGCACCGTTCCCGCCGACTGCGTGGGGGCTCCCCGATGAGCGAGACCGTCACGACGATCACGGCGCCGAAGAACGAGCCGGCGCCGCTCGGCATCGACCTGTCGACGCGGCTCGCGGGCGTCTACTTCCCGAACCCCGTCTTCACCGCCTCGGGCTGCGCCGCGGCGGGGCAGGAGCTCGGGCAGTTCTTCGACGTCTCGCGGCTCGGCGCGATGGTCACGAAGTCGATCATGTGGGAGCCGCGCTCGGGCCGCGCGACCCCGCGCATGGCCGAGACGCCGAGCGGGATGCTCAACTCGATCGGCCTGCAGGGGCCCGGCATCGAGACGTTCCTCGCGCGCGACCTGCCCTGGCTCGCGGAGAAGGGCGCGCGGACCGTCGTCTCCATCGCGGGCGGCACGGTCGAGGAGTACGTACGCCTCGCCCAGCGGCTGCGCGGCCGGCCAGGGCTGACGATGCTCGAGGTCAACATCTCCTGCCCGAACGTCGAGGACCGCGGCAAGGTGTTCGCCTGCGACGCGCGCGCCGCGAGCGACGTGATCGCCGCGGTGCGGCGGGTGTCGAGCGTGCCGGTGTTCGCGAAGCTCTCGCCCGACGTGACCGACATCGTCGCCATCGCGCGGTCGGTCGTGGACGCGGGCGCGAGCGGCCTCTCGATGATCAACACGCTGCTCGGCATGGCGATCGACACGACGACCATGCGCCCCGTCCTCGCCGGCGTCACCGGCGGGCTCTCAGGACCCGCCATCCGCCCCGTCGCGGTGCGCTGCGTGTACCAGGTGCACGCGGCGATGCCGGAGGTGCCGATCCTCGGCATGGGCGGGATCCGTACCGGCCTCGACGCCCTGGAGTTCCTGCTCGCGGGGGCGTCGGCGGTGTCGGTCGGGACGGCCGTCTTCGGCGACCCCAACGCGCCCGTACGGATCATCGACGAGCTGCGCGCCGCCCTCGCGGAGCGCGGCATCACCAGCGTGGCCGACGTCGTCGGCCGCGCGCACCAGCCCCCGCGGCCCCACATCCCCGAGGGGCCAGACCCCGAGAGCGAGCCCGCATGACCGCACCCGTAGCCGTAGCCCTCGACGCCCCCGATGTCGAGACCGCCGCCCGATGGGCGCACGCGGTCCAGCGCTACGTCTCGGTGCTCAAGGTGGGCCTGGAGCTGTTCTGCAGGCACGGGCCTGACGTCGTCAACGTCGTGCGCGGAGGCACGGGGCTCGACCTGTTCCTCGACCTCAAGCTCCACGACATCCCCAACACCGTCGCCGGCGCCGCGAAGTCGGTCGCGCGGCTCAAGCCGGCGTACCTCACGGTCCACGCGAGCGGCGGGCGCGACATGGTGCGCGCCGCGGTCGAGTCGGCGCCCGACGTGAAGATCGCGGCGGTGACGTTGCTGACCAGCCTGGACGCGCACGCGTTGCGCGTCCTGGGGGTCGACGCGGAGCCGCGCGACGTCGTGCTGCGCCTCGCGTCGGTGTCGGTCGAGGCCGGCGCGCGGGCGATCGTGTGCAGCCCGCAGGAGGTCGCGGCGGTCCGCGCCGAGGTGGGGCCCGACATCACGCTCATCACGCCGGGCGTACGCCTCGAGGGCGGCGACGCGCAGGACCAGGTGCGCGTGTCGACGCCGGCCCGCGCGCTCGCCGACGGCGCCGACCTGCTCGTCATCGGCCGCCCCATCACCGGCGCCGCCGACCCCGGTGCCGCCGCCGCCGCGATCGCGTCGCAGCTCGACCCGACGGGCTAGGTGTTGCGCGGCGTCGCGTGGTGCCTGCTGCGGCCGCGTACGTGGGTGGCGCTCGCGGCGGCGACGGTCGCGACGCTGCTGGCGTCCGGCGACGAGCGGCCGGGGTGGACGCTGGCCGTGGGCGTGTCGACGTTCGGGCTGGCGCTGCTGTCGATGCGCGCGCAGTACCTCGACGGGCACCCCGACAGGCCGACCCGCGAGGAACGCCGCCAGGCGAGGATCGACGCGTGGGCGGCCGAGACGCTGCGCCGCTACCGGGGCGAGCCCGAGCCCGTCGCGCCGACGAGGCACGAGCGCGAGGTCGCCGAGATCGTCCGCCGCTACGAGGAACGGGTCGAGGCGAGGCGGGCGGCGTTGAAACGGCCTCCGTCTCCTGAGTAGGGTCGCCCCCTCGGTCATTGATCAAGGGAGGACGGCGCGTGGCCCTGCCGCCGCTGACGCCGGAGCAGCGCGCCGCCGCGCTGGAGAAGGCAGCGCGGGCCCGCAAGGCCCGCGCCGAGCTCAAGGACAGGCTCAAGCACAACGGCACGACGCTGCGCGAGGTCCTCGACGCGGGGGAGAGCGACGAGGTCATCGGCAAGCTCAAGGTCGTGGCGCTCCTCGAGGCCATGCCCGGCGTCGGCAAGGTGCGGGCGCAGTCGATCATGGAGAAGCTCGACATCTCGCCGTCGCGGCGCGTACGCGGCCTCGGCGCGAAGCAGCGCGAGGCGCTGGAACGCGAGTTCGACGCGCAGCGCGGGGCCGGCGGCTGAGCGGCCGGCTGACGGTCCTCTCCGGCCCCTCCGGGGTCGGCAAGGGCACCGTGATCGCGGAGATCCGCCGCCGCCACCCCGAGGTCTGGCTGTCCGTCTCGGTGACGACGCGGACGCCGCGCCCCGGCGAGACCGAGGGCGTGGAGTACCACTTCGTGGACGACGACGAGTTCGCGCGGCTGGTCGAGGCGGGGGAGTTCCTGGAGCACGCGACGTACGCCGGCAACCAGTACGGCACCCCGCGCGAGCCGGTCATGGAACGCCTGCGGGCCGGCGTTCCCGCGCTGCTCGAGGTGGACCTGCAGGGCGCGCGGCAGGTGCGCGACGCGATGCCGGACGCGTTCCTCGTGTTCCTGGCGCCGCCGTCGTTCGACGAGCTGGCCCGGCGCCTGCGCGGGCGCGGCACCGAGGACGACGAGCGCGTACGCCGCCGCCTCGACCTGGCGCGCATCGAGATGGCGTCGGAGGACGCGTTCGACGCCGTCGTCGTCAACGACACGATCGGGTCGGCCGCGGACCAGGTGGTAGCCTTGATGGAGTCTCCGCCGCGCTGACCTGCGTTTTCGCGCGCGCTTTTCGTTCCCGAGAGGACCGCATGTCCGGCACCGCCGCCACGCCCGAGGGCATCACCAACCCCCCGATCGACGAGCTCCTCGAGGCGACCGACTCGAAGTACTCGCTGGTCATCTACGCCGCCAAGCGCGCGCGCCAGATCAACGCGTACTACAGCCAGCTCGGCGAGGGCCTGCTCGAGTACGTCGGCCCGCTCGTCCCGGCCGCGCCGCAGGAGAAGCCGCTCTCCATCGCCCTCCGCGAGATCAACGCCGGCCTGCTGACCCACGAGCAGGTCGAGGCGTAAGACCCGTCATGGCGCGGGTCGTCCTGGGAGTCTCGGGCGGGATCGCGGCGTACAAGGCCGTCGAGGTGCTCCGGCGCCTCACCGAGGCCGGGCACTCCGTCCGCGTCGTGCCGACGCGGTCCGCGCTGAAGTTCGTCGGCGCCCCCACGTGGGAGGCGCTGTCGGGCGAGCCGGTGACGTACAAGGTCTTCGAGAACGTCCCCGAGGTCCCGCACGTCCGCCTCGGCCAGACCGCCGATCTCGTCCTCGTCGCCCCCGCGACCGCCGACCTGCTCTCGCGCGCGGCGACCGGCCGCGCCGACGACCTGCTGACCGGGACGCTGCTCACCGCGCGCTGCCCCGTCGTCTACGCCCCCGCGATGCACACCGAGATGTGGGAGCACCCCGCCACCGTCGCCAACGTCGCCACGCTGCGTTCGCGCGGGGCGGTCGTGATCGACCCCGACGTGGGGCCGCTCGCGAAGGGCGACGTCGGTCCCGGCAGGCTGCCGTCCCCCGAGGCGATCGTCGCCGCCGCGCTCGCGGCGCTCGACGGCGCGACGCGCGGCGCCGACCTCGCGGGCCGGCGCGTCGTCGTGTCGGCGGGCGGGACGCGGGAGTACCTCGACCCGGTCCGCTTCCTCGGCAACCGCTCGTCAGGCCGCCAGGGCTACGCCCTCGCGCGCACGGCCGCCGCGCGCGGCGCCGAGGTCACGCTCGTCTCCGCGAACGCCGCGCTGCCCGACCCCGCGGGCGTCAAGGTCGTGCGCGTGGTGTCGGCCGACGACCTGCGCACGGCCGTCCTCGAAGCCGCCGCCGAGGCCGACGCCGTGGTCATGGCGGCGGCCGTCGCCGACTTCCGGCCGGCGGAGCGTTCGGCCACCAAGGTCAAGAAGACCGAGACCGACCCGCCGCCCGTCGCGCTCGTCCGCAACCCCGACGTCCTCGCCGAGCTGTCGGCGTCGCGGCGTCAGGGCCAGGTCGTCGTGGGCTTCGCCGCCGAGACCGACGACGTCCTCGCGAACGGCCGCGCGAAGCTCGCCCGCAAGGGCTGCGACCTGCTCGTCGTGAACGAGGTGGGCGAGGGGCTGGCGTTCGAGGTCGAGGACAACGCCGCCGTCGTCCTCGGCGCCGACGGGTCGGAGACCGAGGTCCCGCGCGGCTCCAAGGAGTCCGTGGCGCACGCGGTCTGGGACCTCGTCGCCGCCCGCCTCACGAGCTGACGGTCACCATCACCGTCGACGGCACCGGCATCCGGTCGGTGCCCTCGGTCGCGATCAGCTCCTCGGCGGCGGGGAAGCCGAACATCTCGTACTGGCCGTCAGGGAAGGCGTAGCCCTCGTCGTCCTGGCCCATCCACTGCGCGCGCCAGGTCCGGCAGTCGCCGGGCTCGAACGTCACCGTGTGGCGCGGGCCGTCCGGGTCCGGCCAGCCGAGGCGCCAGTGGGGCCCGCCGCCGTCGGCGCCGTCGTTCTCGAGGTCGTAGGCGTGGTAGAGCGCCTCCTGCTCGGTCGTGAACGTCAGCGTCGCCGGGTCCTGCCCGGGGGCGCGGCAGAGGGTGTACGCGTACGTCGCCGGCTGCCCCACCGTCACCGACGCCGGGCCGGTCATCGACGTGCAGTAGCCGGTGTCGGGGATCCATTGCCACTGCGACGGCTGGCCGACGCAGGCGGCGGGGTCGTTCTTGTGCGTGATCGCGACGTCGCGCGAGCCGATGCCGACGAAGCGCCGCGACCCGTCCGGCGGCGCCGCGGGCGGCGCGGCCGTCGCCGACGGGCCGGCGTGCGTTCGCGACGGGAGCGGCAGCGGCAGGCCGCTGGGGATCACGCCGGGAGCGCCGGGGTCACCGGCGGGCGACCGCACGGTGGCCCCCGGTGCGGGCGTCGCGCCGCCCGGCGTCGTGTGCACGCCGGGCGCCGCGGGGTCGGTCTGGTCGAGCGACTGGGTGCCCCCGCCGGACCCGAGCACGGCGACGGCGACGAACGCGACGCACGACGTGGTGGCGGCGGCGCGGGCGATGCGGCGGCGGCGCAGCCGGGCGCGGCCGGTCGCGAGCGCGCGGTCCAGCGCGCCCGTGGGCGGCGCGAGGCGCGGTCCGCGCAGGGAGCTGAGGTCGTTCATCGGGTCTCCTCGAGAGCGGTCGCGAGCAGCGCGCGGGCCTCGTGGAGGCGGCGCTTCACGGTGCCGACAGGGCGGCGGACCGCGGTGGCGACGTCGGCGAGCGGGAGGTCGTAGAGGTAGTGCAGGACGACGACGTCGCGGAGGCGCTCGGGCAGGCGTCCCACCGCGTCCCACAGCGCCGGGTCGGGCTCGGGCGTCGGCGTCGCGTGCTCGGCCAGGGAGGCCCAGGTGGCGAGCTCGCGGGTGCTGCGCTTCCAGTGCGCGCGGGCGAGGTTGGAGGCGACGCGGAACGCGTAGCCGCGCGGCGTGCCGAGCCTCGTCCAGCGCAGGTACACGGCGACGAGCGCCTCCTGCGCGATCTCGTCGGCGAGCGCCCGGTCGCCCGTCAACGTGAGGCAGTAGCCGGCGACGGCCGGGTACTCCTCGGCGTAGAAGTGGCGGAACTCCTCGTCCCTGCCGGTGGCCGCCACGACGGCGGGCAACGGCTCTGCGCTTGCGGTCACGACCGAACGTGCCGCGACAGCACGGAAAGGTTCACTCGGTGACCTGCCCGGCCGCGCAGGCGATGCAGAGGCGGGTCGCCGGGAGGGCGGCGAGGCGTTCGGCGCCGATCGGGGCGCCGCAGCGTTCGCAGGCGCCGTAGGAGCCGTCGTCCACCCGGGCGAGCGCCGCGTCGATCCCGGCGACCCGCGCCCGCGCGGCGTCGAGCAGCGCCGTGAGCTGCGCCCGCTCGAAGCCGATCGTCGCGCCCTCGGGGTCGTGCTCGTCGTCGGCGTTCGAGTCCTCGGACGCCGCGACGAGCGACGCCCACTGCGCCTCCAGCGCCGCGACCTGCTCGGCGGCGCGGGCGCGGTCGGAAACCAGTGCGTCCCTCATCGCGATCCAGCCTAGGCTCCGCGCATGTTCTCGCTGAGGGTCGACGACGAGGTCGAGCTCGAGCTCGCCGAGATGCACCACGCGCAGGAGCTGTTCGACCTGACGGACCGCAACCGCGAGCACCTCGCGCCGTGGATGCCGTGGGCCGCGACGACGACGTCGGTCGCCGACACGACGGCGTTTCTGACGTTCATCAGGGGCGAGTACGCCGCGGGCCGCGCGTTCCACGCGAACGTCCGCTACCGCGGCGCGATCGTGGGCGGCATGGGCCTGCACGACATGAGGCCGACCGACGGCACCGTCGAGCTCGGCTACTGGCTCGACGAGGGCCACGTCGGCAAGGGCATCACGACGCGCGCGACGCGGGCGCTCGTGACGGCGGTGTTCGCCCAGGGGTACGTGCGCGTCGCCATCAAGGCGGCCGTCGACAACGTCCGCAGCCGCGCCGTTGCCGAGCGCCTCGGCTTCACGTTCGAGGGCGTCGAACGGATGGCGGCGAAGGTCGGCGACAAGCACCACGACCACGCGGTGTACAGCATGCTCGCCGCCGAGTGGAGCGCCGGTACACTCGCGGGCTAAAGGCCGCCGGGCGCGTGTGGACCGGCGCGATCATCCCGTCTGGAGCACCGTGACCAAGCGCCTGTTCACGTCCGAGTCCGTCACCGAGGGCCACCCCGACAAGATCGCCGACCAGATCTCGGACGCGATCCTCGACGCCCTGCTCACGCAGGACCCCAAGAGCCGCGTGGCGGTCGAGACGCTGATCACGACGGGCCAGGTGCACGTCGCCGGCGAGGTGACGACGGAGGCGTACGCCGACATCCCGACGATCGTCCGCGAGACGGTCCTCGGCATCGGCTACGACTCGTCCAAGAAGGGCTTCGACGGCGCGTCGTGCGGCGTCTCCGTCTCGATCGGCTCGCAGTCGCCGGACATCGCGCAGGGCGTCGACGCGGCGTTCGAGGCGCGTACCGGCGAGTCCGTCGAGGACGTGCTGGACCGCCAGGGCGCGGGCGACCAGGGGATGATGTTCGGGTACGCGTGCGACGAGACCGACGAGCTCATGCCGCTGCCGATCGCGCTGGCGCACCGTCTCGCCCGCCGCCTCTCCGAGGTGCGCAAGGCCGGCGTGGTGCCGTACCTCCGCCCCGACGGCAAGACGCAGGTCTCGGTGCGCTACGAGAACGGCCGCCCGGTCGCGCTGGACACCGTCGTCGTGTCGTCGCAGCACGCGAGCGACATCGACATCGAGACGCTGCTCAAGCCCGACGTCGTCGAGCACGTCATCGAGCCCGAGCTCGCGCGGCTCGGCATCGACCACGAGGGCTACAACGTCTACGTCAACCCGACCGGCAAGTTCGAGATCGGCGGCCCGATGGGCGACGCCGGCCTGACCGGTCGCAAGATCATCGTGGACACGTACGGCGGCATGGCTCGCCACGGCGGCGGTGCGTTCTCCGGCAAGGACCCGTCCAAGGTCGACCGCTCGGCGGCGTACGCCATGCGCTGGGTCGCGAAGAACGTCGTCGCGGCCGGCCTCGCGTCGCGCTGCGAGGTGCAGGTCGCGTACGCGATCGGCAAGGCGCACCCGGTGTCGCTCTACGTCGACTGCTTCGGCACCGAGAACGTCGCGTTGGAGCGCATCCAGGAGGCCGTCGACACGGTCTTCGACCTGCGCCCGGCGGCGATCATCCGCGACCTCGACCTGCTGCGGCCGATCTACGCGAAGACCGCCGCGTACGGCCACTTCGGTCGGGACGAGAAGGAGTTCCCGTGGGAGTCCACCGACCGCGCGGACGCGCTGAAGTCGGCCGCGGGGGCGTAGCGCTGAAGGCTGCATGTGCTCGCATGCGCCTACGGCGGGTTCTCCAGCCCGGGCTGTGCGCGCTTCGAGGACCGGACAACCGACGCAACCTGCCCCAGGAGGCCGACGGGCGGCAGCGGAGGCTTGACGTGCGCCTGGTGCTCAACGGACAAATCGTGCGCTCGCCGGGCTACGACCTTCGCGGCTACACCGGCACGACGTAGCGCGTTCGTCTGAGCGTCAATGTTCCACTGCACGCGCTTCGCCGAGATGTAGGTGAGCGCGCCGTAAATGACAAGCGACATTGCGCTTGTCAGGGCAAACCAGAACATTTTCTCCATGGCGTGTTCACCGAGGGCCTGAGAAAGGGCCGGCATCGTCTCGGCACGCGGTGGAGAGTCTCGGTTACTCCCTTCAGTCGGGCTGGCAGTACGTGTTACTGACTGCCGGTGCGGGCCGAGACGATGCCGGAGTCACTGACCGCCGGAGCGGCGGCGGGTGTGGTGCCGCAATAGCGGCGTCGGGCAGAGGTACTTCTCATGTGCGTGCTCCTTCCGGGTACACACGCGTTCGCGTGCTTCGAACAGTGTGCGCCGCAAGGCGCGGTCGAGCCAGAGAGAAGTAAGGCAATTCCGAAAGTTTTTGTGAGGCTGCCTCGCGCGCCGCAGCCGCGCCGACCCGCCGACGCCACGCCCGCCGGCGTTCTGTGTCACAGGGGCGCGGTACAACGCTCCTCGTGGAGAACCCGGTCGCGCGGATCGCGGTCGACGTGCCGCTCGCGCACCTCGACCGGCCGTTCGACTACGCCGTGCCCGAGGCGCTGGACGAGGCCGTCGTCCCGGGCTCCAAGGTGCGGGTGCGCTTCGCCGGGCGGCTCGTGGACGGGTGGGTCCTCTCGCGGGAGGCGGCGTCGGACCTCGACAGGCTCTCGCCGGTCGCCAAGTCTGTCTCCGCCGAGCCCGTCCTCTCGCCCGAGGTCGCGGGGCTGTGCCGGGCGGTGGCGGACCGGTGGGCGGGGTCGTTCGTCGACGTCGTACGCCTCGCGGTCCCGCCGCGCCACGCCCGCGTCGAGAAGGAGCCGCCCCGCGACCCGCCGCCGCTGCCGGAGCCGCCCGACACGACGGCGTGGGGGGCCTACGAGAGCGGCGAGGCGTTCATCCGCGCGCTCGCCTCGGGCGGGGCGCCGCGCGCGGTGTGGGAGACGCTGCCCGGCGGCGACTGGCCGCGCCTCGTCGCGGTCGCGGCCGCGGCGACGGTGGCAGCCGGGCGCGGGGCGGTCGTCGTGGTGCCCGACGCGCGGGACCTCGCGCGGGTGTGCGCGGCGCTGGACGGGCTGGCGCCGTACGCCGCGCTGACCGCCGACCTCGGGCCCGCCGAGCGGTACCGGCGCTGGCTGGCGGTACGCCGCGGCGTCGCCCGCTGCGTCGTCGGCACCCGCGCGGCCGCGTGGGCGCCGGTGCGCGACCTCGGCCTCGCCGTCTGCTGGGACGACGGCGACGACCTGCACAAGGAGCCGCGCGCGCCGTACCCGCACGTCCGCGACGTCCTCGCGCTGCGCGCGCACCGCGAGGGCGCGGGGCTGCTCGTCGGCGGGCACGCGCCGAGCGCGGAGGCGGTACGGCTCGTCGAGACGGGGTGGGCACGGCCGCTGCGCGCGTCGCGGGCGACGGTGCGGCGGGCCGCGCCGCGCACGGTCGTCGCGGGCGGCGACGTGGAGCTCGAGCGCGACGCCGCCGCCGCGTCCGCGCGCCTGCCCACGATCGCCTGGCGCGCCGCGCGCGAGGCGCTGGACGCGGGCGCGCCCGTGCTGCTCCAGGTGCCGCGCGCGGGGTACCAGCCGGGGCTCGCGTGCGCGCGGTGCCGTACGCCCGCACGCTGCGCCGCCTGCCAGGGACCGCTCGGCCGCGACGGGCCTACGCCCGGCTGCCGCTGGTGCGGCAGGCCCGCCGCGGACTGGCGCTGCCCGGCCTGCGACGGCGACACCCTCCGCGCCGTGGTCACCGGCTCGCGGCGAACGGCGGAGGAGCTGGGCCGCGCGTTCGCGGGCGTGCCGGTGCGGACGAGCGACCGCGAGCACGTGCACGCGACGGTCGAGGGCAGGCCGCAGCTCGTCGTCGCGACGCCCGGCGCGGAGCCGGTCGCCGACGGCGGCTACGGCGCCGTGCTGCTCCTCGACGGGTGGGCCCTGCTGTCGCGGGCCGACCTGCGGGCGGGGGAGGAGGCGCTGCGCCGCTGGGCCAACGCCGCCGCGCTGGCCCGCCCCGCGCACGAGGGCGGGCGGGTCGTCGTGATGGCCGACGCCGCGATCCCGGCGGTCCAGGCGCTGCTGCGCTGGGACGCCGGCTGGTACGCCCGCCGCGAGCTCGCCGACAGGGCGGGCCTGGCGTTCCCGCCCGCCGTGCGGATGGCGGCGGTGGACGGCACGCCGGCCGCGGTCGCCGAGGTGCTCGCGCTGCTGCCCGAGGGGCTCGACGTGCTCGGCCCCGTGCCGTATGGCGACGGCGAGCGCGCGCTGGTCCGCGTGCCGAACGAGCACGGTAACGACCTCGCGGCGGCGTTGAAGGCCGCGCTGGCGCAGCGTTCCGCGCGCAAGGCGCCCGACCCGGCGCGCGTCGAGCTCGACCCGTTGACGCTCATCTAGCGGGGTCTAGTCGGAGAACACCTGGACCGGCGTCGGCGACACGACGTCGGCGGGGCGCGGACGCAGCACGACGACCGGCAGGCGCCCTTGCCCCTCGGGGTAGGCGAGGATCACGTTGCGGTTGGTCCCCGCCCAGACGTTGCCGGTCGCGTCGAACGCGATCCCGTGCACGTTGGCCAGCGCCGGCTCCTGGATGCCGTACGACTCCGACACCTGCCCGCGTTCGAGGAACGACACCGCGCCGCTGTGGTAGCAGGCGGCGGCGAGGCGGCCGTCGGGCGTCGTGGCGAGCTGGACGGGCCCGCACGAGCCCTTCCAGTCGAGCCTCGTGTCCCAGGCCGGCTTCCCGCTGCGCAGGTTGCCCGGGTACACGTAGACGACGTCGCTGTCCGCGCAGCCGAGCCACAGCCTGCCCTGGTACGCCGCGATCGCCTGGCACTCGTCGTTCGCGACGTCGAGCACGACGTCGGGCCGCGCGGTGCCCGCCTCGAGCCCGCCGCGGCGCGGGTAGCGGACGAGGTGGCCGACGCCGGAGTTGGCGACCCAGAGGTTGCCCGCGGAGTCCAACGCCACGCCGGCCGGCTTGCGCAGCACGCCGCCGGGGTCGGGCAGCACGATGCTCGGCGCCCGTCCCGCGACGAGGTCCTCGGGCGTGAAGCCCGCGACGCGGTCGCCGTCGTACATCGCGACCCAGAGGTAGCCGTGGGCGTCGAACACCATGGCGTTCGGCCCCTTGATCGCGCCGCCCTCGATCACGGTCGCCGCGGCCGGCGCGCGGAAGCCTGGCGCGATCTGGTCGGCGGCGTAGCGGGCGATCGTGCTGGTCTCGTAGTTGCCGACCCAGAGGTCGCCGTTCGCGGCGAACGCGAGCGCCGCCGGGTCGCCGAACGCCTTCGTCCCCTCCGCCCTGTCGAACCCCGGCAGCATGTCCTGGTAGATCCGGCGGTCGCCGTCGCCGCCGCCGCGCGGGTCGACGTGACGCTCGGAGCACGCGGGGAGGAGCAGGAGCGCGGCGAGGACGGCGGCGAGGCGCATGCCCGGGGACGGTAGGGGCGGCGGCGGGGCGGGGCCAGGGGCCGTTACCGATCCGGGACGCGTCCGTGACCCGTAGACTCGGAGGGGTGTCGATCCAGCAGATCCGCTACCTCGGTGACCCGGTGCTCCGTACGCCGTGCGAGCCCGTGACGACGTTCGACAAGGAGCTGCGGACGCTCGTCAAGGACCTCACCGACACGATGCTCGACGCGCCGGGCGCGGGGCTCGCGGCGCCGCAGATCGGCGTGAGCCTGCGGGTGTTCGCCTACGACGTCGACGACACCGTCGGCCACCTGGTCAACCCCGTCATCGTGACGCGCTCCGAGGAGGAGCAGGACGGCGACGAGGGGTGCCTGTCGCTGCCGGGCCTGTCGTTCCCGCTCAAGCGCTCCGCCAACGTCGTCGCCGCCGGCTTCAACATGTACGGCGACCCGGTCACGATCGAGGGCAGCGAGCTGCTGGCGCGCTGCCTCCAGCACGAGACCGACCACCTCGACGGCGTCATCTTCGTCGACCTCCTCGACCCGGAGACGAAGAAGGAGGCCATGCGGGCGATCCGCGAGGCGGAGTGGAACGCCCCGCCCGTCGTGAAGCAGTCCCCGCACCCGATGTACGGCGTCATCCGCTGAGGCTCGTCTTCGCGGGCACGCCCGCGCCCGCGCTCCCGTCGCTGCGCGCCCTGCTCGGCTCGCCGCGCCACGACGTCGTCGCCGTCGTGACCCGCCCGGACGCGCCGTCCGGCCGCGGGCGGCGCGAGACGCGCTCGCCGGTCGCGGCACTCGCCGACGAGGCGGGCGTGCCGGTGCTGCAGCCGCGCTCGCCGAAGGAGCCGGAGTTCCAGGACGCGCTGCGCGACATCGCCCCCGACTGCTGCCCCGTGGTGGCGTACGGCGCCCTCGTCCCGCCGCCCGCGCTGGCGATCCCGCGCCTCGGGTGGGTCAACCTGCACTTCTCGCTGCTGCCCGCCTGGCGCGGCGCGGCCCCGGTGCAGCACGCGATCCTGCACGGCGACGAGGTCACCGGCGCGACGACGTTCGTCCTCGAGGAGGGCCTGGACACCGGCCCCGTCCTCGGCGTCGTGACCGAGGAGATCCGCCCGGACGACACCTCCGGCGACCTGCTCGCGCGACTCGCCGACGCGGGCGCGCGGCTGCTGCTCGCGACGGTCGACGGCCTGGAGGACGGCGAGCTGCGCGCGGTGCCGCAGCCGGCCGAGGGCGTGTCGTTCGCGCCCAAGGTCGACCCGGAGGACGTGCGCGTCGACTGGACCGCGCCCGCGCTGCGCGTCGACCGGCTCGTCCGCGCGGCGACGCCGGCGCCGGGCGCCTGGACGACGTACGACGGCAGGCGCGTGCGCCTCGCGCCGGTACGCGTGGCCCGCGACGCGGAGCCGTTGCCGCCGGGGGCGTTCCGCGCGGGCAAGCGCGACGTCCTCGCCGGCACCGCGACGCAGCCGGTCCTGCTCGGCGAGGTGCAGATGGAGGGCAAGCGGGCCATGCCCGCCGCCGACTGGGCGCGCGGGCTGCGCGTCACCGAGGGCACGTTCGCGTGAGCGACCCGCGGCGGGTGGCGTACGACCTCCTGCGCGCCGTCGACGAGCGCGACGCGTACGCCAACCTCCTGCTCCCCACGCTCGTCTCCGGGCTCGACGCGCGGGACAGGGCGTTCGCCGCCGAGCTCGGCTACGGCACCCTGCGCGCGCTCGGCACTCTCGACCACGTGCTCGGCCTCGTCTCGTCGCGGCCCGTGGCCGAGATGGACCCCCAGGTACGCGACGTGCTGCGGCTCGGTGCGTACCAGCTCCTGCGCACCCGCGTCGCCCCGCACGCCGCCGTCTCGACCAGCGTCGACCTCGCGCGGCGCGTCGCGGGGATCGGGCCCTCCAAGTTCGTCAACGCCGTCCTGCGCAAGGTCGCCGCGCGCGACGGCGACCTCGGCCTGCCCGCCGACCCGGTCGACGCGCTCGCCGTCGAGACCGCGCACCCGCGCTGGATCGTGGAGGCGTTCGCCGACGCGCTCGGCGGCGACCCGCGCGAGGCGCTGCTGGCCGACGACACGAGGCCGGAGGTGCACCTCGTCGCCCGGCGCGTCACGCGCGACGCGCTGCTCGCGTCCTGCCGCGCGGCCGGCCTGGAGGCCGACGCGGGGCCGCTGTCGCCGTACGCCGTCCGCCTGCGCGGCGGCGACCCCGACACCGTGGCGGCGGTGCGCTCGGGCGACGCGGGCGTGCAGGACGAGGGGAGCCAGGTCGCGGCGCTCACGCTCGCCGACGCGCTCGGTCCCGGCCGCCACGACGTGCTCGACCTGTGCGCGGGGCCGGGCGGCAAGTCCGCGCTGCTGCGCGCCACCGTCGAGGGCCGCCTCGTCGCCAACGACGTCCACCCGCACCGCGCCGGGCTCGTCCGCGCCACGCTGCGCGGCGCCCGCGATGCGGCCGTCGTCGCCTCGGACGGCAGGCGCGGCCCGTGGCGGCCGGGGACGTTCGACGCCGTGCTGCTCGACGCGCCGTGCACCGGGCTCGGCGCGCTGCGGCGGCGGCCGGAGGCGCGGTGGCGGCGCCGCCCGGAGGACGTTGCGCCGCTGCAGGCGCTCCAGCGCGAGCTGCTCGCCGCCGCGCTCGACGCGGTGCGCCCCGGCGGGCTCGTCGCCTACGTCGTCTGCTCGCCGCACCTCGCCGAGACGCGCGACGTCGTCGGCACCGCCCGCGGCGCCGAGGTGCTCTCGGCGCGCCAGCTCTGGCCGCACGTCGACGGCACGGACGCGATGTTCGTCTCGCTCCTACAACGATCAGGAGACGGAACGCCGCTAGACTGACTCCAAGGTCACACCCACCTGCCCACGTGCCTGGAGTACTGCTTGCCCACCCAGCTCGCGCCGAGCATCCTCTCGGCCGACTTCGCGCGCCTGGCCGACGAGGCCGCCCGCGTCGAGGGCGTCGCGGACCTGCTGCACGTGGACGTGATGGACAACCACTTCGTCCCGAACCTCACCCTCGGCCCGGTCGTCGTCGAGAGCCTGCGCGGCGCGACGGCGCTGCCGCTCGACCTGCACCTGATGATCGAGGACCCCGACCGCTGGGCCCCCGGCTACGTCGAGCACGGCGCGTCGCTCGTGACGTTCCACGTCGAGGCGGCGCGCGACCCGGTCCGGACCGCGCGTGCGATCCGCGCGGCCGGGGGTCGCGCCGGGCTCGCGCTCAAGCCGGCGACGCCGCTGGCGCCGTACGAGGACATCCTCGGCGAGTTCGACATGGTGCTCGTCATGACCGTCGAGCCCGGCTTCGGCGGCCAGTCGTTCATCGCCGAGATGCTCCCGAAGATCCGGGAGGCGCGGCGGGCGATTCTGAACCGCGGGCTCTCCCTGTGGCTCGAAGTGGACGGTGGCATCAACGCCGACACGGCGGCGCGGTGCGCGGAGGCGGGAGCGGACGTGTTCGTAGCGGGATCCGCGGTGTTCGACGCGGCCGACCCGGCCGCGGCAGGGGCGGCGATCAAGACCGCCGCCGAGCGCGCGAGAGAGGCCGCCTGATGCGCCGGCCTCCCACCCCGCTGCCCTGCCGCGCGGCGTCCGCTCGCGACGGACGCGGGATCGGGGGCAGGCGCTGATGGCCACCGTCCTCGTCGTGGACGACGACACCGACATCGCGCGGTTCATCGAGATCAACCTGCGCCTCGAGGGCTTCGACGTCCGCGTCGCCCACGACGGGGAGCAGGCCGAGCAGTCGATCGACGAGGAGACGCCCGACCTCGTCCTGCTCGACGTGATGATGCCCAAGGTCGACGGCGTCGAGCTCTGCCGCCGCCTGCGCGCCAACCCCGCGACGGCGAACCTCCCGGTCATCATGCTGACCGCCAAGTCGCTCTCGGCCGACAAGGTCGTGGGCCTCACGGCGGGCGCGGACGACTACATCATCAAGCCGTTCGACACCCTCGAGCTCGTCGCGCGCGTCCGCTCGACGCTGCGCCGCAACGCCGAGATGCGCGCGGTCTCGCCGCTCACCGGCCTGCCCGGCAACCACCGCATCGAGGAGGAGCTCGCCGACCGCGTCACCAAGGCGGAGCCGTTCGCGGTGCTCTACCTCGACCTCGACAACTTCAAGGCGTTCAACGACTGCTACGGCTTCCTGCGCGGCGACGAGGTCATCACGCTGCTCGCCACGGCCGCGCGCCGCGCGGTGATGGAGGCGGGGGAGCCGGCGCCGTTCGTCGGCCACATCGGCGGCGACGACTTCGTCGTCGTCTGCCTGCCCGAGCAGGCCGAGCCGCTCGCGAAGCGGGTCGTGGACGTGTTCGACTCGTCGGCGCCGCGCCTGCACGACCCCGAGGACACCAACCGCGGCTACATCGAGGTCACGGACCGGCAGGGCAAGGCCCGGCGGTTCCCGCTCGTGTCGGTCTCGATCGGCGTCGCGATGTCGGGCAACCGGATGTTCGCCGACAAGCGCGAGGTCGTGGACGTCGCGACCGAGATGAAGAAGGTCGCCAAGGCGACCGTCGGGTCCTCCGTGGCCGTGGACCGGCGCGGCACCCCGCCGATGCCCGAGCACCCGGCCGACTAGAACGCCGTTCGGGACGTGCGACACTAGGCGCTGAAGCACGCGCGCTTCGGGGTCGGTGCAACTCCGAGCCGGCGGTGACAGTCCGCGACCCGGCCGCAGCCAGCGGCCGGTGGACCCGGTGGAACTCCGGGACCGACGGTGACAGTCCGGATGGGAGAAGCCGCGCGGGCTGGCGCCGCTGCGCGCTGCCCGCCTCCCGCCGCCCCGTTCGCGCCAGGACGGAGGTGGACCGTGGACGACACGACGGCGATGCGCCGTGCCGTCGCGCTGTCCGCGCTCGGCCTCGGCCGCACGGCGCCCAACCCCACCGTCGGCTGCGTCCTCGTGTCCCCGGACGGCGAGGTCGTCGGCGAGGGCTTCCACGTCTACGACGCCCGCGACCACGCCGAGGTCGTCGCGCTCCGCGCGGCGGGCGACCGCGCGAGGGGCGCGACGGCGTACGTCACGCTCTCGCCCTGCACGTCGCACGGCCGCACCCCGCCCTGCGCGTCCGCGCTGGCCGAGGCCGGAGTCGTTCGCGTCGTCCACGCCGTGCCCGACCCGCTGCAAGAGCCGTACGGCGAGCCGGGGCCGCTGGCCGAGGAGGCCGCCCGCGTCAACGAGGCGTGGCTGCTCGCCGTACGGGAGCGGCGGCCGTTCGTCACGTGGAAGTACGCCGGCACGCTCGACGGCCGCGTCGCCGCCGCCGACGGCACGTCGCGGTGGATCACCGGCCCCGACGCGCGGGCGGACGTCCACCGGCTGCGCGCGGAGTGCGACGCGATCGCCGTCGGCATCTCGACGGTGCTCGCCGACGACCCGCACCTCACGGTCCGCTCGCCCGACGGCGCGCTCGCGGCGCGCCAGCCGCTGCGGGTCGTCGTGGACTCGAGCCTCCGCGTCCCCGCCACCGCGCGGGTGCTCGACGGCGCCGCGCCGACGCTGGTCGCCACGACCGTGGAGGCGGGCGACGCGAAGGTGGAGACCGTGACGCTGCCGCGCGCGGCCGACGGGCACACGGACGTGCGGGCGCTGCTCGCGCACCTGTACGAGCGCGGCGTTCGCCACCTGTTCGTGGAGGGCGGCCCGAAGCTCGCGGGGACGCTCGTGGACGAAGGCCTCGTGGACCGCGTGATCGGCTACGTCGCCCCGCTCGCGCTCGGCGCGGGACGCCCGCTGCTCGACGGGACTGCGGCGACGCTGACCGACGCGAGGCGCTTCACGCTGGACGACGTCACCCGCCTCGGCGAGGACGTACGACTCACCTGGAGGCCGTCATCTTCACCGGCATAGTCGAGGAGCTCGGCCGGGTGGTCGAGGTGACCGCGTCGCGGCTCGTCGTGCGCGGCGGGCTCGTGGTCGAGGACGCCTCCTACGGCTCCAGCATCGCCGTCAACGGCTGCTGCCTCACGGTGACGCACCTGTCCGTCGACCAGTTCGGGGCGGACGTGATGGTGGAGACGTTCAACAGGACGAGCCTCGGCGCGCTCGAGCAGGGCGACCCCGTCAACCTCGAACGCCCCGTCAAGGCCGGCGGCCGCCTCGGCGGCCACGTCGTGCAGGGACACGTCGACGGCGTCGCGACGATCGCCGCGCACGAGGCCGACGGCGTCGTGCGGTTCGCGATCCCCGAGGACCTCTCGCGCTACGTCGTGGAGAAGGGCTCGATCGCCGTGGACGGCGTGAGCCTGACGGTGGTCGAGGCGGGGGACGAGGAGTTCACGGTGTCGCTGATCCCGGCGACGCTGGAGCTGACGACGCTGGGGCACAAGAAGCCGGGCGATCCGGTGAACATCGAGGTCGACGTGCTGGCGAAGTACGTCGAGCGGCTGCTGTCGAGGAGTGGGCGATGACGGAGTTCGACCCCATCGAGCGCGCGGTCGCGGACATCGCGGCCGGCAAGGCCGTCGTCGTGGTCGACGACGCCGACCGCGAGAACGAGGGCGACCTCATCTTCGCCGCCGAGATGGCGACGCCGGAGCTGGTGTCGTTCATGGTCCGCTACACGTCGGGCTACATCTGCGTGCCGATGACCGAGGCCGACTGCGACAGGCTCGACCTGCCGCCCGCGTACCCGGTCAACCAGGACAAGCGCGGCACGGCGTACACCGTCTCCGTCGATGCGCGCGAGGGCGTCTCGACGGGCATCTCCGCGATCGACCGCGCGCGCACGATGCGCCTGCTCGCCGACACCGCCGCGCGTGCCGAGGACTTCACGCGGCCCGGCCACGTGGTGCCGTTGCGGGCCAAGGAGGGCGGCGTGCTGCGCCGGCCCGGCCACACCGAGGCCGCCGTGGACCTCGCGCGGATGGCGGGGCTGCGTCCCGCCGGCGTGCTCTGCGAGATCGTGTCGCAGAAGGACGACGGCGACATGGCGCGCCTGGAGGAGCTGCGCGCGTTCGCCGACGAGCACGGCCTCGCGCTCATCTCGATCGCCGACCTCATCGCGCACCGCCGCCGCTTCGAGAAGCAGGTCGAACGCGTCGCCGAGGCCCGCATCCCGACCCGCCACGGCGACTTCACGGCGTTCGGCTACCGGTCGACGTTCGACGGCGTCGAGCACGTCGCGCTCGTCCGCGGCGACGTCGGCGACGGCGAGCGGGTGCTCGTACGCGTGCACTCCGAGTGCCTCACGGGCGACGTGTTCGGCTCGACCCGGTGCGACTGCGGCACGCAGCTCGACGCGGCGCTGGAGGCCGTCGCGGCCGAGGGGCGCGGCGTCGTGCTGTACGTGCGCGGGCACGAGGGCCGCGGCGTGGGCCTGATGCACAAGCTCCAGGCGTACCAGCTCCAGGACGCCGGCGCGGACACCGTCGACGCGAACCTCCAGCTCGGCCTGCCCGCCGACGCGCGCGACTACGGCACCGGCGCGCAGATCCTCGTGGACCTCGGCATCCGCACCATGCGCCTGCTCACGAACAACCCCGGCAAGCGCGCGGGCCTGGAGGGCTACGGCCTCGAGATCGTGGAGCGCGTGTCGCTCACGACGACGCCGACGCCGGACAACATCGCGTACCTGCGCACCAAGCAGGAGCGGCTCGGCCACATCCTCGGGCTGCCGGGCGTCGTGGACGCGCTGGACGAGCCGACCGAGGCGAGCGCCGACGCCGCGCTCGACGCGCCCGAGGTGGCGCCGTGAGCGGCACGGGAGCGCCCGAGGACGCGCCGCTGCGCGCCGAGGGCCGCAGCGTCGCGATCGTCGCGGGCCGCTGGCACGGCGAGGTCGTGGACGCGCTGCTCTCCGGCGCGGTCGCGGCCTGCGAGGAGGCAGGCGCGGCGTACGTCGTCGTCCGCGCGCCGGGGGCGTTCGAGATCCCGGTCGTCGCCCAGGCACTGGCCCGTACCCACGACGCGGTCGTCGCGCTCGGCGTCGTCATGCGCGGCGGCACCCCGCACTTCGACTACGTCTGCCGCGCCGTCACCGACGGCTGCGTCCGCGTCGCGCTCGACTCCGGCAAGCCGGTCGGCTTCGGCGTCCTCACGGTCGACGACGAGGACCAGGCGCGCGCGCGCCTCGACAAGGGGCGCGAGGCCGTTCGCGCCGTGCTGGAGACCCTCGCCACTCTCGATGGGATCGCGTAGATGCTCTCGCTCGTCCTCCCGAAGGGCTCGCTGGAGTCCGCCACGCTGACGCTGTTCGAAGCGGCGGACCTCGCGGTGCGGCGCGGCTCCGACCGCGACTACCGCGCGTCGATCGACGACCCGCGCATCGACTCGGTGATGTTCCTGCGGCCGCAGGAGATCCCGCAGTACGTCGAGCAGGGGCTGTTCGACGTCGGCATCACCGGCCGCGACTGGATCACCGAGACCGACAGCGACGTCGTCTCCATCACCGAGCTCGAGTACAGCAAGGCCACGAGCAACCCCGTGAAGATCGTGCTCGCCGTCCCCAAGGAGCACCCGGCGTCCTCCGGCGCCGAGCTCCCCAACGGCGTCCGCGTCTCGACGGAGTTCCCCGAGCTGACGCGGCGGTTCTTCGCGAAGGCCGGCGTCGACGCGGTGATCGTGCCGTCGTACGGCGCCACCGAGGCCAAGGTCCCCGACATCGTCGACGCGATCGTGGACCTCACCGAGACCGGCACGTCGTTGCGCAAGCACGGGCTCAAGGTCATCGAGACCCTGCTCGTCTCGCGCACCGAGCTCGTCACCAACGCCGCCGCGTACGCCGACCCGGCCAAGCGCGCGGCGATGGAGGACGTGAGCACCCTGCTGCTCGGCGCGATCAACGCGCGCGGGAAGGTGCTGCTCAAGCTCAACGTCGCCGACGACGCGCTGTCCGAGGTGCTCGCGGTGCTGCCGTCGATGACGTCGCCGACGGTCACGGCGCTCGCGACGGGCGGGTTCCACGCCGTCGAGACCGTCGTCGCCAAGCAGGGCGTGAACACGTTGATCCCGGCCCTCAAGTCGGCCGGCGCGCGCGACATCCTCGAGCTGCCGATCTCCAAGATCGTCGAGTGAGCGAACGCCACACCCGGCTGTCGCTGCTCGCCGTCGTCGCCGGCGCCGCGCTCGCGGGGCAGGCGCGCGTCAACGGCGCCCTCGCCGTCCGCGTCGGCGACGCGGTCGTGGCGGCGCTCGTGTCGTTCGGCGGCGGGACGCTCGCGCTGCTCTCCGCCGCGCTCGTCACCGGGCGGTGGCGGGCGGCGGCGCGGCTGCGCGGCGGCACCCGCTGGTGGTGGTGGCTGGGCGGCCTCTGCGGCGCCGCGCTCGTCGCGTCGTCGGCGGTCGCGGTGCCGGAGGTCGGCGTCGCGCTGACGTCGGTCGCGGTCGTCGCGGGCGCGACGACGGGCAGCCTCGTCGTGGACCGCTACGGCCTCTCGCCGCGCGGGCACCAGCCGTTGACCCGGCCACGCCTCGTCAGCGCCGCCATCGCCGTCGCGGGGCTCGCGGTCGGGTCGTTCGGCCGCGGGGGAGAGGTGCGGCCGCTGCTGCTCGTCGCGGTCGGCGTCGCGGGGTTCGCGACCGCGGCGCAGCAGGCCGCGAACGGCCACCTCAACCGCCACAGCGGCGAGGCGCTCGTCGCGGCGTCGGTGTCGTTCCTCGTGGGCACGGCCGCGCTCGCGCTCGGCGTCCTCGTCCTGTCCCCCTCGCTGCGCGCGTGGCCGTCCAACCCCGGCCTCTACCTCGGCGGGCTCGGCGGCGCGGCGTACATCGCGCTCGGCGCGCTCGCGGTCGGGCGGCTCGGCGTGCTGCGGCTGACGCTCGGGACCGTCGCGGGGCAGCTCGCGTTCGGCGTCGTGCTCGACGGGCTCGTGCCGACCGGCGGCGGCCTCACGCTCGCGTCGGTGCTCGCGGCGGCGTGCACGTTGGTCGCCGTCGTGGTGGCGTCGCGATGACGCGTCGCGTCGTGCAGCTCTTCTTCGGGCTGTTCCTGGCGGCGTTCGGCATCGTGCTGACGCTGCGGTCGGGGCTCGGGGTGTCGCCGTGGGACGTGCTGCACGGCGGTGTCGCCGAACGCACCGGCACGTCGTTCGGGACGGTCGTCCAGCTCGTCGGCGCGGTCGTGCTCGCGGCGTCGCTGCTGCTCGGCGTGCGGCCCGGCTTCGGCACGATCAGCAACCTCGTGCTGATCGGCGTGTTCGAGAACGTGCTGCTCGACCTCGGCCTCGGCGAGACGTCCCACGGGGCGCTCGTCGCGCGCCTCGCGCTGTTCGCCGTGGGCACGCTGCTGATCGGGGTGGCGGCGGCGCTGTACATCGGCGCGCACTTCGGCGCCGGGCCTCGCGACGGGCTGATGGTGGCGTTGCACACGCGGTTCGGGTGGTCGATCGGCTGGGCGCGCACGCTGGTCGAGGCGAGCGCGCTGGTGGCCGGCATCGCGATGGGCGGTCCCGTCGGCGTCGGCACCGCGCTCTACACCGTGTCCATCGGCCCGGCGACGCAGGCGTCGTTCCGCATCCTGCGGATGACGCCGGTGAAGGAGACGACGACCGAGCCGATCTAGCCCCAGACGGGGCCGGTGTAGCGCTCGCCCGGGCCTTTGCCGGGGTCGTCCGGGTACGGCGACGCCTCGCGGAACGCGAGCTGCAACGACTTGAGCCCGTCGCGCACGGGCGCCGCGTGGAACGACAGGTACGGCCCGGCACCGTCCACGAGCCCGGCCAGCGCCTCGATGAGCCGCCGCGCCTCGTCCAGGTCGCGCAGGTGCTCGCCGCCCTCGGCGAGGCCGAGCTTCACGGCGGCGGCGGACATGAGGTTGACCGCGCAGGCTGTCACGACCTCGACGGCCGGCACCTCGGCGATGTCGCGCGTCAGCGAGTCCAGCGCCTCGGCCGGCGTCACCGGCTCCTCCGGGTCCATGACGGCACCCTACGGGCACGGCAGGACGCGCCGCCGCCGTCGCGAACTCCCCCTGTCATGCGCCCCCGCCACGCCCTGCTCGCCGCCGCGACGTTCGGGCTGCTCCTCGGTACGCAGCCCGGCGGCGCCGCCGCGCCGAGGCGCCTGCAGTGGCAGCCGCCGGTGCTGATGAGCGACGGCCGCGCGGCGAAGGAGATCAGCCTCGCGCTGAACCCGCGCGACGAGCGGCAGATGTTCGCCTGCGCGCCCGCGGCGCTGCTCGACCCGGACGTGCCGCAGTCGAGCTTCTACCGGAGCGGGGACGGCGGGCGTACGTGGGCGTACACCGTCGTCGAGCCGCCCGGCGACACGCGCGAGCGGACGTACGAGGGCGCCGACTGCGACGTCGCGTACGGCCCCGACGGCACGCTCTACGTCGCCGACACGTGGGTCGGGAGCCTCTCCGTCGGCACGAGCCGCGACGGCGGCCGCACGTGGACCGGCACCCCGGTCGCCGCGACCGTGCCGGTCGTCGACCGCCCGTGGATCGTCGCGGGGGACGTGCCGGGGACGGTGTACGTCACGTACCAGGCGCTGCAGGGGCAGATGCCGACGCTCATGTGGTTCACCAAGAGCACGGACTACGGCGCGACGTTCGGCCCGGCGGTGCCGGTGACGACGGCGAACGCCGACGGGACGTACACCTGGGAGGGCAACCTCGTCGTGGCGCCCGGCGGCCGCGACCTGTACGCAGTGCACACCCGCCGCGTCACGCCCGCCGAGCCGGCGGCCGAGGCGTTGAACGACACGATCCAGCTCGCGTACAGCCACGACGGCGGGCTCACCTGGGCCACTCGCGACGTCGCGCCGCTGCCGGAGCGCCCGGCGCCGGAGTCGCTGTACCCGGTGCTCGCCATCGACGGGGGCGGGCGCCTGCACGCCGTCTGGAGCGCCCCGCGTACGGCCGCCAAGGACGTCCCGGTCTACTACACGTCCTCGGCCGACAAGGGCGCCACGTGGTCCACACCCCTCGTCCTGAACGCCGGCCGCACGGCCTGGGCGCCGTGGGTCACCGGCGGCGCGCGGGCGGGCGAGGCCGCGATCGCGTGGCTGGACACGCCCGACGACCCGGCCGCGACGGACGACCCGCCGCGCTGGTACGCCGGCTACGCCACCCTCGCGGGTGGCCGCGTCGTCGCCACCGGCCTCACGACGAGCGCCCCGCTGTGGGTGGGGCCGCAGACGTACCCCGAGTTCCAGGCGGTGCGCTACGACAGCCGCGGGCGCCTGCACGTCGGCATCTCGGTGTTCCGCGAGGGCGTCTGGGCCCTGTACTACCAGCGCCAGCGCTGAGCGCTACCGCGCGCGGGCCCGCGCCTGGTACCCTCGTCCCTTGACCGGCACGTCCTCTGGCGTGCTCGCAAGCGGGAACCTCGATTCCCCACCCCCGGGCCTCCGGCACCGAGGGTCTTCGGTCCGGCGGCGCCGTGCGCGCGCGCCGTTGCCGAGGTCGGGGCTCCCGGGTCGCAGATGACACCGTTCGTAGGAGGCCCCATCAGCGTCGAACCACGGATCAACGACCGGATCCGCATTCCCGAAGTCCGTCTCGTCGGGGCGGCGGGCGAGCAGATCGGCATCGTGCCGATCGGCGAGGCCCTCCGCATGGCCCAGGAGCAGGACCTCGACCTCGTCGAGGTCGCACCGATGGCGCGCCCGCCGGTCTGCAAGATCATGGACTACGGGAAGTTCAAGTACGAAGAGGCGCTGCGGGCCAAGGAGGCACGCCGCAAGCAGACCCTCACGATCATCAAGGAGATCAAGCTCCGCCCGAAGATCGACCCGCACGACTACGGCACCAAGAAGGGCCACGTCGAGCGGTTCCTGAAGGCGGGGGACAAGGTCAAGGTCACGATCATGTTCCGCGGTCGCGAGCAGTCGCGGCCCGAGCTCGGCTACCGGCTGCTCCAGCGGCTCGCGGACGACGTCAGCGAGCTCGGCCTGGTGGAGTCCGCGCCGAAGCAGGACGGCCGCAACATGATCATGGTCCTGGCCCCGCACAAGAAGCGCATGCCAGTGGGCTCGGCCGGCGAGACGGCCGAAGAGCAGCCCGAGGCCTGAGAGAGACGGACGACATGCCCAAGCAGAAGACCCACAGCGGCGCCGCCAAGCGCTTCAAGATCACCGGCTCCGGCAAGGTGCTCTTCCAGCGCGCCGGCAAGCGCCACCTCCTGGAGCGCAAGTCGAGCACGCTCACCCGCCGGCTCACCGGCACGGCCGAGCTGTCGAAGCCCGACGCCAAGACGGCCAAGAAGCTCCTCGGCAAGTAACCGTCTCGACTCACCCTGATCGGAGAAGTTCCCGTGGCACGCGTGAAGCGGGCGGTCAACGCCCAGAAGAAGCGCCGGGTCGTACTCGAGCGCGCCAGCGGCTACCGCGGGCAGCGCTCGCGGCTGTACCGCAAGGCCAAGGAGCAGATGCTCCACTCGATGACCTACGCGTACCGCGACCGGCGGGCACGCAAGGGCGACTTCCGCCAGCTCTGGATCCAGCGGATCAACGCCGCTGCCCGGCTGAACGGCATGACGTACAACCGGTTCATCCAGGGGCTCAAGGCGGCCGGCGTCGAGGTGGACCGCAAGGTCCTCGCCGACCTCGCGGTGACCGACGAGGCGGCGTTCGCGCAGCTCGTCCAGGTCGCGCGCGCGGCGCTGCCCGCGGCGTAGCCCATCAGGACCGTTCTCGAGACGGCGCGCAACCCACGGGTCGTGGGGGCGCGCCGTCTCGCGCGTCGGGCGACGCGGCGTTCCGAGGGGCGCTTCCTCGTGGAGGGTCCCGGCGCGGTCGAGGCGGCGCTCGCGACGGACGGGCTCGTCGAGCTGTTCGCGACGCCCGAGGCCGCCGAACGCCACCCGCACCTGACCGGCGACGCCACGCTCGTCACCGGCAAGGTGATGGAGGCGCTGGCGCAGACCGTCTCGCCACAGGGCCTCGTCGGCGTCGCGCTGGCCCGCGACGTCCCGCTCGCCGACGCCCTCGCCAAGCGCCCGCTGCTCGTCGCGGTGCTCGCGTACGCCCGCGACCCGGGCAACGCCGGCACGATCCTGCGCACCGCCGACGCGGCGGGCGCGGAGCTGGTGGTGTTCCCCGACGAGAGCGTCGACCCGTACAACCCGAAGTGCGTGCGGTCGTCGGCCGGCAGCATCTTCCACGTCGACGTCGTGGACGGCGGCGCGGTGCCCGACGTCCTCGCGGCGCTGCGCGAGGCGGGCCTCACTGTCCGCGCGACGACCGCCGACGCCGGCACCCCCCTTGACGAGGCCGATCTGACAGGGCCCACTGCATGGGTGTTCGGCAACGAGGCCTGGGGCATGCCCGAGGACGTGATCACGATGGCCGACGAGCGGGTCCGCGTCCCCATCTACGGGCGCGCCGAGAGCCTCAACCTCGCGACCGCCGCGGCCGTCTGCCTCTACGCTTCCGCCAAGGGCCAACGCGACCCAGGAGGCTGCCGGACGTGAGCGACGAGCACGCTCCGTACGACGAGCTCCCCGACGGGCTGCTCGTCGCGGACGACCACGGCACCGTGGTCGTCCTCAACGCCGCCGGGTCGAGGCTGCTCGGCGTCGCCATCGACGAGGCTATCGGCCGCGACTTCCGCGACGTCCTGCCGCTGGCCGACGCGGCCGGGCGCGACTGGTGGGAGTGCACGGTGCCCTACGACGGCCTGCGCTCGCGCACGGGCCAGCCGGAGCGCCAGCTCTGCCTGGTCGGCCCGACGGGCCAGCCGTCCCGCGACCTGCTCGTCACGGCCCGCTACGTCCGCGACGACGGCGGCGCCGTACGCAAGCTCGTCGTGGCGTTCCGCGACGCCGCCGCCCGCGACCGCCTCGAACGCAACCGCGCCGACCTCATCTCGACCGTCGCCCACGAGCTCCGCTCGCCGCTGACGTCGGTGAAGGGCTTCACCGCCACGCTGCTGGCGAAGTGGGAGCGCTTCAACGACGACCAGAAGAAGGTGATGCTCGAGACCGTCAACGCCGACGCCGACCGCGTCACCAGGCTGCTCGCCGACCTGCTCGACGTCTCGCGCATCGACGCAGGACGCCTCGAGCTGCACCGCCAGGTCGTGGACCTCGAGCACGCGGTCCGCAAGGCGTTCGCCGGGCGCATCGCCAGCGGCGAGCCGGAGTCGCGCTTCGTCCTCGAGGTCACCGGCGAGCTGCCGGAGATGTGGCTCGACCCCGACAAGATCGACCAGGTCGTCGGCAACCTCGTCGAAAACGCGTTGAAGTACGGCGCCGGCACCGTCACCGTCACCATCGAAGGCAGTCCCACGGGCGCGGAGGTCACGGTGACGGACGAGGGCGAGGGCATCCCCAAGGAGATGCTCGCGCGCGTGTTCACCAAGTTCTGGCGGCGCCCCGACGGCGGGCGCCGCAACGGCACGGGCCTCGGCCTGTTCATCACGAAGGGCCTCGTCGAGGCCCACGGCGGCGAGATCACGGTGGGTCGCGCGGCGACCGGCGGCGCGGAGTTCCGATTTACGCTGCCCGCCGGCACGCCGTCCTACGACGCGTAGCGCGCGCCCCGGCGGGCACCCACACCCCTGACCCGCCGACTCACTTAGGGTGCACCCGTGTCCGACTACGACCCCGTCCAGGTATCCCTGCTCCAGCCGGAGCGGCTCTCCCGGATCCAGGACGACGCCCTCGCGGCCATCGCGGCCGCCACGTCCCTCGACGCGCTGGCCGAGGCGCGTACCGCGCACCTCGGCGACCGCGCGCCCGTCAGCCTCGCGAACCGCGAGATCGGCGCGCTCCCGCCCCAGGCCAAGGCCGACGCGGGCAAGCGCGTCAACGACGTGCGCCGCGCGCTGCAGGCGGCGTACGACGAGCGCCGCGAGACGCTCGAACGCGAGCGCGACGAGCGCGCCCTCACCGAGGAGCGCGTGGACGTCACGCTGCCGTGGGACCGCACGCCGAAGGGCGGGCGGCACCCGCTCACGATGATCCAGGAGTACGTCGGCGACGTGTTCGTCGCGATGGGCTACGAGGTCGCCGAGGGCCCGCTCGCGGAGACCGAGTGGCACAACTTCGACGCGCTCAACATGAGCCCCGACCACCCCGCGCGCGGCGAGCACGACACCATCTGGCTCGACCCGCCGTCGAACGGCGTCCTGCTCCGCACGCACACCTCACCGGTCCAGGTCCGGGCCCTGCTCCAGCGCGACCTGCCCGTCTACGTCGTCGTGCCCGGGCGCGTCGTACGCAACGACCCGCTCGACGCCACGCACTCGCCGGTGTTCCACCAGGTCGAGTGCCTCGTCGTGGACGAGGGCATCACGATGGCGCACCTGCGCGGGACCATCGAGGCGTTCGCGCGGGCGGTGTTCGGCGAGGGGCTCGAGAGCCGGATGCGGCCGTCGTACTTCCCGTTCACCGAGCCGTCGGCCGAGGTCGACCTGCAGTGCTTCGCCTGCAAGGGAGACGGCTGCCGCATCTGCTCCGGCGAGGGCTGGATCGAGTGGGGCGGCTGCGGCATGGTCCACCCGAACATCCTGCGCGCCTGCGGCGTCGACCCCGAGCGCTACAGCGGCTTCGCGTTCGGCATGGGGCTCGAACGCCTGCTGATGTTCCGCCACGGCATCGACGACATGCGCCACTTCTTCGAAGGCGACGCCCGCCTCACCACCGCCTTCGGAACGGAGCTCTAGACATGCCGGCACGCCCCAACATTGAAGATCGTCACGCGGCGAGGTGCGCCACGGGCTGCAAGGAACGCGGTGTCCCCGGCCGCCAGGGCCGGACGAGGAGGCACTGATGCGCGTCCCCCTGTCCTGGCTGCGCGAGTACGCGCCGGTCGAGGCCACCGGTCGCGAGGTGGCGGAGCGGCTGATCCGCGCCGGCTTCGAGGTCGAGCACGTCGAGCGGGTCGGCGGCGACGTCACGAACGTCGTCGTCGGCCAGGTGCTCGACGTCGAGGAGCTGACCGGCTTCAAGAAGCCGATCCGCTACGTCCGCCTCGACCTCGGCCACAAGCAGAGCAACGTCGTCTGCGGCGCGACGAACTTCAACGTCGGCGACCGCGTCGCCGTCGCCGTGCCCGGCGCCGTCCTGCCCGGCGACTTCAAGATCTCGGCGCGGGAGACGTACGGCCGCACGTCCGAGGGCATGATCTGCTCCGCCCGCGAGCTCGGCATCGGCGACGACCACGCCGGCATCCTCGTGCTCGACCCCGACGCGCCGCTCGGCCAGGACGCCGTCGAGGTGCTGGGCCTGTCCGACGAGGTGCTCGACATCGCGGTCACGCCCGACCGCGGCTACGCGTTCTCGATCCGTGGCGTCGCGCGCGAGGCCGCGACGGCGTTCGGCGTGGAGTTCACCGACCCCGGCGTCATGCCGGTGCCGTCGGGCGGCGAGGCGCACCCCGTCGCCATCGAGGACCGGGACGGCTGCCGCCGCTACGTCGCCCGCGTCGTCCGCGACGTGTCGCCGCTCGCGCCGACGCCGTTCTGGCTGCGCCAGCGCATCACGATGGCCGGCATGCGGCCGATCTCGCTCGCGGTCGACGTGACCAACTACGTCCTGCTCGACGTCGGCCAGCCGCTGCACGCGTTCGACCTCGCGAAGCTCTCCGGCGGCATCGTCGTCCGCCGCGCCACGGCGGGCGAGCGGCTCACCACCCTCGACGGCACCGACCGCGCGCTCGACCCCGAGGACCTCGTCATCGCCGACGGCTCCGGCGCGATCGCGATCGCCGGCGTCATGGGCGGCGCGTCCACCGAGGTCTCCGGCGAGACCCGCGACGTGCTCGTGGAGTCGGCGTGGTTCGCCCCGGCGGGCATCGGCCGCACGTCGCGCCGCCACCTGCTCTCCTCCGAGGCGTCCAAGCGCTTCGAACGCGGCGTCGACCCCGAGCTCGCGCCGGTCGCGGCCGAGCGCGCGGTCGCGCTGCTCACCTCGCTCGCCGGCGGCACCGCCGACCCCGGCGTCACCGACGTCGCGGACCTGCCGTCGCGCCCCGTCATCACGATGTCGGCGGGGGAGCCGGGGCGGCGCGCGGGCGTGCCGTACGCGCGCGAGGTCGTCGAGCGCCGCCTCGCGCAGGTCGGCTGCACGGTGTCGGGCACCGACCCGCTCACGGTCGTCCCGCCGTCGTGGCGGCCCGACCTCACGCTTCCCGTGGACCTCACCGAGGAGGTCATGCGGCTTGAGGGCTACGACGAGATCCCGCCGTCGCTCCCGCCCGCGCCCGCCGGTCGGGGCCTCACGCGGCGCCAGCGGCTCGTACGCCGCCTCGGCCGCGCGCTCGCCGACGCCGGCTGGGCCGAGGTGGTGCCGTACCCGTTCATGGCGCCCGAGTCGCTCGACGCGCTGCTCGTCCCCGAGGGCGACGAACGCCGCCGCGCGCCGCGCATCGCCAACCCCGTCTCCGACGCCGAGCCGCTGCTCGCCACGACGCTGCTGCCCGGCCTGCTCGCCTCGCTGACCCGCAACGTCGGCCGCGGGCTGTCGGACGTCGCGCTGTTCCAGGTCGTGCCGGTCGCGATCGCGCGCGAGGACGCGGCCGCCGCGCCGCGGCCGGGCGTGGACGTACGCCCGGACGACGCGACGCTGCAGGCGCTCGACGCGGTGCTGCCGCGCCAGCCGCTGCACGTCGGCGCGGTGCTCACCGGCCTGCGCGAGCCGCGCGGGCACTGGGGCCCAGGCCGCGCGGGCTCGTGGGAGGACGCCGTCGAGCTCGTACGGCTCGCCGCCCGCACCCTCAACGCCCGCGTCGAAGTCCGCGCGGGCGACATGCCGCCGTGGCACTCCGGGCGCTGCGCCGAGGTCCTCTCCGGCGGCGAGGTCGTCGGGTGGGCGGGCGAGCTCCACCCGCGCGTCTGCGCCGCGCTCGACCTCCCGCCCCGCACCTGCGCCGTCGAGGTCGACCTCGAGCCGTTGCTCGTCACCGCCGTCGAGCACGTCACCGTGCCGCCGCTGTCCACGCACCCGCCGGCGTACGTCGACGTCGCGCTCGTGGTCCCCGGCGACTCGGCCGCCGCCGACGTCGAGGCGGCGCTGCGCTCGGGCGCGGGGGAGACGTTGGAGGACATCGGCCTCTTCGACGTCTACACCGGCCTCGGCGAGGGGCGGAAGTCGCTGGCGTACCGGCTGACGTTCCGCAGCCCGTCGGGGTCGCTGACCAGCGAGGAGGTCAACGCGATGCGCGACGCCGCCGTCGCCGAGGCCGCCGCGCGGACGGGGGCGATGCTGCGGGGCGCATAGTCATGCAGTAGAGTGCATAACTATGGGTATCCGCGCCGCGGTCGCGGGCGCCTCCGGCTACGCCGGCGGCGAGCTGCTCCGCCTCCTCCTCGACCATCCCGACATAGAGCCCGCCGTCCTCGCGGCGGGCGCGAACGCCGGGCAGTACGTCGGCGACGTGCACCCGCACCTGCCCGCGCTGGCGGGGGAGCGGTTCGTCCCGACGACGGCGGAGGCGTTGCGCGACGCCGACATCGTCTTCCTCGCGCTGCCGCACGGCGAGTCGGGCTCGCTCGACCTCGACGTGCCGCTCGTCGTGGACCTCGGCGCCGACCACCGCCTCCGCGACGCGGCGGCGTGGGAGCGCTGCTACGGCACCCCGCACGCCGAGCCGTGGACGTACGGCCTCCCCGAGCTCCCCGGTACGCGCGACGCGCTGCGCGGCGTGCGGCGCGTCGCCGTGCCGGGCTGCTACCCGACCGCCGTAGCCCTCGCGCTCGCGCCGCTGGCAGACCTCGTGAGCGACGTCGTCGTCGTGGCCGCGAGCGGCACCAGCGGCGCCGGCCGAGGCGCGCCCGCTCCGGCGAACGACCTGGCGGCGTACAAGGTCGGCCGCCACCAGCACGCGCCCGAGATCGCGCAGGCGCTCGGCCGGCCCGTGTCGCTGACGACCGTCCTCGCGCCGACCCCGCGCGGCATCCTCGCCACCTGCACCGCCCGCACCGAGGCGCCGTACGACACGCTGCGCGAGGCGCTCACGACGGCGTACGACGGCGAGCCGTTCGTGCACGTGCTCCCCGAGGGCCGGTGGCCGCACACGGCCGCCACCGTGGGCTCCAACGCCTGCCATCTGCAGCTCGCCCTCGACGGCGACCGCGTCGTCGTCGTGAGCGCGCTCGACAACCTCGGCAAGGGCGCGGCTGGCCAGGCGGTCCAGTGCGCCAACGTGGCACTCGGCCTCCCCGAGACCGCCGGCCTCACCGCGAACGGCGTCGCGCCATGATCCCACCCCACGACGCCGCTCGCCGCGCTCGCGCCGCCGCGGGGGCCCCGGCATGAGCGTCACCGCCGCCCGCGGCTTCCTCGCCGCCGCCGCGACCGCGGGCCTCAAGCGCAGCGGCAAGCCCGACGTCGCGCTCGTCGCGGCGGAGCGGCCCGTGCCGGCGGCGGGCGTGTTCACGACGAACAAGGTCACCGCCGCCCCCGTGCGCCAGTCCCGCGCCGCGCTCGCCGGCGGCCTGCTGCGCGCCGTCGTCCTCAACTCCGGCGGCGCCAACGCCTGCACGGGGCCGCGGGGCCTCGACGACGCGGCGGCCATGGCGGCGACCGCGGCCGACGCGCTCGGAGGCGGGCCCGTCGCCGTCGCGTCGACCGGGCTGATCGGCGTACGCCTCCCGATGGACCTCGTGCTCCCCGCCGTAGCCAAGGCCGCCGTCTCGCTCGGCCCCGACGGCGGCGCGGCCGCCGACGCGATCCGCACCACGGACACGTGCTCGAAGCAGGCGGTGGCGTCGTTCGGCGGCGTCACGGTCGGCGGGATGGCGAAGGGCGCGGGGATGCTCGCGCCCGCGCTCGCCACGATGCTCTGCGTCATCACGACCGACGCCGACGTCTCGCCCGACGACCTCGACGCGGCGCTGTGGGAGGCGACGAGGCGGACGTTCGACCGCACGGACTCCGACGGGTGCATGTCCACCAACGACTCCGTCTACGTCCTCGCGTCCGGCGCCTCCGGCGTGCGGCCCTCGCTCGACCACCTCACGGCGCTGCTCACCGGCGTCTGCGCCGACCTCGCGACGCAGCTCGTGGACGACGCCGAGGGCGCGACCAAGCGCGTCGCCATCACCGTGCGCGGCGCGGCGTCCGAGGGGGACGCGACGGGCGCCGCCCGCGCGATCGCGCGCAGCGCGCTGCTCAAGTGCGCGGTGCACGGCGAGGACCCCAACTGGGGCCGCGTCCTCGCCGCCCTCGGCACGAGCGACGCGGCGTTCGACCCGGACGCCGTGGACGTCGACGTCAACGGCGTCGCCGTCTGCCGCGCGTCGCAGGCGTACGGCGACCTCGACGCCGCCCGCGCCGCGATGGCGACCCGCGAGGTCGAGATCGTCGTCACCCTCGACGCGGGCGACGCCACCTCGACCGTCCTCACGACCGACCTCACGGCGGCGTACGTCCACGAGAACTCCGCGTACTCGACGTGACCGTCGTCGTGAAGTACGGCGGCGCCGCCATGGACGACCCGGAGGCGGCGCGGGCGTTCGCCGACGACGTCGCGCTGCTGCGCGCCTCGGGCACGCGCGTCGTCGTCGTGCACGGCGGCGGCCCGCAGGTCACCGCCCACCTCGACCGCCTCGGCGTGCCGTCGGTGTTCGTCGGCGGCCGGCGCGTCACGACCGCGGAGACCGTGCGCGTCGTGCGGATGGTGCTCGCCGGCGAGGTGAACGGCGACGTCGTCGCCCTCCTCCACGCCGCCGGCGCGGTTGGCCTGTCCGGCGAGACGGTGTTCACCGCCGAGCAGCTCGACCCGGCGCTCGGTCTCGTCGGCGGCGTGACGCACGTCGACACCGGCGTGGTCGACGCGCTGCTCGCCGCCGGCCGCGTCCCCGTCGTCGCCACCGTCGCGAGGGGCGCCGGCGGCGCGCTCTACAACGTCAACGCCGACACCGCCGCGGCCGCGCTCGCCGTCGCGCTGCGGGCGGAGAGGGTGGTGTTCCTGACCGACGTCGAGGGCCTCTACGCCGACTACGCCAGCCGCACACGGGTCGTGCGCCACGTGACGGCCGACGACCTCGCGGCGCTGCTGCCGGCTCTCTCCGACGGGATGGCGCCGAAGATGGAGGCGTGCCTGCGGGCCGTGCGCGGCGGCGTCCCGCGCGCGCAGGTGGCCGACGGGCGCGTGCCGCACGCGCTCCTGCGCGACGACGCGGGCACGACGGTGACGCCGTGACCGCGCTGATGGGGACGTACGCCACGCCGCCCATCACGCTCGTCCGGGGACGCGGCGCGCGGGTCTGGGACAGCGAGGGGCGCGAGTACGTCGACCTGCTCGCCGGCATCGCGGTCTCGTCGGTCGGCCACGCGCACCCGTACGTCCTCGACGCCGTGACGCGCCAGCTCGCCACGCTCGGCCACGTCTCCAACCTCTACGCCACCGCCCCGGCCGAGACCCTCGCGCGGCGCCTCGTGGACCTCGCGGGCGCCGACGGCAAGGTGTTCTTCTGCAACAGCGGCGCCGAGGCCAACGAGGCCGCCCTCAAGCTCGCCCGCCGCGCCACCGGTCGCGAGGGGTTCGTCGCGGCGCACGGGTCGTTCCACGGCCGCACGATGGGCGCGCTCGCGGTGACGGGGCAGCCGGCGAAGCGGGAGGGGTTCGGCCCGCTGCCCGGGCCCGTGACGTTCGTCCCGTACGGCGACGCTGCCGCGCTGCGCGACGCGGTGACCGGCGAGACGGCGGCGGTCGTCCTCGAGCCGATCCAGGGGGAGAACGGCGTCGTCGTCCCGCCGCCTGGCTACCTCGCCGCCGCCCGCGACGCGGCGCACGCCAAGGGCGCGCTGCTGATCCTGGACGAGGTGCAGACCGGCGTCGGGCGGACCGGCGCGTGGTACGCGTGGCAGCACGAGGGCGTCGTCCCCGACGTCATGACTCTCGCCAAGGGGCTCGGCGGCGGGCTGCCGGTCGGGGCGTGCGTGGGGTTCGGCGCGGCGGCGTACGCGTTCGGGGCCGGCGACCACGGGAGCACGTTCGGCGGCAACCCCGTCGTCTGCGCGGCCGCGCTCGCCGTGCTCGACGTCATCGAGGAGGACGGCCTGCTCGACGCGGCCGCGAAGCTCGGCGACCTCCTCGCGCACGGCCCCGTCCCCGCGCGCGGCCGGGGCCTGCTCCAGGCGCTGCTCGTCGGCGACGCGAAGGGCGTCGAGACGCGGGCGAGGGAGGCGGGGTTCCTCGTCAACGCCATCGGCGACGACGTCGTACGGCTCGCCCCTCCGCTGGTCGTGGACGAGGCGGACGTGGCGGCGTTCCTCGCGGCGTTGCCGAACCTGCTGGCCCGGTAGGGTCGGATCATGGCCGGACGCCCGCTGCGCGCAGCCAGGGTCGCCCTCGCGGCGGTTCTCGGCGTCGCCGTCGTGCTCGGGCTCACCATCTGGGTCGGCAGCCTCTACGGCGCCAACACGCTCCCCGGGCAGGAGACGTCCCGGGGGCGCACGGGCGCGCAGATCTACGCCAACTCCTGCGTGGCCTGCCACGGCCGCAACGGCGAGGGCGGCAACGGCGAGATCAAGGGCCCGCCGTTCACGACGGGCCCGCTGTCGACGCTGACTTTCGACGAGCGTGTCGAGAAGACGGGCAGGGGCAAGCCGTTGCGCGGCATGCCCAGGTGGAAGCAGGAGCTGTCCGACGAAGAGCTGCGGAAGGTCGCGGCGTACACCCAGATCCTGTCGGGCCAGGAGCCCGACCCGAGCGTCGAGGACGTGCGCTGATGTCGGCGAAGATCCTGGTCGTCGAGGACGACCCGAGCGTGCGCGGCCTGCTGCACACGCTGTTGACGGGGGAGGGCTACGAGGTCGGCACCGCGAGCGACGGGCTCGCCGGCCTGGTCAAGGCGAGCAGCGCCAAGCCCGACCTCATGCTGCTCGACCTGATGATGCCCGACCTCGGCGGCATCAGGGTCCTGGAGGAGCTGCGCAACGACCCGTCGATGGCCGACATCCCGGTCATCGTCGTGACGGGCAAGCTCGAGGCCGTCCCCTCGCTGCGCGCGCTGCTCGGCGAGGACAACGTGTTCGTGAAGCCGTTCGGCGTGACGGAGCTCCTGGAGCGCGTCGCCGACGTCACCCGCCCCGCCCGAAGCGAGTAGAGGACCGATGCCCCGCCACTTCCTCGTCGACGACGACCTCACTCCGGCCGAGCTGGAGCAGGTGCTCGACGACGCCGACCGCCGCAAGAAGGACCGCTTCGCGGACGGCCCGCTCGACGGCGGCTCGGTCGCGCTCGTCTTCGAGAAGCCGTCGACGCGCACGCGGCTGTCGTTCGAGGTCGGCGTGCACGAGCTCGGCGGGCACCCGATGGTGATCGACGCGTCGACCACGCAGCTCGGGCGCGGCGAGACGCTGGAGGACACCGCGATGGTCATGTCGCGGTACTGCCGCGCCATCGTCATCCGCACGTTCGGCCAGGAGCGCATCGAGCGCCTCGCCGCCGCCGCGACGATCCCCGTCGTCAACGCCCTCACCGACTACGCCCACCCGTGCCAGGCGGTCGCCGACCTGCAGACCATCCGCGAACGCCGCGGCGGCCTGTCGGGCCTCACGCTCACCTACGTCGGCGACGGCAACAACGTCGCCCACTCGCTCATGCTCGCCGGCGTCGCCGCGGGCATGCGCGTCCGCGTCGCGACGCCGCGCGGCTACGAGCCCATCGGGCAGGTCGTACGCCGCGCCAACCAGATCGGCGAGGAGACCGGCGGCGCCGCCGTCGTCATGACCGACCCGGTCGAGGCGTCGACGGGCGCGGCCGTCCTCTACACCGACGTCTGGGCCTCGATGGGCCAGGAGGCGGAGTCCGACAGCCGGCACCTCGTGTTCCAGGGCTACTCGCTCGACGAGCGCCTCGTCGGCGCCGCGAACGACGACGTCCTCGTCATGCACTGCCTCCCCGCGCACCGCGGCGAGGAGATCGCCGCCGAGGTCATCGACGGGCCGCACAGCGTCGTGTGGGACCAGGCAGAGAACCGCCTGCACGCGCAGAAGGCGCTGCTCGCGTTCCTCCTGGAACGCGGGTGACGCAGCCGCTCACCAAGGTCGCCCGCCAGCAGCGCATCGTCGACCTGGTGCGGTCGACGCCGGTCCGTTCGCAGAACGAGCTCGCCCGTCTCCTCGCCGAGTCCGGCGTCGCGGTCACGCAGGCGACGCTCTCGCGCGACCTCGAGGAGCTCGGCGCGACCAAGGTCCGCCGCCCCGACGGCCTCGTCTACGCCGTCGACCCCGACGGCGCGGCCGTGGACCAGGACCGCCTCGCGCGCATCCTCGCCGACCTGCTCGTCAGCGCCGACCCGTCCGCGAACCTCGTGGTGCTGCGTACGCCGCCCGGGGGTGCGCACTTCCTCGCCTCCGCCGTCGACCGCGCGGGCCTCGCCGACGTCATCGGCACCGTTGCCGGGGACGACACCGTCCTCGTCGTGACCAGGCGCGCCAACGGCGGCGCCGCCCTTGCCCGCACCCTCGTCCGCCTCGCCTCCGAAGGGCCCCCCTCATGACCGAGCGGATCGTGCTCGCGTACTCCGGGGGCCTCGACACCTCCGTCGCCATCGGCTGGCTCGCCGAGCAGACCGGCGGCGAGGTCGTCGCCGTCGCGGTCGACGTCGGCCAGGGTGGCGAGTCCCTCGACGACGTACGCGAGCGCGCCCTCGCCTGCGGTGCCGTCGAGGCCGTGGTCGTGGACGCGCGCGACGAGTTCGCCGAGGACTACTGCCTGCCCGCGCTGCGCGCCAACGCCCGCTACATGGGCCGCTACCCGCTCGTCTCCGCGCTGTCCCGGCCGCTGATCGTGAGCCACCTCGCCAGGGCCGCGCGCGACACGGGCGCGACCGCCGTGTCGCACGGCTGCACCGGCAAGGGCAACGACCAGGTGCGCTTCGAGGTCGGCCTCGCCGCGCTCGCGCCCGACCTGCGCGTGCTCGCGCCCGTACGCGACTCCGGCATGACGCGCGACAAGGCCATCGCGTTCGCCGAGGAGCGCGGCCTGCCGATCGACGTCAGCAAGCGCTCGCCGTACTCCGTCGACCAGAACCTCTGGGGCCGCGCCGTCGAGACCGGCTTCCTCGAGGACCCGTGGAACGCGCCCATCGAGGACCTCTACTCCTACACCGCGTCGCCCGCCGAGCCGCGCGAGCCCGACACCCTCACCCTCGCGTTCGAGGACGGCGTGCCGACGAGCGTCGACGGCCGCGCGCTCCCGCCGCTCGCGCTGATCCAGGAGCTCAACGCACGCGCCGGCGCGCAGGGCGTCGGGCGGCTCGACATGGTCGAGGACCGCCTCGTCGGCATCAAGAGTCGCGAGGTCTACGAGTGCCCGGGCGCGCTCGCGCTGATCGCCGCGCACGTCGAGCTGGAGTCGCTGACGGTCGAGCGCGACCTCGCGCGCTTCAAGCACTCCGTCGAGCAGCGATGGGCCGAGCTCGTCTACGACGGCCTGTGGTTCTCGCCGCTGCGCCGCGCGCTCGACGCGTTCCTCGCCGACGCCTCCCGCAACGTCACCGGCGAGGTCCGCATGACCCTGCACGCCGGCAACGCCACGCCGACCGGGCGTCGTGGCGGCGCGAGCCTCTACGACTACGGCCTCGCGACGTACGACTCCGACGACACCTTCGACCAGTCGCTGGCCAAGGGCTTCGTGGACCTGTGGGGCCTGCCCTCGCGCATCGCGGCCAGGCGGGACGGCCTCGCGTGACGGACACGCCGAGCCAGCAGGCAGGCCGCCCCGTCTCGCCCGCGCGGCTGTGGGGCGGGCGCTTCGAGGGCGGTCCCGCGCAGGCCGTACGCCAGCTCTCGTACAGCGTGCAGTTCGACTGGCGGCTGGCGCCGTACGACCTCCTCGCCTCGAAGGCGCACGCCCGCGTCCTGCACCGCGCGGGTCTGCTCACCGACACCGAGCTCGAGCGCATGGTCGACGCGCTCGACGTCCTGGAGGCGCAGGTCGCCAGCGGCGCGTTCCGCCCGAGCGTCGACGACGAGGACGTGCACACCGCGCTCGAACGCGGCCTCCTCGAACGCCTCGGCTCCCTCGGCGGCAAGCTGCGCGCGGGACGTTCGCGCAACGACCAGGTCGCGACCGACCTGCGGCTGTACCTGCGCGACCACGTACGCCTCGTCGTCACGCGCCTCGCCGAGCTGGAGTCGGCGCTGCTCGTGCAGGCCGAGACCCACGACGACGTCGCGGCGCCGGGCTTCACGCACCTCCAGCACGCGCAGCCGGTGCTGTTCGCCCATCACCTGCTCGCGTACGTGCAGATGTTCAGCCGCGACGTCTCGCGGCTCAAGGACTGGGACATCCGCGCCGGCGTCTCGCCGCTCGGCTCAGGGGCGCTCGCGGGGAGCTCGCTGCCAGTCGACCCGATCGGCACCGCGACCGAGCTCGGCTTCTACGCCGCCGCCGCCAACTCCATGGACGCCGTCAGCGACCGCGACTTCGTCGCGGAGTTCCTGTTCTGCGCCGCGCTGGTCGGCGTGCACCTGTCCCGCCTCGGCGAGGAGCTGGTGCTGTGGTCGACGCGGGAGTTCGACTGGGTCGAGGTCGACGACGCGTTCGCGACCGGCTCGTCGATCATGCCGCAGAAGAAGAACCCCGACGTCGCCGAGCTCGCGCGCGGCAAGGCTGGCCGGCTCATCGGCCACCTCGCCGGCTTCCTCGCGACGCTCAAGGGCCTGCCGCTGACGTACAACCGGGACCTCCAGGAGGACAAGGAGCCGGTGTTCGACGCGATCGACACGCTGCTCCTCGTCCTGCCCGCCGTCACCGGCATGATCGAGACGATGCGCGTCAACGTCGACCGCCTCGAGGCGGAGGCGCCCGTCGCGTTCTCGCTCGCGACCGACATCGCCGACGCGCTCGTACGCCGCGGCGTGCCGTTCCGCGAGGCGCACGAGGCCGTGGGGCACCTCGTCGTGTGGTGCGTCTCCGGCGACTGCGACCTCGGCGACGTCTCCGACGACGACCTCGCGCGGATCAGCCCGCACCTCACGCCCGACGTCCGCGAGGTGCTGTCCGTGCGCGGCGCGCTCGCCTCCCGCGCGGGCCACGGCGGCACCGCGCCCGACCGCGTCGCGGAGCAGCTCGCGGCCGCGCGCATCGAGATCGCCGCCCACCGCGCGTGGGCCGGGGACGTGGGGGAGTCGGACTGACCGGGCGCCGCCTCTCGCCGTCGTTCTTCGACAGGCCCGTCCTCGCCGTCGCGCGCGACCTGCTCGGGCGCGACCTCTCGCACGGCGGCGTCACCGTGCGGCTCACGGAGGTCGAGGCGTACCGCGGCGCCGACGACATGGGCTCGCACGCCTACCGAGGGCCTACGAAGCGCAACGAGGTGATGTTCGGCCCGGCGGGCGGCGTCTACGTCTACTTCACCTACGGCATGCACTGGTGCATGAACCTCGTCTGCCAGGCCGAGGGCGAGGCCGCCGCCGTGCTGCTCCGCGCGGGCCGCGTCGTGGACGGCCTGGAGCAGGCGCACGAACGCCGCCCCGGATCCTCCGAGCGCGACCTCGCCCGCGGCCCGCCCGCCTCTGCAAGGCGCTGGGCATCGACGGCAGCCTGAACGGCACG
>DASZER010000025.1:0-56444 GCA_035940575.1 Frankiaceae bacterium | reverse complement strand
ATCGGCTCCTCGCCGGCCGCGCCGAAGCGGCGCTGCCGCACGATCTCGCAGATCTTCCCCGCCGCCAGCGTGGCGCCCTCGAGGTCGGTCTCGGGGAGGATCAGCACGAACTCCTCGCCGCCGTAGCGGGCGAGCGTGTCGACCTCGCGGATCGCGCCCTTGACCCGCGTCGCGAGCTCGATGAGCACCGAGTCGCCGCGCTGGTGGCCGTAGACGTCGTTGACCTGCTTGAACTTGTCGAGGTCGAACAGCAGCAGGGCCAGCGGCCGCTGGAACCGGCTGGCGCGCTCGATCTCCTTGTCGAAGTTCATCTGGAAGTAGCGGTAGTTCCACAGGCCGGTGAGGCCGTCGGTGATCGACAGGCGCTGCGCCTCCTGGTGGAGCAGCACGTTGTCGATCGCGACCGTCGCCTGGTTGGCGAACGAGCGGATCGTCGCGAGGTCGTTGTCGTCGAACTCGTCGGCGTCGACGCGGTCGTAGAGGTTCAGGACGCCGATGACGCGGCCCTGGCTCTTGAGCGGCACCGCGATGACGGAGTCGGCGCGCGGCTCGGTCGCGGCGAGGCGCAGCTCGCCCTGCGCGTTCGGGCCCGCGTGGCCGTGCACGCCCTCGCCGGTCTGCGCGACGCGGCCCGCGACGCCCTCGCCGACGGCGACGCGTACGGACGACGACGCGAGCCGCCCGTCGAGGCCGCGGCCGACCTTGAGGTAGAGCTCGTCGCGGTTGCCGGAGAACAGCATCAGCGCGCCCGCCTCGGCGCGGATCGTGACCATCGCGGTCTCGAGGATCACCGCGAGCATCTTCTTGAGGTCGTGCGTGCTCGACAGCGTGTCGCCGAGGCGCGTGAGGTTGCGCTTGAGCTCGTCGCGGCTGTCCTGGAGCGCGTGGATGTACGTGCGCAGCTCGTCGGTCATCGTGTTGAACGCGAGCGCGAGCTTGCCGACCTCGTCGCGCGAGCGGATGTCGATGTGCGTGTCGAGGCGGCCGTCGGCGACGGCGAGCGCGGCCTCGGACAGCTCGGCGAGCGGGCGCGTCGTGACGCGCGCCATCAACCAGCCGAGCATGCCGGCCATCACGACGAACACCGCCAGGATCGCGACGAGGCCCTGCCACGTCTTCTCCTGGCTCGCCTGCGCGGCGGCGCGCGAGACCGACGTCAGCGCGGTCGGGCCGGTGTCGAGGATCTTGTTGGACGAGACGAGCAGCGGCCCGCTCTCGACGCCCTTGACCTCCTCGCCGTCCTTCACCTTGCCGGGCGCGGCGACGACGTGGCCGACGATCTCGGGGTTGTCGATCGTCGTCGTGATCGGCCTGCCGTCGGAGTCGACGAGCGTGACCTCGGCCTGCGTGGCGTTGGTGGGCCGCACCTCGCGCAGCGTCTGGTCGTCGAGCCAGAAGCCGGCGACGGCGTAGCCGATCTTGCAGTTGGCGCAGGCGTTGCGCGTGATGACGACGCTGGAGTAGATCGCGTGCTCGGTCGCGCGCCGCTCGACGTGCTTGGCGATCGCGGCGATCTGCGCGGCCGCCGTGGGCGGGCGCTGCGCGAGCGAGTACTTCGGGTCGCGGTTGACCGCCGAGCCGACGACGTTGCCGTTGGCGTCCACGATCGCGAGGAAGTCCGCGCCGGAGCCCTGCGCGAACTGCCCGACGCTGCGCTGGACCGCCGACCTGTCGGTACTGGTGAGCGCGGAGCCCGCGCCGGACGTGACGAGGTCGCCGGCGGCGTCGTCGGCGCGGTGCGAGGTGGCGTTGAGGACCGCGACGAGCGAGCCGGCGCCGTACTCGAGCTGGTCGCCGATGCTGCGTTCCTGCTGCGAGTTGATCATGAAGAGCACGACGAGCGCCGTCACCGTGAGCGGGACGAGCACGATCGCGACGAGCGTGATGGAGAGCCGTACGCGCAACGGCACCGCGGTCTCGCCTCCCCGGATCTACGACGTCCTGTCCGGGCGTCGGCACGCGACCGGACTGGCTTGAGTGCCATGCTCGCACTCGTGAGGCGCGTGGGACAGGAGTTCGCGACCAAATCCACCCTTCGGTCCCGCGTCCTCGCCGCCCGCGCCGCCCTCCCGGCCACCGCGCGGGAGGCCGCCGCGGCAACGCTGGCGGCCCGCCTGCTCGCCCTGCCGGAGGTCTCGTCGGCGCGGGTCGTGGCGGCGTACGTCGGCGTCGGGACCGAGCTGCCGACGCTGCCGCTGCTCGACGCGCTGCGCGCGCGGGGCGTCGACGTCCTGCTGCCTGTGCTGCTCGAGGACGGCGCGCTGACGTGGGGGACGTACGACGGGTCGCTCGTCACGGGGCGGCGAGGGCTGTCCGAGCCGCCGTCCGCCGGCGCGTCGCTCGCGTCGGCGGACGTGGTCGTCGTGCCTGGCGTGGCGTACGACGCGGCGTTGCGCAGGCTCGGGCGCGGCGGCGGCTCCTACGACCGCGCGCTTGCCACGGTCACCGTGCCGGTGGTCGCGGTCGCGCTGGACGAGGAGGTCGTGGACGAGGTGCCCGTCGAGCCGCACGACGTCGGTGTCGACGTCGTGGTGACGCCGACGCGGGTGCTACGCCGGGACTGAGATCCCGACGCCGCCGCGCGTCTCGGCGCCGTAGCGCTCGATCTCCTTGGCGAGGTCGAGCGGCGCGATCCGCACCGTCTTCGCCGCGGCGTCGAGCAGCGCCGCGGGCACGACCCACGCGACCTCGAACTCCAGGCCGTCGGGGTCCTTCGCGTACAGGCTCTTCGTCGTGCCGTGGTCGGAGGCGCCGACGAGGGCGCCATGCTCGGCGAGGACGCCCGCGAGGCGTTCGAGCTCGGCGAGGGTGTCGACCTCCCAGGCCAGGTGGTACAGCCCGACGGTCGCGCGCCCGGCCAGGCTCGGGCCCGCCTGCTCCCCGATCTGGAACAGGCCGAGGTCGTGGTCGTTGGTCGACTCGGGCGCCTGGACGAACGCCGCGCCGCGCATCTCGTTCACGACCCGGAAGCCGAGGACGTCCCGGTAGAACGCCGTGCTGCGCTCGACGTCGCGGACGTAGAGGACCGCGTGGTTCAAACGGGTGATCGCCATGCCCGGTCCAACATCGTTGCGTACGCAAGCATTCCGCGTGCTAGCCTCGCGCCCGTTTCCACCCCCTTCACCCCCTTGGAGACCGCGTGAAGCGCCTCGTCCTGCCCGCACTCGCCGCGGCCGCGCTCGCGGTGCCCGTCGCCCCCGCCTCGGCGGCGTGCGAGGACCTGCCGGTCAACGCCGCGTGCCAGAGCTCGGACGGGTACTGCGAGCTCTACAAGAAGCCGCACCCGCGCCTCGGCCGCGGCCTCTGCGTCCGCCTCACCCCGTAGCCAGAGAGGACTCCCTCGTGAAGCGCCTCCTCCTCGCCGGCCTCGTCGCCGGCGCCGCCCTCACCGTCGCCGCGCCCGCCAACGCCACCATCTGGGCCTGCGACAACGCGCCCGCCAGCGCGCAGTGCTTCTCGCACACGTACGGCCGGTGGTGCACCGTCTGGGTCGCCGGCAAGTGCATCACCGCCGACCGGATCATCGGCCCGATCGGCTCGTAGCGACTCTCAGGTCCGCCCGTTCGACGTCGGCTGGACGGCGGGGGCGCCCGCGTCGCATCATTGGCAGTCGAAGCCAGAGAGTGCTAACGCGAGGAGCCCCCGCCGTGCCGACGTACCAGTACGCCTGCACCTCCTGTGCCGAGCGGCTCGAGGTCGTCCAGAAGTTCACCGACGACCCGCTGACCGAGTGCCCGTCGTGCGGCGGGACGTTGCGCAAGGTGTTCTCGGCGGTCGGCGTCGTGTTCAAGGGCTCGGGCTTCTACAAGACCGACAGCCGGGGCTCGTCCTCGACGTCGTCCTCGGGTGACGCGAAGCCGGCCGAGTCGAAGCCGGCCGAGTCGAAGCCCGCCGCCTCCCCCGCTGCGTCGCCGTCCTCCTCGTCCTCGTCCTCGTCGTCGTCCTCGTCGTCGTCCTCGGCGTCGGGCTCCGGGACCGCCGCCGCGAGCTGAGTCCACAGGCTCGAGCCCGTTTTCGGGCGGTTTCTCCACAGATTCCGGCCGGCACCCCACCGCTCCGCGACGCGCCGCTAGTGTCGGCCGCACCCTGATTTCCGGAGGTGCGGATGGCTGTCGCGAGCGAGGCGGAGATCGGCGTGTTCGGCGGCTCCGGTTTCTACGAGCTGCTGACCGGCGCCGACGCCGTCGACGTCGACACGCCGTACGGCCCGCCGTCGGCCCCGCCCGTCGTCGGCACGATCGGCGGCCGGTCGGTGGCGTTCGTCCCGCGCCACGGGCCCGGCCACCGCTACCCGCCGCACCTCATCCCGTACCGCGCCAACCTCTGGGCGCTGCGCGCGCTCGGCGTCACGCAGGTCGTCGGGCCGTGCGCGGCCGGGTCGTTGCGACCGGACGTGCACCCTGGCGACTTCGTCGTGTGCGACCAGCTCGTGGACCGTACGTCCGGGCGCGCGCAGACGTTCTACGACGACCGGGCCGTGCACGTGTCGTTCGCCGACCCGTACTGCCCGCACGGCCGTGCCGCCGCGCTCGCCGCCGCCGCCGAGGTGGGCATCCGCGCGCACGACGGCGGCACGATGGTCGTCGTCGAGGGGCCGCGCTTCTCCACGCGCGCGGAGTCGCGCTGGTACGCCTCGCTCGGCTGGTCGGTCGTCAACATGACCGGCCACCCCGAGGCCGTGCTCGCCCGCGAGCTGGAGCTCTGCTACACCTCCATCGCGCTCATCACCGACTACGACGTCGGCGTGCCCGGCGTGCCGCCGGTGACGGCGGACGAGGTGTTCCGCGTCTTCTCCTCCAACAACGAGCGCCTCCGCGCGCTCCTCGACCGGCTCGTGCCCGCGCTGCCCACCGTCCGTACCTGCGCCTGCGGGTCGGCCCTCGCCGGGGCGGACTTCTCGGGATGAACGCCGTCTCCTGGCCGGGCCTGCGCCTGTTCGTCGCCGCGCGGCGGCGGCTGCTGGCCGCCGCGCTCGCCGGGCTCGCGGTCCTGTTCGGGTTGTCCGCCGTCCGTCCCGCGCCGCCACCCTCGGTGCTCGTGCTCGCCGCCGCGCGCGACCTCGTGCCCGGCGTGCCGCTCGCGCTGCCGGACCTGCGCACGGTCCCGCTGCCCGTCGCCGTCGTGCCCGCGGGGGCGTTGCGGCCCGGCGCGGCCGTGCTCGGCCGGGTCGTGGCGGGTCCCGTACGCGCGGGCGAGCCGCTGACCGACGTACGCCTCGTCGGCCCGTCCCTGCTCGCGTCGGTGCCCGAAGCGGTGGCCGTGCCCGTCCGCTTCGCCGACCCAGGCGCCGTCGCGCTGCTCCACCCCGGCGACCGGATCGACGTCCTCGCCAGCGCACCGGCGGACCCGCTCACGCACACCGCGGCGCCCCCGGCCGCGGCGCGCGTCGTCGCGGCGAACGTCCTCGTGCTCGCCGTCCCGCCACCCGAGACGAGCGGCGACGGCGCGCTCGGCGTGGTCGCCTGCCTCCCCGGCGTCGCCCGCGCCCTCGCCGCCACCACCGAACGCCTCTCCCCCGCCCTCCTCCCGCCCGCGCCGCCGCCCACCGCGGCCCCTGCGGCCCCCGCGGCCGCGGCCCGGGGCGCGCCGCCGTCCGCGCCGCCGGGCGCCCCTGCCCCGGGAGCACCGCCGTGACGTACGCCGTCTGGGGATGGGGCGGGCCCGGCGACGAGCCGCGCCTGCCCGACCTCGCCGCGGCCGCGCCGTACTTCGCGGAGGTGCTCGGCTTCGCCGTGCAGCCGCCGGAGACGCCCGCGCCGCTGCCCGCGCTGCCGCCGCCGCGCGTCGAGCCGCCCGCGTCCCTCGCGACGCTCGCGTCGCGCGACGGCGCCGACCGGGCACGGCACGCGTTCGGGCGCAGCTACCGCGACGTCGTACGCGGCCTGCGCGGCCTGGTCGAGCACCCGCCCGACCTCGTGCTGCGCCCCCGCGACGAGCGCGACGTGCGTGACGCGCTCGACTGGGCCGCGGGCGCGCGGGTCGCCGTGGTGCCGTACGGCGGCGGCACGAGCGTCGTCGGCGGCGTCGAGCCCGACGTCGGCGACGCGTACGCCGCCGCCGTCTCCCTCGACCTCGGCGCCCTGCGCTCCGCGGTCGAGGTCGACGCGACGTCGCGCGCCGCGCGCATCCAGGCGGGCGCGCTCGGCCCGGACCTCGAGGCGCAGCTACGGGAGCACGCGCTGACGCTGCGCTTCTACCCGCAGTCGTTCGAGCGCTCCACCCTCGGCGGCTGGATCGCGACGCGCGCCGCCGGCCACTACGCCACCCGCCTCACCCACGTCGACGACGTCGTGGAGTCCGTTCGCGCCGTCACGCCGCACGGCGTCTGGGAGTCCCGCCGCCTCCCCGGCTCCGGCGCGGGACCGTCGCCCGACCGGCTGCTGCTCGGCTCCGAGGGCACGCTCGGCGTCGTCACGGAGGCGTGGGTACGGCTGCAGGCCCGCCCAGCGCACCGCGCCGGCGCGTCGGTGGCGTTCGGGACGTTCGAGGGCGGCGCCGAGGCCGTGCGCCGCATCGTCCAGTCGGGCCTCGCACCGGCCGGGTGCCGCCTGGTCGACGGCACCGAGGCGCGGCTGACCGGCACCGACGCCGAGGGGCGGGCGGTGCTCGTGCTGTCGTTCGAGTCGCCGGAGTGGCCGGTCGCCGACGAGCTGCACCGCGCGCTGGAGGTCGCCCGCGACCACGGCGGCACGCTTCTCGGCGAGCCGCGCGTGTCGGGCGCGGGCGCGCCGTCGCGCGACGGCGCGAGCGGGCAGTGGCGTGAGACGTTCCTGCGGGCGCCGTACCTGCGAGACCAGCTCGTGCTGCTCGGCGTGGTCACGGAGACGTTCGAGACCGCGGTCACGTGGGACCGCTTCGCCGCGTACGTCGCCGCCGTCCGGTCGGCGACGCGGGAGGCGGCGACGCGGGTCGCGGGCGCAGCGCACGTCACGTGCCGGCTCACGCACGTCTACCCGGACGGCGCCGCGCCGTACTTCACCGTGCTCGCGCCCGCGCGGCGCGGCAGCGAGCTCGCGCAGTGGGCGGAGATCAAGGCGGCGGCGAGCGAGGCGATCCTCGCCAACGGCGGCACGATCACCCACCACCACGCCGTCGGCCGCGACCACAGGCCGTGGTACGACCGGCAGCGGCCCGAGCCGTTCGCCGCCGCGCTCCGCGCGGCGAAGCAGGCACTCGACCCGCACGCCGTCCTCAACCCGGGGGTGCTCCTCGACCCGTAGCCGCGCCAGCGGCGCGGCACGCGCGGCGCGCCCCAGGCGGCGCGGCGCGGCCAGCGGCGCGGCGCGGCGCGGCGCGGCCAGCGGCGCGGACGCGCGCGCGGGGCGCCGCGGCCGCGCGGGGCGGCTCACTCACCGACGGTCCGGGCCGAGGTTCCTTGCAGCCGGGCGAGCGGGTCGCCGCGTGGCGATCTTCAATGTTCGCCGCGCCCCCCGGCCCTCGCCGGGCGCCCGATCCGCTACGCGCCCGCGACGGTCATCTCGGCGAGCAGGGTCGTCGCGCCGCCGTAGGAGCCGCCGAACGGGAAGAAGCGCCGGTCACTGCCGAGCGCGGCGATCCCGAGCAGCATCTCGACCAGCGTCGAGGACACCGTCACCTCGCGCACCGGCTCGGCCAGGCCGCCGCCGCGGATCCACAGCCCCGTCGCGCCGACGCTGAACTGCCCGCTCACCGGGTCGGTCCCCGAGTGCAACCCCGACACGTCCTGCACGTACAGGCCGCCCTCGGCCCGCGCCAGGATCTCCGTCGGCGGCACGGTGACGCCGTCGAGGAACAGGTTCGACGGCGCGACGCCGGGCGAGGCGTTGTAGCCCGGACGCGACGCGTTCCCCGTCGACCCGGCGCCGCCGCCGGCGCGGGTCGCGGTCTCGGTGTTGTGCAGGAAGCCGGCCAGCAGGCCGTTCGAGATGACCTCGGTACGCCGCGTCGGCACGCCCTCGTCGTCGAACGGCGCCGCCGCCGGCCCGTCCGCCAGCCGCCCGTCGTCCACCAGGCTGAACGACTCCTGCGCGACCGCCTCGCCCACGCGCTCGGCGAACAGCGAGCGGCCCTTCTGCACGGCCTCCGCGGTCAGCGCCGCCGCGAGCACGCCGAGGAACGACGCCGTCACGAGCGGGTCGAACACCACCGGCACGCGCGCCGTCGCGGGCTTGCGCGAGCCGAGCAGGCGCGTCGCGCGCACGGCCGCCTCGTGCGCCGCCGCCGCGAGGTCGAGCTCGGCGAACGAGCGCCCCTGCGTGAGGCCGATGCCGGTCTGCGTCTCGTCGCCGGTACGCGCGATGGCGTAGGCGTACGCGTAGACGTCGGTGCGCGCGTACTCGGCGAGCACGCCGGTGGTCGACGCGATCGCGACGGAGGACCGCGAGTCGCCGTACGTCGCCGAGTCCACCGCCGCGACGAGCTCGTGCGCGGCACGCGTGGCCCGCTCCAGCTCCAGCGCCGCCGCGACCTTGTCGGCGGCGGGCACGGACTCCAGGCCCGACACGAAGATCGACGGCACCGGCTCGAAGTCCGAGGGCGAGGGAAGCACGTTGCCCGGGTCGGGCGTGCCGAGGGCGGCGTTGGAGCGCGCCTCGGACAGGGCGTAGGCGAGCCCGTCCTCCGACACGTCCGAGGTCGACGCGAACCCCATCCGCCCGTCGATCACGACGCGCACGCCGACGCCGCGCGTCTCCGACGACGAGAGCTGCTCCACCTCCCCCTCGAACGCCGTCACGGACGTGTCGACGGCATGCGTCGCGAACGCCTCGACGGCCTCGCCGTCCGACGCCCACGACACCACGCGCGACGCGAGGTCCAGCAGGTCGCTCATGCGCCCGTCCCCCCGACCGTGAGCCGCGCGATCCGCAGCGTCGGCGTCCCGAACCCGGCCGGGACCCACTGCCCGTCCTTGCCGCACATGCCCTGCTTCACGGCGAAGTCGGACCCGACGGCGTCCACGAGCGAGATCGCCGAGGGGCCGTTGCCGATGAGGTTCGCGCCGCGGACGCGCTGGGTGAGCTGGCCGTTCTCGATGAGGTACGCCTCGGTGATGCCGAACACGAAGTCGCCCGTCGCCGGGTTGACCTCGCCGCCTCCGAGGCCGTCGGCGTAGAGGCCGTACTTCACGTCGCGCAGGATCAGCTCGGGGTCGGAGACGCCGGGGAGGACGTAGGAGTTGGTCATGCGGGGGATCGGCAGGTGCGCGTACGACTGCCGCCGCCCGTTGCCCGACGGCGTGACGCCGAGGCGCGCCGCGTTGATGCGGTCGGACATCTCGCCGGTCTGCACGCCGTTCTCGAACAGCACGGTCCGCTGCGCCGGCGTCCCCTCGTCATCGAACTGGAACGACCCCCACATGTTCGGGTCGCTCGCGTCGTCCACGCCGTTGAACAGCTCGGACCCGACGCGCGAGCCCTTGGAGTGCGCGTAGACGGTGGTGTCCTTCGCGATCGAGTCGGCCTCGAGCCCGTGCCCGCAAGCCTCGTGGAACAGCACGCCGCCGCCGCCCGCGTTGAGCACGACGGTCATCTCGCCGGCCGGCGACGGGATCGAGTCGAGCAGCCGCAACGCCCGCTGCGCGGCCTGCTCCCCGATCCACTCGGGTGGCGACTCCTCGAACAGCTCCAGGCCGCGCGAGGCGCCAGGCCCCTCGAAGCCGGTCTGCACGAGCCCGTCGCGCGCGGCGACGACCTGGCAGGCGAGGCGCGTACGCGTCCGCGTCTCGTCGGAGAGGTGGCCGAGGGAGTTCGCGATGAACACGCGCTGCACGACGTCGGCGTAGGACGCCAGCACCTGCCGCACCTCGTCGCCCTGCGACCACGCGGCCTCCTCGGCGCGGCGCGTGATCGCGACCTTGTCCTCCTTGGAGGCGTCGCGCGGCGACCGGGTGATCGGGTGCGTCACCGGCGGCACCGCCGCGGTGAGGTCCACCACCACGGGCGACCCGGCAACGGCGCCCTGGATGCCGGCCGCCGCCGCGCGCGCGGCCTCGACCAGCGAGTCGCGCGACAGGACGTTGGTGTACGCGTACGCCGCCTGCGAGCCGCGCACGACGCGGATGCCCGCGCCCTGGTCGCGGCCGCTGGTCAGCTCCTCGACGCGGTGGTCCTCGATCCTGATCGTCGTGGAGTCGCGGCGGTCGGCGTACACCTCCGCCCAGTCGCCGCCGGAGGACAGGGCGGCGTCGAGCGCCGCACGGACGTCTGATTCGTCGAGCATCGGCCGACCCTAACAACCCGGTGTGACAAAGGACGGAGGCCCCGGGCGCGGGCGCGCACCCGGGGCCTCCGTGGAGGGGACTAGAGGTTCGTGAACGCCAGGGCGTTCGGGGTGCCCGTGCCCACGTTGGAGATGACGTTCTTGGTGGTCAGGTTGTAGAGCGCGGTGCGGACCGTCGCCGGGGAGGCCGACGGGTTGTTCTGGAGGTACTGCGCCGCGATGCCCGCGACGTGCGGCGTGGCCTGCGACGTGCCGTCGAGGTACGCGCCGGCGGTGTCGCCGGTGTACCAGGACGACAGGATCTCGACGCCAGGCGCGAGCCAGTCGACGCACGAGCCGTAGTTCGAGAACGACGCCGCGGCGTCGGTCTTGGTCGTGGCGCCGATCGTGATGGCGTTGGCGACGCGGGCCGGCGAGTAGTTGCAGGCGGGCTGGCGAACGCCGCCGGTGTTGCCGTTGCCGGCCGCGACGACGACGGTCACGCCGTCGTTGATCGCGTTGTTGACGGCCGTGTCGATCGTGCTGTTGGCGCCGCCGCCGAGGGAGAGGTTGGCGACGGCCGGGGTGCCGGCGGCGTGGTTCTGCACGACGTAGTCCATGCCCGAGACGATGCTCGACAGGGTGCCGTTGCCGGCGCAGTCGAGGACGCGGACGGCGACGAGCGTGGCGGTCTTGGCCGCGCCGACCGTCGAGCCGCCGGCGATGCCCGCGACGTGGGTGCCGTGACCGTTGCAGTCGTCGGCGGTGCCGCCGTCGACGGCGTCGATGCCGCTGACCGCGCGGCCGCCGAACTGGGTGTGCGAGAAGCGGATGCCGCTGTCGACGATGTAGATCTTCACGCCGGTGCCGGTCGCGTTGTACGTGAACGTCCCGGACAGCGGCAGCGACGTCTGGTCGACGCGGTCGAGGCCCCAGTTGGGCAGGTTGGTCTGCGTCGTGGTGTGGGTGAACGTCACGTCGCGGTCGACGTACGCGACCTCGGGCGCGGCCTGGAGCGCGGCGAGCTGCGCGGGCGTGAGGCGGGCGGCGAAGCCGTCGATGGCGTGCGACCAGACGGCGCCGACCTCGGCGCCGAGAGCGCGGGCGCTGTCGGCGACGGCGGCCGGCGAGGCGCCGTCGCGGAGGACGACGACGTACGGCGCGGACGAGACGGGTGCGGCCTGGGCCGGCACGAGGGTGAGGGAGAGGGCCGCCACCGGAACGGCGGCGAGAAGCGGACGAACGCGCAAGACTGGGCTCCTTTCGAGCCTGGGTCCCCCCGGGTGGATGGACGGGGAGGACACGGGGAGCCACGCTGTCGCTTTCATCCTTTTTGCGTGGTTTCACCTTTCCGCTGCAGAACTGTCACCAGGAGGACACCCATGCTGAAGGACTTCAAATCGTTCGTCCTGCGCGGCAACGTCGTCGACCTCGCCGTGGGCGTCGTGATCGGGGCGGCGTTCGCCGCGGTCGTCACGGCGTTCACCGAGGGTCTGATCAGCCCGCTGATCGGGCTGTTCGGCAGCGCGAGCTTCGACACGCTCGACGTCTGCCTCAAGGGCCCGTGCGGGGTCGACGCGGCGACGGGCGACCCCATCGGCAGCAGCCTGCAGTACGGCCGCGTGCTGACGGCGCTGCTGACGTTCCTGATCACGGCGGCGGTCGTCTACTTCTTCGTCGTCCGCCCGGTGAACGCGCTCATGGACCGTCGCCGTACGGAGCCCGAGGTCGACTCGACCACGAAGCAGTGCGCCGAGTGCCTGTCCTCGATCCCGGCGGCGGCGCGCCGCTGCGCGTTCTGCGCCGTGGAGCAGCGGGCCTAGCGGTCGTGGTGCGGCGGGCGCTCGTCGAGCAGCCGCCGTACGGCGTCGTCGTCCCCCGGCGGCGCCTCGCCCCAGCCCTCGTCGGACTCGTCGTAGGAGTCCGGCGGGAGCGTCGGCCCGCTCAGTCCAGGTCCCCCTGCTCGATGCGCGCGAGGCGCAGCTCCCGGACCAGCGGGTCGCTCGCGAGCGCCACCGCGTCGGGGTCCTGGCGCAACGCCGCGAACACGCCGACGAGGTCGCGCTGCGACACGACGCCGACGACGCGGCCGCCGTCGCAGACGGGCAGGTGGCGGATCCAGCGGGAGGCCATGTGCCGCGCCGCCTCGTGCGCCGACGTCTCGGGCGTGATCGTCAGCACGTCGCGCGTCATGACGTCGCTGACGGTCGTGCCGTCGACGTCCTTGCCCTGCGCCACGGCCTTCATCACGTCGCGCTCGGTGATGATGCCGACGAGGTCCTCGCCGTCCATCACGAGCAGCGATCCGGTCTGCTGACGCCACATCGTGTCGGCCGCGGACCGCAACGAGTCCGACGGCGACTCCGTCACGCTGGCGTTCGTCATGATGTCCGCAACCCGCACGTAACGCTCCTTCTCCGGCCAAACGGCGGTTCCCGAGCCTACCGGCCCGTTAGACTCCCGCGTTCATGGCCCGCGTTTCCGCGTCTCTGCTGGCCGCGGGCATCGCCGCGGCCGTCGTGCTCCCCGCCGCTCCGGCGTACGCCGCCGCTCCGCCGACCCCCGTCACGGGGCTCGCGGCGCACCCGGCCGACTCCCAGGTGACCCTTGCCTGGACCAACCCCGCCGACCCCGACTTCGCCGGCGTGACCGTCGTGCAGAAGGAGGGAGCGGTCGCCCCCGCCGCGGTCGCCGACGGCGTCACGCGCTACACGGGCACCGCCACGAGCACGATCGTCACGGGTCTGACCAACGGCACGACGTACTCGTTCTCGGTGTTCACCCGCAACACCGAGGGCGCGTACTCCGACCCGGCGACGAAGCCCGAGGTCGTGCCCGTCCCCGCCCTGCTGACGAAGCTCACGGCCACCGTCTCGGCCGGCCTCGTGACGTACGGCACGCCGGTCACGATCAGCGCGAAGCTCACGCGCACCGACACCGGCACCGCCATCGGCAACCAGCCCGTCGACTTCTACAGGAAGCAGCCGGGCGAGAGCGCGTACACGAAGATCGGCCGCCTCGTGACGAACGCCGACGGCGTCGTCTCGCACCGCCGCCTGTCGCCCGACCGCAACGCGCAGTGGTACGTCGCGCACCCGGCCAACCCGTACGTCGGCCCGAGCCAGAGCAACACCGTGACCTCGCTCGTCCGCCCGCGCCTCGCCACGTCGGTGTCGCGCTGGGTCGTCGAGCAGGGCGTCACGTCGCGCGTCGCGGTCACCGTCCTGCCGCCGCACCCGGGCCACGCCGTGATGATGCAGATCGCGACGGCCGACGGCTGGAAGGACTTCGCGGGCCGCCGCCTGTCCGCGACGAGCACGGCGACGTGGGACCTCACGTCGTTCACGCTCGGCAAGCGGACGTTCCGACTCGTCAAGGCCGCCGACCACGACAACGCGGCCGGCGTCACGACGGCGTTCTCCGTCACCGTCGTGCGCCGCACGCTGCGCTCGGGCATGAGCGGCAACGACGTCCTGACCGTGCAGAAGCGCCTCGCCGCCCTGCACTACGACGTCGGCACCGTCAACGGCTTCTTCGGCTACGACACCGTCCACGCGACGTACGCGTTCCAGAAGGTCCAGGGCCTGCCGCGCACCGGCTACGTCGACGCGCGCACGTACGACCGCCTCTTCCGCGGCACGTCGGTCCCGCGGCTGCGCTACTCGCACGGTGGCGCGTGGGTCGAGGCCGACCTGACGAAGCAGGTCCTCTACTACGTCAGGGGCGGCGCGGTGCAGCGCATCCTCGACATCTCGTCGGGCAGCGGCGAGGTGTTCTACGTCGAGGGCGACCGCGAGGTCGCGAACACGCCGACCGGCAACTTCTCCGTCATGCGCAAGATCGACGGCTGGCGCATCAGCCGCCTCGGCTCGCTGTGGCGCCCGGCGTACTTCGCCAACGGCGGCTTCGCGATCCACGGCGCGCCGTCGGTGCCGACGTATCCGGCGTCGCACGGCTGCATCAGGATCACGATCCCGTCGATGAACCGCCTGTACTCGTCGCTGACGATCGGCCTGCCGGTCCACGTCTACCGGACCTAGGCGGCGCCCCCGTAGCTCAGGGGATAGAGCAACGGTTTCCTAAACCGTGTGTCGCAGGTTCGAATCCTGCCGGGGGCACATAACAGGCCTGCGCACCACCTGTGCCGGTCGCGGACAGCGTGATCGTCTGCGGCGTGTCGGCGGGGTCGTACGTCAAGGCCAGTCGCAGGGTCCAGCAGGCCGCGTAGTTCGCGCGTGTGGCACGTCGGGGAAGCGGGCGTCGATCAACGGCCGTCGGGCACGGGCGTCGGCGACGCTGTCGGGTCAGGCGCCGGCGCGGGCTGTTCGGCGATCAGGGTGTCCAGCCGGTACCGCCGGTCGGTGATCGCTTCTTCAGGGTCGGCGAACGGCCCGTGATGTGGGTTTCGCGCGGCTGCCGGTACCTCGCGCCTCCAGCGAGAGGATCTGCTGCGGTGTCGCCGTTCCAGTTCGGCGATCTCGCGCGTAGCGCGGGCGGCCGGCTTCGTCTCGGCACACCTGCTGCCGGAGTGGACCGCGTTCAGCGACGTGTACGTCGGCTCGCCGGTCGCTCCCGGCGTGGCGGCGTTCTCGAGGTCACGGCGGTCTTCGAGGTCGCGGCGGACGTGGCGTTCGGCGCGGCCGGGGCGGTGGCGCTGCGCCGGTCCGCGGTCCGAACCGTCCTTGACGGGCATTCCCGCCACCCCTACCCTGCCCCAACCAGCAACGATGGCGGACGCCATCCGTAATACAAAGGGGAGGGACATTCATGACTTCGCGCAACGACACGCCGTTCTCGACGCTTTCCGACGACGTCCTCGACGACGTTTTCGGCGGGTGCACCGAGGTTCCGATCATCGGGACCCTCTGCGTCGTCGACTGAGCGGCCGAGACGCCGGCTGCCGTAGGCTGACGGCGTGACGGAGACCGACCGGACGCCACCACCGTCGCCCCTTGCGACCGTGGTGGCGTCCGTCGTCGGCGGGGTCCTCGGCGTCGACCCGCCGCCTCCGGACGCCCACTTCTTCGCGCTCGGCGGCGACTCCCTTGCGGCGCTGGAGGTCACGGCACTGCTCCAGGAGGACCTAGGCGTCGAGGTGCCCCTCGAGCTGATCTTCGACTTCCCCGTGCTGGCCGACCTCGCGGGTGAGCTGGCCAGCCTGACCGGCGGCACGGTGTCCTGACACGTTCTTGACGGTGTCCGGTTTGTCCCCTACCATCCCGGTTCCCGGCCTTCGCCGGAATTCAACTGGAAACGGGGAGGTACTCAATGTCTGCTTTTGACGACGCGGTTTTCGCGCCGGTCGCCGACGACGTTCTCGACGAGGTCTTCGGTGGCCACCCGGGTCTTCCGGACCTGACCACCCTGATCGTCCTCGACTGACGCCTGATCGTAGGCTTCGCGGCGTGACCTACGCCGTGCGGATGCCACCACGGCCGCTTCGCGCGGCGGGGGTGGCATCCGTCGTTCCGGCCCCGGGATGAGCGCCGAGCCGGGGCGGCGGGACGAGCCGTTCTGGGCGTGGGCCGCGGGCGAGCCGGACCGCGTGGTGCTCTCGGTCCCGGACGGGCTGGACGTGGCGGCGGCCGAGTTGGCCGGACTGCTGCGCGCGGCCCCCTCCGGCGACGACCCGGTCGCGGTCGTCGCTCGGGCCCTCGCCGAGGCGTACGCCGGGGAGCCCGGCGAGCGCGACGCAGCGGCCCGCATGCGCACGCTCGCGACCGACGCCGCGGGGTTCACCGCCGGCGGCGCGGCCGTCGTGCTGCTCCCCCTCGACAAGCCCGCGACGCTCGACGTCGTCGCGGGGCTCGTCCACTCGCACCGCCGCGCGGTCCTGCCGCCGGTCCTCTCGGTGTCCGCCACGGCGAGGGCGCTGGAGGACGCCGTCGACCTCGTGACGTCCCGGGCCGCCGTCGAACGGCTCGCCGGAACGGGTGCGCTGGCACGCCTGCGACCCGGCGGCCGCGTCGTCGCGCTCGGGCCGCTCGGCGGGACGGACCTGCGCGCGCGGCTGCGCGACGACCTCGGCAGGGACGCGCTCGTCGAGGTCGGTCAGGACCCGTCCGGCGCGGAGTCGATCGCCGTCGCCGACGGGGAGGACGGGGAGGGGTTCTGGAGCTGGGCGCGCGGCCGGCCGGACAGCCCGGCGCTGCTCGACTCCGACGGGACCGTCGTGTCCGCGGGCACGCTGCTCGAACGCGCGACGCGGCTCGCCGCGGCCGTCCGGGACACCGTGGCGTTCGACGCTGCCGCACCACCCGCCCTCCTCGCGGCGTTGCCGGACCCGGCCGACCTCGTCACGGCGTACCTCGCGGCGTGCCTCGGCGGCTTCCACCTCGTACCGCTCGCGCCGCACGCCACCGACGCGGACGCGGCGCACCTCCGCGGCGCCGCCGGCGTCGTCGCGACGCTGGGGGCGCTCGACATCGCGCGACTCGTCGAGCGGGGCGGGCCCGACGTGCCGCCGGGTCCAGCGGGCGGCCTGCTGCCGTACACGTCGGGAACGACCGGAGCGCCGAAGATCGTCCGCCACCCGCCCGAGCGCATGACGGCACAACTGCGCGCCGCCCGCGAGGTGGCGACGGCGGCACGCGTCGGGATCGCCGGTCCCGGCCGGCATCTCGTCACGGTGCCGCTCCACAACGGCGCCGCGCTCACGACCGCGTCGTGGGCGTTGCACGCGGGCCAGGCGCTGGTGGTGCTGCGCGAGTGGTCGCCCGTCGCCGCGCTGGACGCGATGCGCCGCCACGAGGTCACGACGGCGTTCTTCGTGCCGTCAATGTTCGACGCGTTGCGGGCCCTGCCGGAGGACGTGCGGGGCGCCCCGTCGCCGTCGTTGCGCGCGGTGGTGCACAGCGCCGCGCCCTGCCCGGTCCCGACGAAGCACGCGATGCTCGACTGGTGGGGCCCCGTCCTCTACGAGCGATACGGCGCCACCGAGGCGCCCGGCACCTACGTCACGCCGCACGAGTGGCTCGCGCGCCCCGGCACGGTCGGGCGGCCCTTCCCCGGCGTCCGCGTCCGCGTGCTCGATGACGAGGGCCGCGACCGCGCGCCGGGGGAGCCGGGGCGGGTCTACCTCACCGACCGCGGCGCCCGCTACGCCGGCGGCGGCGCGCCCGACGCGCGGGACGGGTTCGTCAGCGTCGGCGACGTCGGGTACCTCGACGAGGAGGGGTGGCTGTTCCTCATCGGCCGCGAGACGGACTACATCAGCGTCGGGGGCGCGAAGTTCCACCCGTCGGAGGTCGAGCGCGTGCTCGGCGACCATCCGTACGTCGCCGACGCCGCGGTCGTGCCCGTGCCGCACTCGCGGCTCGGCGAGGTACCGGTCGCGTACGTCGTGCCCGCGCCCGGCTGCCCCGCTGACCAGGCCGACGTCACGCGCGCGCTCGGCGCCTACGCGCGCGAGCACCTGCCGCCCGTCCGCAGGCCGTTGCGATTCCGGCTGATCCCCGCGCTGCCGCGCAATGCCGCCGGTAAAGTGCTCCGCCACGAGCTGGCGGCGGACGCGGCCGGACCGCCGGCTCCGTCACAAGGGGGGCATCACACGTGACGGCCGACGACGAGCCCGTCTTCCGCCCCGAGGCGATCGAGGCGCGACGGCACCCCGACACCACCGGCGTACCGGTCAACGCGCCCGTCACGCGCAGGGCGAGCGCGATGGCCCGCGCCGTCGGCGGCGCGCTCGCGAAGACGGCGTCGTCCGCGCGGCGGCGGCTCGGCCGCCGCAAGGACCCGGCGCTGCGCTACGTCGCCCAGGTCGAGGCGAGCGACTGCGGCGCGGCGTGCCTCGTCACGGTGCTCGACCACTTCGGCATCGACGTGCCGCTGCCCGAGATGCGCCAGCGCGTCGACCCCGGGCCCGGCGGGACGTCGGCGTTGACGCTGCTGCGCGTCGCGAGGTCGTACGGCCTCAACGCGCGCGGCGTGAAGGCGGGGGCCGACCAGGTGTCGCTGCTGCCGCGCGGCACGATCCTGCACTGGAAGCTCGACCACTTCGTGGTGCTCGACGAGGCGACGAAGGACGGTGTCTACGTCGTCGACCCGGCGTTCGGGCACCGGCACGTCCCGCTGCACGTGTTCGACCGGAGCTTCACAGGGATCGCGCTGCTCTTCGACGGCCCGCGGGTACGCCACGCGGCCCTGCCCGCCGACCCGCGCCGCCGCGCGTGGGCGCACGTGCTGCCGCTGCTGCGCGACGCGGGCCTGCTGCGTTCGGTGGCGCTGACGGCGCTGGTGTCGCAGACGCTGGTGCTGTCGTTCCCGTTCGTGCTGCGGTACGCGCTCGACGTCGTGATCCCGTCCGAGGCGACCGGGTCGCTGCGACGGCTCTCGCTGCTCGTCATCCCCTTGCTGCTGACGCAGGTGTTCGTGCTCGGAATGCGCGCCGTCACGCTGTCGTGGCTGCGCGCGCGGATCGACTACCGGCTCAGCCTCGCGATCCTCGGCAAGATGCTGTCGCTGCCGTACTCGTTCCTCATCCGGCGGACGACGGGCGACCTGCTGCTGCGGGTCCGCAGCACGAGCGCGCTGCGGCAGACGTTCACGACCGCGGTGCTCTCCGGCATCGTCGACGGGCTCACGGCGTTCTCGCTGCTTGCCGTCGTGCTCGTGCTCGACCCGCGGCTCGCGGCGGTGACGTTCGTCCTCGTCGGGGCGCAGGCGGTCGTGCTCGCGGCGGCGTGGCACCACCAGTGGCAGCTCACGGTCGGCGGCCTGGAGGCGCAGGCGGCGAGCCAGGCGCGCCTGGTCGAACTGCTATCGGGCGTGCAGTCGGTGAAGATCGCGGGCGCGGAGAACGACACCGCCGACGCGTGGGCGCAGATGCTCGCCGAGGAGACCAACTGGGAGATCTCGCGCAGCATTTCCAGCGGCGTCACCGACGCGCTGCTCCAAGCGCTGCGCGTCGTGGCTCCCGTCGTCCTCGTGTTCGTCGGGACGAGCGACGTGCTCGCCGGGCGCGTCGCGACCGGGACCATGGTCGCCGCGACGAGCCTCGCGGTCGCGGCCGTAGGTCCCGTGACGGTCATGCTCGGCTCGGCGTTCCAGCTCGCGAGCGTGCGGGCGCACCTCGACCGGATCAACGACGTGTTCGACGAGGACTCCGAGACCGGCGGCGGGCACGCACCGGCCGAGACCGAGGGACGGCTCGGCCTCGATAGTGTGACGTTCACCTACCCCGGGACGCGCGAACCCGTCCTGCGCGACGTGTCGCTGACGGTCCGCCCCGGCGAGTGCGTCGTGGTCACCGGCCGCAGCGGCACGGGCAAGTCGACGCTCGCGATGCTGCTGGCCGGGCTGTACCGGCCCGACGGCGGGCGCGTGCTGCTCGACGGCGAGCCGCTGGAGTCGTACGACCTCGCGACGCTGCGCGCGCGGCTCGGCTACGTGCCGCAGGACCCGCAGTTCTTCGGCGGCACGATCCGTGACAACATCACGCTGTTCCGCGACGTCCCTGACGACGTCGTGCGGCGCGCGGTCGACCTCGCCTGCATCGGCGAGGACCTCGCGCGGCTGCCCGTCGGGCTCGACACGATCCTGGTCGAGCGCGGCAAGTCGATGTCCGGCGGCCAGCTCCAGCGGCTCGGTCTGGCGCGCGCCCTCGTCGCGTCGCCGCGCGTGCTGGTCCTCGACGAGGCCACGAGCGCGCTCGACCCCGTGGTCGAGGAAGAGGTGCTGGACCGCGTCCTCGGCATCGGGATCACGACCGTCATGATCACGCATCGCGAGTCCGTCGCCGCGCGCGCCGACCGCGTGCTGCACCTCGACAGCGGCCGGCTCTCCGAGGTCGCGCCACGGTGACGACGCCGTACGAGCACGGTTCGCTGACCCGCGAGACGGCCCGAGCCCTCGCGCGGCGCGGCGTCGTCGCCGCGCTCGTCCTCTGCGTCGGTCTCTGGGGCGCGGTGCTGCTGGCGCAGCGCGGCGCCGCCTCGCCCGCCGAACGCGACGGGCGCACGGTGCGCGACTTGCGCGCGGCGGGGTGCGAATACGACACGCGTGCCGACCGCGGACGAACGCACGTCGACGCCCCGCGCTACACGGTCGAGCCGCCGAGCGGCGGCGACCACCTGCCGCGACCGGCGGAGGCGGGCGTCCACGCCGTCGCGCCCCCGGACGGCGAGCTCGTCCACGCGCTCGAGCACGGGCTCGTCGTCGTCTGGCTCGGCACGGGGGTGGACGACGCGGCGGTACGGCCGTTCGCCCAGACGTTCCGCGAGGAGGTCGTCGTCGTACGCCGCCCCGGCGTGACCGGCGTCGCGGCGACCGCGTGGCACCGGCGGCTGCACTGCCCGAGCTTCTCCGAGCCGGCGCTGCGAGCGTTCGTCTGCGCGTTCCGCGGCCGCGGCCCAGAGCGCCCCGCGCCGCGCCGCGACGTCTGCTGACCTCACGCCGGTCCCGCTAGCCGACGAGCCGTACGGCCTCGGCGAGCATCGCGTCCACGACGGCGACGTCGAAGCGCGCGGTGTCGAACGTCGCCGCGGTGCCGGCGCCGTCGAGCGTCACGACGAGGCCTTCCGGGTCGTCGTACGCCGGCCCCGCCAGCCGCGTCGCGAGGCCCGACGACCCGCCGACGGCGGGCGCGATCACCGTCATCTCGGGCGGGCGGTGGTCGTCCACGCGCAGGCCGGGCGACACGCACTCGCGGACGAGCGCGTACGGCACGTGCTGGTGCGCAAGCGCGGCGAGCCACACGCCGCGCGCCTCCGCCAGCACCGCGTCGAATGCCGCGCCGGCCGCGCGCATGCGAAGCACGACATCGTTCGCGAACACGCCGACGGTGCGCTCCCAGCCGCGCGGCCGCGCCGCGACCGCGACCCGCGCCGACAGGTCGGAAGCACCGGTGACGCGCGCGGTCGCCGCGAGCAGGGCGGCGACCCGTACGGCGAGCGGCGTCATCCGCGCCCGCGTCGCCAGGTCCTCGGTCGGCGGCGTCGCGACCGTGCGGGTCACGCGCTCTCCCGAAGGCTCCGCGCGCGCGTCGCGCGCGAGCGGGAACGCGCGGTTCACCGCGACGCCGTCGAGCGCGTCGTGCCAGTGGCCGGCGGCGGCGCAGCCGGCGTACGTCGCGGCCTGCCACGCGACGTACTCGCCGTACGTCCGCCCGGCAGTGCCGCCCGGGGAGACGAGGTCGCGCAGCACGATCCCTCCCGAGGCGCCGTCGGCGACGACCGGGTCGAACGCGAGCGCCAGCGCCGCCCGACCGTCCCGCGCGCGCAGCAGCCCGGCGCGCCACAGGGAGTCCCCGAACGGCGCCGAGCCGTACGCCGCGAAGCCGTCGTCCAACGACGCGACCTCGATCTCGTCGACGGCGACGGGGGGCTCGTCCGCGACCACGACGCCGTCGCCGTCGAGGGTCGCGCGCAGCATCGGGTGCGTACGCGCCACCCGGTCGAGCGCCGCGGCCAACGCCGCCGCCCGGACCTCGCGACCGACCTCCGCCCCGACCGCGACGGGGAGCGCGCGCTCGTGCCCGGGCCTGCGTGGCGCGTCGTACCGCCACCGTTGCTGTGCGCTGAAACCCCACCGGTCCGCGGCGCTCACCCCCTATCCTTTCCGCGCCGGATGCTAGAGCGCGGAAGGGGTGCGGGTGCGCCTGAAGCACGGGTACACGAACTGGACCGCTCGCTCGGTCGACGCCGTCGTGAAGCGGTACGCCGGTCCCGATGTGGACGAGCGCCGCGCGCGCGAGCACGCGGCGCTGACCCGGCTGCACGGCCGGCTGTCCATCCCGCGCGTGCTCGCGTTCGACGACGAGACGCTGACCATGGAGTTCGTCCGGGGGCGGCATGGCCAGGAGCTGCTGGACGAGGGGCACGCGCGCGAGGTGTTCGCGCTGTGCGGGCGCTTGTTGCGCGCGGTGCAGGCCGTGCCGGCAGACGCCGTTCCCGAACTCGGTACGCCGGAGCCCGGCCAGGTGCTCGTGCACGGTGACTTCGGGCCGCAGAACCTGCTGGTCGATCCGGAACGCTGGAAGCCCGCGGCGCTGCTGGACTGGGAGTTGGTCCGCTGGGGTGACCCGGTGCACGACCTGGCGTGGGCCGAGTGGATCGTCCGCACGCACCACCCCACGCTCGTCGACGACCTCGACGCGATGTTCGACGCGTACGGCTCCCGCCCGCCGTGGGAACGCCGCCGCCGTGCGATGCTCGACGTATGCGCGTGGGCGCGCGACTTCGTCGCGCGGTGGGACGACGTGGAGGAGGGCGCGGCGGAACTGTGGGTCGAGCGCACGGCGCGGACGGAGGCGTTCATCGAGTGAGCCGCGACCTCGTGGTGCTCTGGGACGTCGACCGCACGCTGCTCGACGCGGGCCCGGCCACGCGCGCGTCGCTCGAACGCACCGTCGCCGCCCTGCTGCCCGGCACCGCGGTCGGCCAGGGCCCGAACGTCACCGGCTCCACCGACCGCCAGGTGCTGTGGGACCTCGCCGTCGCGACGACGGCCGACGAGGCGGCGTGCGAGCCGCTGGTCCTCGCGATGCTCGACCGGCTGCGCGAGGAGATGCACGCGGCGGCGGGCGACATCCTCGCCGGCGGCAGCGTGCTGCCCGGCGTGCGCGAGGTCCTGCGCGGGCTTCGCCCGTACGCCGCCGTGCAGACGGTGGTCACGGGCAACCTGCGCGAGAACGCCGAGCTGAAGCTGCGGCTGTTCGGGCTCGCGGACGAGCTCGACCTCGCGGCGGGCGCGTACGGGTGCGAGGAGCGCGACCGCACGGCGCTCGTCGCGCTCGCGCGGGACCGGGTGGCCGAACGCCTCGGCCGCCGCCCGGACCCGACGAGGACGTGGATCGTCGGCGACACGCCGCGCGACCTCGCGTGCGCAAGGGCGTACGGGCTGCGCTGCGCGCTCGTCGCGACCGGCCTGTACGGCGTCGCCGACCTCGCGCCCCTCGGACCCGACGCCGTCCTCGCGGACCTCTCGGACGTGGACGCGGTCGTGGGCCTGCTCACGTCGGCGACGACACCAGCATGACGTTCGAGGACCTTCTGCGCGCCTGGGGCCCGGACGCCCGCGCGGGCGACCCGCGACCCGGCACCCACTCCGGCGAGGTGCGCTCTGTCGACCTCGGCGGCGTTCCGTGCGTCGGCCGGCTGATGACGAGCGACGAGGCGTCGCTCGCATGGGAGCTGGCCCTGCTCGCCGACCTCGCCAACCTCGACGGCGCGGGGCTCGTCGTGCCGCTGCCCGTGCCCACGAAGGACGGCGCCCCTCAGCACGGCGGCCTGGTGCTGACGCGGAAGCTGCCGGGCGGCCATCCCGACTCGCCCGAGGAGTGGGCCGCGGTGCACGCCGCGCTGCGGCGGGTGCACGAGGCGACGAGAGGCCGCGCGCAGCGGCCGGGCGCGGCGCCGTTCCCCGTGCCCGGGGTCGTGGCGGCGTACGGCGCCCCCGACGCCGTCGTCGTCGGCCGTACGCGCCGCCGCGACGTGACGATGACGCCAGACGGTCCCGCGTTCGTCGACTGGAGCCGCGCCCGCGTCGACCGCGCGGTGCTCGACCTCGTCGTCGCGGACGAGGTGGCGCGCCGGGCCGGGCTGCCGGAGGAGGTCGTGAGCGCGGGACGTTTCGCAATCGCGGACACGGATCCCGATGCCGTGCGACCATGACCGCCTCGTTCAGGGGGTTTCGAGGGGGGTTCTCTCGTAGTGATCGACGACGTCCATCGCCGTGAGCTCGTCCGCATCGCGTCGAGCAACCGGCTGCTCCAGACGGTCGTACGCACGGTGCGCGGGGCGCCGGACACGACCGACAAGACCCGCGCGTTCCGGCGCGACGTGCTCAACGCGATCGCCGCGGACGAGTTCGAGCGCACCGAGCTCGCGGGCGTCCCGGCGTTCCGCGACCAGCGGTCGCTGCTGCTCGCGACTCTCCGGCACGTCGACCCCACGCGGCGGGTGTGGGTCGAGCTCGGCGTCGGCAGCGGCTCGACCGCGCGGATGATCTGCGATGCCGCCCGGCGGCTCGGGCTCGACATGGAGCTGCACGGCTTCGACTCGTTCCACGGCCTGCCTGAGGCGTGGGGGGAGATCGCGCCGGCCGGGACGTACGCGTACGAACCGCCGAGGCTGGCCGAGCGGAACGTCCGCCTGCACGCGGGCTGGTTCGCCGACACCGTGCCCGCGTTCGCGCGCGAGTGCGAGGGGCCGCTCGGCTTCGTGCACGTCGACTGCGACCTGTACTCGTCGACGAAGACGGCGTTCGACGCGCTCGGCCCGCTGCTCGCGCCGGGGACCGTGCTGCTGTTCGACGAGTACTGGAACTACCTCGAGGCGCCCGAGCACGAGATGAAGGCGCTCGCGGAGTTCGTCGCGGAGAACGGCCTGTCGTTCGAGTACGCAGGCTACAACGCCGACTACATGCAGGCCTCGGTCGTGCTGCGGGAGACGTCGTGACGCGGGACCGGGTGGTGGCGGTCGTCGAACGCGTCGCCGGCGGCGGCGAGGCCGAGGCCGCGCTGCGCGAGTTCGACTCGATCCAGCTCGTGGAGCTCGTCGTGAGCATTGAGGAGGAGTTCGGGCTCGAGATCCCGGACGAGTCGCTGAACGACGCGATGTTCCGCTCCGTCGACGCCCTCGCCGACGCGGTCGCGCGGCTCGGCGGATGAGCACGTACGCGGGCGGGTTCGCTCCGCTCCGGCTGCACACCGCGCCGGGGGTGCTCTCCGTCGCGCCCGCCGTCGGCGCCGCGGCCGAGGCGGCGTTGCGGCGCGCCCGGTCGGTCGAGCTGGTCCGGCTGAGCCACGGCGTGACCGTGCACGGCGACATGTCCGGCGACTTCGGCGCGGCGTACCCCGGCGACACGCCCCGGCCCGACCTGACGGCGGTCGGCGTCGCGGCCGCGCTCGAAGCGGCGGGCGTCGCCGTCCACGTCCGCGACGAGAACGCCACGGGCGGCCCGATGCCGCCGGCCGCGGGCGTGGACGTACGGCTGCTCAAGGTGCAGCTCGCGACGTGGCGCGCGGACCTCGACGCCGCGGCGGAGATGCGGCGCGCGGACCCCGCGACGCCGGTCGTGATGTACGGCGCCACGCTGTCGCACGTCGACGCGGACCGTTCATGGGTGGTGCTCGGCGACGCGACACGAGCGCTCGCGGACCTGTACGGCTCCCGTGACCTCGCGATCGGGAAGGCGTACCGCCTGTTCCCGCTCGACCGCTACCGCGACGAGCACGGCCGGCTGCGCGCGCACCTGCAGGCCAGTCGCGGCTGCGACAGGACGTGCCTGTACTGCCCCTACATCCGCGTCCACGGCCGCTGGTCGGCGCGCTCACTCGACGGCCTGCGCGAGGACGTCGCCGCGCTCGCCGCGGTGCGCGTGGAGGCAATCCAGTTCCGCGACCAGGACTTCGCGTCCGACGGCGAGCACGCGGTCGCCGCGGCCGCGGCGGTGGCCGAGGGCGGCGGCGGGCGGATCGCGTTCTCCGTCGAGGGCAACCTCGACAGGTTCACCCACGACGTCGTCGCGCGCCTCGCGGAGGCGGGCTGCGCGGAGGTCATCGTCGGCATCGAGTCGGTCGACCCCGTCGTGCTGCGCACCGCGCGCCGCCGCGTCCTCGGCGACACCCCCGAACGCATCGCCGCCGTGAAGCGCGCGGGCGTCCCCGTACGCGGGCTGTTCATGGTCGGGCTCCCCGGCGACGACTGGGACCGCGTGCTCGCGACGGTCACGACCGCGATCGACCTCAACCTCGACGGCGCGCAGTTCAACGTCTACTCGCCGCTGCCGGGCGAGCGGTTCGGGAACGCCGAGGTCACCCGCGCCGAGGACTTCGTCCCGAACAGCAACAACTTCCGCTACCGGACCTGCGACGCGATGACCGCGATGGAGGTACGTCTCGCCGCCGCGTGGGCGACGCAGGCGTTCGCCGCGGGACGTGCGGGGAGCGCCGACGCGGCCGGCTACCTGGGCCGCATCGCGGCGCGCGCGGAGGCCCGACGCGTCCCCGCGGGGATCGCTCCCGCACCCGCCTGAGACCTCCGTTCAGGGAGTCCGCACAGCGCTTCCCCGCGTGGCGATCCTCCCTGTTGGGACGGCAGCCCGGCGCGCCTCGGCGCCCGCCCGAGCCGGACCGGGTTTTCTCCCGAACCGCCCTTCCGCCCCCGACCCCAGTCGGTAGACTCGCCACTCCGCCCGGGGCTCGTCCACGTCCCGGCAGGGGGGTTGAGAGGAATCCGTGGGGGAAGTCCGCGATGCCGTGCGCTCGGCGCCGAAAGCTCCGGCCGCCGTGCCGTTCCGGCGCCTCGACGCGGCCGAGCGCGAGGCGTGGGACCGCGACGGCTTCACGCTGCTCCGGGGCGCCGTCAACGCGGCCACGGTCGAGCGGACTCTCGACGCGGTCGACCGGCTCGCGGCGCTGCACGGCGACCCGCACCTGACCAGCGGCACGGCGTTCGAGCGCGTCAACGTCGTCGAGGAGGACGACGCCTTCCTCGATCTGGTCGACCACCCGGCGCTGCTGGGCGCCGCGCTCGACCTGATGGGCGCCGCGATCCAGCTCCTCGTCTCGACCGTGACCTTGCGGCCGCCGTCGCCGTACCCCGCGATCCGCTGGCACACCGACGACCCCTCGCCGTACTTCTTCCCGCGCGCCGGCGGCCAGGTGCCCGTCTGGCAGCTGAAGTGCGCGGTGTACCTGACCGACGTCGACGACGTCGACATGGGCAACTTCGTCGCGGCGCCGGGCAGCCACCTCGCGGGCATGCCGCGCCCGCTGCCCGGCCTCGAGCCCGTGCTGACCAAGAGCCGCTACCGCGAGCTCCCCGACGTCGCCGCCGCCGTGCCCGGCGCGCGCCAGGTCATGGCGCGGGCGGGCGACGTGCTGCTGTTCCACCCGGCGCTGTGGCACACGGTCGCGCCGAACCGTTCCGCCCGCGTCCGCAAGAACGTCTGGTACGTCTACGGCCCGCTCTGGATGCGGCTCGGCGACCGCGTCGCGAGCGACCCCGCGCTGGTCGCGCGCTGCGACGACGTACGCCGCCAGCTCCTCGGCGCCACGGTCGGCGCGCACCGTTCCAGCCTCGCCCCCGGCGACGACGGCGCGCCGCTCGTCCGCCTCTGGGAGGGCGAGACGTACGACGCCACGTGGCGGCGCCACCTCGACGCGCTGCTCGACGAGTGGTGGGGCCCCGGCCGCCCGGACATCGACGGGGAGGCCGGCCCGTGACCGCGACGATGCGCCAGGCGCCCACGGCGACGCGGCGCGTCGACCGGTACGACACTGCGCGCTACCCGTTCGCCGAGGCGGTCGCCGCGCTGCTCGACGTGCCGGACCTCGCGCGCCTGCACGAGACGATGCCGCCCGGCGAGGGCACGCACGGCGACCAGGACACCCCGGCGCACCGCGCTTTCTACGCCGGCTTCGACGCGGCGGTGCGCCCGCTCTACGAGGAGTACCTCGTGCGCGAGGTCCTGCCGCTCGGGGGCGAGGACCTGTGCGTGCAGGCGATGCCGACGTTCCGCGTGCACTACCCCGGCCTGACGGCGGTGCGCGAGTACCACCGCGACTCCGACTACTTCCACCAGAGCGGGGTGCTCAACTACTGGGTCCCGCTGACCCGCGCCGCCGCGACGAGCACGGTGTGGCTGGAGACCGCGGTCGGAACGGCGGCGTACGAGCCCGTCGACCTGGAGCCTGGGCAGCTCCTCTGCTTCGACGCCGTCGCGCTCCGCCACGGCAACCAGCCGAACGTCACCGGCGCGACCCGCGTCAGCTTCGACTTCCGCGTCATCCCCCGCCGGCGGTACCGGCCGAACGGGCGGCGCACCGTCACCAACAACACCCGACTCGAACTGGGGGCCTACTTCATGTTGCTCGCGAGCGACGGCTCGTTCGACCACCGCAGCGCGGCCGACGCCGGGGAGCGGTCATGACGATCGAACGCGTGATGCCCGACCTGCACGCCCAGCGCCCGCTCGCGGAGGTTCCCGTACGCCGGGTCGGCCACCGAGGCGTGAAGCGCCCGATGGTCATCGCCGAGCACGCCGCGCCGGCCATGGTCACGCTCGACGTCTACGTCGGCCTGACCGCGGACCAGCGCGGCGCGCACATGTCTCGGCTCATCGATGTCCTCGACCACGCCGCCCGGCCGGCGACGCTGATCGACTACGTGCGGGCGTCGTTCGAGGAGCTGCGCGCGGTGACGCCGGGCTCGGCCGGCTGGCTCATCCAGGCGCGCGCGTCGACGCTGATCCCCGTCGACGGCGGCGTGAAGCCGATCGAGGAGGTCTGCACGATCGAGCAGCACGACGGCGTGCCTCCGCTCACGACGTGGGGCGTCGCGCTCAAGGTCGCGCTCGCGTGCCCGCAGGCGCAGGCGGTCATAGCGTCGGACCGGTGCGCCGAGGACCACGAGATCGGCGACCACCCGTCGCACAACCAGGTCTGCGACCTCGAGGTGACGCTCAGCGGCGTGCCGGACAACCGCTGGGGGCTCACGACCGCCGGCCTCGCGCTCACGGCCGAGCAGGCGGCGAGCGGCCCCGTGCGCGAGCGGCACAAGCGGCGGTCGGAGGCCGACACCGTCGCGGCGATCCACGCCAACGCGAGCTTCGCGGAGGACTCGCTCCGGAACCTGGCCGCGCACCTGCGCGCGCTGTGCGCCAACGCGAAGGCGATCCGTTGCGAGATCGTCAACTACGAGAGCATCTTCGAGTACCCGCTGCACTGCGTCGTGGTCAACTGACATGACCGGCACGGCGTCGCTGTCGCTGGTTCTGCTGACGTTCAACCGGTGGGACCTGACGCGGAAGCTCCTCGACTCGCTGGCCGCCGACCCGGCGGGCTGCGCGACGACGGAGCTGGTCTGGGTCGACAACGGCTCTGCCGACGGCACCCCCGAACGCTGCCGCGAGTGGCTGGCCGCGCACGACGGGCTCTTCGCCGGGGTCCGCGCGCGGGCGAACGCCGCCAACCACGGCTTCATCGTCGGCGTCAACGAGGGCGTCTCGCTCGCGACGGGGACGTACGTCTGCCTCGTCAACAGCGACACGACCGTGCCCGCGGGGTGGAAACGCGACCTGCTCGCGCCGTTCGCCGACGAGGCGGTCGGCGCCGTCGGGCCGGTGTCGAACGGCATGCCGTGGAACCAGTCCGAACGCTGGGCCGGCACCGGCGTCCGCGCCGTCGACGTGCTCTACGGCTTCTGCCTCGTCGTGCGCCGCGACGTGCTCGACCGCGTCGGCCTGCTCGACGAGCGGTACGGCCGCGGCGTCATCGAGGTCGAGGACTGGTGTGAGCGCGCGCGCCGCGCCGGCTGGGAGCTCCGCGTCCACGGCGGCGTGCTCGTCACCCACGACGAGCCGCACGCGTCGTACACGCCGCGGGTCAACGCCATGCTGCACATCCGCAACCGGGGGCTGTTCGAGCGCAAGTGGGGCAGGGGACCGCACTACTGGGGCGACCGCGACGGGACGCTCGTGACGTTCGCCGAGACGGTGGTCGCCGTCGATCCGCCGTCGATCGAGGACGTGCTCGCCGACGCCGCGCCGGACGTGGAGGTGCTCGTCGTCGCGCCGCACCGCGACGACGGCCATCTCGGCTGGATCCGGCTCGCGCGCGAGGACCCGCGCCTCAACGTCGTCTGCGTCCGCCCCGACTGGACCTCGGGGGGCGGACGGCTCGACGGGATCGTCCGCGCCAACGCGCGCGGCGTCCGCGCGCCGGTCCCGGCACGGCCGTGACGGTCGTCGGCGTCGCCGCTCGGGAGTCGGCTGTCGCGGCGGCGCGTGCGTTCCTCGGCCGCGAGCCCGACACGGTCGAGCCGCTCGGCGGCACGTCCCTCGGCGCCGTGGCACGTGTGACCTCAGGCGGCGAGACCGTCGTCGTGAAGCGCTACGACGCGGGCGATTTCGAGCCCGCGCGGCTCGTCGCGGGGCTCGGCAGCGACTGCTTCGCGTCCGTGCTCGCCGAAGTGCCGGCGGCGCTCGTGCTGGTCCTCGCCGACGCGGGCACCACGACCATGGGCGACGCACTCGCCGTGCCCGGCGCCGACACCCGCGCGCTGGCTACGGCGTACGCCGCCGCCGTCAGCGACGCGCACCGGGCGCTCGCCCCGCTGGGTCGCGTGCCCGGCGTCGCGGACCCCGGCGACCTGGTGGCGTTCGCCGGGCTGCGCGCGCTGACCCCGGCCGCCCGCGCGCTCCGTCGCCCGAGCGAGCACCTGCTCGCGGTCACCGGCGGCATGCCGGTCGCCGCGCCCCGGGCGGTGGCCGACGCCGCGCGGGGTGCCGACCGCGCGCTCGCGGCACGCTGGCAGACCCACGCCGCCGACCGGCGCTGGGTGCTCGCCGACACCAACCCGTTCAACCTCGTCCTCGGTCCCGACGGCCGCTGGCGCTGGGTCGACGTGCACCCGCTGCCCGGCCTGCCCGACACGAACCTGCTGTCGCTGCCTGGCGCGGCGTTCGCGCTGCCGTGGCCCGACGTCGCCGCGATCGCGACCGACGCGGGGGTCCTCGACGAGGCGGGGATCAGGACGCTCAACGGCCTCTACTCGCTGTTCACCCTCTGCGACACGTGGCTCGGCCACGCGGACGGCGTGCGCGACGGCGGCGCGCCGTACGGAATGGACCTCGACGCGGTGCTGCGGTTCTCGCTCGACCTCGCGCGCGAGTACCTCGCCGCGGGCGTGCCGGAGGCGCACGGCTACCTGCCGTTGGTCGACCTGCTCCGCGACGGCGACCCCCGTGCGTAGCCCGGTCGAGGACGCGCTCGCGGCGCGGACCGACCCGTGGCTGCGCGAGAACGGCCGCGTGTTATCGGGCCGCGACGTCGTGCGTGCGGCCGGCGGCGCCGGCGGCGCGCTGCGCCTCGTCCCGTGCGACGGCGTCGCGGCTGCGCTCGGCGCGGTCGTCGCCGCGACGCGCGCCGGTGCCGTCGCGCTGCTCTGGCCGGGCCGCGCGCCCGTGCCCGAGTGGCTCGCGCGCGCGGTCGCCGACCCGCCGCCGCTCCCGGGCAGGGCGCTCGTCGGCGTCGCGTCGTCGGGCACCACAGGCAGCGGCAAGGTCGTGCTGCTCGACCAGGCGCGCGCCCTCGCCAACGCCGCCGCGATTCGCGACCGCCTGGGCGACACGCTGCCCGGCGCGACCGTCGCGTCGCTTCGCAGCGCGGCGTACGCCGCAGGCTTCGTCGGCGACCTGCTCGCGACGCTGCTGGCCGACGGCGCGACGTACGTCCCGCCGCCGGTCGCCGCCCCCGCGCTGGCGGCGCGCGCGCTGCGCGGCGCCGGGGTCACCGCGGTGCACGCCTCGACGGCGGTCGCGGGCACGGTCGCGCTGCCCGAGGGCGTTCGCCACGTCGTGCTGTCCGGCGACCGGTTGGACCCCCGCGTCGTCGCCGCGCTGCGCGCGCGGGGCGCGACGGTCTGGTCGGGGTACGGCCTCGCCGAGGCCGGGCCGCGCGTGACGCTTGGCCGCTGCCCCGACGACGTCGTCGCGGGCTGGGCCGGCGCGCCGCTGCCCGGCGTGTCCGTGACCGCGGAAAGGGAGGTTGCGGTGCGGACGCCGTACGCCGCCGCCGGAGTCCTCGACGCGGGCGGCTACCGCGAGATCCCCGACGCGCCGGTCGCCACCGGCGACGGCGGCCGCCTTGACAGCGGCGCGCTCGTCGTTGCGGGCCGGCTCGCGGGGAGCCTGACGACCGGCGGCGTCACGGTGTTCGGCGAGGAGGTCGAGACGGCGCTCGCCGCGCGTGGCATCGTCGCCACGGTCGCGCTGCGCGACGGCCGGTGCCACGTCCGCGTCACCCAAGGCACCGCGGCCGAGGCTCGGTCGGTGCTGCGGCGGTCGTTCCCGCTGCTGCCGTCGGTCGAGGTTGTAACCGCCGACGCGCCGGCGCTGACCCTCGCGGGCAAGGTGCGCCGATGACGGCCGCCGTGGTGGTCCCTGTCCGTGGCGGCGACCGGCGCACCGCCCGCAACCTGCGCGCGCTCACGTCCGCCGCGCGTGCGGCGGGCGTACGGCCCTACGTCGTCGACAACGGCGCCGCACGCGTCGTGCGCGCCTCGCTCGGTCCCGGCGTGACCGTCGTGCCCTGCGCGACGCCAGGCTCGTACGCCGCGCGCAACGCCGGCGTCGACGCCGCGCTCTCCGAGGGCTGCGACGTGGTGCTGTTCACCGACTCCGACTGCCGCCCGCTCCACGACTGGCCCGCGCACCTGCTCGACGTCTGCTCGCGCCACGACGTCGTGACATCGGTCGCGCCGCCGACGGGACGTTCGGCGCTCGCGCGCGGCGCCCGCGCCGACTACCTCGCCAGGCTCTCGGCGTGGTCGGGCCGCGAGCCGCGCTGCGAGGAGCCGCTCGGCACCGTCGACACCCGCGCGTGCGCGGTGCGCGCGGAGGTGCTCGCGGCCGTTCGCTTCGACGAACGCCTGCGCCACGCCGGCGACGCGGTGTTCGGCCGTACCGCGAGGGACGCGGGCTACTCCGTCGTCGGCTGCCACCACGCGTGCCTCGCCCATGACCCGCCGCGGTCGTGGCTCGGCGAGTACCGCAAGTACCGCGCCGTCGCGACGGCGCTCGCCGCCGACCTGCGCGCGCTGCCGCGCCGCGACGTGCTGCGGCTGCTGCCCGAGCAGGCGCACCTGCTGCTGCCGCTGCGCGCCGGCGAACGCCGCGCGGCCGCGCGGCGCGCGTTCGCCGCCGTGGCGCGGCTGGCCGGCGCCGCCACGGTCTACACCGCCGTCCGCGAGCTCGCGTGGACCGAGGGACGGCACCGAAAACTCGTCGCTCGACCGGAGGAGTAAGGCATGGAGTACCGGCGGTTGGGCAGGACCGGCATCCGGGTGGCGCCGGTGGGGCTGGGGTCGATGACCTTCGGCAAGGAGACCGACGCGGAGACGGCGGCGCGGATGGTCGCGCGCTACCTCGACGCGGGGGGCAACGTCGTCGACAGCGCCGACGGCTACAACGGCGGCCTCGCCGAGGAGTACCTCGGCCGCGCCCTCGAAGGGCGCCGCGACAAGGTCGTCGTCTCGACCAAGGTGCGGTTCGCCACGGGACCCGACACCAACGACCGTGGCGCCTCGCGGCGGCACATCCTCGACAGCGTGCACCAGTCGCTGCGGCGGCTGCGTACGGACTGGATCGACGTCTACCAACTCCACTGCTGGGACCCGAGCACCGAGCTTGAGGAGACGCTCTCCACGCTCGACGCGCTCGTCACGGCGGGCAAGGTCCGCTACGTCGGCGCCAGCAACTACGCCGCCTGGCAGGTCGCGACCGCGCTCGGCCTCTCCGCGCTGCACGGGTGGGAGCCGTTCACCGTGCTGCAGCCGCAGTACTCGCTCGTCTGCCGCGGCTTCGAGCGCGAGCTGCTACCGCTCTGCGAGCGCACCGGACTCGGCGTCCTCACCTGGAGCCCGCTCGGCGGCGGCGTCCTCACCGGCAAGTACGCGCCCGGAACCGACCTTCCGGAGGGCACTCGCGCGGCCGACTCCGCGAAGCGCGGCTCGCCGACGATGGCCGCCCGGATGACGCCACGGAGCTTCGAGATCTCGGACCTCGTCGCGAAGGTCGCCACGGAGACCGGGCGTACGCCGTCGCAGGTCGCGATCGCGTGGGCGATTCGGCAGCCGTGCGTCTCCAGCGTGCTGCTCGGCGCGCGGACGCTCGACCAGCTCGAGGACACGCTCGGCGCCCTCGGCGAGCCGCTCGACGACGACGCCGTCGCGCGCCTCGACGACGCGAGCGCGCTGCCGCCCGAGTACCCGTCCGACTTCCTCGCCTACTCCAGCACCGTCTGAGCAGCGCATGGCGTGGTATCGGTTCGTGCCCGTGGCCGACGCGGAGCGCGCCGCGGCCGACCTCGGGCTCGACGCGCTCGCGGCCGCGGCCGCGCGCCCTGCGCCGGAACGCGCGCGGGTGGGCGAGGAGCGGGTCCGCTCGATGCTCGCGTACGCCGCCGAGCGCGTCCCCGCGTACCGCGGCCTCGACCCGTCGGGCGGGCTCGCGGCGTTCCCGTGGCTGTCGAAGGCCGACGTCGTACGCGGCTACGACTCGCTGCTCGCCGGGGGGGCGGCGCCCGGGCGTGTCAACCGGACGAGCGGCTCCACGAACACGCCGCTGCGTACCGCGCTCGGTCCCGCCCACGAGGCGAACCAGGTCGTCCGGTGGCTGCGGCACTGGGCGGCGTTCGGCCTCGGCGAGCCGGCGGTCGTGACGTACGTCGTGCCGCGCGCGTACCGGCTCCGCGTCTTCGGCGGCGGCGCGCTCGTCGACCTCGCGGGCGGTCACGAGGTGCGCCAGGTGCACCCGGGGGCCGACCCGGCGCCCGTCGGCGGCGATGACGTCGTCGTCGCCAACCCGCACGTGCTGGAGTCCGTCTACCCCGGCGGCTTCGGTGACCGCGCACGGCTCGTCGTGACGTCGTACGAGCAACGGCCGCGCGACCTCGCGGTGTGGGACGCGCGCGGCTACGGCGACGTGTACGGCCTCTCCGAGGTCGGCGACGTCGCGTACCAGGTGCCGGGCGACCCCGCCTGGCACCTCCACGACGACCTCGTGGCCCTGGAGGTCGACGCCGTCGAGAAGGCGGGCGACGCCGTCGTCGGGGAGCTCGTCGTCACCGACCTCACGAACGATGTCATGCCGCTCATCCGCTACCGCACCGGCGACATCGTCGTCGCCAGGGCCGACGGCGCGCGCGTGCGCGAGCTCCGGCACGTCGCCGGCCGGGCGATCGCCGCGCGCGGCACCTGCCTCGCCGGGGTCGACGTGTGCTCGACGGTGCTGCCCGCGCTGCTCGACACCGGGGTGGCGTTCCGGCTCGCGGCGTCGCCCGACCGCGCCGTCGCCTGGCTCGCCGACGGCGCACGCGCGCGCGACGTCGAGGCGCGCCTGCGCCGACACGTTCCGGCGATCACCGTCACCGCCGACCCCGCGGATCTCGACGGCCTCCGCGAGGTGCTCGTCCGTCCCGTGGTGGCGCCGCCTTGAGCGCCTGCGCCTGCGCCGCGTCGGACGGCCCCGCGCCCCACGAGGCGAGCGGCCTCGCGCTGTGCTCGTCCGGCTCGGGCACCGACCTGCTCTGCCTACCACCCGGGCCCGGCCTCGGCCACCAGCTCGCCCGCGCGCTGCACGGGGTGCTCGCCGGCGTCGGCCGCGTGACGCTGCCCGACTACCCCGGGCATGGCACGCCAGCACCGGCCCGCGACCTCGCCGACGTACGCGAGCGCGTCGCGCGGCTCGTCACGTCGGCGACCGTCCTCGTCGGCCACTCGTGGGGCGCCGAGGTCGCGGCGTCGGTCGCCGCCGTCGTGCCGTGCGCCGCTCTCGTCCTGCTCGCCCCGCCCCCGCCAGTCGAGCACGCGACCGCGTGGACGCCCGGCGGACACGCGTTGCTCGCGGCGGTGCGCGCGGAGCGTACGGGAACGCCGTACGAGCGGTACCTGCGCGCATTCGCGATCCCCGCCGGGCTCGGCGGCGACCGCGCCCGGGCGGACGCGCTGCTCGACGGCGTCCCCGTGTACGACGACGCGTGGCGCGCGCTGCGCGGCCAGTCCGACCCGCGCCCGCTGGCCGACCGCGTCGCTGCTGCCCGCGCCCTCGGGACGGCGGTGCGGGTGGTCGCGGGCGCCGACGACCCGCTGTGCCCCGAGCCGCTGCTCGACGCGCTCGCCGCCGCGGGCGCCGAGGTCGTGCCCGCGCCCGGCGGCCACTACGGCTTCGTCGACGCGCCGGCCGCCGTCCGTTCCGCCGTCGGTGCCATGGTGGCGGCATGAGGGTTGCGATCACCGGCGCGCGCGGCCGGATCGGCGGCGCCGTCGCGCGGCTGCTCGCCGGTCGCGGCGACGGCGTCGTCGCGCTCGCGCGTCCCGCCCTCGACCTTGGCGACGCCGACGGGATGGCCACGGCATTCGCCGACTGCGACGCCGTCGTGCACTGCGCGGGCGTGCACCACGACGCGGTCTTCACGATGTCCGACCTCGCCGTGCACGAGGTCAACGCCCTCGGCACCGCGCGCGTGTGCCTTGCCGCCGCGGCGGCGGGCGTCCGGCAGGTCGTCTACCTCTCGTCCACCGCGGTCACCGTGCTGGACGAGCCGCAGGCGGACCTCGCGGGCGCGTACGTCCGCTCGAAAGCGCTCGCCGAACGCCTCATGCCCGAGACGTTTCCCGGCGTCGTGACCGTGCTGCGGCTCGGCTGGGTCATCGACCCGGAGGACGAGGTCGCGTGCGCGCGGCTGTGGCCGGCCGACGGGCGGCAGGTCATCGTCGGCTCGCTGCCGGTCCCGCTCGTCGGCCTCGCCGACAGCGCGCGGGTCGTCGCCGCGTGCCTCGACGGCGTACGCGCGGGCCGCTACGACGTCGTCGCCGGTTGCCCCACGCAGCGCGAGCTGATGGACGTCGTCGGCGTGATAGCGGGCGACCGGCTGCGCGTCGTCGACGCCCGGTCGCCCGGGCGGCTCGCCGCGCTCGCCGGCACCGGCGGCCCTGCGCCGACGTGGGTCGCGCAGTCGCGTCCCGAGGCGGCGTACGACTGGTCCTCCGACGGGGTCGCGCTGCGACCGTGGCGCGACGTCGTCACCGAGCTCGTCGAGCGGTGGCATGCCTGAGACGTGGCCGCTGTCGGTGCAGCAGCGCAGCCTGCTCGCGCGCGGCGGGGCGCCGTTCAACTCGGTGGCGACCTACGCCGCGCCCGCGCCCGTGCCCGACGACGTCCTGCGCGGCGCGCTGCGCCGCCTCGCCGACCGTCACCCGATGCTGCGCGCCTCCGTCGGCGACAGCGGGACGACAGTTCATGACCGCGTCGAGCCGGACGTCGTCACCGCCCGCGCCTCGGCGGCCCAGGCGCCCGACCTCCTCCGCGCGGAGTGGGCGACGGGGTTCGCGCGTGACCGCGCCCCGCTGTGGCGGGCGCGGCAGTACGTCATCGAGGACGATACGGCGCTGCTCGCGCTCGCGTACGACCACCTCGTCTTCGACGCCCTCTCCCGCTCGATCGTCCTCAAGTACCTCGCCCGCGACGACGCCCCGGCGCCGGCGGCGACGTACGGCGAGTTCGCGCTGTGGCAGGAGCGCGAGGCGCCGGAGGGTCTCGCTTTCTGGCGCGCGCTGCACGACGGCGTGCCCGTGCGCCGCGCCGTCCCGCTGCCGTTCACCTCCCCCGGCGGCGACCCGCGCCCGTCGACGCTCGTGCACCGGCTCGACGCCGAGGCGACGTCGCGCGTCGCCGCCGCAGCTCGCGAACGCGGCGTCAGCGCGGTGCTCCTCCTGCTCGCCGGGCTGTTCGCGGCGCTCGCCGAGGTCTCGGGCGAGACCGACCTGACCGTCCGGGTGCCGGTGCACGGCCGGCCCGCGCGGTTCCTGCGGGTCGTCGGCTGGTTCGCGAACGACACCCTCTGCCGCGTCGCTCGCTGCCACCCCGGCGACGCGCTGGCGACGCTGCCCGCACTGGCCGAGGTGTGGCCGGGACTGCAACGGCACCAGGCCGTGCCGATCGAGGTGGTGGAGCGTTCCGCCGGGGTGCCCGTTCCGCCGGGTGCGGAGCGGCCGAGGCTCGTGACGTTCAACGCGACCGGCGACGTGGGCACGGTGGTCACGCGGTCGTCGCCGGACCGCCCCGCGCCCTCCGCGGGCGCGGCACCGGCGGTCGTTGCCGCGCTCGGCACGTCGCTGCGCCCGGTGACCGTGCCGCGCGACGTCGCCGAGTCCGGCCTGCAGCTCAGCGCGTCGGCGAACGCGTTCGTCGTGCTGCAGTGCTCGTTCGACGCGGCCCGGTTCGCGCCGGGCGACGTGACGGCGTTGCTCGCCGAGTGGGCCCGCTGCCTCACCCGCTGCTGACGTCAGACCCCGCCGGGGGCACAACGCGCGGCCGCGTGCTCGCTAGACGGCGATCGAGACGAGCCCTCGGCCGGTGCCCGCGACCATGTCGAACCGGAGAATCAGCGACGCCGCAATGCGGTGACGACGAGGGTGTCGTAGCGGACCTCGATGCCGCCGCGCTCCTCGATCACGGCGGCGACGTCGGCGAGCAGCGCCTCGCGCACCGCGTCGGGCAGCAGGCGGTGGTCGCTGTGCGTCGGCAGCTTCGCGACCCACTCGGCGGCGGTGTGGCGGCGCGTCCACGGGTAGTGGCGCACCTCCGGCTCCTCGTACTCCCCCGACAGCCGCAACGCCTCCGCGTCGCCCTCGCGACCGACGCGCCGGAGGGTGACCGCCTCGGGAACGAGCTGCGGCGCGTGCCTCGCGTAGACCGCGTCGAGCGCGGCCTGCGTGTCGTCGTCGTGGTGGCCGATGTTCCAGAACAGCGCGATCCGCCCGCCCGGCACGAGCGCCCGCGCGGCCGCCGCCGGGCCGCGCACCGGGTCGACCCAGTGCCACGCCTGGCCGGACACGACGAGCCCGAACGCCCGCCGGCGCGGGTCCCACGACTCGAGCTCCGACACCTCGACGTCGAGGCCCTTGCGCCGCGCGACCGCCGCCATCCGCTCGTCCGGCTCGACGCCGAGGACCCGGCAGCCGCGCGCGGCGAACGCCTCCGCCGCGATGCCGGTGCCGCAGCCGACGTCGAGCACGTCCGGCGCCTCGCCTCCGAGGAGGTCGGACACCATGGCGTCGGGGTAGCGCGGCCGCGCGCGGTCGTAGAGCTCGGCGTCCTCGCCGAACGACCCGGCCCGGTCGCGGTCCTCGTGGATCGTCACAGCGACGCTCCCGTCATCCGCTCGAAGTACGCGACCGTCGCGCGCTCGTACGCGTCCGGCCACTCCGCCCCCGTACGCGCCGCCAGCGCCTTCGCGCGCGGCAGGAACGCCCGTGCCAGCGCGACGTACGACTCGATCACCGAGTCCATCGTCGGCGCGAGCGGCGGCAGCGACGCGAGCAGCGCGTTCTGCTCCTCGGTGAGGTACGCGCGCAGCCGCTTCGTGAACGGGAACGGGTTGGCCGAGCGCGGGTCGCGCAGCGTCGCGATGCCGTTCTCCGCCAGCAGCAGCCCCACGAGCGCGACGTCGCGGACGACGCCGACGCCGTTCATCCCCGGCACGACCTCGTCGCGGCCGACGACGGCGACCATGTTGCCGAGCATGTAGAGGAACGTCTCCACCGCGCCCGCCGGGTAGAACGGCTCACCGCGCGGCACCGGCTTCGCGACGCGCGTCGCCGGCAGCAGCCCGGCCCTGTCGAACAGCGGCGCGACCTCCGCGACGTCGGCGGCCGAGGCGGCGTAGAAGACGACGTCGAAGTGCAGCCAGTCCGGCGTGACGCAGACGCCGCCGACCTGCCCCGGGATCTCGCGGACCGACACGGTCGGCGCGATGCGGTCGACGATCGAGCGCCACGACGAGCGGACGTCCTCGAACGACTCGTCCGCCACCGCGCACCGCAGGTCCACGTCGCTGAACGGATCGGCGTCGCCGTTGGCGAGGCTGCCGACGAGCCAGGCGGCGACGAGGCGCGGGTCGCCGGAGAGCACCTCGGTCGCGCGGGCGACGAGGTCGCGGTGCGGCCCGTCGGTCGCGGCGCGGACACCGTCGAGGGAGTAGCGCGGCACGCGCCGGAGACTACGCCGGGCCGGTGGCGCCAGGTACGGCCACGCCTCGGCGATCCGCCCGTCGCGCAGCCGGTAGAGGGTCAGCCAGTCGACCTCCGCGCGCACCGGGTCTACCGCGACGCCCGGCGCCGACTCCGTACGGTCCCCGAGGCGTGGGCGCGGACGGCGACGAGGTCGCCGCCGTTGCCGGCGTCCTCGAGGTAGCGGCGCACGACGTCGGCGTTCGGTCGTGGCCGGACGACACCACAGGCGTGTTACTTGCCGGGCGGCAGGAGCCGGGGGCGCCGAGGCGAAGTGGGAACGAACCCCGCCTGCCCGTGGAGGACAACCTCATGCGCCGCCCGCTCCTGCTGCTCGGTCTCACGGTGGCCGTCGCCGCCGCGACCACCGCGTCCGCCACCCGCCCCGACCCGCGTGCCGCCGCCCTCGGCGCCGCGCCGGGCGGCTTCGCGGCGTACCACGCGACGATCGTCAAGAAGAACGACCCCGACGTCGTGCCGAGGAACAAGCCCGTCAGGTACTCCGGGCCCAAGCTCGCGTTCACGTCCCACTATGTCGGCCGCGAGGCCGCCGAGCCGACGATCGGCGTCGACAAGCGCGGGCGCGTGTTCTTCCCCGCGTCGACGTTCGACGCGCTGCCCCCCGGCTCGCCGCGCCAGCAGGCGCACACGATCCTGCTCAGCTCCGGCGACCGCGGCCGCACGTGGCGCAACGTCCAGCCGAAGCTCGCCAACCAGGACGCGCACCCGGTGTCGCTCGACCCGTACCTGTTCGTCGACAAGGTCACGGGACGCATCTTCAACATCGACCTGCTCGGCGCCGGCTCGATCCTGTCGACCTCCGACGACAGCGGCGAGACGTGGCAGACAAACCCGCTCACGAGCGCGGGCGTCAACGACCACCAGACGCTGTTCACCGGCCCGCCGCCGGTCGGCAACCCGTCGATGATCCCGATCGACCCGGCGTTCCCGCGGATCGTCTACTACTGCATCAACAGCGTCGCCGAGGCGACGTGCGCCGCCAGCCGCGACGGCGGGCGCACGTTCACGCAGACCGGCACGTTCCCGTTCCCCGGCGGCTACCAGCCGGGCGGCAAGAACTTCGGCGTCTGCGGCAGCCTCCACGGCCACGGGGTCACCGACTCCAAGGGCCGCATCTACCTGCCCCAGGGGCGCTGCCTCGACCCGACGGTCGCGGTGTCCGAGGACGGCGGCCTGACCTGGCGCTCGACGATCGTGTCGCCGGGCGTGGGCGCGTCGTTCGTGCAGACCTCGGTCGCCGTCGACGCGGCCGACAACGTCTACTACACGTGGTGGGACGACATCCACCGCCTGCCCTACCTGTCGGTCTCGCGCGACGCGGGCAAGACGTGGGGCCCGGCGATGATGATCGCGCCGCCCGGCGTGCGCGAGGTCAACTGGCCGACGATCGACGCCGGCGACCCCGGCCGCATCGCGATCACGTTCCCCGGCTCGACGGCCGTGGGCGACGGCAACGAGCGCTCCACCGACCTGAGCAGGCCGTGGAACTCCTACGTCGTCGTCTCGACCAACGCGCTGTCGTCGAAGCCGCTGTTCCTGTCCAACATCACGAACAACCCGTACGACCCGATCCACCGCGGCAACTGCAACGGCCGCTGCGGCAACATGTACGACTTCCTCGACATCGTCGTCTCGCCGCTGGACCAGGGCCGCGTGTGGGCCACCGCCGTCGACACGTGCACCGCTCGCGACCAGTGCAACAAGAAGCAGGTCAAGGGCGCCAACGGCGATGCGATCTCGCCGTCCGACGGTGCCGCGTCCGACATGCAGGGCGTCGCCATCCGCCAGGTGTCGGGCCCCGCGCTGCGCGGCCGCGCGCCGTACCTCGCGGCGGAGCGCCGCTAGTCCCAAGAACGCCTCCGCGTCCCCGCCGCCGATCCCTGGTGGCGGGGACGCGGCGTGTCCGGGGCGTGATCAACGGATCGAGGGGTAGGCGCGGGACGAGACCTCGACTCGTTGGAGGACGTTCCGTGTCACGCAGCCCCGACTCCCGAGGCGCCCCACGCCTCGCCCGCGCCCTCGGCGTCGCCAGCCTCGGCCTCGGCGCCGCGCAGCTCGCGATGCCCCGCCGCGTCGCCAAGGCGGCGGGCGTCGACGACTCCCCCGCCGCGCACCCGGTGATCCTCGCCGTCGGCGCGCGCGAGCTCCTGCACGCCGCCGGCCTGCTCGGCAGCAAGAAGCGCCGCGGCACGTGGGCGACCACGCGCGTCCTCGGCGACGCGATGGACCTCGCGGTCCTCGGGGTCGCGCTGCGCGGGCGCAGCGGCGCGCGCCGACGCCGTACGACGCTCGCGACCGCCGCCGTCGCGGGCATCACCGCGCTCGACGTCGTCGCGACCGTGAAGGAGCGCCGCGCCGGGCGCGTCGCGGGCGGGCCGCAGTCGTTCGCCGCGACGATCACCGTCAACAAGCCGCGCCAGGAGGTCTACCGCTTCTGGCGGCAGCTCTCGAACCTCCCGTCGTTCATGACCCACCTCGAGTCCGTCGAGGCCACGGGCGCCGGCCGCTCGCGCTGGACCGCTACGGGCCCCGCCGGCAAGAAGGTCACGTGGGACGCCGAGGTCACCGACGACACGCCCGGCCGCGCCATCGCGTGGCGGTCGGTGCCCGGCGCCACCGCGCCGAACTCCGGCGTCGTCCGCTTCGCCGACGCCCCTGGCGACCGCGGCACCGAGGTGCGCGTCGAGCTCACGGTCGAGGTGCCCGGCGGCGTCGTCGGGCGCGCGGTCGCGCTGCTGTTCGGCGAGAACCCCGAGCAGCAGGTCCGCGACGACCTGCGACGGTTCAAGCAGGTGATGGAGACGGGCGAGGTGCTGCGCTCCGACGGCACGCCCGAGGGCACCCGCGCGGGCCGCATGCTCACCCAGAACGTGGCCCAGCCGGCCGGCGTCCGATAAGGAGACCAACGATGCGTGCAGCCTGCTGGGAAGGCAAGAGCAAGATCAAGGTCGAGAAGGTCCCCGACCCGACGATCCTCAACGACCGCGACGCGATCGTGAGGATCACCTCCACCGCGATCTGCGGGTCGGACCTGCACATCTACAGCGGCTTCATCCCCACGATGCGCCGCGGCGACATCCTCGGTCACGAGTTCATGGGCGAGGTCGTCGAGGTCGGCTCCGGCGTCGGCAACCTCCGCGTGGGCGACCGCGTCGTGGTGCCGTTCCCGATCGCCTGCGGCGCGTGCAACGCGTGTCGCAACGAGGCGTACTCGATCTGCGAGAACTCCAACCCGAACGCCGCCGTCGCCGAGAAGCTCATGGGCCACTCCCCCGCCGGCATCTTCGGCTACTCGCACATGCTGGGCGGCTTCGCGGGCGGGCAGGCGGAGTACGTCCGCGTGCCGTTCGCCGACGTGGGCCCGTTCAAGGTCGAGGACGACCTGACGGACGAGCAGGTGCTGTTCCTGACGGACATCTTCCCGACCGGCTTCATGGGCGCGGAGATGTGCGACATCAAGGGCGGCGAGACGATCGCCGTCTGGGGCGCGGGTCCCGTCGGCCAGTTCGCCGTCGCGAGCGCGTACCTGCTCGGCGCGGAGCGCGTCATCGCGATCGACCGGTTCGAGTACCGGCTCGCGTACGCGCGCAAGGCCGGCGCGGAGACGTTGAACTACGAGGACGTGGACGTCCTCGAGGCGCTGCGCGAGATGACCGGCGGGCGGGGTCCGGACGCCGTCATCGACGCGGTCGGCATGGAGGCGCACCACGCCGTCGGCGCCGTGCACGCGTACGACCGCGGCAAGCAGATGGCACGCCAGGAGTTCGACCGCCCGCACGCGCTGCGCGAGGCGATCCTCGCCGTCCGCAACGGCGGCACGGTGTCGGTGGTGGGCGTGTACGGCGGGTTCGTGGACAAGTTCCCCATGCACGCGGTCATCAACAGGTCGCTCACGATCAAGGCGGGCCAGTGCCACGTGCACAGGTACCTGCGGCCTCTCTACGACCGCATCCGCAACGGCGACATCGACCCGTCGTTCGTGATCTCGCACCGCATGCGGCTGTCCGACACGCCGGAGGGGTACCGGATCTTCCGCGACAAGCTCGACGAGTGCAACAAGATCGTCCTGACGCCGTAACGGCTCGCGGACGCGACGAGGCCCCCGGGTGCGTACCCCGGGGGCCTCGTCGTGCGTACGGCGTGCTAGCGCTCGGTCGTGCAGAGCACCGTGTACTCGATCGCGACACAGGCCTGGACGCTCGGGCAGTTCGCCTGGATCGTCGGGCACGGCCAGTTGATGCTCGGGTAGATGCCGGTGAAGCACTCGCCCGTCTGGAGTTCCTTGTACGCGCCGGCGACGGCCGCCATCTCGGCGGACGTGAGCTCGGTCAGGTGCTCGCTCTTGAGGGTGAGACGGCGCTTCATCTGTCTCCTTGTCAGGGGGTCGTGCAGGGGGCGTTGAGGCTCGGGTAGTAGCCGGTCAGGCAGGTGATCGACAGGCGGTCGCACGCGTCGAACGTCAACGCGATGCAGCCCTGGAGGGTCTGCTGCGCCGCGCCGTCGACCGAGGCGAGCTCGGCCGGCGTGAGCTCGGCGAGGTGCTCGCCGCGCAGCGAGAGGGTGCGCTTCATGAGGGGGCTCCTTGCTAGCAGACGGCGGTGTGCGCGCTCGTGCCGGTGAAGCAGTCGTACGAGGGGATCCGGTCGACGGCGAGGCACACCTTGTCGGTGTTGCAGGGCGTGTTGAGCGTCGGGTAGACGCCGGTCATGCACCCGTCGGACTGGATCCCGCCCGCGACGGACGCGAGCTCGGTGGTCGACAGGTCGGACAGGTACTCGCTGTGCAGCGCGAGGCGGCGCTTCATCGGGCTCTCCTGGGATCTAGCAGAACAGGGTGGGGGCGGGGGTGCCCGTGAAGCAGTCACGGGTCGGGAGCTGCGCCACCTCGATACAGACGAGGTCGGTGTTGCAGGGCGTGTTCAGCGTCGGGTAGATGCCGGTGAGCAGGCCGTCGGCCGCGGCGACGGACGCCAGCTCGGTGCTCGACAGCTCGCGCAGGTACTCGCTGCGCAGGGACAGGCGCTTCATGAGGGGGGCTCCGTAAGGGGTGAGGGGGTCAGGAGGTGGAGGTGGTGCCGGTGAAGCAGCCGTCGAGCGTGGGGCACTCGACCTGGAGGGTCGGGCACGGGCGGTCGAACGTCGGGTAGACGCCGGTCCGGGTGGCGCCGGCGAAGACGTTCGACATCTCGTCGCTGCTGAGGTCGGACAGGTACTCGGAGTTGAGGGCGAGGCGGCGCTTCATGAGTGCTCCTTGAGGGGGTTGGGGGTTCAGCCGGTGGTGGTCGTGCCGGTGAACAGGTCCGTCACCAGCGTCAGGCACTCCTGCACGTTGATCGTGCGGTACGCACCGGTGCAGAACTGGGTGGGCAGGGCCGCGACGACGACGGCGAGCTCGTCGTGGGTGAGCTCGGCGACGTACTCGGACTTCAGGGACAGGCGTCGGTTCATGAGGGGCTCCTGGGGACGCGGCGCGGCGCGCGCGCCGGCGGGTGAGGGGATGTCCAGTGTGCCCTTATTCGACCCTTGCGTCACGGGTCCCTCCAACGGGTAGGCCTGCGGCCATGGCAACGGCGGCAGGGCGGGGCGCGCGCAAGGCGGCAGGCAGCGACGGCGTCCAACGGCTCGCGCGGCTGGGGCTGCTGGGCCGCGGCGTCCTCTACGTCGTCGTGGCGATCCTCGCCGCGAACATCGCCCGCGGCTCCCGCGCCGAGGCCGACCGCCAGGGTGCGCTGCGCGTCATCGGCGACCACGGGCTCGGCCGCATCGCGCTCGCCGCGGTGGCGGTCGGCTTCGCCGGCTACGCCCTCTGGCGCGTGCTGGAGGCGACGGTCCGCCCCGGCGACAAGGGCTGGCCCGGGCGCGGCGCCGCGCTCGCGAAGGCCGCGCTCTACACCGGCTTCGCGATCACGACCGCGGAGTACGTCCTCACGCGCGAGTCCGAGAGCGCCAACCACAAGCACATGGGCATCGCCTCCCGCGTCCTCGGCTGGCCGCTCGGGCGCTGGATCGTGGCGGCGTTCGGCGTCGCGCTGGTCGCCGCGGGCCTGTTCAACGTCTACCGCGGCGTCTCGGGCCGGTTCCGCAAGCACCTCAAGGAGCACGAGCTCGCCAAGGAGGCGCGGCCGTGGGTGTTCGGCCTCGCGGTGTTCGGGCTCGTCGCGCGCGGGGTGGCGTTCTCGCTGGTGGGGTTCTTCGTCGTGCAGGCCGCGGTGACGTACGACGCCAAGAAGGCGCAGGGACTCGACGCGTCGCTGCGGTCGCTGGCGCGGGCGCCGTACGGCCGGCCGCTGCTGCTCGTGGTCGCGGCTGGGCTCGTGTCGTTCGGGCTGTGGTGCTTCGTGGAGTCGCGCTACCGCACGGTGCTCGATTCGTAGCCGCTAGCGCAGCTCGCGGCGCAGCGCGGCCTTCGCCGCCCAGTACCCGCACATGCCGTGCACGCCGCCGCCGGGCGGCGTGGACGACGAGCAGAGGTACACGCCCTTCACCGGCGTGCGGTACGGCGTCCACCGCGCGACCGGCCTGAAGAACTGCTGGCGGAGGTCCTGCACGCCGCCGTTGATGTCGCCGCCGACGTAGTTCGCGTTGTGCCGCTGCACCTGCTCGCTGTCGCGCGTGCTCCTCGCCAGGACGAGGTCGCGGAAGCCGGGGGCGAACCGTTCGACCTGCCGCTCGATCGCGTCGGTCATGTCGACCGTCGAGCCGTGCGGCACGTGGCAGTACGCCCACGCCGTGTGCTTCCCCGCGGGCGCGCGGCTGCGGTCGAACACCGTCTGCTGGACGAGCAGCACGTACGGCTTGTCGGCGTGCGCGCCGTCGTGCGGCGCGCGTTCGGCGGCGGCGACCTCCTCCAGCGTCCCGCCTACGTGGACCGTGCCCGCCCTGGCGACGTCGGCGTTCGTCCACGGGATCGGGCCGTCGAGCGCCCAGTCGACCTTGAAGATGCCGGGGCCGTAGCGGTAGCGCGTCAGGGCGTTGCGGTAGCGGCCCGGCAGGCGGTCGCCGGCGATCGCGACGAGCTGGCTCGGCGTGACGTCGAACAGCACCGCCTTCGCCCTCGGCACCTGGCTCGCGTCCTCGACCCTGGTGCCGAGCGTGATCGTGCCGCCGAGCCGTTCGAGGTCCTTCACGAGCGCGTCCGCGAGCACCTGGCTGCCGCCCCTGACGGCGGGCCAGCCGACGGCGTGCGCGAGCATCGCGAGCATCAGCGCGACGCCCGCCGTCGGCGAGCGGTCGAGCGGGAGCATCGAGTGGGCGGCCGCGCCGGACACGAGCGACTGCGCCTCGTCGGTGACGAAGCGCGTCCGCGCCAGGCCCGCCGCCGACTGGACGGCCTTGAGCCCGAAGCGCGCCATCGTGAGCGGGTGGCGCGGGGGGCGTAGCGGCTTGAGGGTGTCGGCCACGACGTCCTGCCAGTGCTCGACCAGCGGCCGCATCAGGCGGACGTACGCCGCCTTGTCGTCGCCGAGCGCCTCTGCCGTCTCCATGACGTCGCGCCGCAGGACGCCCGCGCGGCCGTCCGGGAGCGGGTGCGCGTACGGGATCTCGGGGTGCACCAGCTCGACGCCGAGGTCGGCGAGCGGCAGCGCGCGGAAGAACGGCGACGCGAGCAGCAGCGGCTGGATGGTCGAGCAGACGTCGTGCACGAAGCCGGGCAGCGTCAGCTCGGCGGAGCGCGTGCCGCCGCCGGGCGTGTCCTCGGCCTCGACCACGTGGACGTGGCGGCCCGCCGCGGCGAGCGTGATCGCGGCGGCGAGGCCGTTGGGGCCGCTGCCGACGACGACGGCGTCGTACGTCACGCGGTCGTGTCGGCCGGCTCGGGCTGCGGGTGCACGGGCTCATGATCCTCGGGAGCGGGGACGTGCGTCACCTCGAGGCCGATGCTCCGGCACTCGATCGCGAAGACGGCGGCGTCGTAGACCGCGCAGCCGTGCGGGTCGTTGTTGAAGTAGACCCAGACGTCGTCGTCGCTCGCATGGCTCGCCGCGATGCGTTCGGCCCAGGCCCGCAGCGTAGGGCGCGTGTAGCAGGGCCACTCCGCGACGCCCTCGTGGAAGCGGACGTAGCCCCAGTCGGCCGTGCGCCACAGCGGGGTGATCACGCGTTCGCGGCGGTCGGCCCAGACGGAGGCGGCGTTGTGCCGCGTCAGGACGTCCTTGATCTCGTCCACCATCCACGACGGGTCCCGCACCTCGACCGCGACCCGCAGGCCGAACCGGTCGAAGTGGCCGAGCGTCTCGTCGAGGCGTTCGGGCTGCACCTGGAACTTGGGCGGGAGCTGCACGAGGATCGGACCGATCTTGCGTTCCAGGTGCTTCGCGCGGTCCACGAACAGCTCGACCGAGTCCTTCGACTCCTTCAGCCGCTTGATGTGCGTGAGGTAGCGGCTCGCCTTCACCGTCACGACGAAGTGGTCGGGCGTCCGCGTCCGCCACCCCGCGAACGCCTCGGCGGTCGGCAGCCGGTAGAACGCGTTGTTGACCTCGACCGTGTCGAACAGCGTCACGTAGTGCTCGAGCCACTTCGCCTGCGCGAGCTTCGGCGGGTAGACCGGGCCGCGCCAGTCGCGGTACTGCCACCCCGACGTGCCGATCCAGACCGTCATGCGCTGTGGCGTACCCGCCTCGTGTGGGGGGTACGCGGGTCTCGTGAGCGCGGAGCCGTTCCTGCCGTCGACGCTGACGTTGCCGTCGTTGCGCGCGGCGGCGGCGGGGTGCCGCGGCTGCCACCTGTACGAGGTGGGGACGCAGACGGTCTTCGGCGAGGGCCGCGCGTCGGCCGACGTCATGCTCGTGGGCGAGCAGCCCGGCGACCAGGAGGACGTTGCGGGGCGTCCGTTCGTCGGTCCCGCCGGGCGCCTGCTGGACCGCGCCCTGGAGGCCGCGGGCATCTCGCGCGACGACGTCTACGTCACCAACGCGGTGAAGCACTTCAAGTGGACCCCGTCGCCGAACGGCAAGCGGCGCATCCACCAGAAGCCCGACACCCGCGAGGTCGGCGCCTGCAAGCCGTGGCTGGAGGCGGAGATCGCCGTGCTTCGTCCCCGGCTGGTCGTGGCACTCGGCGCGACGGCCGCGCAGACGCTCCTGGGGAAGTCGTTCAAGGTGACGCAGCACCGCGGCGAGGTCTTCGACCTCCCGCCGTCGTCCCGCATCACCGCGACGATCCACCCCTCCGCGATCCTCCGCTCGCCGGGAGAGGAGACCCGCGCGGTGGAGTTCGACAAGCTCGTCGCCGACCTTCGAGTGGCCGCCGCGGAGCTCCAACCTTGAAGATCGCCACGCGGGGCCGTGCGGCGTGGGCTGCAGGGAACGAGTCATAGGGTCGTCACGTGATCGTCGAACGGCGCTTCAACGGGCCTCCTGACTCGGGCAACGGCGGGTACGTGTGCGGGCTGGTCGCGGCGGCGTACGGGCTCAACGAGGTGACGCTCCGCACGCCTCCCCCGCTCGACACGCCGCTCGACGTGCGGGAGGACGGCGTCTACGACGGCGACACGCTCGTCGCCACCGCGAGCGCGGCGAGCGTCGAGGTCGAGCCGCCGCCGTTCCCCGGCTACGACGCCGCGAGAGCCGCGATGGCGCGCTACGCCGGGCTCAGGGACCACCCGTTCCCCACCTGCTACGTCTGCGGCCCCGGCCGCGACGACGGGCTCGGCCTGCTGCCCGGGCCGACGAACGACCCAGGCGTCGTCGCCACGGCGTGGACGCCGCGGGAGGGCACGGAGACCGAGACGTGGGGCGCGCTCGACTGTCCCGGCGCGTGGGCGCTGATGCAGACCGTCGAGGCGCCGATCGTCCTCGGGCGCCTGGCCGTCGCGATCGACGCGACGCCACGGCCTCACCAGCCGCACGTCGTCCTCGGCTGGCGGCACAAGCCGCGCGAGGGCCGCAAGCACTACGCCGGCACGGCCCTCTACGACGCCGCGGGCACGCTGCTCGCGCGGGGTCAGGCCGTCTGGGTCTCGCTCGGCGCCGTGTAGCGCGCGAACGACGGCACCAGCGCCGCCAGCGCGACGACGCCGAGGATGCACGCGACCCCGCCCGAGACGATCGAGAACTGCGCCGACACGGCGTTGGCGACGGTGCCCGCCTCGACGTCGCCGAGGCGAGGGCCGCCCGCGACGACCGCGATGAACACGCCGCCGAGCCGCCCGCGCAGCTCGTCCGGCGTCGCCGTCTGCAGGATCGCGTTGCGGAACACCGCGCTCACCATGTCGGCCGCGCCGGCGAGGGCGAGCATGACCAGCGCGAGCCAGAGCGACCCCGCGAGCCCGAAGCCGACGATCGCGAGCCCCCACGCCGCCACGGCCACGAGCACCGCGAGCCCCTGCCGCCGCACCCGCCCGAACCACCCGCCGAACACCGCGCCCAGCAACGCCCCCGCCGCCACCGCCGCGTTGAGGACGCCGACGAGCCCGAGGGTGCCGTGGAACCGCTCGACCGCGAGCTCGGGGAACAGCGCGCGCGGCATGCCGAACACCATGGCGTTGATGTCGACCGCGAACGTCATCAGCAGCACCGGCCGCGACCGCAGGAACGACAGCCCCTCGACCACCGAGCGAAGCCCCGCGGCCGTGCCGCCGCCGGCCGGAGGGACGGCGCGCAGCGAGACGATCGCGTACAGCGCCGCGACGAACGACACCGCGTCGATGCCGTACGCCCACGACAGCCCGAGCGTGCCGAGGATGACGCCGCCCGACAGCGGGCCGACGACGGTCGCGAGGTTCCAGAGCACCTGCGACAACGCCGTCGCGGCGGGGATCTGCGACGCGGGGATCAGCCTCGGCACGACGGCCCGCCGCGCGGAGGAGTCCACCGCGAAAAGACCCGCCTGCACGAACACCAGCACGAACAGCAGCCAGAGCCGGTCGAGCCCGAGCGCCGCCTGGAGCCAGAACAGCCCCGACACGACGGCGAGCGACGACGACGTGATCAGCAGCAGGCGCCTGCGGTCCATGGCGTCGGCGATCGAGCCGCCGATGAGCCCGAACACGACCAGCGGCACGAGCGCCGCGATCGACACGAGGCCGACGAGCAGCGACGACCTCGTCATCAGGTAGACCTGCGCGGGCACGGCGACGGCCGTCATCTGCGTGCCGATCGTGGAGACGGCGTCGCCGAGGAACAGCCGCCGGTACTCAGGCGACTCCCGCAACGGCGTCGTGTCGACGGTCAGCGAACGCAGCCTGCGCAGCCGCCGGCCCGGGCGTTCCGGCTGGTCCGGGCCGGTCGGCTCGAGGGGGAGGTCGCTCACGGGGAGAGCCGCTCCAGCACCCACGAACGTCCCCTGCGCCGGTACGCGAGCCGGTCGTGCAGCCGGTTCGGCCGCCCCTGCCAGAGCTCGACGCCGTCGGGCACGACGCGCACGCCGCCCCAGAACGCCGGGCGCGGGATCGGCCGCCCCTCCCACTCGGTCTCGAGCTCCGCCACCCGCGCGTCGAGCCAGTCGCGCGAGGGGAGGACCGACGACTGCGCCGACGCGAGCGCGCCGAGCTGCGCGCCGCGCGGGCGCAGCGCCCACCAGGCGTCGCTCTCCTTCGCGGTCGTGCGCCGCGCGCTCCCGACGACGCACACCTGGCGTTCGAGCGGCGCCCAGCGGAACGTCAGCGACGCGCGCGGGTTCTCGGCGAGGTGCGCGCCCTTGCGCGAGGTGTAGTTGGTGCAGAAGACGAAGCCGCGCTCGTCGTAGCCCTTGAGCAGCACCATGCGCGAGCGCACCTCGCCGCCGGCCGACGCGGTCGCCAGGCACATGGCGTCGGGCTCGGGAACGCCCCGCGCGACGGCCTCCTCGAACCACGCCCGGAACTGCGCCACGGGGTCCGCCGCGACGTTCGACTCGGACAGCGCGTCACCGGCGTACTCGTGGCGCGCGACGACCTGGCGAGGAAGGTCTTCGGGCACCAGCCCATCCTGCCCCAAGACCCACGCGCCAACTCGCGCGCCAATGAGAGGATGGACGCCGACCCAGAGCACACGGGAGAGAGGCACCAGATGAGCGACGTGAAGTCGGGGCTCGAAGGCGTCATCGCGTTCGAGACCGAGATCGCCGAGCCCGACAAGGAGGGCAGCTCTCTCCGGTACCGCGGCATCGACATCGAGGACCTCGTCGGCGTCGAGCCGTACGAGCACGTGTGGGGCCTGCTCGTGGACGGGACGTTCCGTCCCGGCCTGCCGCCGGCCGAGCCGATCCCGATCCCGCACCGTTCCGGCGACGCCCGCGTCGACGTGCAGTCCGCGCTCGCCGAGATGGCGCCGATGTGGGGGCTCCAGCAGCTCATCGACATCGACGACGCGCAGGCGCGCGACGACCTCGCCCGCTGCTCGGTCACCGCGATGTCGTTCGTCGCCCAGTCGGCGCGCGGCGTCGACAAGCCGCCGGTGCCGCAGTCGGAGATCGACAAGGCGCGCTCGATCCCCGAGCGCTTCCTCATCCGCTGGCGCGGCGAGGCCGACCCCGCGCACGTGAAGGCCGTCGACGCGTACTGGGTCTCCGCGGCCGAGCACGGCATGAACGCCTCGACGTTCACCAGCCGCGTCGTCGCCTCGACCGGCGCCGACGTCGCCGCGGCGCTGTCCGCGGCGGTCGGCGCGCTGAGCGGCCCGCTGCACGGCGGCGCCCCGAGCCGCGTGCTCCAGATGCTCGACGACGTCGAGCGCAGCGGCGACGCGGTGACGTACGTCAAGGACCTGCTCGACCGCGGCGAGCGGCTGATGGGCTTCGGCCACCGCGTGTACCGCGCCGAGGACCCGCGCGCGCGGGTGCTGCGGCGCACCGCGAAGGAGGTCGGCTCGCACCGCTACGAGGTCGCCGAGGCGCTGGAGCAGGCCGCGCTCGCCGAGCTCAAGGAGCGCAAGCCCGACCGCGTGCTGTCGACGAACGTCGAGTTCTGGTCCGCCGTCGTCCTCGACTTCGCCGAGGTGCCTGCGCACCTGTTCACGTCGATGTTCACGTGCGCGCGCACGGCCGGCTGGTCGGCGCACATCCTGGAGCAGAAGCGCTCCGGCAGGCTGATCCGCCCGTCCGCGAAGTACGTCGGCCCGGGCCCGCGCCCCGTGTCCGAGGTCTAGGGCGCCTCTCGGAGGTCCGGATCGTCGCGAGCGGCGTCCGTGGTGGTGGATCGCAGGGCGGAGGAGCCGTCGTTCTGCATGGCCACCGTGTCCCCCTGCGTAGGCGCCCGACGGTGCGCCGCTACGGCGCGTTCCGCTCCGGCGCGTCGCCGTTCGTGCCGCCGTGCTGGTCCCAGAACGCGCGGACCGACGCGGCGTCGGGCTGCATGCACGACTGCAGGTGCCCCCACGCCGACAGCGTGAACGGCGGCCCGTCGAGCTCGTCGCGCGACCACGGCACGACGAGGACCTTGCGCTCGCCGACCTCGCGCACCGCGTCGCCGACCGCCTGGACCTGCGCGTCGGTGGCGCGGGCGTCGTACCAGACGACGACGTAGCCGTGCTCCAGGTTGTGCACCGCCCGCTCGACGACGTGCTCGGGCGCGCCGTCGCGCGCGACCACCTGTGGCGAGGCCGGCAGCGGCATCGGGTGGTGGCTGCCGGCGAACGGCGGCGACGACGGGTAGTCGACGTCGCCCTGGACGTGCTCGACCTCGATGCCCTCGACGCCGAAGTCGCGCATCCCGCTGCACAGCGCCTCGGTCGGCACCGGGGACTGCGCCACGGCCGGCGTCCGCGACGGGTCGCGGTCGCGCTGGAGGAACGCGATGACCGCGAACAGCAGGACCGCCATGCCGATCATCCAGAGGCCGCCCCTGAACGACCTGCGCGAGCCGACCAGCGGCTGCGGGTCGGCGTTGCCGCCCATGTCGACGTCCTTGTACACCGCTCCCCCCTCCGCGCGCGGCGCCGCGCCGCGCGTCCGCGCGCATCATCCTGCACCGGGGACCCGCGGGGACACCGGATAGCCTGGCGCCGTGGAGCTTCCGACGATCCCGCCCGACCTCCTGCCCCGCGACGGCCGCTTCGGCTGCGGGCCCAGCAAGGTGCGCCCCGAGCAGCTCGCGAGCCTCGCGGCGACCGGCACGGGCTACCTCGGCACGTCGCACCGGCAGCCCGGCGTCCGCGCCGTCGTGGGGCGCGTGCGGGCGGGCCTGCGCGAGCTGTTCGCGCTGCCCGAGGGCTACGAGGTGCTGCTCGGCAACGGCGGCTCAACGGCGTTCTGGGACGCCGCGACGCTCGGGCTCGTGGAGCGGCGCAGCCAGCACTGCGTGTTCGGGGAGTTCTCGGCGAAGTTCGCGGAGGCGACGAAGGCGGCGCCGTTCCTCGACGACCCGGTCGTCGTGCGCGCCGAGCCGGGCACCGTCGCCGAGCCGGTGCCGGACGAGACCGTGGACCTCTACGCGCTGACCCACAACGAGACCTCGACCGGCGCGGCCGCGCGCGTCGCCAGGCCGTCGGCGAGCGCGTTCGTCGCGGTCGACGCGACGAGCGCGGCGGGCGCGATGCGGGTCGACGCGAGCGAGTACGACGTCTACTACTTCGCGCCGCAGAAGGTGTTCGCGGCCGACGGCGGGCTGTGGCTCGCGCTGCTCTCCCCCGCCGCCCTCGAACGCGCCGAGCGCGTCAAGGCGAGCGGCCGCTGGATCCCTGCGTCGCTCGACCTCACGATCGCGCGCGACAACGCGCGGCTGGACCAGACGTACAACACCCCCGCGCTCGCGACGCTCTGGCTGCTCGCCGACCAGGTCGAGTGGCTGCTCTCGCTCGGCGGCCTCGACGGCGCCGCGCGCAGGTCGGAGGAGTCGAGCGGCGCGCTCTACGCGTGGGCCGAGGCGAGCGCGTACGCGACGCCGTTCGTGAAGGACCCCGAGCACCGCTCGCCGGTCGTCGGCACGATCGACTTCGACGAGTCGGTCGACGCGGCGTGGCTGGCGAAGGCGTTGCGCGCCAACGGGATCGTGGACACCGAGCCGTACCGCAAGCTCGGCCGCAACCAGCTCCGCGTCGGCATGTTCCCGGCCGTGGACCCCGACGACGTGCGCGCGCTGACGCGCTGCGTCGACTACGTCGTGAGCCACTCGACGTCGTAGCCGTGCGGGTGCGCCTTCGCGAGCAGGCGCTCCTCGCCGCCCGGCCACGTCGTCAGCCGCAGCACGAAGTCGGCCTCCTCGGGCTCGAACCGCAGCCACGCCCTCGGCTCGACGTCCGCGCTCTCGACGGCCTCGCGGAACGCCGCCCGCGCGTCCTCGGACAGGTACTGCATCACGACCGAGTGGTAGACGACCGGCACCGCGTCGCCGGTCTCGGCGAGGCGTTCGCGCGTCCACTCGAGGGCGTCCGCGCGGTCCACCGGCGCCGGCAGGGCGGGCGCGATGTCGAGCGCGGCGCGCAGGCGTTCGAAGCGGTCGAGGTTGTCGGGCCAGACGTACGACATCAGCAGCAGCCGCCCTGTCTCGGGGTCGATCGGCGAGCGGTCGCAGCCCCGGCGATCCGCGACGGCCACCGGCGAGAGCGGGACGTCGGTGCGGTAGCCGTCGAGCGTCAGCGGCGACGAGGACGGGCCCCACGTCGCGCCCGACGGGGTGACGTAGCGGTACGCGTCGAACCGCAGCAGCAGCCCGGCGCTCGCGCCGACCTCGAGCGGCCGCAACGGCCTGCCGTAGCGGCGCGCCACGTCGCAGAAGCCGGGCAGCAGGATCGCGGCGCGGCCGACCTCGTTGGTCTGCACCGTCCGGTCGAGCTCGGGCTCCAGCGCCGCGGCCCGCTCCACGAGGACCGCGCGGAACGCCGCCCACGCCGGCTCCGGGTCGTACGTCCCGCCCGCCGACGGGTAGTAGCGCGCGAGCGCCGGTGCGCGGCCCGACAGCACGAGCCTGTGCACCGCGCCGAGCAGGCGCAGCGGGGGGACGGAGCCGGGCGGTCCCGCGTGGTCGCGCATCAGCGTCCAGGCCGGGCCGCGCGCCTCGATGTCGTCGGCGAGGCGAGCCATGAGGTCGCGGTACATCGGCGAGGACCCGATGGACGCGCCGTGCCTGCGGAAACGTTCGGCGAGGCGTGCGGCGGGTAGGGCGCTCACGTCCCCAACCTAGCCACGACGTAGGGTCGTTCCCATGGAGTACACGCAGCTCGGCCGCACCGGTCTCAAGGTCTCCCGCCTCTGCCTCGGCACGATGAACTTCGGGCCCGAGACGCCGGAGGAGGACAGCCACCGGATCATGGACGCCGCGCACGACGCGGGCATCAACTTCTTCGACACCGCCAACGTCTACGGCTGGAAGCAGGGCGAGGGCATCACCGAGCAGATCATCGGCCGGTGGTTCGCCGGCGGCGAGGGGCGCCGTGAGAAGACGGTCATCGCCACCAAGCTCTACGGCTCGATGAGCGACTGGCCCAACGACACCTTCCTGTCCGCCCGCAACATCCGCCGTGCCTGCGACGCCTCGTTGAAGCGGCTGCAGACCGACCACATCGACCTCTACCAGATGCACCACGTCGACCGGTCGACCCCGTGGGACGAGATCTGGGAGGCGTTCGAGGTGCTGCGAACCCAGGGCAAGGTCCTCTACTTCGGGTCGTCCAACCACGCCGGGTGGCACATCGCGAAGGGGATGGAGGCCGCCCGCCGGCGTGGCCAGTCGGGTCTGGTCAGCGAGCAGTCGATCTACAACCTGCTCAAGCGGGAGGTCGAGCTCGAGGTGCTCCCGGCTTGCGAGGACTACGGCGTCGGCGTCATCCCCTGGTCACCGCTGAACGGGGGACTGCTGGGCGGGATCATCCGCAAG
>DASZER010000024.1:0-2383 GCA_035940575.1 Frankiaceae bacterium | reverse complement strand
CGCCACGGACAGAGCCGTGGCGGCACGCGAACCGGCTACGCGAGCGGGTCCGGCACGGTCTCGACCGGCCACGCCGCGCCGGGCTCGGCGCAGTCGACGGTGTACGCGCCGGTGGGGGCGGCGCCGTTCGCGCCGAGGGCGCGGCAGCGGACCACGTAGGCGGTGCCGAGGGCGACGTACGGGTGGAAACTGTCCGCCTCCGCCACCGGCCTGACGAGGCTGCGCGCGGAGTCGGCGTCCTCGGTGACGAGCGTGTTGCCGCTGTCGCAGGAGACGGCGCCGCTGGTGGTGCCGGGGCCGAGCGGCTTGGCCGTCGAGAACGCCTTCGCGGTGAGGACGAAGTGCGTGCACACGTACAGGAACTCGGGGTCGCGCACCTGCACGCAGGTCACCTCGACCGCGACCGTGTCGAAGCCGCACGTGAACCGCGACGGGTCGCCGAAGAAGCCGGTGGTGCTCCACTGCGGCGCCTCCGCCGCGTCGGTCTCGATCGTGATGTGGCCGAGCGCGGCGACGTGGACGGGCGACTCGGTGTGGTCCGCGGCATTGCGGCACCCGTCGTCGGCGGGCCAGTCGGCGGCGCCGTCGCGGTCGTTGTCGAGGCCGTCGTTGCACTCGGTGATGCCGATGTCGAGCACATCGACGACGTACGCCATCACCTGGTTGAGCAGGGTGGGGCCGGCCGCGGCGTCGCGCACGATGCCGATGACGACGGGGCCGCTGTGGTCGACGGTGCAGGTCGCGGTGGCCACCGCGGACGAACGGTCGGTGCACAGCGTGGTCGCGCAGGTCGCGTCGCGGACCTCGAGGGTGGCCGAGCCCGCGGGCGTGGCGAGCGACACGACGTGGCGCTCGGTGTCGACGCTGTGGCTCCACCAGCGCTGGAGCGTCAGGGGGTCGAGCGTGCCGACCTCGGCGTCCGCGCGGAGCGGGGCCGCGCCGGCGCAGTCCGCGGCGAACGCCGGCGTCGCCGCGCCGGTCATCGTCGCGGAGACGAGGGCGGTGCCGAGCGCGACGCCGAGCGCGGTGCGCAGGGGCTTTCTCATGGAGTTCCTTCCGGGGGAGGGGACGGGACGCGGGGTGCTCGGCGTGGCCGCCGGGCGTGCCCGGTGATGTACGGCGCTCGCGCGGCCGTCCTTCGGCGCGGCCGCTCGCCCGGAAGGGGCGTACGGCGCGTAGCGGCACGACCCGCCATTAACGGTAAGTCGACAGCCTCGGCTACCATCGCTGTCTCGGCGTTCGCCGCGTTCCCCCCGGAAGGTCCTCTTTCTTCATGGCAGCCAGCAGCATGTCGTTCCTCGGCCGTGACATGGCCGTGGACCTCGGCACCGCGAACACCCTCGTCTACGTCCGCGGCCGCGGCATCGTGCTCAACGAGCCGTCCGTCGTCGCGATCAACACGAACAACAAGGGCATCCTCGCCGTCGGTACGGAGGCGAAGCGGATGATCGGCCGTACGCCGGGCAACATCGTGGCGATCCGGCCGCTCAAGGACGGCGTCATCGCCGACTTCGAGACGACCGAGCGCATGCTGCGGTACTTCATCCAGAAGGTCCACCGCCGCCGCCACTTCGCGAAGCCGCGCGTCGTCGTCTGCGTCCCCTCCGGCATCACCGGCGTGGAGCAGCGGGCGGTCGAGCAGGCGGGCTACCAGGCGGGCGCGCGCAAGGTGTACATCATCGAGGAGCCGATGGCCGCCGCGATCGGCGCCGGGCTCCCGGTGCACGAGCCGACCGGCAACATGGTCGTGGACATCGGCGGCGGCACGACCGAGGTCGCGGTCATCTCCCTCGGCGGCATCGTGACGAGCCAGAGCATCCGGGTGGGCGGCGACGAGCTCGACAACGCGATCATCAGCTACGTCAAGAAGGAGTACTCGCTCATGCTGGGCGAGCGCACCGCGGAAGAGATCAAGATGGCCATCGGCTCGGCGTTCCCCGCGCCGGACGAGCCGCACGCCGAGATCCGCGGCCGCGACCTGGTGAGCGGCCTCCCGAAGACGATCGTGGTCAGCGCCGAGGAGATCCGCAAGGCGATCGAGGAGCCGGTCAACGCCATCGTCGACGCCGTGAAGACGACCCTCGACAAGTGCCCGCCGGAGCTCTCCGGCGACGTGATGGACCGCGGCATCGTGCTCACCGGCGGCGGCGCGCTGCTCAAGGGCCTGGACGAGCGGCTGAAGCACGAGACCGGCATGCCGATCCACATCACCGACAACCCGCTGCACTCGGTGGCGATGGGCTCGGGCAAGTGCGTCGAGGAGTTCGAGGCGCTGCGCCAGGTGCTCATCTCCTCGCCGCGCCACTAGCACGCAGCCGCCGTGCCTCCTGCCCCGCGCCCGTCGCGTGCGGCGGTCGGGACGGGGGATCGTACGGCGGAGAAC
>DASZER010000023.1:0-32086 GCA_035940575.1 Frankiaceae bacterium | reverse complement strand
AGCGTCTTCGACAGCTCCGTCTTACCGACGCCCGAGGGGCCGGCGAAGATGAACGAGCCGCCGGGGCGCTTCGGGTCCTTGAGGCCGGCCCGGGTGCGCCGGATCGCCTGGGAGACGGCCTTGATGGCCTGCTCCTGGCCGATGACGCGCCGGTGCAGCTCGTCCTCCATGCGGAGCAGGCGGGCGGTCTCCTCCTCGGTGAGCTTGAAGACGGGGATGCCGGTCCAGGTCGCCAGGACCTCGGCGATCTGCTCCTCGTCGACCTCGGCGACGACGTCCATGTCGCCGGCCTTCCACTCCTTCTCGCGCGTCGCCTTCTCGGCGAGCAGGTTCTTCTCCTTGTCGCGCAGCGAGGCGGCCTTCTCGAAGTCCTGCGCGTCGATCGCGCTCTCCTTCTCGCGGCGCACCTGCGCGATCCGCTCGTCGAACTCCCGCAGGTCCGGCGGCGCCGTCATCCGGCGGATACGCATCCGCGAGCCCGCCTCGTCGATGAGGTCGATCGCCTTGTCCGGCAGGAACCGGTCGGAGATGTACCGGTCGGCCAGCGTCGCGGCCGCGACCAGCGCGGAGTCGGTGATCGAGACGCGGTGGTGCGCCTCGTACCGGTCCCGCAGGCCCTTGAGGATCTCGATGGTGTGGGCGACCGACGGCTCGCCGACCTGGATCGGCTGGAACCGGCGCTCGAGCGCCGCGTCCTTCTCCAGGTGCTTGCGGTACTCGTCCAGCGTCGTCGCGCCGATCGTCTGGAGCTCGCCGCGGGCCAGCATCGGCTTGAGGATGCTCGCCGCGTCGATGGCGCCCTCGGCCGCACCCGCGCCGACGAGCGTGTGCAGCTCGTCGATGAACAGGATGATGTCGCCGCGGGTCTTGATCTCCTTGAGGACCTTCTTGAGCCGCTCCTCGAAGTCGCCGCGGTAGCGGCTGCCGGCGACGAGCGCGCCGAGGTCCAGCGTGTAGAGCTGCTTGTCCTTCAGCGTCTCCGGGACCTCGCCGCGGACGATCGCCTGGCTCAAGCCCTCCACGACGGCGGTCTTGCCGACGCCGGGCTCGCCGATGAGGACGGGGTTGTTCTTGGTACGGCGCGAGAGCACCTGCATCACGCGCTCGATCTCCTTCTCGCGCCCGATGACCGGGTCGAGACGGGACTCGCGAGCGGCCTGCGTGAGGTTCCGGCCGAACTGGTCGAGCACGAGGCTCGTCGTCGGCGTGCCCTCGCCGGGGCCTCCGGCGCCCGCGGGCTCGCCCTTGCCGCCCTGGTAGCCGGAGAGGAGCTGGATGACCTGCTGGCGGACGCGGTTGAGGTCGGCGCCGAGCTTCACGAGCACCTGCGCGGCGACGCCCTCGCCCTCGCGGATGAGGCCGAGCAGGATGTGCTCGGTGCCGATGTAGTTGTGGCCGAGCTGCAACGCCTCGCGGAGGCTGAGCTCGAGGACCTTCTTCGCGCGCGGGGTGAACGGGATGTGCCCGCTCGGCGCCTGCTGACCCTGGCCGATGATCTCCTCGACCTGCTGACGGACGCCCTCGAGCGAGATCGCCAACGACTCGAGCGCCTTGGCCGCGACGCCCTCACCCTCGTGGATCAGGCCGAGCAGGATGTGTTCGGTCCCGATGTAGTTGTGGTTGAGCATCCTGGCCTCTTCCTGGGCCAGGACCACGACGCGTCGGGCGCGGTCGGTGAAACGCTCGAACATGCTGTTCTCCCTGTCGGGAAGCCGGCGCGCCGACGTTGGCGAGCCGTCCCGTCATCGTAGTCCGGGGTCCTCTCTGCGTGCTCTCCTTCCAACTCCCTCGTAGTGGCCCGTGTTCCCCCTCCGGCACGGCACGAACCCGGCGCCACAGGCGCCGGGTTCGTGGTGTCCCGGTAGCGACCCGTGCGGGCGGGTCGCCTTCCCCCTACTTGCCGTTCGCCGCCTCGTACTGCGACACGATCTCGCTGCTGAGCCGGCCCCGCTCGCTGACCTTGATGCCCTTCTTGCGAGCCCAGGCGCGGATCTCCTGGGTGCGCTGGCGGTCGCCGCCTCCCGAACGGCTGCCACCACCCGACCGGCCGCCTCGACCACGGCCGCCGGACGTGGCGCGGCGCGCCGCGCCGACGTACGTCGCCACGCTGTCGCGGAGCTGCTTTGCGTGCTTGTCACACAGGTCGATCTCGTACGACGCGCCGTCGAAGCCGAAGCCGACGGTCTCACTGCCGGGCTTGCCGCCCTCGCAGATGTCGCACACGAGCAGTACTTGAACCTTCTGCGCCACGTTTCTCTCCCTGGGCATACGGGGGGAATGTTCCGAGCGGGGGAATCGTCCACCCGTAGCGGGAGATTTGCAAAACTAACGCGCGGCGTGTCGCGTTGACTACTCCGGACGTAGCAACGGGAAAAGGATGACGTCGCGCACGCTCGGCGCGCCCGTCAGAAGCACGACGAGCCTGTCGATGCCCATGCCCATCCCGCCCGTCGGGGGCATGCCGTACTCCAGCGCCCGCAGGAAGTCCTCGTCGAGCTCCATCGCCTCAGGGTCGCCTCCGGCCTTCAACGCCGCCTGCTCCGTGAGGCGACGGCGCTGCTCGACCGGGTCGACGAGCTCGGAGTACGCCGTGCCGATCTCGCGGCCGAGCGCGACGAGGTCCCACCGCTCGGCGAGCAGCGGGTCGTCGCGGTGCTCGCGGGTGAGCGGCGAGACGTCCTTCGGGAAGTCCGTGAAGAACGTGGGAGACATGGTCCTCGACTCGACCAGGCGCTCGTACATCTCCAGCACGATGGCGCCCGCGCCCCACTTCGGGTCGACGGGGACGCCCGCCTCGTCGGCCTGCTTGCGCAGCACGTCGACGCCCGCGTCGAGGCGCACCTCGAAGCCGGCGGCGTCGGAGATCGCGCGCAGGATCGGCACCTTCGGCCACTCGCCGGAGAGGTCGAGGGTCCCGCCGTCGGGGGTGGGCACGACGGGCTCGCCGTGCACCGCCGTCGCCGCCTCCTGGATCAGCTCGCGGGTCAGCGTCGCCATCGTGTCGTAGTCGCCGTAGGCCTCGTACGCCTCCAGCATCGTGAACTCCGGGTTGTGCCGGGTGTCGATGCCTTCGTTGCGGAAGTTCCTGTTGATCTCGAACACGCGCTCCACGCCGCCCACGACGAGCCTCTTCAAATACAGCTCGGGCGCGATTCGCAGATAGAGCCTCATGTCGAGCGCGTTGTGATGCGTGATGAACGGCCTCGCCGTCGCGCCGCCGTGGATCGGCTGGAGCATGGGCGTCTCGACCTCGAGGTAGCCGCGCCGCGCGAGCGACTCGCGCAGGGTGCGCACGACGATCGACCTGGTCGCGAGCATCGCGCGGGCGTCGGGGTTGACGATCAGGTCGACGTAGCGCTGCCGCACCCGCGACTCGATGTCGGTCAGGCCGTGCCACTTGTCGGGCAGCGGGCGCAGCGACTTGCTCGTCATCGTCCAGTCGCTCGCGAGCACGGAGAGCTCGCCCCTGCGCGACGTGATGACCTCGCCGGTGACGCCGACGTGGTCGCCGATGTCGACGAACGACTTCCACGCCTCCAGCCGCTCCTCGCCCACCTTGTCGAGCGAGAGCATGACCTGGGCGTCGCCGGCGCCGTCGCGCAGCGTCGCGAACGTCAGCTTGCCGGTGACGCGGTTGAGCACGACGCGGCCGGTGACGCCGACGACGTCGCCGGTGTACGTGTCGGCGGGCAGCTCGCCGTAGCGCTCGCGCAGCTCGCCGAGCGTCGTCGTGCGCGCGTAGCCGACGGGGTAGCCCTGCATGCCGACGTCGCCGAGGCGGTCGAGCTTGTCGCGGCGGACCCGCACGTGCTCCGGGAGGTCGTTGTCGGGGAGGTCCTGCTCGTCGCTCATTGACCCGCGTTCTTCTCGTAGACGAGCCGCAGCCCCACCAGCGTCAGCCACGGCTCGTGCACGTCGACCATCGTCGACGCGTCGAGCACGACCGGGGCGAGGCCGCCGGTGGCGATGACGCGGGCGTTGCCGCCCAGCTCCTTGACCATGCGTTCGACGATGCCGTCGATCTGACCGGCGAAGCCGTAGACGATGCCGCTCTGCAACGCCTCCACCGTCGACTTGCCCACGACGCTGCGCGGCTTCGCGAGCTCCACCTTGCGGAGCTGCGCGCCCGCGGCCGACAGCGCCTCGACGGAGATGCCGATGCCGGGGGCGATCGCGCCGCCGAGGTACTCGCCCTTCTCGCTCACCGCGTCGAACGTCGTCGCGGTCCCGAAGTCGACGACGACGCACGGCCCGCCGTAGAGGTGCACCGCGGCGACCGCGTTGACGATCCGGTCGGCGCCGACCTCCTTCGGGTTGTCGGTGAGGATCGGGACGCCGGTGCGGATGCCCGGCTCGACCACGACGGCGTTGTAGTGGAAGTACCGCCGCGTCATCTCCCGCAGCGACTGGGTCACCGTCGGGACGACGGAGCCGACGCAGACGCCGGTCACGTGGCGTTCGAACGACATGCCGTGCAGGCTCAGGAACCCCTGGAACAGCAGCGCCAGCTCGTCCGCCGTGCGCCTGTCGTCGGTCCCGATGCGCCAGTGGTCGACCAGCTCCTCGCCCTTGAACACGCCGATGACCGTGTGGGAGTTGCCGACGTCCACGGCGAGCAGCACGTCAGTCCCCTTCCCTCGGCCGCAGGTCGAAGCCCATGTCGAGCACCGGCGCGCTGTGCGTCAGCGCGCCGACCGAAAGGTAGTCGACGCCGGTCTCGGCGACCTCGCGCGCCCGGTCGAGGGTCAGCCCGCCGGAGGCCTCGAGGCGCGCGCGGCCGTCGGCGAGGCGTACGCACTCGCGCAGCTCCTCGGTCGTCATGTTGTCGAGCAGCAGCAGGTCGGCGCCCGCCTCGATCGCGGGGACGACCTGGTCGACGCGGTCGACCTCGACCTCGATCGGCACGTCGGGGAACGTCAGCCGCACGGCGTTGTACGCCTCCACGACGCCGCCCGCGGCGATCACGTGGTTGTCCTTGACCATCGCCGCGTCGGACAGGCCCATCCGGAAGCCGCTGCCGCCGCCGCAGCGGACGGCGTACTTCTCCAGCACGCGAAGGCCGGGCGTCGTCTTGCGGGTGTCGAGGATGACGGCCTTGGTACCCGACACGGCGTCGACCCAGCGGCGGGTCTGGGTGGCGACGCCGGAGAGGTGGCAGATCAGGTTGAGGGCGCTGCGCTCGGCCGTGAGCAGCGTGCGCGTGAGGCCGACGGCCGTGAGGACGACGTCGCCGGGGCGCACGTCGTCGCCGTCGGCGAGGCGCATCGTCACGTCGAGGTCGTCGTCGGCCGCGAGCTCGAACACCGCCGCCGCCACGGGGATGCCCGCGACGACGCCGTGCGTCCGCACGACGATGTCGGCCACGCCCTCCTGGTCGAACGGCACCGTCGCCACGCTGGTCACGTCGACGCCGCCCATCAGGTCCTCGTCCAGCGCGCGGCGCGCGACGTGGGCGACGTGCTCGGGGTCGAGGCCCGCGCGGACGAGCGTCTCCGAGACGAGCGGCGTGAGGGTCACCTGTCCTCCAGCGGGGTGAACTCGGCGACGAGCGAGCCGTCGACGAGGCGTTGCGTGACGTGGCCGAGCCAGGCGTCGCTCGCGTCGGGGAAGTCCTCGCGCCAGTGCCCGCCGCGCGTCTCCTCGCGCAGGGTGGCGGCGGCCGTGATGGCGTTGGCGACGGCGTGGAGGTTGGTGGTCTCCCACGACTCCGTGCGCGGGACGTCGGCGCGGCGCTGGGCGATCTCGTCCAGGCGCTTGGCCGTCTGGGTCAGCGAGTCCGCGCTGCGCAGCACGCCGGCGCCCTCCGTCATCGCGCGGGCGAGGTCGAGGCGCGCGGTCGGCTCGATGAGCCCCGCGGGGCGCGTGTCCGGCTCCGGCTCGCCGTGCGGCGGGAGGTCGGCGAGGGCGTCCACGATCCGGTGCGCGAACACGAGGCCCTCGAGCAGCGAGTTGGAGGCGAGGCGGTTGGCGCCGTGGACGCCGGTGCACGCGACCTCGCCGCAGGCGAACAGGCCGGGGATCGACGTGCGGCCGTCGAGGTCGGTGCGTACGCCGCCGCTGGCGTAGTGCGCGGCGGGCGCGACGGGGATCGGCGCGACGACCGGGTCGACGCCGGCCTCGCGGCAGCGCGCGACGATCGTAGGGAAGTGGCTCAGCAGCAGGTCGGCGCCGAGGCCGCGCACGTCGAGGTACAGGTGGTCGACGTCCTGACGCGCCATCAGCCTGCTCATGGCCTTGGCGACGACGTCGCGCGGCGCGAGGTCGCCGAGCGGGTGCACGCCCTCCATCACGCGGCGGCCCTCGGCGTCCACGAGGAACGCGCCCTCGCCGCGCATCGCCTCCGTGATGAGCGGCTGCTGGCCGCCGACTCCTCCGGGCAGGTGCAGCGCCGTCGGGTGGAACTGCACGAACTCCATGTCCTGCACGACCGCGCCCGCCCGCAGCGCGAGCGCGACGCCGTCGCCGGTGGAGACGCTGGGGTTGGTGGTCGAGGAGTAGACCTGGCCGAGGCCGCCGCTCGCGAGGATCACCGCGCGGGCCAGCACGGCGCCGACGCCGTCGACCGTGCCCTCGCCGAGGACGTGCAGCGTCAAGCCCGCGGCGCGGCCGTCCGGGGTGCGCAGCAGGTCGAGGACGAGCGCGTGCTCGATGAGCTCGATGTCGGGCGCCTCGCGCACGGCGTCGACCAGCGCGCGCTCGACCTCGGCGCCGGTGGCGTCCTTGGCGTGGATGACGCGGTTGCGCAGGTGCCCGCCCTCGCGGGTCATCGCGAGCTCGCCGTCCTGCATGTCGAACCGCGCGCCCAGCGCGATCAGCTCGCGCACGCGGTCCGGGCCCTCGTTGACCAGCACCTCGACGGCGGCCCTGTCGCAGAGGCCCACGCCCGCGACGAGCGTGTCCTCCAGGTGCTCGTCCGGCGAGTCCAGCGGCGACAGAGCGGCGGCGATGCCCCCCTGCGCCCAGCGCGTGGCGGAGTGGTCGACGTACGCCTTCGTGACGAGCAGCACCTTGCCGACGCGGCGCGCCCGCAGCGCCGCCGTGAGGCCCGCGATGCCCGAGCCGACGACGACGACGTCGGCCGTCAGCGTCCAGCCGGGCTCGGGGGCGGCGAGGCGGGCGGGGACGTTGGCCGCCGTACTCACCAGACGACTTCGTCCTGGTGGTGCTGTACGTCACCCCGCAGCAGGTGGGTTCGGAGGTCGCCGTGGCTCGCGTCCCACCCGGGCTGCTCGGCGCCGTCGGGCAGCGCGTCGGCGGGGTCGTGGGAGGTGCCCGCGATGTGGTTGTCCGCGTCCACGAACACCACCTTCGGCTCCAGCTCGCGGGCCTCGGCGTCGGTCACCGTGCAGTAGCTGATGATGATCACGATGTCGCCGGCGTGGACGAGGCGGGCGGCGGCGCCGTTGATGCCGATGACGCCGGAGCCACGGGGGCCCGCGATGACGTACGTCTCCAGGCGGGCGCCGTTGGTGACGTCGACGATCGCGACCTGCTCGCCGGGCAGGAGGTCGGCGGCGTCCATGAGGTCGGCGTCGATGGTGACGGAGCCGACGTAGTGCAGGTCGGCCTGCGTGACGGTCGCGCGGTGGATCTTGGACTTGAGCATGGTGCGGAACACGGGTCACGTCTCCTTCGAGTACATGCCTCAGGCCGGGTGGCCTACGGGGATTGTGACGTTGTCGATCAGCCTGGTCGAGCCGGACCAGGCCGCGACCGCGAGCAACGCCTCCTCATGGGAACGATCCAGCTCCTCCAGCGTGTCGGGGTCGACGAGTGCGAGGTAGTCGAGCCGCAGCCTCTCCTCCTCGACAAGAACGGCGTTCGCGGCGTTCCTGACGGCGTCGGGGCCGTGCGGCGCGGCGGCCTGGCCGGCCCGCAGCGCGCGCGAGAGCGCGAGGGCGGCGTCGCGCTCGCCGGGCGAGAGGTAGACGTTGCGGCTGCTCAACGCCAGCCCGTCCGGCTCGCGCACGGTCGGCACGCCGACGACCTCCACGTCGAAGTCGAGGTCCCGAACCATCCGGCGGATCAGCGCGAGCTGCTGCGCGTCCTTCTGCCCGAAGAACGCCACGTGTGGCGCGGTCAGGTGCAGCAGCTTCGCGACGACGGTGAGGACGCCGTCGAAGTGGCCGGGCCGCGTCCGCCCCTCCAGCACCTCGCCCAGGCGCCCGGCGGACACGCGGACCAGCGCCTCCTCCGGGTAGACGACGTCGGGCGTCGGCGCGAAGACGAGGTCCACCTGCTCGGCCTCGCATCTCTCCACGTCCGCGTCGAACGTCCGCGGGTACTTCGCGAGGTCCTCGTTCGGGCCGAACTGCAGCGGGTTCACGAAGATCGTGACAACCACGTGGTCGGCGGCCGCACGGGCCAGGCGCATCAGCGCGCGGTGGCCGTCGTGCAGCGCGCCCATCGTCATCACGACGGCGACGCGGCCGCGCATCGCCGCCCGCGCGTCGGCGAGCTCGGCACGGGTGCGGGCGACGTTCACGAGTCCGCCAGCACGTCGAGCAGCGCCTCCGCGCGGCGCGGGTCGAGGCGGCCGTCGCGCAGCGCGCGGTCGGCGGTCAGCCGCGCGAGCGCGACGTAGGCGGGAACGACCTCCGGCGCCGTGGCGCGCAGCGCACGCAGGTGCTCCGTGACGGTGCCCGCGTCGCCGCGCGAGACCGGGCCCGTCAGCGCGGCGTCGCCGCGGCGGAGGGCGTTGTCGAGCGCGGCGCCGAGCAACGGCGCCAGGAGCAGCTCGGGATGTTCTGCGCCCGCCGCGCGCAGCAGGTCGGCGGCGGTCGTGACGAGGGTGGTCAGGTAGTTCGCGCCCCAGGCCAGCGCCGAGTGGTAGAGCACCCGCAGCTCCTCGGGCACGTAGACCGGCTCGCCGCCCATCTCCACGACGAGCGTCTCGCCGACGGCGCGCAGCTCCTCGGGCGCGGTGACGCCGAACGACGTGCCGGCGATGCGTTCGGCGTCCTCGGCTCCCCCCGCGAACGTCATCACGGGGTGCAGCGCGAGGGGCAGCGCGCCGGCGCGCGTGGCGGGCGCGAGGACGCCGAGGCCGTGCCTGCCGCTGGTGTGCACGACGAACTGCCCGCGCCGGAACGCCCCCACGTCGGCGAGCCCCTGCACGATCCCCTCGAGCGCGTCGTCGGGGACGGTGAGCAGGACGAGGTCGGCGAGCGCGACGACCTCGTCGGCGGGGAGGACGTCGGCGCTGGGGAGGCGTTCGGCGGCGCGGCGGCGCGAGGCGTCGGAGACGCCCGACACCGCGACGACCGGATGACCGGCACGGGCCAGCGCGACCGCGAGCGCGCTGCCGACGCGGCCGATCCCGACGACGCCGACGGACAGCCGCGGCCGATCGTTCGACACGCGCGCAGGCTATCGGGCGACCTAGGCTTGGGCTCGTGACCTGGCAGCGGTGGGGCGTGGCGATGGAGCGCGCGCTCTACGGGGACGGCGGCTTCTACACGTCGGGCACGGGCGCGCCGGGCCGCGACTTCCGTACGTCCTCGACGGCGTCGCCGCACTTCGCGCGGGCGTTGCTGCGCCTAGCCGCGCACGTCGACGCGGCGCTCGACTTCCCCGACCCGTTCACCGTCGTGGAGGTCGCGGCGGCGCGGGGGGCGTTGCTGCTCGCGCTGCGCGCGCACGTCGAGAGGGAGGCGCCGCAGCTCGCGCCGCGGCTGCGGCTCGTCGGCGTCGACAAGGCGGGCGACCCCGGCATCGACGGCGTCGCGTGGCACCGCGAGGTGAGCGACGTGCTGCTGTTCGAGGGACTGCTCGTCGCGAACGAGTGGCTCGACAACGTCCCCTGCGACGTCGTCGAGATGACCGAGGCGTACGCCGCCTACGTCGAGGTCGACGACGACGGCAGCGAGCGGACGGGCGACCGCGTCGAGCCGCACGACCAGGACTGGCTCGACCGCTGGTGGCCGCTCGTGGACGAGGGCGAGCGCGCGGAGCTCGGCGCGGACCGCGACGCGCGCTGGTGCCAGGCGGTCGCGAAGCTCGACCGCGGCGTCGCGCTCTGCGTCGACTACGCGCACGACCTGGCGCAGCGCGAGGCCGGCATGTTCGCGATGGGCACGTTGACGGGCTACCGCGAGGGCCGCCAGTGCGTGCCGCTGCCCGACGGGAGCACCGACATCACGGCGCACGTCGCGCTCGACAGCGTCGCGGCGGCGGGCGCCGTCGCGGGCGCGGGCGACACCGTGCTCACCGACCAGCGCACGGCGTTGAGGGCGCTCGGGGTCACGGGCGGGCGGCCGGACATCGCGCTCGCGAGCAGCGACCCGCACGCGTACCTGCGCGCGCTCGGCGGCGCCGGCGAGGAGGCCGAGCTGATCGCGCGCGGCGGGCTCGGCGACTTCGGCTGGCTCGTCCAGGGCGTCGGCGTCGACGTGCCCGCGGTGCTGCGCACTTAGTAGGGCCTGGCGGAACGCGGCCCGTCGCCGCCCGGCGGTCCAGGGGGCGACCCGGCAAGGCCGCAGGACGCCGCCGGTCGCCGCCTGGGCACGGGGTCGGGTGGGAGCGGCCGGCGGACGCCCCGGCGCCGCCGAGCAGCCACGACGAGCGCGGAGCGGCGCATGCGCGGACGCTCGCGGACACGCAAGCACGGTCAAGGGGGGTCGCGTGGCGGCGTTCTCGCGCGTCATGGGACGATGTGCCACACGCTCCGGAACAGATAGGTGGCCCATGGTCGACACGTCCCTCCCGACGCGCCCGCTGACCGAGACGACTCTCGGCATGGGCATCGGTGCCGGTGAGCTGCCGACGTCGGACATGGTCCTGAACATCGGCCCGCAGCACCCGTCGACGCACGGCGTCCTGCGCCTCGCGCTCGTCATCGACGGCGAACGGATCGTGCGCGCCGAGCCGATCATCGGCTACATGCACCGCGGCCACGAGAAGCTGTTCGAGGCCCGCGACTACCGCCAGATCATCGTGCTGGCGAACCGCTTCGACTGGCTGTCGTCGTTCGCCAACGAGATCGGCTTCGTGCTCGCCGTCGAGCGGATGATGGGGCTCGAGACGCCCGACCGCGCACTGTGGATCCGCACGCTGCTCGCCGAGCTGAACCGCATCCTCAACCACCTGATGTTCATCGGCTCGTACCCGCTCGAGGTCGGCGCGATCACGCCGATGTTCTACGCGTTCCGCGAGCGCGAGGCGTTGCAGCGCGTCATGGAGGAGGTGTCAGGGGGCCGCCTCCACTACATGTTCAACCGCGTCGGCGGCCTCAAGGACGACCTGCCCGCCGGGTGGAAGGACCGTTGCCGCATCGCCGTCAACGACGTGCGCAAGCGGATGAAGGACATCGAGAACGTCATCCTCGGCAACGAGATCTTCCAGAAGCGCACCGTCGGCGTGGGCGTGCTGTCGCCGGACGCTGTTCTCGACTACGGCGTCACCGGCCCGATCGGCCGAGCGTCGGGCGTCGACATGGACCTGCGCCGCGACGAGCCGTACCTCAAGTACGACGAGGTGGAGTTCGAGGTCGTGACGCGCGAGGCGGGCGACTGCTACGCACGCTTCCAGTGCCTGCTCGCTCAGGTGCACCAGTCGCTGAACATCGCCGACCAGTGCCTCGACAAGATGACCGGCGGCCCGATCAACGTGAAGCTGCCCAAGGTCGTGAAGGCGCCCGAGGGCCACACGTACGCATGGACCGAGAACCCGCTCGGGGTCAACGGCTACTTCCTCGTCTCGCGCGGCGACAAGACGCCGTGGCGCCTGCGGCTGCGGACCGCGTCGTTCAACAACATCCACGCGCTGTCGCACCTGCTGCCCGGCACGCTGCTCCCGGACCTCGTCGCGATCATGGGCTCGATGTTCTTCGTCGTCGGAGACGTCGACAAGTAAAGCGAAACCCCGGAGACGTTCCCGCTTTCGCGAGAAGAGGCCTTCCGGGGTGTCCGGGGAGAAGTCTACGGGGGAGTGGACCGCGTGACAACAACGGACGTACGTCCTGCTGCCGTGCTGCAACGCCGACTGTCCCACGAACGCCTCGCCCCGTACGTCCGCGCGACAGGCAGCGTGCCGGCCGCGCTTCGCCTGCACCGCTGGAACACCGCGATCAGCGCGGCCTTCTTCGAGGACCTCGCGAACGTCGAGGTCGTGCTGCGCAACGCGCTGGACGAGCGCCTCCAGGAGTCGCACCTCGCGAAGCACGGCGGTGGCGACTGGTGGGACGACCCGCGCCGCGTGCTGGAGCCGCAGCGCCATGACGACATCGCGACGGCCAAGGCACGAGTCAAGAAGGCGCTCACCCACGGACGCGTCCTCGCGGAGCTCAACTTCGGGTTCTGGCGCTTCCTGCGCTCCAGCAGGTACGAGGCGACGTTGTGGACGCCGGTGCTGCGGCACGCGTTCCCGAACCTGAAGCCCGCCAGCCGCCGTCTCGTAGGCGACCCCGTCGAGCGCCTCAACCGGTTGCGCAACCGGATCGCACACCACGAGCCGATCCACTCCCTCGCGCTGCCCGCGTTGCACGCTGACGTGCTCGCCGTCGCCGCGGCGATGTGCGACGTGACGGAGGACTGGATCCGCCGAACCAGCCGCATACAGACAACGCTCGCCGCGCGGCCTTAGCGCTGGCGCCCTGGCTCGGCCTCGGTCGGGGGCGGGGGGACGCGGCAGACGTTCTCCAGGCGCAACGCCGCCACCACGAGCAGCAGCGCGGACGCGAGGCCGACGGCCGCGCGGATCGTGTCGCGGCGCGGGGAGGCGAGGTCCCAGCGCGGCAGCACGTACGCGCCGATGCCGAGCCACACGCCCGCCATCAACGCCCCCAGGGCCGACGACGCCTTGGCGAGCGCGGCGATGCGGGCGACGGACATCGGCAGGATCGGCTTGGTGCCAGGCCGCCCGTCGAGGCGGGCGCGGGTGCCGGGCGCGAGGAACAGCTCGGCGACGGCGAGGCCGCCGGTGGAGACTGCGGCGGTCAGGGGAACGGGCGGCAGCGACGAGTAGCGCCAGCGGAACAGCACGTACGCCACGAGCCCCGCCGCCAGCGCCGTGGCCGCGAGCGTGCGCAGCCGCGTCGGCGTCATCCCGGCAGCCGCAGCACGTACTCGTCACAGCGCCGCACCTCGCCGACCGCCTTCTCCAGCAGGTCGGCCACCGGCCCGACCCCCGGCACCGCGGCGGCCGGGTCGACGTCGAGCCACGGGCGCAGCACGAACGCGCGCTCGTGCGCGCGCGGGTGCGGCACGGTCGCCTCGGGGTCGTCGGACACGACGTCGTCGTACGCCACCAGGTCGACGTCCAGCGCGCGCGGGCCCCAGCGCTCCGACGGCACGCGGCCTGCGCGGCGCTCGACGCGCTGCCCGAACGCCACGAGCGCGGCCGGCGGCTCGTCGGTCGACGCGAGCACCACGGCGTTGAGGAAGTCGCGCTGGTCGGGCCCGCCGACCGGCGCGGTCTCGTACACCGGCGACACGGCGAGCACGGTCACGACCTCCGCGAGGTCGTCGACGGCGTTCTGCAACGCCGCGAACCGGTCGCCCAGGTTCGCCCCGATCGAGAGCACGACGCGGCTCACGCGCGGCTCCGGGACAGCGTCACCGACACCTCGTCCACGTCGACTCGCAACGGCACCTCCGGCTTGTGCACGGTCACCTCGACGTTCGCTACCCGCTCGTCCGCGAGACAGACCTCCGCGAGCCGCAGCGCCAGCGTCTCGATGAGGTCGACGGGCTCGCCGGTCAGGACGTCGCGGAGGCGTTCGGACAGGGAGCCGTAGTCGACGGTGTCGGCGAGCGCGTCGGTCGACGCGGCGGTCTCGTCGGGAACGGTCAGCGCGACGTCGGCGACGAACACCTGCCCCCGCTCGCGCTCCGACGCGAGCACGCCGTGGCGGCCGCGCGCGCGCAGGCCTGCGATCCGCACGATCACTCGAACCCCTCCGACGGCTGGACGACCGGCGACCCGTGGTGCAGCCACAGGCGCCAGCCGTCGACGGTGCGTACGAACACGTTCGTCGCCGCCACCGACGCGTCGCCCTCGGCGTCCGCGAGCGAGGTGACGATGCCCTCGACGCAGCGCACGATCGCGACGTCGCCGAGGACGGTGACGTCGACGTCGCTCAGGAAGAACTGGATGTACGGCGTGTTCGCGAAGATCGCGGCCCAGGACCGCATGATCCGGCTCGTGCCGCGCAGCACGCGCCACCCGGGGTGGACGCACGACGCGGTGTCGTCGTCGAGCCAGACGTTGCGCATGCGCCCGAGGTCGGAGTGCTCGAACGCCGCGTAGAACTCGGTGTTGGCCTCCTCGACGGCCTGCGAGTCGGTCAGCACGAGCGCACCGCCGCCACGACCCGTACGGCGTCGGCGGCGGGGCGTACGGCGTGCACGCGCACGCCCCACGCGCCGTGCCACGCGGCGAGCGCCGTCGTCGCCTGCGTCGCGTCGTCCCTGTCGCGCACGTCGCGCCCGCCGAGGACCGAGCCGAGGAACGACTTCCTGCTCGCGCCGACGAGCACCGGCCGCCCGAGCGCGACGAGCGAGGGGAGCGCGCGCAGGAGCGCGAGGTTGTGCTCCGCCTTCTTCGCGAAGCCGAGGCCCGGGTCCAGCACGACCTCCTCGACGCCCGCCTCGGTGGCGGCGTCGAGCGCGCGCAGCAGCTCGTCGCGCACCTCGCGCACGACGTCGGCGTAGACCGCGGGCGCGTCGGCGGGGCCGCGCGAGTGCATGAGGACGTACGGCGCGCCGGCCGCGGCGACCACCTTGAGCAGGTCGGCCGACGAGCCGCCGGAGACGTCGTTGACGAGCGTCGCGCCGGCGGACAGCGCGGCCTCGGCGACGGCCGCGTGGGTCGTGTCGATCGAGACGACGACGCCCTCGGCGGCGAGCGCCGCCACGACGGGCAGGACGCGCCGCGCCTCCTCGTCGGGGCCGACCGCGGCGGCTCCCGGCCGCGTCGACTCGCCGCCGACGTCCACGACGTCCGCGCCCTCGGCGGCGAGCGCGAGCCCGTGCGCGATCGCGGCGGCCGGGTCGAGGAACGACCCGCCGTCGGAGAACGAGTCGGGGGTGACGTTGAGGACGCCCATCACCAGGCACCGGTCGAGGCGGGGCAGGTCCACGCCCGCACCCTAGTAGGCCGCAGGTGGACCCGGCTCCGGTGTCGAATGCTCCGCCACCTAGATCCGGGGGGATCCCATGAGGCGCCTCGCCGCCACCGCCGCGCTCGCGGCCGTCACCGCCCTCGCGCTGCCCGCCGTGCCGGCGAGCGCGTGCAGCCTGCCGACCGGCTGGTTCCAGGCCGACGCGGACCCGCTGACGGCCGGCTCGCCCGTCCGCCTGACGGGCAGCGTCGTCGCCGACGCCAACGGCTCCGTGGGCACCTGCCACATGCCGCCGCCGACGACCCCCGAGCCGAGCGGGACGCCGATCCCCGACGAGACCGCGGCGCCGGCCGAGACGGCGTCCCCGGAGACGATCGCGCCGAGCGAGAGCGCCGAGGCGAGCGCGACGCCCACGCCGAGCGAGACGGTGGCGACGCGAACGCTCCCGCCGCTGCTGCCCGTCGCGAACCCGCTCCCCCAGCCCGCCAAGGTGACGATCAGGTCCTGGCCCGAGGAGCTCGGCCCGACCGGCCCGGAGCGCGCGATCGGCTGGATCTCGCCCGACCCCGTGAAGCCGTACGGCGACCCCAAGGACGAGCTGCACGAGTTCTCGTTCTCCGCCGTCGTGACGATCCCGGCCGACGTGCGGCCCGGGCGGTACCAGCTCAGCGTGTTCCAGCCCGGCATCGTGAGCTGGGGGTTCATCGGGGTCGACGTCGTCGCCGGGCTGCCGCGGACGGGCACCGACACCGACGTGCTCGTACGGCTCGCCACGCTGTCGCTGCTGAGCGGCGCAGGCGCCCTCGCCGCGGCTCGGCGAGCACGCCGGGTCTAGCCGCCGCAACGCTCACCTGTATCCGGGGGAACCCATGAGGCGCATCGCCGCCACCGCCGCGCTCGCGGCCGTCACCGTCGTCGCGCTGCCCGCCCTGCCGGCGAGCGCGTGCCTGCGGCCGTACCCGTCCATCGAGGTCGACCGCGCCGAGATCGTCGCCGGCGCGACGGTCCGCGTGCACGACGAGGTGCACGCGCGCGAGGACGGCAGCCTCCCGCCCTGCAACCCGGTCGTGCCGAGCGCGGAGCCGGACGAGACGCCGTCGCCCGAGGTGTCCGCCTCGGACGACCCCGCCGTCGGGCCCACGCCGCTCGTCACGCCGCCGGTGACGTTGCCGCCGCTCGTCCCGGTGGCGTTCCACGCGCCCGCCGACCCCGGGCTCCTCGTCCACGTCTCGATCGTCGCGGGCCGTCCCGGCGACCCGGGGTACGACGCGGCGAAGCCCCGCGAGCTCGCCGTCGTGGCGCCGAAGCCGGCGCAGAGGTGGAACGACGAGCTCTGGACGTTCGCGTTCGAGGCTCGCGTGACGGTCCCGGGCGACCTGCGGCCGGGCGTGTACACCCTCACGGCGTGGCAGCCGAGCGGCATCTACTTCGGCGACGCCGGGATCCGCGTCGTGCCCGCGCTGGCGCAGACCGGTGCCCCGACCGAGCCGCTCGTACGGATCGCGGCGCTGTCGCTGCTGGCCGGCGCCGGGGCTCTCGCCGCCGCGAGGAAGGTCCGCCGCCCCTAGCAGGGCTTGGCGAGACTAGTCCGCGAGCAGGAGGCTCATCGCCTCCGCGCGGGTCGGCTGGCTGTCGCGGAAGAGCCCGCGCACCGCCGACGTCACGGTCTTGGCGCCGGGCTTGCGGACGCCGCGCATCGACATGCAGAGGTGCTCCGCCTGGATGACGACGATGACGCCGCGCGGCTCCAGCACGTCCTCCAGCGCGTCGGCGACCTGCGTCGTCAGCCGCTCCTGCACCTGCGGGCGCTTGGCGTAGAGGTCGACGACGCGGGCGAGCTTGGACAGGCCGGTGATCTGGCCCTTGACGTTCGGGATGTAGCCGACGTGGGCGTGGCCGAAGAACGGCACGAGGTGGTGCTCGCACAGCGACCACACCTCGATGTCCTTCACCAGGACCATCTCGTCGTGGCCCTCGTCGAACGTCGTCGTCAGGACCGAGCGCGGGTCCTGGCCGACGCCGGCGAGCTGCTCGGCGTACGCGCGCGCCACCCGCGCGGGCGTCTCCCGCAGCCCCTCGCGGTCGGGGTCCTCGCCGAGGCCGATCAGCAGCTCGCGTACGGCCGCCTCGACGCGCGCGGCGTCGAACGTCACGACAGCAGCGCGACCAGGACGACGACGATCGCGACGGCGGCGACGAACCCGGCGAGCCACAGCAGCATGCGCTTGGCGCGGCGGGGGTTGCCCGGCTCGCTCAGCGCGGCGTAGAAGCGGAGCGACTGGCCCTCCGCGGTCGCGCTGCTCGGCCAGTCGGGGTCCTCGTACTTGCTCATCTACTCCCCCTCGCGCGGCGCCTCGCGGCGCGCCCTCGTGCCCTTCACCGGCGCGCGGCGGCCGCGCCCCGTCGCGGACGATCCGTTGGACGAACGCGTGCGCGCGGCGCGGCGGCGCGCAGACCCGTCGCCGTTGGTGCCGAGCAGGGCGAGCTCGGCGGGCGTCATCACCGGCGGGCGGTCGGACGGGCGGCGCTTGCCGTTGCCGCGCCACGTGCCGCGGGAGGCGCGCTTGGTGACCGGCGCGAAGATCTCGAGGACCTGCTCGCGGGTGAGCGTCTCCTTCTCCATGAGCTGCAGCACCATGTCGTCGAGCACGTCGCGGTACTGCACGAGGATCTCGAACGCCTCGTCGTGCGCCTCGTCGATGAACTTGCGGACCTCGGCGTCGATCTCGGAGGCGACGGTCTCGGAGTAGTCGCGCTGGTGGCCCATGTCGCGGCCGAGGAACACCTCGCCGTTCGTCTGGCCGAACTTGATCGCGCCGAGCCGGTCGCTCATGCCGTACTCGGTCACCATCTGGCGCGCGAGCGCGGTCGCCTTCTCGATGTCGTTGGAGGCGCCGGTGGTCGGCTCGTGGAACACGAGCTCCTCCGCCGCGCGCCCGCCGAGCGTCATCGCGAGGTCGTCGATCATCTCGGAGCGCGTCGCCGTGTACTTGTCCTCGGTCGGCAGCGACAGCGTGTACCCGAGGGCACGGCCGCGGCTGAGGATCGTGACCTTGTGCACGGGGTTGGAGTTCGGCAGCGCGTGGCCGACGAGGGCGTGACCGGCCTCGTGGTAGGCGATGACCTTCTTCTCGCGGTCGGACATCACGCGGGTCTTGCGCTCGGGGCCGGCGATCACGCGGTCGATCGACTCCTCGAGGATCTCGCCGGTGATCTCCTTGAGGTTCTTGCGCGCGGTCAGCAGCGCGCCCTCGTTGATGACGTTCGCGAGGTCGGCGCCGGTGAAGCCGGGCGTGCGCCGCGCGATGACGTCGAGGTCGACGTCCTTCGACAGCGGCTTGCCCTTCGAGTGCACCCGCAGGATCGCCTTGCGGCCCTCGAGGTCGGGGCGGTCCACGACGATCTGGCGGTCGAAGCGGCCGGGGCGCAGCAGCGCGGGGTCGAGGATGTCGGGGCGGTTCGTGGCGGCGATGAGGATGACCCCGCCCTTGACGTCGAAGCCGTCCATCTCGACGAGGAGCTGGTTCAGCGTCTGCTCGCGCTCGTCGTGACCGCCGCCGAGGCCGGCGCCGCGGTGGCGGCCGACGGCGTCGATCTCGTCCACGAAGATGATCGCGGGGGCGTTCGCCTTGGCCTGGTCGAACAGGTCGCGAACGCGGCTCGCGCCGACGCCCACGAACATCTCCACGAAGTCCGAGCCCGAGATCGAGTAGAACGGCACGCCCGCCTCGCCCGCGACGGCACGCGCGAGCAGCGTCTTGCCGGTGCCCGGCGGGCCGTAGAGCAGCACGCCCTTCGGGATCTTGGCGCCGATGGCCTGGAACTTGGCGGGGTTCTCCAGGAACTCCTTGATCTCCTGGAGCTCCTCGATGGCCTCGTCCACGCCGGCCACGTCGGCGAACGTCGTCTTGGGCGTGTCCTTGCTGACCAGCTTGGCCTTGGACTTGCCGAAGTTCATGACGCGGTTGCCGCCGCCCTGCATCTGGTTCATGAAGAAGAACAGCAGCAGCACGACGAGCGCGATCGGGAGCAGGCCGATGATGAGGGAGACGAAGACGTTCTCCTTCGGCCGCTCGACCGGGATCTTGGCGCCGGGGTGGCGGCCCTTGACGTCGTTGTAGAGGTCGACGCCCTGGTCGGTGAGGTACGTCGACGTGAGGCGCGTCTCCTTCCCGTTCTCGTCGATCTTGACGGTGACGGTCTGCGCCTTGTCGTCGAACTTCGCCTCGGTGAGCTTGGTGCCCTCGGCGGCGACCTTGGCCTGCAGCTCGGAGAGCGGGACCTTCTTGGCCGCGTTGACCCCGTTGAAGACCTGGAAGAACACCATCACCATCAGGACGACGACGAGGATCCAGACGAACGGGCCACGGAAGTAACGACGAAAGTCCACGGTGTGCCGAGGCGCCTTGGAGCGCCCCACCTCCCTGCCGATGCTGCCCGACCTGCCGGCTCGCGTCCGGCGGTTTCAGGGGGTCCTGAGGGGTCACGGTAACACCGCGCCACTACCCCCTCAATCGGGGGTCACGCTGGTGGTTCGTACGGGAGAACGTCCCGGATGGGGTGGGGTGTTCCTACCTCGCCGCCTCCGGGTCGAGCAGGCCGATGTACGGCAGGTTGCGGTAGCGCTCCGCGTAGTCGAGGCCGTAGCCGACGACGAACTGGTTCTGGATGTCGAAGCCGAGGTACTTCACGGGGACCTCGACGCGCGCCGCCTCCGGCTTGCGCAGCAGCGCGGCGACCTCGATGGAGGCGGGGTTGCGGGAGCGGAGGTTCTTCAGCAGCCAGTTGAGCGTGAGGCCCGAGTCGATGATGTCCTCGACGACGAGCACGTGCTGGCCGGCGATGTCGCGGTCGAGGTCCTTGAGGATCCGCACGACGCCGCTGGTCGAGGTGCCGGAGCCGTACGACGCCACCGACATGAAGTCGATGGACAGCGACACGTCCTCCAGCGCGCGCGCCAGGTCGCTGATGACCATGAACGCGCCCTTGAGCACGCCGACCATCCGGATCTCGCGGCCGTCGTAGTCGGTGGCGATCTGCTTCGCCATCTCCGCGATCTTGTCGCGGATCTCGTCGGCCGTGTACAGCGGCTCGATCGGGTCGGTCACTGCGCTCCCCCGGTGGGCTCTGGGCGGCGGCGGAACGCGAGCGTGTCACAGCGGCGTTCGGCGACCAAACCGCCGGGCAGGGCGACCTCGCGCTGGCCGTGCCAGTCCGTGACGAACGCCTCGATAGCCGAGACGTGCTCCGCCGTGAGGTCGTTCGCGGGGGCGCCCGCGTCGATCGCGGCACGGCGCAGGACGCGGCTGCGTACGGCCGCCGGCAGCGCCGCGAGGTCGGCCGCGGCGAGGCTCGCGTGCGCCGCCGCGAGGGCGTCGAGCGCGTCGGCGTCGTCGCGCAGCAGGCGCGCCGTACGGGCGAGGGCGGCGGTCACGCCGGGGCCGAGCTGCTCCTCCAGGATCGGGAGGACGACGTGGCGCACGCGGGCGCGGGCGTGCCGCGCGTCGGCGTTCGCCGGGTCCTCCCACGGCGTGAGGCCGAGCGCGGCGCAGGCGGCGACGGTCGTGGCGCGCGGGACGTCGAGCAGCGGCCGCAGGTACGGCCCGCGCGCCGGCGGGATCCCCGCGAGCGAGCGGGCCCCGGAGCCGCGGGCGAGGCCGAGGAGCACCTGCTCGGCCTGGTCGTCGCGGGTGTGGCCGAGCAGGACGGCGGCGACGCCGTTCGCGGATGCCCAGGCGTCTAGGGCGGCGTAGCGGGCGGTGCGCGCGGCGGCCTCGTCGCTGCCGTCGGGCGAGACGGTGAGCGTGGCGCAGGGGACGCCGAGCGAGGCGGCCTGCGCGACGACCCGCGCGGCCTGCTCGGCCGAGCCGGAGTGCAGGCCGTGGTCGACGGTGACGGCGGCGGCGGAGCGCCCGGCCTTCGGCGCCTCGCGCGCGAGCGCGGCGAGCAGCGCGAGGGAGTCGGCGCCGCCCGAGACGGCGGCGGCGACGGGCGAGCCCGGCGGGGTCGCGGCGAGGGCGGCGCGGACGGCGCGGCGTACGGCGACGACCGCGTCGTCAGGCGGAGGCATCCTCGCCGGGGTCGTCGGCCTTCTTGCGGCGCGGCGCGCGCTTCTTCGGCGCCGCCTCCACGGAGGCCGGCGTCGCGACCCGCGCGACCCACAGCGCGGGGTCGGCGATCTCGGCCTGCGTGGGGAGGTTCTCCGGGCCCTCCCAGACGCGGTTGAAGCCGTCCATGCCCGCGGCCTCGACGACGGCGTTGACGAAGCGCTCGCCCTCGGCGTACTGGCGCATCTTCATGTCGAGCCCGAACAGCCGCCGGATCACGCGGTCCACGGGCCCCGAGCCCTTGCGGCGCTCGTTGAACCGCTCGCGGATCAGCTCGGCGGTCGGCACGACCGCCGGCCCGACGCCGTCCATGACGAAGTCGCCGTGGCCCTCGAGCAGGCTCATGAGCGCTTGGAGGCGGCCGACGATCTCCCGCTGCTGCGGCGTCTGCAACGCCTCCAGCAGGCTCGCGTTGTCGTCGCCGGTGACGGCGCCGCGTACGGCGGCCGCGGCGTCGCGCAGGCGGCCCATCAGCGCGCTCGGGTCGAGGTCGGTCGCGTCGACGTAGGCCGAGACGTTGTCGAGGAAGTAGCCGCGCAGCCACGGGACGGCCGTGAACTGCGTGCGGTGCGTGACCTCGTGCAGCGTCACCCAGAGCCGGAAGTCGTGCGGGTCGACGCCGAGGCGGCGCTCGGTCTCGACGATGTTCGGGGCGACGAGCGTGAGGCGGCCGTTCTCGCCCTCGCCCGGCGGGATGAACAGCTCGAACTGGCCGAGCACCCGCGACGCGAGGTAGCTCATGATCGTGCCGACCTGGACGCCGGTGACGCGCGAGCCGACGGCCTTGAGCAGCGCGGGCGGCTCGCCCCCCGTGCGCTTCGCGGAGAGGCGCTCGACGAGGGGCTCCAGGACGACGCGGAAGCCGTCGACGTTCGCCTTGACCCAGCCGATGCGGTCCACGACCGCGACCGGCACGTGCACGTCGGGGATCGTCAGCCTGGTGAACGCCGCCACGTGGCGCTCGGCGTCCGGCACCATCGACCGCAGCTCGGCGACGACGTCGTGCGCCTCCTCCGGCGTGATGTCGGGGCCGGGGCGTACGAGCGCCTTCGCCGTCGCGACGGCGGTGGCCCAGTCGATCTCCAGGGCCGGCACTACTTCGAGCCGCCCCTGCGCTGGTTGGCGCGGAAGTCGCGGCTCTTGACGAGGTAGCCGAGCACGACGGCGACGAGCAGCAGCAGGGCGCCGGCGAGGATCATCTTGCCGAACTGGTAGGTCCACGGGCGGCCGTTGTCCAGCTCGCGGTGGCCCGGCGGGATGTCCGGCTGTGCGTACGCGGCGCCGCTCGTCAGCAGGAGCAGCGAGAGCGGCAGCACGCGGAGGAGGTGGCGAGGCGACATGCCTCCGATGCTACCGGGCGTCAGGCCGCGCACCCGCAGCGCGCCAGCGCGGTGGCCGCGACGTCGAGCGCGCGGGCGGCGGCGCCGACGAACCGCGTCGGCAGCCGGTCCGCCGCGAACGCGAACACCAGCACCCGCCCCGACGCCGTCTCCACGACACCGGCGAGGGTTGCGACGTTGTCGAGCGAGCCGGTCTTGGCGCGGACCCGCCCGGCGGCGGCGGTCGCGGGCGCCTTCGTGTAGCGGCTCGCCAACGTCCCCGTGAACGCCGCCACCGGCAGCCCCGCGATGACCGGCGCGAGCGACTGCTCGCGGGTGGCGGTCGCGAGGACGGCGACCATCTGGGCGGGGGCGATGCGGTCGAGCCGCGACAGGCCGCTGGCGTCGTAGAGGACGGGCGGGTCGACGCCGAGGTCGCGCAGCACGTCGGTCACCGCCTGCGCGGCACCGGCGAAGTCGGGGGTGAGCCTCCGCTCGATCGCGACGTGCCTGGCCAGCGCCTCGGCGAGGTCGTTGTCGCTGCGGATGAGCAGGCGCTCGACGAGCGCGGAGACCGGCGGCGACTCGACCAGCGCCAGCTCGGTCGCGGTCGCGGGCGCGCCGCCGGTCGTGACGGTCGTGCCGACCGCGACCCCCGCGCGCCGCAGGGCGGCGGCGAGCTTGGCGCCGCCGGTGAGGTCGGGGCGCTGCACGCGTGCGTCGCTCGCGTCGTGGCGCGGCCGCCCGCCGTCGACCTCGAACGCCGTCACGGGAGCGACGCTCCCCTCGGTGACGTACGTCGGCTTCCACCCCGGCCCGAGGCGCGCGCCGCCGAACAGCGACGCGTCCACGACGACCCGGCCTGTGACGCGGGTGATCCCCTTGGCGCGCACCTGCCGGGCGAGATCCGCGAGCCGGGCGGGCTGCGGGTAGGGGGAGACGCCTGCGTTGTCGGTGAGCGTCGGGTCTCCCCCGCCGACGACGACGAGGTCGCCGGTGAGCGTTCCGCTCGCCACCGTGCCGGCCGTGACGATCCGCGTGGGGAGCCTGCGGTCGGGGCCGAGTGCGCGCAGCGCGGCGACGGCGGTGAACAGCTTCGTGGTCGAGGCGGGAACGACGCCCGCGTGCGCGTTGCGGTCGTAGAGGGTCGCGCCGGTCGCGGCGTCGGCCACCATCGCGTTGACCCGCGCGCCGAGCGCCTCGTCGGCGAACGGCGCCGCGAGCGCCCGCGCGACCGCCTCGGGCAGCGCCTCCGCGCCGGACGCGGGAGGCGACGCGTACGCCGCCGGCGTGCGCTCGGCGACGGGCGCGACGGTCGGCAGCGGCGAGCCTGTCGGGGTCGCGGAGGCGCCGGGACGGGCGGCGGGAGGCGCGGGGTCGCGCTGCTGGACGACGTACGCGCCACCGCCCGCGACGACCGCGACGGCGGTCGCCAGGCCGAGCACGAAGCGCCGGTACGAGGTCACGGGGCAGACTAACCACAGGCGAAGCGAGGAGAGCAGCGTGAACTTCGACGTCACCGTCGAGATCCCCAAGGGTCAGCGCAACAAGTACGAGATGGACCACGTGACCGGTCGCATCCGGCTCGACCGGATGCTGTTCACCGCGACGCGGTACCCCGCGGACTACGGCTTCATCGAGAACACGCTCGGCGAGGACGGCGACCCGCTGGACGTGCTGGTGCTGCTGGACGAGCCGACGTTCCCCGGCTGCCTGATCGAGTGCCGCGCGATCGGGATGTTCCGGATGAGCGACGAGAAGGGCGGCGACGACAAGGTCCTCGCGGTGCCCGCGCACGACCCGCGCCAGTCGCACCTGCAGGACATCTTCCACGTGCCGCGCTTCGACCAGCTCGAGATCCAGCACTTCTTCGAGACGTACAAGGACCTCGAGCCCGGCAAGTCCGTCGAGGGCGCGACGTGGGTCGGGCGCACCGAGGCGGAGGAGGAGATCGTGCGGTCGTACGAGCGGCTGCGGGCCGCTCACGCCTCCGAGGGCGACGGCACCTCGGAGTAGGCGCGCGGCACGAGCGCGCGGATCAGCGACCCCTCGGCGGTGCTCATCGCGGACACGTCCGTCGACAGCGCGCGGACGATGAACAGGCCGCGCCCGCTGTCCTGCTCGTGGGGCGGCAGGGCGTTGCCGTAGTCCTCCAGGCCCACGACGCCGGGACCGTCGTCGGTGACCTCGACGCGGATCGACTCCCCCTCCAGCGCGACCGTCAACGTCACGTGCCCGCGCGCGACGCGAACGGCGTTGGCGAGCAGCTCGCTCACCACGATGAGCGCGTCGTCGTTGGCCGCGTCGAGCGAGGCGAGCCAGCGCGCGACCTCGCGGCGGGTGCGCGAGACGGCGGTCGCGACGGGGTCGAGCGTCCACGTGTGCGCGGTCTCGGGCGCGGGGACGGGCAGCCTGCGCAGGACGAGCGCGAGCGTGTCGTCGCGGCGCGCGGCGCCTTCGAGCGCGCGGCGCACGAGCTCGTCGGCGAGCTCGCCGGCGGGCAGGTGCGCGACGTCGCGCGCGTGGCCGACGAGGGCCTCCATGCCAGCGAGGATGTCCTTGCCCGCCTCGACCAGGCCGTCGGTGTAGAGGACGAGGACGTCGCGTACGTCGAGGGTCGTCTCGGCGACGATGTCGCTGCCGGCGCCCGGCCAGCCGATCGCGCCGCCCGCCGCGGCGAGCTGCGTGACCTCGCCGTGCGCGGTGACGACGAGCGCGGGCGGGTGGCCGCCGGCGGCGACGCGCAGCCGTCCGGTGTCGGGCTCGTAGCGCGCGACGACGACGGTCGCGACGAGGTCGGGGTGCTGCGCGCCGAGCAGCCGGTCGGCCGCGTCGATCATGCTCTCCAACGGCGTGCCGGCGACCGCCACCGTACGCAGCGTGTGCACGACCGCGAGCGCGTCCTTCGTCGCCGCGACGCCGTGGCCGAGGACGTCCACGACGGCGATGTAGACGGCGCCGTCGGGGAGCACCTGCCAGTCGTAGAGGTCGCCGCCGGTCGGCGCGTGGGTCTCCGACGCGAGGTAGGAGACGGCGAGCTCCGCGCCGGGCACGTCGGGCGTCGCGGGCATGACGGCCTGCTGGAGCTGCTCGACCACGAGCCGTTGCGCGGCCTCGGCCTCGGCGAGGCGCTCGAACTCGTCGCGGAGCTGCTGGATCTCGTCCACGGCGGTGACGTCGCGCGCGATGAGGACGAGGACGGACTCGTCCTCGCGGCGGCTGTACGAGCACGACAGGCGCTTGACGCCGTACGGCGTCGTGACGCGCAGGTCGCTGGGCAGGTACCTGCTCGGCCACAGCGCCAGCTCGACCGGGGCGTCGTTGACGGTCCGCGCCTCCAGCGGGGCGAGCCCGCCGCGGCGGCCGACGACCTCGTGCTCGGGCAGGCCGGTGATGCGCTCCATGGCGGGGTTCCACGACTGGACGATGCCGTCGCCGGTGATCGTCGCGATGCCGTCGCTGGTGGTCGTGACGATCTCGTCGAGCCGGCGGCGCTCCTCCAGGACGTTCGACAGCAGGCGGCCCTTGGCGAGCGCGCCGGCGGTCTCGCGGGCGAGCGTCTCCAGGACCGTGAGCTCGGTGCCGCTGACGACGCCGGCCTGGTCCAGCACGACGAGCGCGCCGATCGAGCGCCCCTCGTCGAACAGCGGCGCCGCGAGGCAGTCGCGCCAGCCCGCCGCGGCGACGGCCTCGGCGAGCGGCCCGCGGCCGTTGGCGGTGACGCGTACGGGACCCGGGTGCGCCGCGAGCGCTCCCGCGATGGACACGGCGTCGAGCGCCTCGGTCGTCGTCTCGTACGCCCCGCCGCGGCAGGTGTGCACGTGCCGCGCGCCATCGGCGTTGAGGACGAGCAGGACGCCGTCGGCCTCGAAGCCGCGCGCGACCTCGCCGAGGAAGTCCGACACGCCCTCGCGCGGGTCGACCGGCTCGGCGAGGATCTGCGCGGCCCTGTGCAGCACGGCGAGGCGGAGGCGGTCGGCGCGGGCGGTGGCGTAGCCGCGGTAGGCGAGGTGCAGCAGCACCAGGGGCACGGGGAACAGCACGACGGCGAGCGGGTGCGCGGCGTACGCGAGGACGTAGAGCATGCCGAGCATCGCGTTGACGAACCAGCCGCCGACCCACCCGGGGAGGATCACCGGCAGCAGGTCCTTCACGAGCCTGCGGGGGCTGCGGTCCTCGGCCGTCGCGACGACGAGGGTGAACGCCACGTTGTTGACGACCCACACGGCCACGAGCGCGCCGACGACGGCCGTGACGGTCGTCAGGTCGATGCCCTCGGCGCCCTCGCCCACCCTGCGGACGACGGCGGCGCCCGCGGCCGCGGCGAGCGACCACTGCGCGACGTTGAACGCCGTCTTCACCGGCTCGAGGCGGCGGCCTACGCCGGTGAGCAGGTGCGCGACCGCGACGGTGCCGACGACGGCGCCGCCGGGGAACGCGAACAGCAGCGGCGCGAGCGCAGCCTCGACGAGGTTGACGCCGTCGATCTCGTCGCCGTAGCGGACGCGGACGACGAGCACCTCGGCGGCGGCGATCAGCACCGCGAGCGCGGGCAGCGCCTGCCAGTGGCGGATGCCGGGCGGGTCGGTGGCGTAGCCCGCGACGGCGTACGCCGCGAGCGCCGCGAGCGCGCCGAGGGCGACGACGTACGCGACGAGCGCCGGCCTACGCGGCGCGGTCCCCTCCACGGCTACAGCGTAGGGGCCGGGTCAGGACCAGGCGCCGTACCACGCGCCACCGCGTGCCGGGCGGCCGTAGTCGTCGGCGGTGTCGCTGTTGCCGTACCAGGAGCTCCCGAGCCAGGAGTTGCCGAGCCAGGAGTTGCCGAGCCAGGAGTTGCCGTACCAGCCGGTGTCGAGCAGCGGCGCGGCCCACTGGCTCGTGTACCAGGACGAGTCGGTCCAGTTGGCGGCGGCGTACTGCGAGCCGTTGTACGCCTTGCCCTGCGCGGTGTTCTCGCCCGTGATCGCGGGGCAGCCGCCGTCGACGTCGCACTTCGCGCACTCGGCCGCGTCCTTGCAGGAGCCGACGACGACCGTGCCGCGGCTGTCCTGGAGCGAGCCGGTGCCCTGGGCGGGCGTGTAGAGGCCGGTGTTGGCGAGGCCGTTGCGCGCGGTGTCGGCGCGCAGGACGTTGAGCAGGCCGGCGCCGACGAGGCGCGAGTCGCGCGCGGCGACCTTGCCGGCCGTCGACGTGAGCGCGTACTTCACGCGGTCGGGCGTCCAGTCGGCGTGGCGCTGGAGCAGCAGCGCGACGGCGCCGGAGGTGACGGCGGCGGCCATCGACGTGCCGGAGCCGCGGCGGTACGGCGTGCCCGCGAGCTGGCCGGGGCCGGCGTGCTCCTCGACGTACGAGCCCGCGCTGCGCAGCGAGATCAGCCGCGCGCCCGGCGCGACGAGGTCGGGCTTCGCGACGCCGAACGGCGCCGGGCCGCGCGAGGAGAAGTTCGGGAGCCGGTCGTCGTCGGTGGCCGGCGTCTCGCGGTCGTCCACGGCGCCGACGGTGATGACGAGCGGGTCGTCGGCCGGCTTGCTGATCGTGCCGAACGCGCTGCCGCTGTTGCCGGCCGCGACGACGACGACGATGCCCGCGCCCCACGCCTTCTCGACCGCGTGGTTGAGCGGGTCGAGCCAGTACGGCGCCTGGGAGTTGGTGCCGAGGGAGAGGTTCAGGACGTCGATGGAGTACTGGTCCTTGAACGACACGACCCACTGGATCGCGGCGAGGACCTTGCTCACGTCGGCGGCGCCGTTGCGGCCCGCGATCTTGAGGCTGACGATCTCGGCGCCCGGGGCGACGCCCTGGTGCACGCCGCCGCTCTGCGCGCCGTTGCCCGCGATGAGGCCCGCGAGGAACGTGCCGTGGCCGTAGCGGTCGACGCAGTCGCCCTCCCCGGAGAGGTCGACGCAGGCGACGTTCTTGCGGAGCAGCTCGGGCGTGCCACCGGGGTCCTGGATCGCGACGACGCGGCCCGCGAGGTCGGCGGTCTCGTTGACGCCGGTGTCGACCAGCGCGACGCGGACGCCGGCGCCGGTGGCGGGGAGGTAGGTGGCGCCGATCTCCTCGCGGAGGACGTTCTTGATGGTGGACGGGTTGGTGCCGTCGGTGGCGGTCGCGTGCACCGTGACCCGCGCGTCGTCGGTCACGGCGCGGACGCCGGGGGCGGCGGCCAGCGCGGCGCGGCGTGCCGTGGGGATCGTGGCGGCGACGCCGTCGACGACCGGGAGGCTCGCGGTGACCGTGCCGCCCGCACGGACGACGGCGGCGGCCGCCGCCTCGGCGCTGGAGGCCTGGACGACGACGCGGTCGGTCGTGACCGGGCGTGCGGCCGCGGCACCCGCGGCGGACGGAGCGACGAGTCCGGCGGTGACGACCACCGCCGTGAGCAGGCGTGCGACGCGCACGGGGCCCCTCCGCGATACAGGCAAGCACAGGCACCGCCGAGGACACGGCGGTGCTACAGCATGTAACCGTTCGATGACCGTTCAAAACCTCCTGCCTCGGCGGGCGCGGGCGCTCCCGGGTCAGAGGAGGGCGGCCGGCTCGACCCACGGCAGGTCCGCCTCGGCGAGGCCGGTGGCGGCGAGCAGCGACCGGAGTACGGCGGGGAGGTCGGCCTCGTCGGCGAGGGCGTAGACCTCGTACGGCTCGGACGCCTCGACGTAGCGCACGATGCCGAGGACCCAGCCGCCCTCGATCTCGACGCAGACGCCGTGCGCCTGGCCGAGCCCGTCCTCGACGAAGTCCTCCCACTCCGCGCCAGGGGTGTCCTCGACCACCGCCCGAGGGAGCCGGCAGAGCCGCGGCCAGCCGAACCGCGTGGGCGGCGGGACCGGAACGGCGTTGCGGACGATGCGCATGCCGGGATTGTGACGTGGAGCCGCCCGTCGGAATCGAACCGACGACCTTCTCATTACGAGTGAGATGCTCTGCCGACTGAGCTAGGGCGGCCTGGTGCGGGACGGAATGCTACCCGCTCACCCGCATCGCGTGCCCGCCTTCGGGACGCGCAGGTCGATGAGGTACGCGTCGATCACGTCCTCGACGCAGCCGTTGCGGTGGTAGCCGTACGCCGTGTGCCCGTCGCCGTCGTACGTCACCAGCACGCCGGGGAGCTGCGACGCGAGGGCCTGGCTCCAGGCGTACGGCGTCGCGGGGTCGCGGGTCGTGCCGACGACGACGATCGGCGGCGCGCCGTTCGCGTGGATCGGCCCGGGCAGCGAGACCGGCGGGACCGGCCAGAACGCGCAGGCGGAGGCGCCGTACGCGATCGCGGGGCCGAAGCGCGGCGCGACCTTGCGGAACTCCGCCTCGTCGGCGGCGTACGCCGCCTCGGTCCGCTCGTGCCTGTTGTCGATGCAGAGCACCGCGGCCTGCGCCTCGATCGAGTTGGAGAAGACGCCGCCGTCGCGCTCGACGAGGCTGTCGAACAGCGCCATGAGCTGCGTGCCGTCGCGGTCGTACGCGTCCTCCAGCGCGGTGCGCAGCCGCGGCCAGCCGTACTCGGGCGAGTACAGCGCGGCCGCGACGCCGAACAGCGCCTCGCTCGGCCCGAGCCGCCGCTCGTCGCCGGGGACGGGCAGCGGCGAGCGGTCGACGTCGGCCATCAGCCGGTCGTACGTCGCGTGGATGTCGCCGTGCGACGCGAAGTCGCAGCGCGTCCGCACGCAGGCGGCGAAGAACTGCTCGAGCGCGCGGTCGAAGCCGACCGCCTGCGCCTTCGCGGTCTGGCGCGCCGACAGCGTCGGGTCGAGCGCGCCGTCGAGGACGAGCGCGCGGACGTTGCCGGGGAACTGCTCCGCGTAGCGCGCGCCGAGCAGGGTGCCGTAGGAGTAGCCGAGGTAGGTGAGCTTGGCGTCGCCGAGCGCCTCGCGCAGGACGTCCATGTCCTTCGCGACGTCGACGGTGCCGACGTGCGGCAGGAGCCTGCCCGCGCGCTGCTTGCACTTCGCCGCCTGCTCGCGGCTCGCGTCGAACAGCGCCTTCTTCTCCCGCGCGTCGTCCGGCGAGGGGTCGATGGCGAGCAGCGTGTCGAGCTCGCGGTCGTTCAGGCAGTCGACCGGCGTCGACTGCCCCACGCCCCGCGGGTCGAACGACACGACGTCGAACCTGTCCCGCACCTCGCCGGGCAGCAGCGACGTCGCCTGCCGCGCGAACTCGACGCCCGACCCGCCGGGGCCGCCGGGGTTGAGGACGAGCGCGCCGATGCGGCGGCTGGCCTTGCGCGCCTTGAGGCGGATGACCGACACCGTGATCGTCTCGCCGTCCGGGGCGTCGTAGTCGAGCGGGACGACGAGGTCGCCGCACTCGAAGCCCTCGTCGCAGTCCGACCACGCGACCTTCTTGGCGCCGTAGCGCTCGATCGTCGCGGCCAGCGTGCTCGGCGTCGGCGAGCCCGACGATGCCGTCGCCGTCGGCGCCGCCGAGGACGAGGTCGCGGTGGGCGGCGGGACGGAGGGGGTGGCGTTCGGGCGCGGGTCGTCGCCGCCGCACGCCGCGAGCGCGAGGACGGCGGCGAGACCTGCCAGGGCGAGACGGCGCACTACGACTCCTCGGATGTGGCGTGGGCGGCCTCGTACTCGATCCGCGACCCGCACACCGACGCGACCGAGCAGGCGCAACGCCGCCCGGTCTCGTTGACGCGCACGGTCACGCTGCCGGCGGGGACGTTGTGGCCGACGACGACGCCGGGGCCCTCGGGCGACTCGACGGTCGTGCCTAGCCTGGGGGCGGTCGCCTTGAACTCCTGGTACAGCGGGTGCTCGTACTTCAGGCAGCACATCAGCCTGCCGCAGGCGCCGCTGATCTTGAGCGGGTTGACCGGCAGGTCCTGGTCCTTCGCCATCCGGATCGAGACCGGCTCGAAGTCCTTGAGGAACGTCGCGCAGCACAGGTCGCGACCGCACGGCCCGATGCCGCCCTGCACGCGCGCGGTGTCGCGGGCGCCGATCTGGCGCAGCTCGACGCGCGCGGCGAGCGTCTTCGCGAGGTCGCGGACGAGCGCGCGGAAGTCGACGCGACCCTCGGCGGAGAAGTAGATCGTGACGCGGTTGCGGGCGGAGACGTAGTCGACGCCGACGACCTTCATCGGGAGGCCGTGCTCGCGGATCAGCCGCTTCGCGGCGACCTTGGCCTCGGCGCGGCGGCGGCGGTTGCGCTCGTCGCGCCGTACGTCCTCCGACGTCGCGATGCCCGCGAGGACGGGCAGGCCGCCGATGTCGTCGGTGACGTACTGCGGCGCCCACACGCACTCCGCGACCTCGGGGCCGTCGTCGGTCGGCACCAGCACGAGGTCGCCGACCCGCGGCGAGTGCTCGCCGGGGTCGAGGTAGTAGAGGCGCCCGTACCGCTCGAACGACACGGCGCAGACCATGCCCACGGGAACGAGGCTAACCGGCGCGGAGCGCGAGCGTCAGTTGCTCGACGGCGAGCAGGGGCGTGACGTTCGCCGCGATCGCCTCGCGGCAGGCGAGGACCGCCTCGATCCGGCGCATCGTCCCCTCGGGGGACCCGTCGGCCGCGGCCTGGCGGATCGCGTCGGCCTGGTCGGCGTGCACGAGGCCGGTGCCGCCGCCGAGCTGGACGGCGAGGACGTCGCG
>DASZER010000022.1:0-46820 GCA_035940575.1 Frankiaceae bacterium | reverse complement strand
CACCCAGATCAGGTCGGCGATCGGCACCAAGCCCAACCAGCGCCAGACGCTGCGCTCGCTGGGGCTCAAGCGGGTCAACGACTCGGTCGTCCAGGAGGACCGTCCCGAGATCCGCGGGATGGTCGCGACGGTGCCGCACCTGGTCACCGTCGAAGAGATCGTCTGAGTCGCGGGCGAGAAGGAACACTGACATGACTCTCAAGGTCCACCACCTGCGCCCGGCGCCGGGTGCCCACACGCCGAAGACGCGGGTAGGCCGCGGCGAGGCGTCGAAGGGCAAGACGGCCGGTCGCGGCACCAAGGGCACGAAGGCGCGCTACCAGGTCCCGGCGGCGTTCGAGGGCGGGCAGATGCCGCTGCACATGCGGCTGCCCAAGCTCAAGGGCTTCAAGAACCGGTTCCGCACCGAGTACCAGGTCGTCAACCTCGACCGCCTCGGCTCGGCGTTCCCCGCCGGCTCGCTGGTCGGCGTCGAGGAGCTCGTCCGCGCGGGCCTGGTCCGCAAGGGCGAGCTCGTCAAGGTGCTCGGCGACGGCGAGCTGTCGGTCGCGCTGAACGTCACCGCGCACAAGTTCTCCGCCTCGGCCCGCGAGAAGATCGCGGCCGCCGGCGGGTCGGTCACGGAGCTCTGAGGAACCACACCTAGTTGTCTGGCCGTTCTCGGCCTAGCAGGATGCCCTACGTCCCCCCTCGCCGATCAGGCGGGGAAGGGCCGTAGGGCACACTGTCATTCCGACCGGGCTTCCCTCGGCCCGGACGTTCGACACAGCAGGAGGATCACGTGCTCGGCGCATTCGTCAGGGCGTTCCGCACCCCTGACCTGAGGAAGAAGATCCTCTTCACGCTGTTCATCATCGCGATCTTCCGCCTGGGCTCGACGGTCCCGGCGCCCGGCGTGGACTTCGAGGCCCTCAACGACGCCCTCGCCGGTGCCGACCAGGGCGGCGTCTACGGCCTGGTGAACCTGTTCTCCGGCGGCGCGCTGCTCCACCTCTCGGTGTTCGCGCTCGGGATCATGCCGTACATCACCAGCTCGATCATCATGCAGCTGCTGATCGTCGTGATCCCGCGCCTCGAACGCCTCAAGGAGGAGGGCGAGTCCGGCAACCAGAAGATCACGCAGTACACGCGCTACCTGACGATCGGCCTCGCGGTCCTCCAGTCGACCGGCATCGTCGCGCTCGCCCGCTCCGGCAACCTGCTCTCCGGCGTCGTCCTCATCCCCGACGCGTCGCTCGTCCGCATCGGCACGATCGTCGTCACGTTCATCGCGGGCACCGCGATGATCATGTGGCTCGGCGAGCTCGTGACCGACAAGGGCATCGGCAACGGCATGTCGATCCTGATCTTCACGTCGATCGCGTCGCGCCTGCCCTCCGAGGGCGGCCAGATCCTCAAGGTCGCCAAGGCCGGCATCTTCACCCTCGTCTGCCTGCTCGGCCTCGCGATCCTCGTCTCGGTCATCTTCATCGAGCAGGCGCAGCGCCGCATCCCCGTGCAGTACGCGAAGCGCATGATCGGCCGGCGCATGTACGGCGGCACCTCGACGTACATCCCGCTCAAGGTCAACCAGTCGGGCGTCGTCCCCGTCATCTTCGCGTCGTCGCTGCTCTACCTGCCGACGCTGCTCGGCCAGGTGTGGTCGAAGAACGAGGCGTTCCAGCGGTTCGTGTCCCGGTACATCGAGCGCGGCAACCACCCGCTGTACCTGCTGTTCTTCTTCGGCCTGATCATCTTCTTCGCGTACTTCTACACGGCGATCACGTTCAACCCGACCGAGGTGTCGGAGAACATGAAGAAGTACGGCGGCTTCATCCCCGGCATCCGTCCCGGGCGTCCCACGGCCGAGTACCTCGACTACATCCTCAACCGGATCACGCTGCCGGGCGCGCTGTTCCTCGCGACCATCTCGGTGCTGCCGTACATGCTGCTCGGGCTCACGCGCGGCGTGCAGTTCCCGTTCGGCGGCACCGCCGTACTGATCATGGTCGGTGTAGGCCTCGAGACCGTGAAGCAGATCGAGAGCCAGCTCATGATGCGCAACTACGAAGGGTTCCTTCGCTAGTGGGGGGCGGCACGCTCAGCCGCCGCCCGGCTGCGTTCTCGGTCGCTTGCGTGCCAAGCACGCGGCGCTCCCTGCGGCCTTGCCAGGCGACGCCTGACCGCGCCGTGTCGTGGTCGCGCCGGACCCGCGACGCGGAGCGCTGATGAGGCTCGTTCTCGTCGGTCCCCCCGGAGCGGGCAAGGGGACCCAGGCCCAGTACATCGCGGGCCACTACGCGATCCCGAAGATCTCGACCGGCGACATCTTCCGGGCGAACGTCTCCGAGCGCACGCCGCTCGGCGAGATCGCGAAGAAGTACATGGACGCCGGCGACCTCGTCCCCGACGAGGTGACGATCGCGATGGTCCGCGACCGCCTCGCGCAGGAGGACTGCGAGACCGGGTTCCTGCTCGACGGGTTCCCGCGCACGGTGCCGCAGGCCGAGGAGCTCGACGCGATCCTCCGCGACCTCGGCACCCGGCTCGACGTCGTGGTCGAGCTCGTCGTGGACCCCGACGAGGTGATCCGGCGGCTGTCGGGACGGCGTACGTGCCGCAAGACGCCGAGCCACGTCTGGCACCTCGACTTCGACCCGCCGGAGAACCCCGACGTCTGCGACATCTGCGGCGGCGAGCTGTACCAGCGCGACGACGACCGCGAGGACACGATCCGCCACCGGCTCGAGGTCTACACCGAGCAGACCGAGCCGCTCGTGACGTTCTACGGCTCGCGCGGCGTCCTCGTCGGCGTCGACGCGATCGGCCCCGTGGACGACGTGACCGAGCGCATCGTCGAGGCGCTGCGCCGGTTCCTCGGGTGATCCACCGCAAGTCCCGGTCGGAGCTCGCCCTGATGCGCGAGGCGGGGCTCGTGGTCGCGGCGGCGCTCAAGGCGTGCCGCGAGGCCGTCGAGCCGGGCATGACGACGCGCGACCTGGACGCCGTCGCCGAGGGCGTGATCCGCGGGGCGGGCGCGGCGCCGTCGTTCCTCGGCTACCACGGCTACCCGGCCACGCTCTGCGTCTCGGTCAACGACGAGGTCGTGCACGGTATCCCGGGCGGCCGCGTGATCGAGGACGGCGACGTCGTGTCGATCGACTGCGGCGCGATCGTGGGCGGCTTCCACGGCGACGCGGCGGTGACGGTCTGCGTGGGCGCGGTGCCCGAGGACGTACGCCGCATGGTCGACGCGTGCGAGGAGTCGTTGCGCCGCGGGCTGGCGGCGGTGCGCGACGGCGCGCGGCTGTCCGACATCGGCGCGGCCGTCGAGGGGTACCTGCGCCCGCTCGGCTACGGCATCGTCGAGGAGTACACCGGCCACGGCATCGGCAGGGCGCTGCACGAGGACCCCGCCGTCCCCAACGTCGCCCCGAAGGGCCCGGGACGCGGCACGCGGCTCCAGCCGGGGATCGTGCTCGCGATCGAGCCGATGGTCACGCTCGGCACCGCGCTGACGTACACGCTCGACGACGAGTGGACGGTCGTGACGCAGGACGGGATGCCGGCCGCGCACTTCGAGCACACGATCGCCGTCACCGACGAAGGACCGAGGGTCCTGACCGCCGAATGAACCTGGACGTCACCTCCACGCTCTACTGAGGTAACCGCCACGGTCAGGGGGGATCCCGTCATGCGCCGGCTGCTCGCCGCGCTCGTGCTCGTCGCCGCGATGCCGGTCGCGCCCGGCTCCGCCGCGCCGCCGGCCGCGCCGCTCGCCGCACCCGCGAAGGCCGGCGCGATCGCGGCAGGCACGATCGGCCCCGGCTTCGTCCCGGGCCGCCGCCTGCTCGTCGCGCCGACCGAGGCCGAGCGCGTGCACCGCGAGTACGAGTCCCTGGCCGTGACCAAGGAGAGCGCCGCGCTCGTCCGCCGCTACGCCGAGCCGCTGGCCCGCGCGGCCGAGGGCTACGACGCCCGCCTGGCCGGCGCGACCGCGACGCCCGACCTCGACGGCGACGGCGTCGACGACGTGCTGCTCTACGACATGACGATCTGGCGGCGCCCGACGACGCTCGACGGCGACACGACGCTGGCGGCGTTCTCCGGGCGCAACGGCAGGCAGCTCTGGCGGCGGACGTTCGAGGACGTCTCGCTGCCGGGGCTGTACTGGGAGCGCGTCGGCGACCGCAGGTCGGGCATCGTCGTGGTCGACCCCGTCGGCGCGACCGAGGCCGACTACGGCTACCGCTTCGTCGGCGTCGGGGGCAGCCGCGGCGACGTCGTCTACGACACCACGGTCGCGAACGGCGACGGGCGCGGCGGCACGGTGCGCTTCGGCGGGTTCTTCGACGCGTTCTCCGGCGGCGGGACCGACGTCCTGCTGGCGCGCGTGGAGACCGTGGTCGGGTTCGGCGTCGCGGTCGACGGGATCATGCCGCCGAGCGTCGACTTCTGGCAGGCGTACGTGCTCGACGGCCGCGACGGCAAGGTCCGCGCGGTGAGCCAGCGGGAGATCGGGATCGGCGGGTACCCCGCGTTCGTCCCGACGGGCGACCTCGACGGCGACAAGCGCGACGACTACGCGATCTTCCGGCGCGGCGTGACCGAGCGCGGCGGCACGGTCGACACGCGCAGCGTGGTCGAGAACAAGAAGCTCTGGGAGAACACCGCCGTCCCCCTCGGCTGGTACGTCGGCCTCCCCGAGCAGGGCGACATCGTCGCGGACCGGCACACGGACCTGTTCTACGTGACCGACCTGACCGGGGCGTCGCTGACGGTGCGGCCGGTCACGGACGAGCTGACGCCGTTCCAGGGCGCGGTGCCGGGCGGCCACGGCGTGCTGCTCGACGGGCTGGACGGGGTGTTGCGCCGCGACCTCGCCGACGGCGGCAACACCGCCTACGCGACGTGGGCCGACGTCGACCGCGACGGCAAGCGCGACGTGGTGTCCGCGACGTGGGAGAGCGGGCTGCGCGAGTACGCCGTCACGCTCGCGCTGCTCACGAAGGCCGGCACGGTCGTCCGCTGGCGCCGCGCGGTCGTGGTCCCCGTCGACTTCCCGGGCGCGGCCAGCGGCTACGGCTGGCTGTACCCCGGCGGCGACGTCGACGCGGACGGCGTGGCGGACCTGGCGTACGACGTCGCGGTGGGGACGCTGGAGGTCACGAAGCGGCGGGCCCAGGGCTTCGTCCTCGGCCGCACGGGCGAGGTGCTCCAGACGCGCGACCTGCCGCTCGAGGACACCCTCGACGGGCGCGGCGACGACCGCTTCGGCGTGGTCGAGGGCAAGGACCGCGAGGGGCGCGCGCGGGTGTCGTACGCGATGCGCGACGGGCGCCGCGCGACGACGTACTGGTCGTTCACCGTGCGCGAGCCCTCCCTGTTCACGTACCTGATGCCGATCGGCGGCCAGCGGGGCCGCTGCGCGGGCGTGCTGCTCGTCGCGATCCCGACGGCGCGGGAGCGGGCGGGGGAGGTCTGGGCGGCGGCGCTGGACGGCGGCACGGGGCGCGTACGCTGGGCGAGGACGCTGAACCTGCGGCTCGTGGCGCCGTACGTGAGCGCCCCCGCGGGGCCGCCCGTACGCTGCCGCTGACGCCCCGGTTGCCGGAGCGGGCATCGGGGACGTACACTCACGTTTCGGCTCGCCGGCTGGCTGCTCTGGCGTGCCATCCGTCACTTGCGACCGTAGTACACGATCGACACCGGATTGCGGAGGACATGCCCAAGAAGGACGGGGCCATCGAGATCGAGGGCCGAGTCGTCGAGCCGCTCCCCAACGCGATGTTCCGCGTGGAGCTGCAGAACGGCCACAAGGTTCTCGCCCACATCTCGGGCAAGATGCGTCAGCACTACATCCGGATCCTCCCCGAGGACCGCGTCGTGGTGGAGCTCTCGCCGTACGACCTCACCCGCGGTCGGATCGTCTACCGCTACAAGTAACGCAGCCCATCCGCGCGACCAGGGACCACCCTGGCCGCGCCATGACCAGGAAGTCGCCGTGAAGGTCAAGCCGAGCGTCAAGAAGATCTGCGACAAGTGCAAGGTGATCCGCCGTCACGGCCGGGTCATGGTGATCTGCGACAACCTGCGCCACAAGCAGCGCCAGGGCTAGGAACCCGCACGCCGGATCGCTGCGCGATCCGCCTTGCGGGCAGAGGCGCCCCACTCCGCTGACGCGGAGACCCCCGGTCGGAGGCCGAGGTACGGGAGCGTCGAAGACCTCCGACACTGAAGGAGCAACATGGCACGGCTTGCGGGTGTCGACCTGCCGCGCGAGAAGCGCGTCGAGATCGGCCTCACCTACATCTACGGGATCGGGCGCACGAAGTCCAAGGAGGCGCTCGCCGCCACCGGGATCAACCCCGACACCCGCGTCAAGGACCTCTCCGACGACGACGTCATCAAGCTGCGCGACTGGATCGACAGCGGTGACTTCAAGGTCGAGGGCGACCTGCGCCGCGAGGTCGCGCAGGACATCAAGCGCAAGATCGAGATCGGCTCGTACCAGGGCATCCGGCACCGCCGGGGCCTGCCGGTGCACGGGCAGCGCACGCACACCAACGCGCGCACCCGCAAGGGGCCGAAGAAGACCGTGGCCGGCAAGAAGAAGGCGGGTAAGAAGTAATGCCTCCGCAGCAGCGCAAGGCCGCCGGCGGCGCGAAGAAGGTGCGCCGCAAGGAGAAGAAGAACATCGCCCACGGCCACGCCCACATCAAGAGCACGTTCAACAACACGATCGTCTCGATCACCGACCCGCAGGGGAACGTGATCTCGTGGGCCAGCGCCGGCCACGTCGGCTTCAAGGGCTCGCGCAAGTCGACGCCGTTCGCGGCGCAGCTCGCGGCCGAGAACGCCGCGCGCAAGGCGCAGGAGCACGGCGTCCGCAAGGTCGACGTGTTCGTCAAGGGCCCCGGCTCCGGCCGTGAGACGGCCATCCGCTCGCTTCAGGCCACGGGCCTCGAGGTCGGGCTCATCCAGGACGTGACCCCGGTGCCGCACAACGGCTGCCGTCCGCCCAAGCGCCGCCGCGTCTGAGACCAGGAGACCTACCGAACATGGCTCGTTACACCGGCGCCGACTGTCGCCGCTGCCGCCGCGAGAAGATGAAGCTGTTCCTCAAGGGCAGCAAGTGCGACTCGCCGAAGTGCCCGATCGAGATCCGCCCGTACCCCCCGGGCGAGCACGGCCGCGGCCGCACCAAGGAGAGCGAGTACCTGCTCCAGAAGCGCGAGAAGCAGAAGTGCGCGCGCATGTACGGCGTCCTCGAGAAGCAGTTCCGCGGCTACTACGAGGAGGCGAACAAGAAGGCGGGCAAGACCGGCGAGAACCTTCTGCGCATCCTCGAGTCGCGCCTCGACAACGTCGTGTACCGCGCCGGCTTCGCCCAGTCGCGCGACATGGCGCGCCAGTTCGTGAAGCACGGCCACGTGCTCGTGAACGGCCGCAAGGTCGACATCCCCAGCTACCGGGTGACCGAGAGCGACATCGTCGAGATCCGCGAGAAGTCGCGCGGCATGACGCCGTTCGTGATCGCGAAGGAGCTGGCCGGCCAGCGCCCCGTGCCCGCGTGGCTCGAGGTGATCTGGTCGCAGTACCGCGTCCTCGTCCACGCCCTCCCGGCCCGGCAGGTCATCGACACGCCCGTCCAGGAGCAGCTCATCGTCGAGCTGTACTCGAAGTAACCGTCAGGCCGGATCCCCACGGGACCGGCACATGTCAGGGCGTCAAATAGCGGGCGTCCTCGACCCAGACAGGGAGCAACGTTGCTCATCGCACAGCGTCCGACCCTCGCCGAGGAGCCGGTCAGCGAGTTCCGTTCGCGGTTCGTCATCGAGCCGCTCGAGCCCGGCTTCGGCTACACGCTCGGCAACTCGCTGCGCCGCACCCTCCTGTCGTCGATCCCCGGGGCGGCCATCACGTCCATCCGGATCGACGGCGTCCTGCACGAGTTCTCCACCGTGCCGGGCGTCAAGGAGGACGTCACGGACCTGATCCTCAACCTCAAGGAGCTCGTCGTCTCCTCGGAGAGCGACGAGCCGGTCGTCATGTACCTGCGCAAGCAGGGCCCAGGCGAGGTCACCGGCGCGGACATCGCGCCGCCCGCGGGCGTCGAGGTGCACAACCCCGACCTCCACCTCGCCACGATCAACAAGAAGGGCAAGCTCGAGATCGAGATGACCGTCGAGCGCGGTCGCGGCTACGTCTCGGCCGTCCAGAACAAGCAGCCGGGCGCCGAGATCGGCCGCATCCCGGTCGACTCGATCTACTCGCCGGTCCTCAAGGTGACCTACAAGGTCGAGGCCACCCGCGTCGAGCAGATGACCAACTGGGACAAGCTCATCGTCGACGTCGAGACCAAGTCGTCGATGACGCCGCGCGACGCGATGGCGTCGGCCGGCAAGACGCTCGTCGGCCTGTTCGGGCTCGCGCAGGAGCTCAACCTGGAGGCCGAGGGCATCGACATCGGCCCGTCGCCGGCCGAGGGCGCGCTCGCCGCGGACCTCGCGCTGCCGATCGAGGAGATGGACCTCACGGTCCGTTCCTACAACTGCCTCAAGCGCGAGGGCATCCACACCGTGGGCGAGCTCATCACGCGCTCCGAGGCGGACCTGCTCGACATCCGCAACTTCGGCGCCAAGTCGATCGACGAGGTGAAGGCCAAGCTGCACAGCATGGGCCTCGCGCTGAAGGACAGCCCGCCCGGGTTCGACCCGAGCAACGTCGTGGACACCTACGGCACCGACGAGTTCGACGCCTTCGACGAGACCACCGACCAGGCCTAGCCTGCGTCACCAGAACGGAGACCGACCATGCCCACCCCCACCAAGGGGCCCCGCCTCGGGGGCAGCCCGCAGCACCAGCGGCTGCTGTTGAGCAACCTCGCCACGGCGCTGTTCGAGCACGGCCGGATCACGACGACGCACGCGAAGGCCAAGGCGCTGCGCCCGGTCGCCGAGCGGCTCATCACGTTCGCCAAGCGGGGTGACCTCCACGCGCGCCGCCAGGCGCTCACGGTCGTGCGCCGCAAGGACGTCGTGCACACGCTGTTCGCGGAGATCGGGCCGCGCTTCGCGGAGCGTCCCGGCGGCTACACGCGCATCACCAAGATCGGGCCGCGCAAGGGCGACAACGCCCCCATGGCCGTGATCGAGCTGGTCGAGGGCCGGACGGTGGCGCAGGTGGCCGTCGGCGAGGCCGAGCGGGCGCGCGGCACGCGGTTCGCGCGCCGTCGCGGCGCGGCGGGCACGACCGAGCCGACCGGTGCCGAGGCCGTGGCCGCGGCGACGGAGGGGGTCGACTCCACGGACGAGACCGCCGCCACCACCGTGGATGCCGCCGAGCCGGCCGCGGACGCGGCCGGTGACGCCGGTGGAGCCGACGGGGCGGCCGAGGGCGGCGAGGAGTTCGACGACTCGGGCGCGGGCAACCAGGCCGAGTCGGCGGGCGAGACCTCGCAGGCCGAGGGCGAGGCGGACGCGCCCGCCGAGCCGGGCACGACGCCCGCCGAGGGCGACGACGCCTAGATCCAAGGACACCGACGAGCCCGCCGTTCCCCCAGGGAGCGGCGGGCTCGTTCGCGTCCGCCTCGACGTGGCGTACGACGGCACGCCGTACGCCGGCTGGGCGCGCCAGCCCGGCCAGCGCACGGTCCAGGGCGACCTGGATGAGGCGCTGGCGACCGTGCTGCGCGTGCCGGTGTCCCTGACGGTCGCCGGGCGCACGGACGCGGGCGTGCACGCCAGCGGCCAGGTGTGCCACTACGACGGCCCCTTGGCCGACGTACGGCGCCTCAACGCCGTCCTGGACCCCGCCGTGAGGGTCCTCGACGCGAGCGAGGCCCCGGAGGGCTTCGACGCGCGCTTCTCCGCGCTGGGCCGCCGCTACGTCTACCGGGTCGCGGACGCGGCGTACGGCGCCCTGCCGACCCGCCGCCACGACACGGCCGTGCATCCGCGCCCGGTGTCGCTGCGGCGGCTGCAGACGGCGAGCAAGCCGTTGCCCGGGCTGCGGGACTTCGCCGCGTTCTGCCGCAGGCGCGAGGGCGCCACGACGGTCCGCACGCTGCGCCGGCTGACCTGGACCCGCGACCCCGAGGGGGTGCTCGTCGCGACGCTGGAGGCGGACGCGTTCTGCCACCAGATGGTGCGCTCGCTGGTCGGGGCGCTGCTGCTGGCCGGCGACGGGCGGCGAGGCACCGACTGGCCGGCCGCGCTGCTCGCGGCGGGCGTCCGCGACGGCCGCGCGCCGGTGGCCCCGGCCAACGGCCTCACGCTCGCCGAGGTCCGCTACCCCGCCCCGTCCCGCCTCGCCTCGCGGGCGCGCGCGACGCGGCGGATGCGCGAGGCGACGACAGCGTCCGGGAGGTCCCGGAGCGTCTAGAGGTCGTGGAGCTCGGCGAGCTGGGCGCGGCGCGGGGGCAGGCGCTCCTGCGGTTCGCGTACCCGCTCTGGGCGCGCGGCGTGCCGCGGGTGACGGAGAACGCCGGCGCGACGTGGGAGCCGCGGCCGGTCGGCTAGGCGTACTTCGGGCCGCTGGCGGTGTTGTAGACGACGACCGGTCCGCGCGGCGCGGGCAGCATCGGCAACGCCGCCACGGCGGCCGCGCCCTCGGGCGAGAGCCACACGCCCTCCAGCGCCGCGACGTCGCGGACGGTGCGCGCCAGCGACTCCTCGGTCACCGCGAGCATCGCGCCGCCGGTGTCGCGCACGCAGCGCAGCACGAGGTCGCTCTCGCCAGGCGCCGTCACGCGCAGCCCGGCGGCGCTCGTCGTCGGCGTCCCAGGCCACGTCCGCGCGGCGTCGAGCCCCGCGTCGAACGCCTGCACGATCGGCGCGCAGTCGTCGGCCTGCACGCCGACCAGCGCGGGGACGTCGCCGGCGTGCCAGCCGGCGCCGAGGACCTCGTACGCCGCCTTGTGCGCCGCGACGAGCCCGACGCCGCCGCCGACGGGGAACACGATCGTCCCCGGCAGCCCGACGCGGCCGAACGTCTCCAGCCACGCCGTCTTCTTGCCCTCGACGCGGTACGGCTCGCCGAACGTCGCCGCGAGGAACGCGCCCGTGGCCTCCGCGATCTCCCGCGCCCGCCGCCCCGCGTCGGCCAGCGTGCCGTCGACGAGCTCGAGGGTGGCGCCCGCGAGGGTGACCTCGTCCTGGTTCATGCGGGGCGCGGTGCGCGCCATGACGACCGTGACGGGCAGGCCGGCGCGGGCGCCGTAGAGGGCCCAGGCGCCGCCGGCGTTGCCGGCCGACGGCAGCACGAGCGAGGTGGCGCCGAGCTCGCGGGCGCGGGTGACGCCGACGGCCGCGCCGCGCGCCTTGAACGTCCCGCCCGGCAGCACGCCGTCGTCCTTGACGAGCACCTCGAAGCCGAGCCGCGAGGACAGCCGGGGGAGCGGGAGCAACGGCGTCTCGGGCTCGCCCAGCGACACCGGCTCGCCCGTGACCGGCAGCAGCGACGCGTACGACCACAGCCCGCCGCCCGGCGGCGGGGCGTCGCCGGCCGAGGCGAGGTCGTAGCGCGCGAGCAGCGTGCCCCCACATGCGCAACGGCCCCGGAGGGCCGTTGCGTCGTGCGAGGTGGCGCAGCGCGCGCACTCGAGGTGCGTCGCCGCCATGCGGGCTACGGGCGGGCGTTCAGCGCGCGCCGCAGGAGCAGCGCGCCGAGCGTGACCGCCGCCGCGAGGCCGCCGACGACGCCGGGGAGGCCGGTGCGCGGCATCGTGTCCGTCTCGTCGTCGTCCTGCGGGCTCGCGCAGCCCGGGTCGTTCGGGTAGTCGATCTTGCCGTCGCCGTCGTTGTCCTTCTTGTCCGAGCACTGCGGGACCTTGGCGGGCGGCGGCGCGTCGGTGATGACCGTGACGGGCGCGTCGAGGCCCTTCACCCAGTTGCCGAGGTCGGAGCAGAGCAGCTCGACGTTGTTGAAGTACGTGCCGGGCGCCGCGTCGTCCTTGACCTTGACGACGAACGTCTGGACGAGGCTCGCGCCACCGGCGATCGTGACCTCCTCGGGCTTGAGGATCACGTCGGTGCCGCCGCCGGGACGGTCCGCGGTCTCGGCCGCCGTGCCCGCCGCGCCCGACGTCGAGACGAACTCGAACGCCGGCGGGAGGTGGTCGATGAGCTGGTTGACGATGCAGGGCGAGGTGGACTTGTTCTGGACGACGGTCGTGTACGTGACCGTGTCGCCGTGCCTCGCCGTGGACTTGTCGGCGTCCTTGGTGATGTAGATCGGGTTGTTGCCGCCGGTCGTCGGGGCGCCGTTCGGGCAGTTCACCGTCGACATGGCGTGCGCCACGATGACGTCGCCGGAGAACAGGCCCGGCACGAGGCCGCCGCTCACGTTGTAGATGTGCAGCGCGTTGACGACGAGGCCGCGGCCGTCGGCGGTCGGGTGCTGCTCGTTGAGGATGACCTTGAGGCCGAGCGGGGCGAAGACCTCGGGGAGCAGGTCGGTGTTCGGCTCCGGCTCGGGGATCGGGTCCTCCTGGCCCGCGACCTCGATGCCCACGAACTCCGTGCCCTCGGCGCTCGGCGCGCTGGTGCAGTCGGTGGTGGACGTCGCGCGCAGCAGCTCGGCCGTGATGAGCGGCGTGCCGGCCTGGTTGAGCAGCTTGACGTCGGTCGCCTGCGACGACGCGGCGGCGAGCGGCTGGCCGTTCGCGCCGGCGATCGAGGACAGGACGCCGATGTTCTCGACGACCGCGCCGCCCGCCGGGATCTGCCCGGTGGACAGGACGCTGTCCTCAGAGACCTCGGCCGCCTGCGGCGGGTACTCCTGCGACGCCCGCGCGACCGGGTCGGTGTCGACGGGGACCCCGAGCGGCGTCAGCACGACGTCGACGTCGAGGCCGTACGCGTCCGCCGCCGCGCCTGGCGCGGGGGCTGCTGCCTGCGCGGGCGCGACCGGGACAGAGAGAGCGAGTGCGGCGGTGACCGCGATGGCGGCACCGGCACGGCGGAACGTACGCATGACGAGACTCCCGACTCAGGGGGGCACTACTGCTGCTAACGCCTTATATCCCCATTCGTCACGGATCGTGACATCCCTTGAGCCGCGAGATGCGGACCTTCGGGACGAACCGTGCGAAACCACCCCCGCGTTGACCCTGGATCACGCGTCTGGGTATGCTGCCGGGTCGTTGTGCGTAGCGGATTCGTGCTGCGCCGAACCCATCTGACAAGACAGGTCTCACCCGTGCGCACGTACTCCCCGAAGCCCTCCGACGTCCAGCGTCAGTGGCACGTGATCGACGCCACCGACGTCGTGCTCGGCAGGCTCGCGAGCCAGACCGCGAAGCTGCTGCGCGGCAAGCACAAGCCGATCTTCGCACCGCACGTCGACACGGGTGACTTCGTGATCATCGTCAACGCGTCCAAGGTCGCGCTGACCGGCAACAAGCGCGAGCAGAAGATGTACACGCGCCACTCGGGCTACCCCGGCGGCCTGCGCCAGACGCCGTACACCGAGCTCCTCGCCACGCGTCCGAAGCTCGCCGTCGAGCGCGCCGTCAAGGGCATGCTGCCGCACAACACGCTCGGGCGGCAGATGTTCTCCAAGCTGAAGGTCTACGACGGCCCGACGCACCCGCACGAGGCGCAGAAGCCCGTGCCGTACGAGCTGTCCCAGGTCGCGCAGTAGCGCACGTCGAGACTTTCCTAGGAGACCACGCAGTGCCCGAGCCCACCGGCCTCGTCCGCGCCACCGGCCGCCGCAAGGAGGCGATCGTCCGCGTCCGCCTCGTTCCCGGCACCGGGACCTGGAAGCTCAACGGACGCACCCTCGACGACTACTTCCCGAACAAGGTCCACCAGCAGCTCGTCTCCGAGCCGTTCAAGACCGTCGAGAAGACCGAGCAGTACGACGTCCTCGCGACCCTGCGCGGCGGCGGCGTGAGCGGGCAGGCCGGCGCGCTGCGCCTCGGCATCGCCCGCGCGCTGACCGAGCTCGAGGGCGAGGACCGTCCCGCGCTGAAGAAGGCCGGCTTCCTCACCCGCGACGCGCGGGTGAAGGAGCGGAAGAAGTACGGCCTCAAGAAGGCGCGCAAGGCGCCGCAGTACTCGAAGCGCTAGTCGCGTTGTCCCGGCTGTTCGGGACCGACGGCGTACGAGGCCTGGCCAACGCCGACCTCACTCCCGAGCTCGCGCTCGCGGTGGCGGCCTCGGCCGCCCGCGTGCTCGGCGCGCGCACGGCCGTCGTCGGCCGTGACACCCGTGCCTCCGGCGAGATGCTGGAGGCGGCGGTCTGCGCCGGGCTCGCCTCGGCCGGCGTGTCGGTCGAGCGCCTCGGGGTCGTGCCCACGCCGGGGGTTGCGTTCCTCACGATCGGCCACGCCGACATGGGCGTGATGCTGTCGGCCTCGCACAACCCGATGCCCGACAACGGCGTCAAGCTCTTCGGCGCGACGGGCCACAAGCTGCCGGACGGCGTCGAGGACGCCGTCGAGGCCGGCCTCGCGGCGTCGTGGGAGCGGCCCACGGGCGCGGGCGTGGGGCGCGTACGCGACGCCGACGGCGTGGCGGCGTACCTCGGGCACCTCGTCTCCACGGGAGCTCGCCTTGACGGGCTGAGCGTCGTCGTCGACTGCGCGAACGGCGCCGCGTCGGAGGTCGCCCCCGCGGCGTACGCCGCGCTCGGCGCGTCGGTGACCGCGATCCACGCCGAGCCCGACGGGCTGAACATCAACGAGGGCTGCGGCTCGACGCACCCCGAGTCGCTGGTCGAGGCGGTGCGCGAGCGGGGCGCCGACCTCGGCGTCGCGCACGACGGCGACGCCGACCGCTGCCTGCTCGTCACCGCCGCCGGCGACCTGGTCGACGGCGACCAGATCCTCGCGATCCTGGCCGTCGCGCGCTCCGCGCCGGCGGTCGTGACGACCGTCATGGCGAACCTCGGGCTCAAGCGGGCGATGGCGTCGCACGGCGTCGAGGTCGTGGAGACAGGGGTCGGCGACCGCTACGTCCTCGAGGCCATGCGCGAGCGCGGCATCGCCCTCGGCGGCGAGCAGTCGGGGCACGTGATCGTCGCCGACCACGCGACGACCGGCGACGGCGTCCTCACCGCGATCCAGGTCATGTCCGCGATGGCGCTGGCAGGGCGGCCGCTGGCCGAGCTCGCGGCGGTCATGGAGCGGCTGCCCCAGGTGCTGCTCAACGTGCGCGTGGCCGACAAGGCGGCGGCGCTCGACGCCGGCGCGGAGGCCGTGCGCGAGGCGGAGGCGGCGCTGGACGAGGACGGGCGGGTGCTGCTGCGCCCGAGCGGCACCGAGCCGGTCGTGCGCGTCATGGTCGAGGCCACGAGCGAGGACGTCGCGCGGCAGTGGGCCGAGCGCGTCGCGGCGGCGGTGGCGCCCGGCTAGGAGGGTTCTGCGAAACCCGGCCCTGCTGCGCCGAGTCCGCGCGACGACCGGCTGCGTTCTCGGCCGCCTGCGGGCATGACCCAGCCCGCAGGCGCCCTGCGGCCTTGCCGGATCGCCACGCGGCCCTCGGCTCGGGACGGGCCGAGCTTCGCAGAACCCTCCTAGGTCCTGCCGCGGAGGTCGCGCTCCAGCGCCTCGTACGCCGCGTCGCGGCGCGCGCGGTACGACGTCGTCGACTGCTGGGTCGTCGTCAGCGCGGCGATGCGGTGGGCGCGGCCGTCGGTGCGGGTGACCCAGACGCTGTCCTCGTCGCGGGTGAGGTCGGCGACGTCGTCCCAGGGGATCCTGTGCGTGCGGGTGTAGTTGGCGACCAGCAGGACGTCGGGGCCGGCCGCGACCCGCACGAACCACGTCCGCGCCGCCAGCGCCAGCATCGGCGCCAGGATGGCCAGGGGGACGTAGGCGTCCGGAGGCTCCACCACCAGGGCGATCGCGACGAACGGCGCGCACGCCGCGATCACGAGCACGCGGGTTGCCGTCGACAGGCGGAACTCCATGGCGCGGCACCGTACCGCCACCCCTTCGGAGCCTCCAGGTATGCCCGCGGCCGGCCGACAACGAGTAGGTGCGCCGCCTCGGGTCCCTCCTCCACTCGCGATGGGTGACGGGGTTCGCGGTGGCGTTCGCGATCGTGGTGGCCGCGCACTCCTGGCGCGCCACGCCCGACGCCGACCTGCTGCCCGCCCTGCTGGGCCTGGGCGCGTGGACCGTCGGCAACTACGTCCTCGTGCCGTTGCGCTGGCACCGGCTCTCGGCCAGCGGGCAGAGCCGCAGGTGGCACTTCCGCGTGTACGCCGAGGGCGAGGTGCTCGGCCTGCTGTCCCCGGCGCACGCGGGCACCGACCTGTGGCGCGTGCACCAGCTCCACGCCGTCGGCATGGACCGCGCGTCGGCCGTCGTGGACGTCGCGTCCGACCGGCTCGTCGGCGGGCTCGGCATCGTCGTGGTCGCCGTGCTCGGCGGCGTGACGCTGCCGCTGCCGGTCGTCCTCGCCTGCCTCGGCGTGACCGCGCTCGCGCTCGGTGCCGCGCTGGCGATGCGCAGGCTGCGGCCGTCGACGTTCACGCTCCCGCCGCGGCGCACGCTCGTCCGCGGCGTGCTGATGTCTCTCGTCTACCAGGCCTGCGCGATCGGCCTGCTCATGGGAACGGTCGCCGCGGTCGGCCAGTCGGTGACGTTGCTCGACATGATCGGCCTCGTCGGCGCGAGCCAGGTGGCGGCGCTGATCCCGGGCGTGCACGGCGCGGGCCCGAAGGAGGGCGCGCTCGCGGCGGGGCTCGTCGCGGCCGGGCTGCCGCTGCCCGCGGCAATCGGCGCGATCTCGCTCGCGGGCACGCTGGCGTGGGTGCCCGCGCTGACGCTCGGGGGGACGTTCCACCTGATGCGACGGCGGGCGCGCGTGGCGGCGGCGCTCGCGTAGCCTCTAGCGCATGTGCGGAATCGTCGGGTACGTCGGGGAGCAGGACGCCGTCACGGTCGTGATGGACGGGCTGCGGCGGCTGGAGTACCGCGGCTACGACTCCGCCGGCGTCGCGGTCGTCGCGGACGGCGCGCTGGAGGTGCGCCGCAAGGCCGGCAAGCTCGTGAACCTCGAGAAGGAGCTGTCAGCCTCCACCCCTGAGGGCACGCTCGGCATCGGGCACACGCGCTGGGCGACGCACGGCGGCCCGACCGACCGCAACGCGCACCCGCACGTCGACTGCTCGCAGGCCGTCGCCGTCGTGCACAACGGCACCATCGAGAACTTCGACGTCCTCCTCGACGGCCTGGTCGAGCGCGGCCACACGATCACCAGCGAGACCGACACCGAGGTCGTCGCGCACCTGGTCGAGGAGCGCTACGACGGCGACCTCGCGGAGACCGTACGCAGCGTGTGCCGCGACCTGGCGGGGTCGTTCGTCCTCGTCGTCGCGCACCGCGCCGAGCCCGACCTCGTCGTCGGCGCGCGGCGCAACCTGCCGCTCGTCATCGGCGTCGGCGAGGGCGAGAACTTCCTCGCCAGCGACGTGACGGCGTTCATCGCGCACACCCGCGAGGCGCGCGTGGTCGACCAGGACCAGGTCGTGTCGATCACCCGCGCCGGCGTGACCGTCACCGACCTCGACGGCAACGTCGTCGACGGCGAGGGCTTCCACGTCGACTGGGACACCGACGCCGCCGAGAAGGGCGGCTACCGGTTCTTCATGGAGAAGGAGATCCAGGAGCAGCCCGCGGCGGTCCGCGACACGCTCGGCGGCCGGCTGCGCGCCGACGGCCTGCTGCACCTGGACGAGCTGTCGATCAGCGACGAGGACGTGCGCGGGATCGACCAGGTGTTCATCGTGGCGTGCGGCTCGGCGTACCACTCGGGCCTGATCGGCAAGTACGCGATCGAGCGCTGGACGCGGCTGCCCGTGCAGGTCGAGATGGCGTCGGAGTTCCGCTACCGCGACCCGGTAGTCGGCAGGAACACGCTCGTGATCGCGGTCTCGCAGAGCGGCGAGACGGCGGACACGCTGGAGGCCGTGCGCCACGCACGGTCGCAGAAGGCGTGGGTCCTCGCGGTCACCAACACCGTCGGCTCGACCATCGCCCGCGAGTCCGACGCCGCGCTGTACACGCGCTGCGGCCCCGAGGTCGCGGTCGCCTCGACCAAGGCGGTCATCGCGCAGATCGCGTCGATGTACCTCGTCGGCCTCTACCTCGCGCAGCTCCGCGGCACCCGCGACCCCGACGAGGTCCGCGCGCACCTCGCGGACCTCGCGGAGATCCCCGACCTGGTCGCGGAGACGTTGACGCGGATGGAGCCGGTGCGCGAGCTCGCGCGCGACATCAAGGACTCGGCGCGGGTGCTCTTCATCGGGCGGCACGTCGGCTACCCGATGGCGCTCGAGGGCGCGTTGAAGCTCAAGGAGCTCGCGTACATCTCGGCCGAGGGCTTCCCCGCCGGCGAGATCAAGCACGGCCCGATCGCGCTGGTGGACGAGGGCACGCCGGTCGTCGTCATCGCGACCAGGCACGCGCTGTCGGGCAAGCTCGTCAACAACGTGCAGGAGGTCCGCGCGCGCGGCGCCCGCACCATCGTCATCGCGACCGACGGCGACGAGACCGTGACGCCGTACGCCGACCACCTGATCCGCGTGCCGGACACGAAGTCGCTCTACTCGCCGCTGCTGACGATCGTGCCGATGCAGGTGCTCGCGTGCGAGGTCGCGCGCGTCCTCGGCTACGACGTGGACCAGCCCCGCAACCTCGCGAAGTCCGTCACGGTCGAGTGAGCTCGGCGAGGCGCCCGGCCGCGCGCTCGTCGCCCGCCGCGGCGCCCGCCTCGAACGCCGCGCGCGCCTCCCGCTCGCGCCCCTCGGCCTCGAGGAGCAGCCCGAGGTTGTGGAACGCCTCGGCCAGCCCGTTCGCCGCGGCCTGCCTGTAGGCGCGCTCGGCCTCCGCGCGGTCGTCTCGCGAGCCCTTGGCCAGCACGTTGCCGAGGTTGAGGAGCACGGCCGCGGCGGCCGGGTCGTGTGCCAGCACGGACCGGTACAGCGCGACCTCGTCGTCGCCGCGGCCGGTGTCGCGCAGCAGGACCCCGAGGTACGGCGCCACGGCCGGCGCGTCGAGCGCCACCCCCCGCCGGAACGCCTCCTCGGCGGCGGCGGGCTCTCCGCGGTCGAGGAGCAGCAGCCCCAGCGTCGTCGCGGCCTCGCCCTCGCCCTCGTCGAGCGCAAGGCGCAGGACGCGGACCGCCTCGTCGTCGCGACCGAGGTCCGCGAGCAGCTCGCCGAGGAGCAGCCGCGACCGCGTGTCGCCTCCCGTCGCGGCCTCGGTGAAGCACCGTTCCGCCTCGGCGGGGTCGTCGTCCTGGACCGTCAGCGCGAGGTTCCGCCAGCCGACCGGGTCGCCCCTGTCGATCGCGTGCCGGTACGCCGCGGTCGCCTCCTGAACGTCGCCGCGCTCGGCGAGCAGGTTCCCGAGCCGCAGCGCGACGTCGTCGACGCCGTCGGCCAGCGCGCGCCGGTACAGCTCGATCGCCGCGTCGGCGTCGCCCCGCTCGTACGCGTCGTCGGCGCGCAGGGCGAGCGCATGCCCGGTGTCCGCGAGTGAGTCGTCGGCTGGTCCCATCCCCGGTCCGTTCCTCGGCTTCGGCGTCCCGCGCCGTGGGCTGCGTGCCCGGCGACGCTACGCCCGCGTTGCCGTCGCGGGCGCGTTCCCGTAGGAAGGGGCCGTGGCGGTCGTGGGCGTGGGCGTGGACGTCGTGGACGTGTCGCGGCTCGAACGCTCGCTGGAGCGGACGCCGTCGCTCGCCGAGCGGGTGTTCTGCGACGGCGAGCGCGCGTACGCGGGCAGCGGTCCCGAGGCCGTGACGCGGCTGGCCGCGCGGTTCGCGGCCAAGGAGGCGGCGGCCAAGGCGCTCGGCGCGCCGCCGCAGGCGGGCTGGCGCGAGGCCGAGGTGGTGGTCGCCGACGACGGGCGCCCTTCGCTGCGGGTGAGCGGGCGCTTCGCGGAGGTCGCCGCCGAGCGCGGCGTGCGGTCCTGGCACCTGTCGCTGTCGCACGACGGCGGGGTCGCGATCGCGTTCGTGGTGGCCGAGTCGTGAGGCCGCTGTACGGCGTCGAGGAGATCCGCGCCGCCGAGGCCGCGACCGGCGTCTCCGAGGCGGTGCTGATCGACCGCGCCTCGACCGCGGTCGCGCGCCGCGCCGCGGCGATGACGGGCGGCGTCTACGGCCGTCAGGTCCTCGTCTGCGCGGGACCAGGCAACAACGGAGCCGACGCGCTCTGGGCGGGCGCGAAGCTCGCCGCGCGCGGGGCGGCGGTCGACTGGGCGTTCGCGCTCGGCGACGACCGGTGCGGCGAGCACAGTGGGGAGGCGTTGCGGCGGCTGCGCCGCTCACCGCGCGCGCGGCCGTTCGCGCGCTACGACCTCGTGATCGACGGCATCCTCGGCAGCGGCGCGCGGCTGTGGGACACCGCGCCCGACTGGGCCCTGCGCATGCGCGAGCTCGCGACATGCCCGGTTCTCGCCGTGGACGTCCCCTCGGGCGTCGACGCGGACACGGGGCACGCCGCGCCGGGCGCGGTGCGCGCGGACGTGACGGTGACGTTCGCGCCGCGCATCGGCCTCTACGTCGGCGCCGGCGCCGCGCACGCCGGCCTCGTCGAGGTCGCGGACATCGGCCTGCGGCCGCGCGTGCCGAGCGGGCTGCTGGCCCAGGCGTTCCACGCGCGGCTCGCGCTGCGGCCGCCGTTCGGCGACACCGACAAGTACAGGCGCGGCGTCGTCGGCATCGTCGCGGGGTCGGAGCGCTACCCCGGCGCGGCGATGCTCGCGTGCCGGGGCGCGCTGCGCGCCGGGTGCGGGTACGTGCGCCTGCTCGCGCCGCGCTCCGTCGCCGACGCGGTGCGGGCGGCGTTCCCCGAGGTCGTCGCCGCGGACCGCACGACGGACCTGCCGCACGCCGACGCGTGGGTCGTCGGGCCGGGGCTCGGCGACGAGCCCGAGCTCGTCGCGGCCGTGCTCGCGACCGGGAAGCCGACGGTGGTCGACGCCGACGCGATCGGGGTCGGCACCGTGCACGAGAACGTCGTCCTGACGCCGCACACGGGGGAGTTCGCGCGGCTCACGGGCGTCTCCCGCGAGGACGCCGAACGCGACCGCGCGGGCGTCGCGCGCAAGGCCGCGGCGGACCTCGGGTGCACGGTGCTGCTGAAGGGCACGACGACGGTCGTCGCGTCGCGGCAGGGCGACGTGTACGTCAACCCGACGGGCACGCCGTTCCTCGCCACGGCGGGCACGGGCGACGTGCTCTCCGGCGTCGTCGGCGCGCTGCTGCCGCGCAACGACGTCGCCGAGAACGCCGCCGTCGGCGGCGCGTGGCTGCACGGCCTCGCCGGGCGCCTCGCCGCGGGCGACCCCGCCGTCGCGATCACGGCCATGGACGTCGCCGAGCGGATCCCCGAGGCGGCGCGGATAGCGTTGGCCGCGTGCTGACGACGCGGGCCGAGGCGGTGGTCGACCTCGACGCCGTCCGCGCCAACGTCGCGACGCTGCGCCGCGCCGCCGCGGGCGCCGAGGTGCTCGCGGCGGTCAAGGCCGACGGCTACGGGCACGGCGCCGAGCAGGTCGCGCGCGCGGCGCTGGAGGCCGGGGCGACGTGGCTCGGCGTGGTGCTGGTCGAGGAGGGCGTCGCGCTGCGGCAGGCGGGCATCCGCGCGCCGATCCTCGTGATGATGGAGCCGCCGCCGGGCGCGGGCGCGGTCGCGGCGGAGCACCGGCTCGACCTGGGCGTCGGGTCGCCGGAGTCGTTGCGCGACGCGGTCGAGGCCCGCGCGCGCGTCCACCTCAAGGTCGACACGGGGCTCTCGCGCGGCGGCTCGGTGGACTGGCCGACGCTCTGCGCGGAGGCGAGGCGGCTCGGCGCGGACGTGCACGGCGTCTGGTCGCACCTGGCCTGCGCGGACGTACGCGGCGCGGAGTCGAACGCCGCGCAGCTCGCCCGCTTCGCCGAGGCGCTGGAGGTCGCCGAGGACGCCGGCCTGACCCCGGCGCTGCGGCACCTGTCGAACAGCGCCGCGACGCTGACGATGCCCGACGCGCGCTACGACCTCGTACGGCCGGGCATCGCGGTCTACGGCCTGTCGCCGGTGCCGGGGGAGACGTTCGGGCTGCGGCCCGCGATGACGCTGCGCGCGCGCGTCGCGCTGACGAAGCGCGTGCCCGCGGGGACCGGCGTCTCGTACGGTCACAGGTACACGACGCGCGCGGAGACGACGTTGGCGCTGGTCCCCGTGGGGTACGGCGACGGTGTGCCGCGCGCGGCGACGAACACCGCCGAGGTGTGGCTCGGCGGCGCGCGGCGGAGGATCAGCGGGACGGTGTGCATGGACCAGCTCGTCGTGGACGTGGGCGACGCCGCCGTGGAGCCGGGTGACGTCGTCGTGCTGTTCGGCGAGGGGCTGCACGGCGAGCCGACGGCGCAGGACTGGGCCGAGGCGCTCGGCACCATCTCCTACGAGATCGTCACGCGGGTCGGCCCGCGCGTGCCGCGCACGTACGTGGGCGCGTCGTGAGGCGCCGGCCGACGAGGCGCGGCGCGGGCCTGCTCGGCGCCGCCGTCGGCGCGCTCGCGGCGGGCGTCGCGACCGGCGTCGCCGTGGAGCGGCTCGTCGTCGGCCGCGACCGGCTCAAGCCGGACCCCGAGGCGAGCGAGCCGTTCGGGCGGCTGCCCGGCCGCGCGTCGGCGGTCACGCTCCCCGACGGCGTACGGCTGCACGTCGAGGAGACCGGCGACGGGCCGCTGACGGTGGTGTTCGTGCACGGCTTCGCGCTGTCGATGGCGTCGTGGCACTACCAGCGCCGCGACCTCGCCGACGTCGGGCGGCTGGTGTTCTACGACCAGCGCGCGCACGGCATGTCGGCGCGCGGCGACGACCGCGCGAACACCCTCAAGCAGCTCGGCCACGACCTCGCGTACGTCGTCGAGCGGCTCGCGCCGCGCGGCCCCGTCGTGCTCGTCGGCCACTCCATGGGCGGCATGACGGTGATGTCGCTCGCGCAGGAGCGGCCCGACCTGATCGGCACCAGGGTGGTCGCCGCCGCGCTGCTCGCGACGTCGGCCGGCGGCATCGCCGAGGCCGTCGTGCCGATCCCCGCGCGCGCCGCCGACGTCCTCGCGTCGCGGCTGCTGCCGCGCGTGCACCGCGTCGCGGGCTCGCCGCTCGTCGGGCGCACGCGCCGCGCGGGCAGCGACCTGAACTTCCTCTTCACCAAGGTCTGGGGCTTCGGCGACGACCCTTCCCCCGCGCAGGTCGAGCTCTGCGAGCGGATGACGAGCGCGACGCCGCTGGACGTCATCACGTCGTTCCTCCCGACGTTCGTCGAGCACGACCTCTACCGCGGCCTCGCCGAGCTCGCCCGCATCCCGACGCTGGTCATCGGCGGCACCAAGGACAAGGTGACGCCGTACTCGCACTCCGAGGAGATGGCGCGGCGGATCCCCGGCACGCAGTTCGTCACGCTCGCCGGAGCGGGCCACATGCTGATGTTCGAACGCGCCCCGCTCGTGAACCTGCACCTGCGCGCGTTCCTGCGCCGCGCCGCCCGCACGTCGTCGGCCGCCAAGGGGGCGTGACCGGTGGTGCCCGACTCCGCCGTCGCCGTCAGGGCGGCGGCCGACGCGGCGGCGACGTGGGAGGACCTGCGCGCGTCGGCGTCGGGCTGCGTCGCGTGCCCGCTGCACGCGGGGCGTACGCAGGTGGTGTTCGCCGACGGCGACGCGCCCGCGGACGTGATGTTCGTCGGGGAGGCGCCGGGCTTCCACGAGGACGTCCAGGGCGTGCCGTTCGTCGGCGTCTCCGGGCAGCTCCTCACGCGGCTGCTCTCGGAGGTCGGCATCGACCGTTCGCGCGTCGTCATCGCGAACGTCCTCAAGTGCCGCCCGCCCGCCAACCGCGACCCGCTCCCCGACGAGGTCGCGACGTGCAAGCCGTGGCTGCGCCGCCAGGTGCACCTCGTCGACCCGGCGGTGATCTGCACGCTCGGCAACTTCGCGACCCGCTGGGCGCTCGGCCCGGACGTGTCGATCACGCGGGTGCGCGGGCAGCGCTTCGAGGTGTCGGGCAAGACGGTCGTGCCGACGTTCCACCCGTCGGCCGCGCTGCGGTCGGGCCCGAACGGCAGGCAGATGCAGGCGCTCAAGGCGGACATCGCGCTGCTCGCGCAGGTCGTGAGGGAGCGGTGAGCACGTTCGCGCTGGCGGGGTTCGCCGTCGAGGACACCGACGCGCTCGGCGAGGTCGTTCGCAAGGCGCGGGAGGCGGGCGAGGCGAAGGCCGTACGCCCCGGCGTCGCGCACCTCGACTGGACGGGCCGCTCGGGCGCGGGGATCGACGTCGTCTTCGAGAACGGCACGGTGGCGTGCGCCAAGCCGACGTTCCGCGGCGAGCCCGGCGCGCGCGTCCGGGCGGGGCGATGGGCGGACCGTCGCGAGGACTGCGAGTGGTGCGTGCCCCTGTGGGTCGAGGTGCCCGACGGGTACCCGGCGGTCGTGGAGGTCGACGACATGGCGCTCGTGCGCGGGTGGATCCGCGACGAGGAGTACGACGCGTCGCTCACGGTGTTCGCGGACGAGCGGGTCGAGTGGGACGAGCTCGCGCGCCGGGCGGCGATCCCGGTCGGGACGTTCGGGGAGACGCCGCACGCGCGGATGATGGTCTCCGGCGACGTGCTGTCGGCGGAGCGCCGCGTCAACGAGCTGACGGGCGGGACGTTCGTCCACGCGCGGGTCGCGAGCCTGGCCGCGGACTACGACGTGCTGCTGCCGCCCGACGAGCCGCCGCCCGCGCCGGGCGACCTCGTCCGCGTCGCCGGCTGGGTCGTGGCGCACGTCCGCAGGCCCTCGCCGAAGCGGTGGTGGCGGCGGTGAGGGTCGCGACGCCGGAGGACATGCGCGCGCTCGGCGCCTCGCTCGCCGAGGTCGCGCGGCCTGGCGACCTCGTCGTGCTGTCGGGGCCGCTCGGCGCGGGCAAGACCGCCCTCGCGCAGGGCCTCGGCGCGGGGCTCGGCGTACGCGAGCGCGTGACGTCGCCGACGTTCGTCATCGCGCACGTGCACCGCGACGGGCGGGTGCCGTTCGTGCACGTGGACGCGTACCGGCTGTCGTCGTTCGCGGAGGTGGACGACCTCGACCTCGACGCGGTGCTCGAGGAGTCCGTGACGGTGGTCGAGTGGGGCAGCGGCCTGGTCGAGGCGCTGTCGGAGTCGTGGCTCGAGGTGCGCATCGAACGCCACGACGACGACACGCGCACGGTGACGCTGGAGCCGCACGGCGACTGGGAGGGGCGCGTTCAGAAGCTGGCGTAGGCGACGGCGCCGTTCTCGAGCTCGATCTCGACCTCGTGCGAGCTGACGAGCCGCAGGTCGACGGGGCGTTCGAGCGTCGGCGTCCACACGACCCGCTCGCGCGACAGCAGGCCGTCGCGGGTGCGGACGCGGACCGACCGCCCGGTCTCGAAGAAGAAGTCCGTCTCGACGAGCCGTACCTCGTAGTCGGGCGTACGCACCACGCGCAGCACGGCGACGGTCGTCTCCTCGCCGAAGTCGGACATCATCGCGCCCATGCCGGTGAGGTAGCCGGCGGCGGCGAACGGCAGCGCGCCCAGCAGCACCACGCGCCTGCGCGGCCGGTAGAGCAGCACGGCGGTGAGGAGGAACAGCCAGACGGCCGCCCAGACGAGGCCGGGCCGGTCGAACCGCCGGAGCACGACGAGCCCCCACGGGTCCGACGCCACGAAGACCCCCGCCACCCCGACGAGGACGGCGAGCACCACGAGCGCGAGCGCGGCGTCGCGGCGGGTTGTCCTGTCCACCCCTCCAGTGTGGCCCGTGCGGGCGGGCGCGGGGGAGAATCGGCGCCTTCCGACGAACGCACCCGAGAGGGGCCGCTCATGCCCACGCTGTCGATCGCGTCGATCCTCGCCGAGTCCGCCGTACGCCACGCCGGCCGCGACGCCGTCGTGATGGGGCCGCAGCGGACGACGTACGCCGAGCTGTGGGCCGACGCGCGGCGCTACGCGGCGGCGTTGCGCGAGCGCGGCGTCGGCCCCGGCGACAAGGTCGCGGTGCTGATCCCGAACGTCCCCGACTTCCCGAAGACGTACTACGGCGTGCTCGCGCTCGGCGCGGTCGTCGTGCCGGTCCACGCGCTGCTCAAGGCGGAGGAGATCGAGTACGTCCTGCGCGACTCCGGCGCGAAGGTGCTCGTCTGCCACGACGCGCTGCAGGGCGAGGGCGCCAAGGGCGCCGAGCTCGCGGAGGTCCCGCTCGTCTCGCCATCGGCGCTCGCCGAGGCGGCGACGCAGGTCGACACGTACGTCCAGCGGGACGCCGCCGACGAGGCGGTGATCCTCTACACGAGCGGCACGACGGGGAAGCCGAAGGGCGCCGTCCTCTCGCACCTCAACGTCGTGATGAACGTCACCATCTCGGCGTTCGACGTCATCGGCCTGCGCCCCGACGACGTGATCCTCGGGTGCCTGCCGCTGTTCCACTCGTTCGGGCAGACGTGCGCGATGAACTCCGGCTTTCGCGCCGGCGCGACGCTCGTGCTGATGCCGCGCTTCGACGGGCCCGCCGCGCTCGACGCGATCGAGGCGTACGGCGTCACGGTGTTCGAGGGCGTTCCGACGATGTACATCGCGCTGCTCGAGGCGGCGCGCACCGACGAGCGTCGGCCGCGGCTGCGCATCGCCGTGTCGGGCGGGGCGTCGTTGCCGATGGCGGTCATGGACCGCTGGCGCGAGACGTTCGGGTCGGAGATCTACGAGGGCTACGGCCTGTCGGAGACGTCGCCGGTGGCGACGTTCAACCACGAGTCGATCGGCCGCAAGCCGGGCACCGTCGGCACGCCGATCTGGGGCGTCGACGTCGAGATCGCGAAGGCCGAGGTCGAGGGCTCGATCGAGCTCGTGACCGCGCCCGGCGAGATCGGCGAGGTCGTGATCCGCGGGCACAACGTGTTCACCGGCTACCTGAACAACGACGAGGCCACGCGCGCCGCGATCGTGGACGGCTGGTTCCGCTCGGGCGACCTCGGCACCAAGGACGAGGACGGCTTCGTCTCGATCGTCGACCGCAAGAAGGACATGGTCCTGCGCGGCGGCTACAACGTGTACCCGCGCGAGGTCGAGGAGGTGCTGCTGCGCCACGAGGGCATCGGCCAGGTGGCCGTCATCGCGCTGCCCGACCCGACGCACGGCGAGGAGGTCTGCGCGGTGGTCGTGCGCTCGCCCGAGGCCGGCGACCTGACGGCCGAGGACGTCGTGGCGTGGTCGAAGGAACGCCTCGCGGCGCACAAGTACCCGCGCGTCGTGCACTTCGTGGACGCGTTCCCGCTCGGGCCGAGCGGCAAGGTGCTGAAGCGCGAGCTCGTCGCGCGCTTCGCGGGCGAGTGACGGGGACGCACAGGAGCCCCCGCGTCACCGCCGACGCGCAGTCGCTCGTCATCGCGGCCGGCGCGCCGCTCGCGGTCGCCTCGGTGTCCGCGCTGCCCGGCCGCGCGGGCGCGTTCGGCATCCTCGTGACGCCGCTGCTCCTCGCGACGGGACTCTGACGCTCCGCAACCCGTCCGGACGCACCGGCCGCGCTGGCTCAGCCTCCGCTACGTCCGCCCGGTCGCGGTGACGAGGGACGGCGCCGTGACGCCGGTCGCGATGCCGGTCGAGCCGCGCCGTCGCAACCGGCCCGCGCGCGCGTTCGAGGACGTGGCCGTGATCGAGGCGTGGGAGCGCCGCGTTCAGGGGCAGGAGGCGTACCCGACGCTCACCCGCGTCACGCCGGGCTGCCGCCGCAGCTCGGCGGCCACCGCGTCGCGGCGGCGTTCGGTCATCCCGTTGCCGAAGTCCAGGCGGAAGCCGCCGGGGACGGCGGAGGTCGCGGACCAGCCGCGCCTGTCGAACGGCGGCGGCTCGGGGGCGGCCGTGCAGACCGTGAGCCCCTCCGGCGACGACGGCGTGAGCAGCGCCGCCGCGACGAGCGCCAGCGGCACGGCGACCGACGCGACGACGAGCGGTCGCGGCAACCGGCTCCACCACCGCCGCGGCGACGGCGGCGCGAACGCCGCGAGCGCCAGCAGGGCGACGCTCGGCACCAGGAAGATCCCGCCCGCCAGCGCGCCGAGCACCGTCGCCACGGCGTAGCAGGCGACGACGACGGGGAACGCGCGCCGCGTGCCGGCCAGCGCGAGCGGCGGGAGCAGGACCACGGTCAGCAGGGCCGCCACGGCGAGCAGGCCCTCCGGCGGCGGCCACTGCCAGACCGCCAGCACGACCAGCTCGGCGAGGTACGCGAGCACCGCCGAGACCGCGAGCGTCGCCCGCCTACCGATCCCCTCCGCCACACGGGCCAGTGTGGCAGCCGGCGGGTTAGGGTCGCGTACGTGCTGCTGCTCGCGTTCGACACGTCCACGCCTGCCGTGACGGTGGCGGCGTCGACGGGCGAGTCGCGCACCGAGGTCGTCAGCAACCGCCACGGCGAGCTGCTCGCCCCGCTGGTCCGCGAGGTGCTCGGCGGGCGCCGCCCGGACGGCATCGTCGTCGGCCTGGGGCCAGGCCCGTTCACCGGCCTGCGGGTCGGCATCGTGACCGCGAAGACGATGGGCCACGCGCTCGGCGTCCCGGTGCACGGCGTCTGCTCGCTCGACGCGCTCGCGACGCCGGGCGGCGCGGTCGCCACCGACGCGCGCAGGCGCGAGGTCTACTGGGCGCGCTACGACGCCGCCGGCGCGCGCGTCGAGGGCCCGGCCGTGGCGAAGCCCGGCGACGTCGCGGAGGCGCTGCGCGCGGCCGGCGTGACGCACGTCGCGGGCGAGGGCCCGCGGCGCTACCCGGAGGCGTTCGCGGGGTTCGAGGCAGGCGAGGCGTACCCCGACGCGCTGCGCCTCCTCGGCGCGCCGCGCACCGCCGACCTCACGCCGCTCTACCTCCGCCGCCCCGACGCGACGCCGCCGGGGCCGCGCAAGAAGGTGACGGCGTGATCCGCAGGATGCGGTGGTGGGACCTCGCCGCGGTGATCGCGATGGAGCGCGAGCTGTTCGACGACGCGTGGTCGCCCGAGCTGTTCTGGGACGAGCTCGCGCAGGGGCCGACGAGGACGTACGTCGTCGCCGAGGAGGACGGCGAGGTCGTCGGCTACGCGGGCCTCGCCGCGATGCCCGACGAGGGGTACGTGCAGACCCTCGCGGTCGCGCCGGCCGTCCGGCGGCGTGGCCTCGGCGCGACGCTGCTGACGCACCTCATGGACGACTCGAAGCGGCGCGGACTCCCGCGCATGGGGCTCGAGGTACGGATCGACAACGAGCCCGCGATCCGCCTGTACGAGCGCTTCGGCTTCGAGGCGATCGCGGTGCGCAAGCGCTACTACCAGCCGTCCGGCACCGACGCGCTCGTGATGGTGACCACATGACCGACGGTCCGCTCGTCCTCGGCATCGAGACGTCGTGCGACGAGACCGGCGTCGGGATCGTGCGCGGGTCGACGCTGCTCGCCGACGCGATCGCGTCGCAGGTGGACGAGCACGCGCGCTTCGGCGGCGTGGTGCCGGAGGTCGCGAGCCGCGCGCACCTCGAGGCCATCGTCCCAACGGTCGACCGCGCGCTCGCGACGGCCGGCGTCGCGCTGACCGACGTCGACGCGATCGCCGTCACCGCGGGCCCGGGGCTGGCGGGTGCGCTGCTCGTCGGCGTCGCGGCCGCGAAGGCGTACGCGCTCTCGCTCGGCGTGCCGCTCGTCGGCGTCAACCACCTCGCCGCGCACGTCGCCGTCGACACCCTCGAGCACGGCCGGCTGCCCGACCCGTGCGTCGCGCTGCTCGTCAGCGGCGGCCACTCGTCGCTGCTGCTCGTCCCCGACCTGACGCACGTCGAGCCGCTCGGGAGCACCGTCGACGACGCGGCGGGGGAGGCGTTCGACAAGGTCGCGCGGGTGCTCGGGCTGCCGTTCCCGGGCGGCCCGCACGTCGACCGCGCGGCGCGCGACGGCGACCCGGCCGCGATCGCGTTCCCGCGAGGGAAGACCGAGGGGGTCTACGACTTCACGTTCAGCGGCCTCAAGACCGCCGTCGCGCGCTGGGTCGAGGCGCGCGAGGGCGACGTGCCGCTCGCCGACGTCGCGGCGTCGTTCCAGGAGGCGGTCGTGGACGTGCTCGTCACCAAGGCCGTCGCGGCCGCGAAGGAGCACGGCGCGAGCCTGCTGATCGGCGGCGGCGTCGCCGCCAACTCCCGGCTGCGCGCGGTCGCGGCCGAGCGGTGCGAGAGGGCCGGGATCGCGCTGCGCGTCCCGCGCCCCGGCCTCTGCACCGACAACGGCGCCATGGTCGCCGCGCTCGGCGCGGAGCTCGTACGCCGCGGCGTCGACTCGCCGCTCGACCTCGCCGCCGACCCGGGGCTCGCGCTCGCGTGACGCTCATGTGGGAGGCCGTCGCCGCGCCGGGGCGCGAGGACGACCTCGCCGGCTGGGCTCTGGCGCTCGGGGTCGGTGACGTCTACCGTTCCGCCGACGGGCGGGTCGTCGTCGTCGCCGAAGGCGTCGACGCGCTGCCCGACCCGCCCGAGGGGTCCTGCGCGCGCGAGCCGCACGCGTGGCCCTTCGAGCGGGTCGCACCGAACCACGGGGGCCTCCCGGGGATCTAGGTTCCGTCGGACGCGGAGGTGGCGGTGCTCGCACGGTGGCGTACGGCGGTCATGGCCGCCGCGTGCGTCCTCGCGTGCGCGATCCCCGCCGTCGCGGCGCCGGCCGTTCCCGGGTGTCCCGGACGCGACGCGACTGGGCCCGACGCGTGGACCACGATCCGCCCGAGGATCGGCGGCAGGACGGGCGCCCCGATCGTGGACATCGCCGTCCTGCCGCTCGACCCCGACGTCATCTACGCCACCGACGGCAAGGCCGTCGCGATGAGCCGCAACGGCGGCTGCACCTGGCGCGACGTCGCGGGCGCGAACACCGGCCTGCCCGCCGTCGCCTCCCGCCAGATCGTCGCGATCGACGTCTCGCAGCGCAGCACCGACGGCGTCACGACCGTCTGGCTCCTCTCCAACGTCACCCTCGCCGGCACGTCCCGCCCCGAGGTGCTCGTGGCCGAGGACGGCGAGCTGATCGAGCCCGACGCGCGGGAGTGGGCGCTCGGCGGTACGCCCGTCGGACTGCCTCTCGGCAACGCCGTCGCGCTCGCCGCGGGCACCGACCCCGACTACGCCTACGCCGTCGTCAGCGTCCCCGGCGCGGGCAGGCAGCTCCTCGCGACGCAGAACCGCGGCGGCCTGTGGGAGCCGCGCGCCACCGTCGGCAGCGACGCGCGCGGCGTCGCGGCCGACAGCTTCTACCCCAACCGCATCTGGACGTGGGGCCTGGACGGCCTCTTCGCCTCCGTCGACGGCGGCGCGACGCTGACGCCCGTCGAGTCCGTGCCCGGCCCGGTCTCCGACGTGAGCGTCGCGCAGTCGCCGAAGGGCACCCGCATCCTCGTCCTCCAGCCGAACGGCCTGCTGTGGCGCAGCGACGACGGCGGCGACGCGTTCACGAGCATCCGCGTCGACGTCCGCACGTCGTCGGTCGCGGCGGTGCCCGTCGTGGACGTCGCGGCGGCCGCGGGGCGCGAGATCGCGACGGTGTTCCCGGCGATCTTCACGCCGTACGACGTGTCGCCGCGCGGCGAGGTGTGGTTCGACGACCTGGCCGCGTCGCTCCAGGACGGCAAGCGCGTGTTCGTCCTCGGCCGCACCCAGGACGTGCTGCGGGTGCGCGAGGTCGACGTCGACCTGCGCTACGTCCCGCCGCCGCCAGGCGACAAGACCGTCGACCTGCGCGGCCCCGTCGAGCGCATCCCGCTGTTCCCCGCGCTGAACCCGCGCGCCAGCACCGTCACGCTCGCGCCGGGCGAGACGCGCGACGTCGACTACCGGCTCGAGCTGCCCGCCACGCCGACGCCGATCGACGTGCACTTCGTCGTGGACACGACCGGCTCGATGCAGCCCGTGATCGACGCGCTGCGGCAGGCGCTGGCGAAGATCGTCAACGACCTCACCGCCGCCGGCATCGAGGCGAACTTCGGCGTCGGCGACTTCCGCGACGTCCCGCGCGCGACCTGGGGCAGCAGCGGCGACCACATCTACAAGCTGCTCCGCAGGATCGGCCCCGTCGACGAGGAGCTCGAGCAGGCGCTCAACGCGCTGCAGGCCGGCGGCGGTGGCGACGGTCCCGAGGCGCTGCAGTTCGCGACGTACGAGGCCGTACGTCACGCGGCCGGCATGCGGTCGTACCTCGACGTCCCCGAGGGGGACACCGCCTGGCGCCAAGGCGCGCTGCACATGGCGATCCTCGCGACCGACACGTCGTCGCACACCGCGGGCGAGGCGGGCTCGCAGGGCGAGATCTACCCGGGCCCCGACTACGACGCGCTGGTCACCGCGCTGCTCAAGGCGCGCGTGCTCGTCATGGGCATCTCGTCCAGCGACGACGCGCGGTCGAGCATCTCCGAGATGGCGTACGACTCCGGCGCCGTAGCGCCCGTGCCGATCGACTGCAACGGCGACGGCCGCCCCGACATCCCCGAGGGCGAGCCGCTCGTCTGCCCGTTCCAGCCCGGCGCGGTCTCCAACGTCCCCGTCCCCACGCCCGTCGACCCGCTCCTCGGCGGCGGCGCGAAGAACATGAGCAGCGCCGTCCTCGCGATGCTGCGCGGCGTGCACGACCCCGCCGCGGTCACCGTCCGCTCGTCGCGGCCCGACGTCGCGCGCGTGCTCACCGGCCCGCTGAGCGTCGACATGAAGACCGCGAACGCGTTGCCCGTCAGGGTCCGCTACACCTGCTCGGCCGAGCGCTACGGAAGCACGATCGCCGTGCGGCTGCCGGCGTACGCCGCGTCGCGGCAGGTCACCGAGGCCGTCGCCGAGGTGCGCTGCGCCGCGCCGCCGGGGCACCCCGCGCCGCCGCCGCCGCCCGCGCGCGACCTCGTCGTGCCGCCGGCCGCGCCGCGACCCGTTCCCGCCGTCGCCGTCGCGCCCCCGCCGCCGCCCCCCGCGCCGGTGAGCCAGGTGCAGCCGCACCCCAACCCGCACCCGAACGTCAACCTCCAGCCCGGTGCCGCCGCGCAGGAGGAGCAGCAGTTCCAGCTCGCGCTGGCCGTCGGTGACGTCGGCCCCGCGCAGGAGGAGTCGCTGGCGATGAGCCGGGCCGACGACACCCTGCCCGCCGCCGGGCTGCTCTGCGCGGGCGTCGTCATGGCCGGCGCGGCGTACGGGCTCCAGCACCGCCGCCGCACGCAGGTCGCGCGCGCCCGCTACTAGCGCCGCCCCGCCCCGCCCCGCCCCGAACCCCCGCCCCCCGCCGCGGCTCTCCACTGCGCCGATCCCAGCCGGCGTAGGAGGCCCGCCATGCGTGGCAGCCCGAGAGTGCTCGCGTCGATCCTCGTCGCGCTTGCCGCGACGCCCGTCCTCCCCGCGCCCGCCACGCCCGCCGCGCCGTGCGACGCGCGGGCGCGCGAGGACGGCTGGACCGCGATGCGGCCCGGCGACTCGCCGCGCCCGGTCGTGTCGTTCGCGGTCGCGCCGACGACGCCGCAGGTCGTCTACGCCACCGACGGCGTCGCCGTCTGGGCCACCGTCGACGCCGGCTGCACGTGGCGCGACGCGCTCGCGGGCGCGCCGCTGCCGCTGCCCCCGCTGCCGTTGCAGGCGACGGCGCGCGAGCCGTTGCAGGTCGCGGTCGTCGAGACCGGCAGGCACGTCACGGCCTGGGTCCTCTCGAACGTCACCGCCAACGGCGTCTCGCGCCCCGAGGTGCTCGTGAGCGACGCGACCGGGTCGTTCGGCGCGGTAGGGGAGACGCCTGGCCTGACGCTGCCGCCCGGCACCGGCGTCGCGCTGGCGGCGGGACGCAGCGGCGACGACGCGTACGTCCTCGTCGACACCGCCGCGGGCCGCCGCGTGCTGGCGACGTCCGACCGCGGCCTCACCTGGCGCCCCGGCGACGCCGCCGGCGGGCCCGGCGACGTGCGCGCGCTCGCCGTCGACCCGGTGAGCGGCGCCCTGTGGGCGTGGGGCGACCGGCTGCTGCGCTCGACCGACAAGGGCGCGACGTTCGCGCCCGTGCCCGGCGTCTCCGGCGCCGTCGCCGACGTCGCGGTGGCGTACGCGCCGTTCGCCAGCCGCGTCGAGGCGCTGCTCGCCGACGGCACCCTCCTGCGCAGCACCGACGGTGGCGCGACGTGGAAGGACCACGGCACGCAGCCGCGCGCGCGGGCCGTCGCCGTGCCTCCCGCGCTCGACGTCGCGGCGGTCGCGGGCGCGGGGTTCCTGCGCCTCGTGCCCGAGGAGCGCGGCGCTTTCGACGTCACGCCGTCGGGCCGCGGCGAGCTGTCCGAGGTCGCCCTCGCCCGCATCCCCGTCGCGGAGCGGGCCGTACGCGTCGTCGTCGCGCGCGGCGCCGACCTGCTGCGCCTCGACCTCGCCGCGACCGAGCCGCCGCCGCCCCCGGAGACGCCGCCGTCGGAGGTGTCGCTCGAGCCTCCCGTGGACACGCTGCGGTTCGACCCGCTGCTGCTGCCCCAGCGCCAGGTGGTGTCGTTGCGCGCGGGGGAGACGCGGACGCTGCCGTACGTCCTCGACGTGCCCGCCGCGCCGTCGTCGCTCGACGTGTACTTCCTCGTCGACACGACCGGCAGCATGCAGCTCACGATCGACTCGCTGCGGCTCGCGCTCGCGCGCATCGTCAACGACCTCAACGCCGCCGGCCTCGACTCGCGGTTCGGCGTGGGGCAGTTCAAGGAGTTCCCGCAGTCGCCGTGGGGCAGCGTCGGCGACGAGCCGTACGACCTGCTCCGCAGGATCGGGCCCGTCGACACCGAGCTCGCGGCGGCGCTCGCCAGGCTCGTCGCGAGCGGCGGCGGCGACGGCCCGGAGTCGCAGTTCGCGGCGCTGTACGAGATGGCGCGCTTCGAGGCGCGGCTGCCGAGCAGGATCGACACGCCCGAGGGGCCGACCGGCTTCCGCCCCGACACGCTGCGCGTCGCGGTCGTCGCGACCGACACGTCGTCGCACGTCGGCGGCGAGCGGGACAAGGAGTCGGGCAACGTCTACCCCGGCGCCAACTACCAGCAGCTCGTCGACGCGCTGCACCGCGCCCGCGTCCGTACCGTCGGCATCGCCGCGGGGCCGCCCGCGCGCGACCACCTCCGCGCGCACGCGCTCGCGTCGGGCTCCGTCGCCCCCGCGGGCGGCGTCGACTGCGACGGCGACGGCCACGCCGACATCCCCGAGGGCCAGCCGATCGTCTGCGACTTCAACGGCGTCGGCGGCATCGGCGTCACGCCCGGCGGCGCCGCGCCCGGCATCGGGTCGGCGATCGTCTCGATGCTGCTCGCGCTGCGCGAGCCGGTGAACGTGCGCGTCGCCAGCTCGGACCGTTCGGTGGCGGCGGTGCTCGACGGCGTTCACGAGGGCGTCAACGTCAAGCACCCGAACCGCCTCGTCCAGCAGGTCCGCTTCACCTGCGACAGCGCGCACTACGGCACGCGCACGCCGGTGGCGTTCACCGCGGAGATCAGCGGCAGGACGGCCGCGCGCGCGGCCGCCGACGTGCGCTGCGCGGCTCCCGTCGCGCCGGTCGTCAGGCGGCCGGTCGAGCAGGTCTTCCCGCCGCAGCCCGTACGCAACGTCGCCGCCGTCGCCGCCGTGCCTCCCGCGCCGCCGGTGCCCGTGCCCAACCCCCAGCCGAACCCGCAGCCCAACCCCCACGCCAACCCGCAGCCCAACCCCCAGCTCAACCCGCAGCCCGGCGCGGCCGTGCAGGAGGAGCAGCAGGTCCAGCTCGCGCTCGCGTGGGACACCGTCGAGGACCCGCAGGCCGGCGAGGAGCTGGCGATGAGCAGGCCCGACGACCCGGTGCCCGCCGCGACGCTGCTCTGCGCCGGCGTCCTGACGGCCGGGGCGGCGTACGGCGTGCAGGCGAGGCGGCGCACGGCGGACGTGCGCGTCCGGTCGTGTTGACTCGGCGAGGACGTACGGCCTAGTCTCGGTTTGGCACTCGAACTACGAGAGTGCTAAACAACTGACGAGGCCCGATCCCCGCGACGGCGGGCCGCCACCCACCCGAAAAGCAGGAGGGGCAGGCAGACATGCCGACCGCCACCAAGGTCACCATCAAGCCGCTCGAGGACCGCATCGTCGTCCAGGCCAACGAGGCCGAGACCACGACGGCTTCGGGCATCGTCATCCCGGACACGGCGAAGGAGAAGCCCCAGGAGGGCACCGTCATCGCCGTCGGCCCCGGCAAGTTCAACGAGGACGGTGACGAGCGCATCCCCATGGACATCAAGGAGGGTGACGTCGTCATCTACAGCAAGTACGGCGGCACCGAGGTCAAGTACGGCGCCGACGAGTACCTGATCCTGAGCGCGCGCGACGTCCTCGCGATCATCGAGAAGTAGCCACCAGCGAACGCCCCGGCCGGCCGTGCCGCCGGGGCTTTCGTTCTGAGAGGGAGCCTTTCATGGCCAAGATCCTGGAGTTCCACGCGGACGCGCGGGACTCTCTCCAGCGTGGCGTCGACAAGCTCGCCGACGCGGTCAAGGTGACGCTCGGCCCGCGCGGCCGCAACGTCGTCATCGACAAGAAGTGGGGCGCCCCCACGATCACCAACGACGGCGTCACGATCGCCCGCGAGGTCGAGCTCGACGACCCGTACGAGAACATGGGCGCGCAGCTCGCCAAGGAGGTCGCCACCAAGACGAACGACGTCGCGGGCGACGGCACCACCACCGCGACCGTCCTCGCCCAGGCGATGGTCCGCGAGGGCCTGCGCAACGTCGCCGCCGGCGCGTCGCCGCTGTCGCTGAAGAAGGGCATCGAGGCGGCCGTCGCGCGCGTCTCCGAGGTGCTCCTCGAGGCCGCGCGCGAGATCGAGTCGCAGGACGACATCGCGCACGTCGCGTCGATCTCCGCCCAGGACCGCCAGATCGGCGAGCTCATCGCCGAGGCGATGAGCAAGGTCGGCAAGGACGGTGTCATCACCGTCGAGGAGTCGAACACGATGGGCCTCGAGCTGGAGTTCACCGAGGGCCTGCAGTTCGACAAGGGCTACATCTCGCCGTACTTCGTCACCGACGCGGAGCGCATGGAGGCGACGTACGACGACCCGTACATCCTCATCTACGGCTCCAAGATCGGCGCCATCCACGAGCTGCTCCCGCTGCTGGAGAAGGTGCTCCAGGCCGGCAAGCCGTTGCTGATCGTCGCCGAGGACGTCGAGGGCGAGGCCCTGTCGACGATGGTCGTCAACAAGATCCGCGGCACCCTCAACGCCTGCGCGGTCAAGGCGCCCGGCTTCGGCGACCGCCGCAAGGCGATGCTCCAGGACATGGCGGTCCTCACCGGCGGCCAGGTCATCTCCGCCGAGGTCGGCCTCAAGCTCGACACCGTCGACCTCGACATGCTCGGCCGCGCGCGCAAGGTCACGGTCACCAAGGACACGACCACGATAGTCGACGGCGCCGGCTCGGCCGAGGAGATCAAGGGCCGCATCAACCAGATCAAGGCCGAGATCGAGGGCTCCGACTCCGACTGGGACCGCGAGAAGCTCCAGGAGCGCCTCGCCAAGCTCGCGGGCGGTGTCGGCGTCATCCGCGTCGGCGCGGCCACCGAGGTCGAGCTCAAGGAGAAGAAGCACCGCCTCGAGGACGCCATCTCGGCGACCCGCGCGGCGGTCGAGGAGGGCATCGTCGCCGGTGGCGGCACCGCCCTCGTCGTCGCGGCCGCGGGCCTCGACAAGCTCGACCTGACCGGTGACGAGGCCACGGGCGCGCTCATCGTCCGCAAGGCCCTGGACGAGCCGCTCCGGTGGATCGCCCAGAACGCCGGGCACGAGGGTTACGTCGTCGTCTCCAAGGTCCGCGAGCTGCCGGCCGGCCACGGCCTCAACGCCGCGACCGGCGAGTACGTCGACCTGCTCGCGGCCGGCGTCGTGGACCCGGTCAAGGTGACGCGCTCGGCCGTGCAGAACGCCGCGTCCATCGCGGCGATGCTGCTCACGACCGAGACCCTCGTCGCCGAGAAGCCCGAGCCCAAGGAGGACGCGCCCGCCGCCGGCCACGGCCACGGGCACGGCCACGGTCACACGCACTGACGCTCCACCGCTTCGTTCCGGAGGCCCCGCTCGCGCACTCGCTGCGTGGCGGGGCCTCCGGCACGTTCGCGCCTGTGGACGCCGTCATCCACAGGCCCCTCGCGCCGCTACCGTCGAACGCGGTCGTCGCCGACGCGCGAGGAGGACGTACGTGAGGCTGTTCCGCAGGCGCCGCGAGCCGCGCCCGTTCGTGCCGGGCGAGCTCATCGACACCTCGACGCCGGAGGGCCTCGCGCGCTTCCACGAGGTGTTCCGCGGGCTCCCGAAGATGCGCGACTCGCCCGAGCCGCTGCCGTGGCTCGCGGGCATCGACATCGCCCAGATCGTCATCGACCACAGGGGGCCGGATTGATCGTCTACTTCGACACGTCCGCGTTCGTGAAGCTGTTCCTCCCCGACGAGCCGCGCGAGGTCGCCCAGCTCGCGTGGGACCTCGCGCCGACAGCGGCCGTGTCGCTCGTGCTCTACCCGGAGGCGCGTGCCGCGCTCGCCGCGGCGCGCCGCCACGGCCGCCCCGTGGACGTCGACGCCGACGCCACCGGCGACGCCATCGACACCCGCATGGAGGGCGCGCACGTCGTCGCGCCGACGTACCGGCTCGTGCACGAGGCGGGCGAGCTGGCCGAGTCGCGGGCGCTGCGCGGCTTCGACGCGGTGCACCTCGCGTCGGCGCTGCAGCACGGGCCCGACACGGTCGTCGTCACGGCGGACAAGCGGCTCGCGGCGGCCGCCGTGGCTGAGGGGATGGTGGTGCTGCTGGCCGTCTAGCGAAGGTCTAGCGGAGGTCGAGCAGGGCGCCGAGCTCGAAGTGCATCGGGTCGGTGTACGACCAGTCGCCGCCCCACCGGAAGCCCCACCGCTTGAAGATGCTCACGATCCGCGCGTCCATCGTGCCCCGGCCGCCGCGCGCGTTCGTCGCCGCGTCGAAGTCGATCGCGATGCCCCACGTGTGCAGCGAGATCGCGTGCGACGGGTCGCGCTCGATGAAGCGCGGGACGTAGCAGCCGTCGAACGTCTTCAGCAGGTGGCCGAGCCCGTTCGCCTCGACCTCGGCGAGCGCGGCGCGGAGCTGCGGCACCATCAGCCGGTGGCACGTCACCCGGCCGATGACGGGGACGGTGGTGCTGACGATGTTGGCCGCGACCCAGCGCCGGTCGGGCTCGATCGTGCCGTCGTCGTACCAGCGGTAGGAGAACGCGCCGAACGCCTTCGCCGCCTTCGACCCCGTCAGGAACGCGAACGGCGTGGCCGGCTGCGTGAGCAGGTGGATCGAGCCGCCGCGCCCGACGACGCGCCTCGCCGCCGACGCGAGGGCGGCGGGGTCGCCGCGCCCGGAGGTGAGCAGCACGCCGGTGGTGGGCGCGAGGCCCAGCGAGGCGGCGACGGCGTCGGAGACGACGACGTCGGTGTCGGGCAGGTTCGTCGTCGCGATCGCGCCGAGGCGCATCGTCACCGTCGAGCGCGCCGCGACGCGCGCGGTGGCGCCGAGGGCCCAGCGGCGGGCATTGGCGACGTCGTGCGCGACGACGAGGTCGCCGCGGCTGACGGCGTTCCATACGGGGTCGGACTCGGCGGTGCCCTGCGGCGCGAACGCGCGGAACGACGACGCGTCGACGCCCGCGACCCCGAGCGGCGTCCCGGCGACGCGGACCATGCCCGCGCGGAACGTCGTGAAGCCGGCCGGCGACAGCCGCCGCAACGCCTGCACGGTCGAGCCGGCGAGCGGGCGGCGGGAGACGACGAGCACGTCGGGACGGACGCGGGTCTTCAACGGAGCCACCGGGCGCGGCGCCGAGGCGGCGGGCGGCGCGGCGGCGGTCGCGGCGCCCCGGCCGGCGGCGTGGCCGGCCGCGGCCGGGACCTCGCGCTGCCCCGAGGCGACCGAGGACGCCGGGCCGGAGCACGCGGCCGCGCCCACGCCGAGCGCGCAGAGCGCGGCGGCGAGGCGCAGGCGTCGAGACGGTGCGGTCACGAACACGTCCAATCGGGCAGGAATCGGACGAACAGAGGGTACGTCGGCAGGAGCCGTCACGAGGTGTAACGGTTCGCTGCCGTACTGGTCACGCGCGGCGCTACGACGCCTCACGCTGGCCGGCGAGGACGGCCTCCCTGTCGGACTCGGAGAGCCCGCCCCAGATGCCGTACGGCTCGCGGGCCGCGAGCGCGTACGCCGCGCACGCCTCCCGCACGGGGCAGCGGGCGCAGATCGCCTTGGCCGCCGCCTCGCGGGCGGCACGCCGGGGACCGCGCTCGTTCTCCGGGTGGAAGAACTGCTCGGTGTCGGTGCCGCGGCACGCACCGTGGAGCTGCCAGTTCCAGTGGTCGGCCGTCGGGCCGGGCAGGCGGCGGAGGTCGGTCATCGCCGTGTTTCCTTCCGAGAGGCGGGTCAAGGCCTGAGCGGGTCCTTCACAGTGTCGCAAGTTGTTCATAAGTTGTGCAAGTAACGGTTTGGCGTCACCATCGTTGCCATGTCCGAGCCCGGCCTCACCGTCGCCGCCGTCGCGCGGCGGCTCGGGGTGGCGCCGTCCACGCTGCGGACGTGGGAGCGGCGGTACGGCCTCGGCCCGAACGGCCGCGAGGCGGGCGCCCGGCGCTTCTACACCCCTTCCGACCTCGCGGTCCTCGACCGGATGCGGCGCCTGACGCTGGAGGGCGTCGCTCCCTCCGTGGCGGCACGCGTCGCCGTCGAGGGGCACCTACCCGACGCAACGCCTCCTACGGAGCTTGAGTTCCGTACCCCCGCCCGCACCGGCCAGCGCGCGCGCGGCCTCAGCCGCGCCGCGCTCGCCCTCGACTGCGACTCGGCCCGCGCGCTGCTGGCCGACTCGATCGCGCGCGACGGCGTCATCGCGACGTGGGACGGGCTGATCGCGCCGGTGCTGCGCGCCGTCGGCGAGCGCTGGGGCGCGACCGGCGAGGGCGTGGAGGTCGAGCACTGCCTGTCCGAGGCCGCGGTGTCGGTCCTCAACGCCGTGGCGCCGTTCGCCGCGCCCCCGCCGCGGCCCGTCCTGCTCACCTGCGTCGACGGCGAGCTCCACTCCCTCCCGCTGCACGCCCTCCGCGCCGCGCTCGCCGAGCGCAACGTCGCCTCCCGCATGCTCGGCGCCGCCCTGCCACCGGCCGCGCTCGCGGCGGCCGTGCGCCGTACGGGCCCCGCGGCGCTGGTCGCGTACGCGCACCAGCCCGAGCACGCCGTCGTCGGCCTGCTCGACGCCGTCCCCGCCACGCGCCCCGCCACGACGGTCATCGCGGGCGGCGCGGGCTGGCCGCGCGAGGCGCTGCCGGGCGGCGTCCAGTACGTGCACGACCTCGGCGAGGCCGTACATCTCGTGCTCGTCGCTACGGGTCAGGGGTAGCCCCGCCGATATCCTCGCGACGAGACGAGGAGGAACGGTGGCCGACGACGACCTGGGGACGCTGCTCGCGCAGGGTGAGCGCGCGGCGTTCCACGGCCCGCCCGGCAAGGCGGTCGACGCGTTGAGCAAGGCGGTCGAGTCCGCGTACGGCGCCGGCAACACCGACGCCTCCACGGCCGCGCTGTGGCTGCTCGGCGTCTCGCTCGGCGCCTGCGGCCGCTACGGCACCGCCCTCGCGACGCTCACGCCCGTCCTGGAGGCGGGGGAGGCCGCGTCGAGCGGCAGCGCCCGGCTGTTCGGGGCGCTCGCCGGCGCCAGCCTCGGCTCGATCCGCCGCCAGCTCGGGCGCCACGCCGAGGCGCGCGAGGTCGACGAGCGCGGCCTCGCGCTCGCCGAGCCCACGGGCGAGGCGCGGTTCGCCTGCCTGCTCGGGCTCGCGGCCGACGCCGTCGGCATGAACGACGCCAAGACCGCCCAGGAGAACGCCGACGCCGCCGCCGAGCTGCTCCCCGAGCGCCCCACGGAGTGGTGGCGCCAGCGGGTGCGCCTGGACTGGGTGCGCGCCGAGATCGCGCTGCTGGAGGAGGACCCGGAGACCGCCGTCGACGCGGCCGAGGCCGCCGTCGAGCGCGCGGAGCGTTCGCGGGCGCCGCGGCACGTCGCGAAGAGCCTGCTGTTCCAGGGCGTCGCGCAGATCCAGAACGGCGACCTCGACGGCGCCGCCGCCCTGCGCCGGTGCGCGACCCTCGCCGAGGGCCTCGGCGCGCTGCCGCTCGTCTGGCCCTCGCGGGCGCTGCTCGGCGCCCTGCTCGCCGACGCGGACGAGGCGGAGAGCGCGGCCAGCCTCGGCGCGGCGCGCTCGGCCGTGCTCGCGATCGCCGGCGACCTCCCGAACGACCTGCGCGAGGAGTGGCTGGCCCGCGACGAGATCGCGGCGCTGCTGGGCTCGTAGTCCCGAATCCCATGGCCCGGACGGGTCATTTTCGGGCGGAGGCTCAGCAACACCCCTCCCGGTGCCGATGCCTCTGGCATGACCGCCCTCGACGTACGCCACGGCGCGCCACCCGGCGCGCGGGCCGGCGACGTCGTGGCGGAGGTCGAGGCCGAGCGCGCCGCCGTGTCCCGCCTGCTCCACGACGACGTGGCGCAGGCGCTGCTCGCGGCCCGCTACGCCGCCGACCTGGCCGGTGCACCGGACGTCGCCGACGCCGTCCGGGCGGCCATCCGCGAGGTCACGGACGCCATGTGGCGCCTGCGGCCGCGTACCGGCGAGGGCGACCTCGTCCAGGCGCTCGGCGACCTCGCCGCGCGCCACGGCGACAAGGTCCTCGCCCTGCGGGTCGAGGGCCTGCCGAGGCTCGCGCTCGCGCCCGCCACCGTGGCGTACCGCGTCGTGCAGGCCGCCGTAGCGGCCGGCGACGCCACGACCGTCGAGGTGCGCGCCGAGGTCCGCTCGGGCGTGCTGACCGTCTCCGTGAGCGACGACGGCACGTCGTACGACGCCGCCGTCCACGCCCCCGACAGCGAGCTCGCCCGCTGGCTCGGCCGTGCCTGCTCGCTCGGCGGCACCGCCCGCGTCGGCGCGAGCCTCACCGGTGGCACCACGCTCTGGCTCGAGATCCCGAACGCCCTTCCCGAGGGGGACGACCGACCGTGACCACCGTCCTGATCTGCGACGACCACCGCATCGTGCGGGAGGGGCTGCGGCAGTTCGTCGAGGACGTCCCCGGCGTCGACCGCGTCGTCACCGCCGCGAGCGGCGAGGAGGCGCTCGCGCGCTTCGCCGCCGAGCACCCCGACCTCGTCCTCATGGACGTCTCGATGCCGGGCCTCGGCGGCCTGGAGACCACGCGCCGCCTCATCGCCGGCAACCCCGGCGCCAACGTCGTCATGCTCACCGCGCAGGAGGACCGCGACCACGTCGCCGCGGCCGTCACCGCGGGCGCGCGCGGCTACCTCGTCAAGGACGTCTCCCGCGAGGAGCTCTGCGCCGCCGTCGCCTCGGCGCTGGCCGGCCGCGACCTGCTCGAGCCGTCCCTGCGCCGCGCGCTCGCCGAGCGCGCCCGTACCCACGAGGACAAGGGCGCGCAGCTCACCGAGCGCGAGCTCCAGGTCCTGACCGGCATGAGCCAGGGCAAGTCGAACGCGCAGATCGGCCGCGAGCTGTTCCTCTCCGAGGACACCGTCAAGACCCACGCGCGGCGGCTGTTCCGCAAGATGGGCGTCACCGACCGCGCCCAGGCCGTCGCCTCCGGCTTCCGCCGCGGCCTGGTCACCTAGGGAGGACTCTGCTCCAAAGAGCCCTCCTGGTCCACCCGAAGCGAAGGCCCCGCACCCGGATCGGGGGGTGCGGGGCCTCTCGCTGTCCTGCGCCGTCGGCGGGTCAGCCCTTGCCGCTGTTGGAGCCGCTGCGGTCGTCGTCGCCACCGCCGCCGGGGCCGCGGTTGCCGCCGTCGTCGTCCCTGTCGCCGCCGTGGTCGTCGCCCACGTCGTGCGACGGGCCGTCGTCGCTCACCGACGGCGAGTCCTCGGGCGTCGCGTCGTCCGACGGCGAGTCGTCCGACGGCGAGTCGTCCGCGGACGGCGTCTCGGCGGGCGTCGGGTCGTCCGACGGCGAGTCGTCGGCGGAGGGAGCCGGGTCGGGCGTCTCGGCCGCCGACGGGGTCGCGAACGGCGTCGGGTCGTCGGACCCCCGCACGTTCACCACGCGCACCGCGCCGTCGGGCGAGCTCAGCGCGTGCGTCCCGGCGACGGCGGTCGCGAACGTCGCGGCCAGCAGCAGTGCGAACGGTGTGCGTCCCATGTGGTCACTCCCGGGTCAGGTTGGTCGTCACGGGGTCCATCGCGGGACTACGCCGGGGCGTTACACGGTTCACCCTCTGCGTGGACGCTGTAACGCCACGGCAGCCGGCCGCGATGTCTCCGTTGGTGGACGACGTCGCGCTGGTGCTCGCGGCCCAGCAGGGGAGTGACGCCGCCGTACGGGACCTGCTCGCGCAGGTACGCCCGGCGGTGCTGCGCTACGCCCTCGCGCGGCTCGGCCGCCGCGACGTCGCCGAGGACGTGACCCAGGAGGTGTGTCTCGCCGTGCTGACCGGACTGTCGCGGTACGAGGACACGGGGCGGCCGTTCCGCTCCTACGTCTTCGCCATCGCCGCGCACAAGGTCGCCGACGCGCACCGGGCGACCTACCGGGGCGCCGTGGCGGTCGCCGACGTCCCCGACGGGCCCGACGACTCGCCGGGACCGGAGGAGCAGGTGCTCCGCAACGACGAGGCGCGCGCCGCCCACGCGCTGCTCGACACCCTGCCCGACGACCAGCGCGAGCTGCTGCTCCTGCGCGTGGCGGCGGGCCTCTCGGCCGAGGAGGTGGGCGCCGTGCTCGGCATGTCGCCCGGCGCCGTACGCGTCGCCCAGCACCGCGCCCTGAACCGCCTCCGCGCCGTCGCGGGAGGTGCCCGATGAGCGACCTCGAGGTCGCCCGCGACGACATCGCGCTGTCCGCCATCGCGGCGGGCAACGCTCCCGACTCCGACGACCCCACGCTGCTGCTGCTCGCGTCGTACCGCGCCGACCTCGACGAGGCCGCCGCGCCGCCGGAGCCGTTGCGGGTCGACTCGACCGTCGTCCCGCTCGCGCCGCGCCGCAGGCGCGCCACGCTCGTCGCCCTCTCGGCCGCCGCGGGCATCGTCGTCGGCGGCCTCACGGCGGGCGCCGTCGCCGTGGCCGACCGGCCCGGCGAGTCGCTCTACGCCGTGCACGTGGCGGTGTTCGGCAAGGCCGAGACGAAGACGTCCGACGTGACGGCGCTGCTCGACCAGGCCTCGGGGCTGCTCGCCCGCGGCGACCGTGCCGGGGCGCGGCGGCTGCTCGGCCGCGCGGCGGCGGCGATCCCGACCGTGCCCGAGTCGGACCGGCCCGCGCTGCGACGCAGGCTTGACGACCTGCTGCCGTACGCCGCCGAGCCGGCCCGCCCAACCCCGCGCCCGACGCCGACCGCCACGCGCGCGACGCCGCGGCCGACCGAGTCGGAGGACCGCAGCGGCTCGAACAGCGGCAGCGGGCGTTCCGCCGAGCCGAGCGAGTCAGAGGACCACAGCGGCTCGGGCTCGTCGGGGTCGGGCTCGTCCGGCTCCGGCTCGTCCGGCTCCGGGTCCTCGGGCACGTCGGGCTCGTCCTCCGGCTCGACCCTGGACTCCTCCGGCTCGGGGTCCTCGGGCTCCGGGTCCTCGGGGACGTCGGGCTCCGGCTCCGGGCTCTCCGGCTCCGACGACAGCGGCGCCGACGACCACTGACCCCGCCGCCGCGCGGCGCGGCTAGGCTCGGGCGCCGTGATCGTCCCCCCGGCCGAGCTCACCTGGCCGCCCGTCCAGAGGTTCCTGTTCCTGCCGCCGCACGGCCTCGGCTCGGCGGGCGGGTTCCTGCTCGGCGCGCTCCTGCTGCTCCGCGAGGTCCGCAGGCGCGGCGACCTCGAGGAGCAGGTCGTCGTCAACGCCCTCACCTGGGCCGCCGTCGGCGCGATCGTCGGCGCCCGCCTCGACTACGTGGTCAGCCACCCCGGCGACTTCGACTCCGTCCTCGAGGCGGTGAAGCTGTGGGAGGGCGGCATCGCGATGTTCGGCGGGTTCATCGGCGGCGTCGCCGCCGCGCTGCCCGTCCTGCTCAGGGCCCGCGTCCACCTGCCGCGCTTCCTCGACGCGGCCGCGCCCGGCTTCGCCGTCGGCATCGTCGTGGGGCGGCTCGGCGACCTCGTCATCTGGGACCACCTCGGCGACCCGTCGGACAACCCGCTCGCGCTCACCATGAAGCGGGGCTACGACCTCGCGCCCGGCTTCGGCCCCTCGCCCGCGCGCCCGCTGCCGCAGGGCGTCACGTGCGAGGCCGCCGCGAAGGTGCAGCAGTTCTACGCCGGCTGCTCCTACCACCAGCCCGCCCTCTACGACCTCGTCGGCGCGCTGCTGCTGCTCGGCGTGCTGCTGTGGGTGCGCCGCAACGCCCGCGCCCGCGCCGGCGTCTCGATCCTGCTGTGGGGCGCGTGGTACGGCACGCAGCGCGTCGTCGTGGACTTCACGCGCTCGATCGACGAGAAGTTCCACGGCCTGTCGGGCACGCAGTGGCTCGCGATCGTGCTCGCGGCGTCGAGCATCGCGACGCTCGTCGTGATCGCGGTCCGCAAGCGAGGCCTCGGCGAGGAGCCGGGCGACCCGCCGTCGCGCGCGGGGAGCCTCGTGAAGGGTCAGTCCTCGTCGGTGGAGGACTCCGCGGCCTCCAGCGCGCCGTCGGCGTAGCCGCGCGCGTAGTCCCAGGAGACGTACTCCGCGGGGTCGGGCGCGAACGCCGGCTCGTGCACCCGCGTCTGCCCCTCGTCGAGCAGGTGGCGGAGGTTGGCGCGCAGCAGGTCCCAGCCGAAGAAGTGCGG
>DASZER010000021.1:0-13433 GCA_035940575.1 Frankiaceae bacterium | reverse complement strand
ACACCGCGTCGGCCGGCGGCACGAACGACCGCGTCGCGTCGTGCAGCCCGCGGACGAGCCTGCCGACCTCGTACGCCGCCTCGGCGGTCCAGCACGCCGGCGGCTCCTCGCCGTCGACCCAGAGCAGCGCCTCGCGCCCGTCGTCGGCGAACCCGTCGCTGGCCGGGCGCGGCGAGCCCTCGTAGCCGGCGTCGGCGAGGTGGCGCAGCAGCGCGACGACGGTACGGCTCCACGGCCGCGCCGGGCGCAGGACGACGCCGCCGCGGCGGCGGACGTCGGTGCGCCCGCCGCCGTCGAGAGGGCCCTCGGTCACCCGGCCATTGTGGTCGGGTCGTGGCGAGCCGTGGTCGGGCCGGGGTCAGCCGAGGCCGGCGACGGCGTTGCCGGTGACGACGACGCCCTCGGCGAACCGCGCGAGCTCCGCGTCGGACCAGCCGAGCGTCGACGGCGCCTGGACCTGCACCCAGTTCCCGCGCGTGTCGCGGTACGTCAGCACGGTCACGCCGCCCCCGGCGTTGTGGTTCGCGTAGCCGGTGCCCTTGCCGACCTTGACCGGCGTGCCGGCCGGGTCGCCGGTGTCGGAGGACGACCTCAGCATCACGACGAGCTTGCCCTCGAACGAGTACTGCTCCCTGTCGGGGAACCCGATGGGCGCGATGACCATGGCCAGCGGGTACGCGGCCTGGATCTCCCAGCCCTTCGGGACGTACGCGACCTGGTAGCCGGAGGGTTGGCTGCCGTTGAACGCCACCAGCCGCACGCCCGCGGCGCTCACCGTCGGCGTCGTCGGCGCGGGGCCCGGCGTCGTGGTGGCCGGGGCGGCGGTCGTCGGCGCGGCGGACGGCGCCCGGTCGGCGACGGGACCGGCGTTGCGTACGACGCCCGCGGCGGCGGTCACGAGCACGAGCGCGCCCGCGCCCCTGGCGGTACGCCGCCTGCGCAGTGCCGAGCGGCCGCGCGCGAGGTCGGCATCGGCGGCGCGCGGGTCGGCGGCGACCGGCGGCGCGACGCGGCTGAGGGCGGAACGGAGGTCGGTCACGGCATGCTCCTCGTCGGAGTGGGGGTGGGCTCGGCCGGCTCGTCCAGCGGGCCGAGCAGCTCGCGCAGCCGGTCGAGGCCGCGCGCGGTCTGGCTCTTCACGGTGCCCTGGCCGCACCCGAGCGCCGACGCGGTCTCCGCGACGTCGAGCTCCAGCCAGTAGCGCAGCACCACGGCCGCCCGCATGCGCGGGGGCAGCGCGGCGAGCGCGCGGCGTACGGCGTCCTTGTCCTCCGGCGACCGCGGGTCGGCGGCGGCCACGTCGGGCAGCTCGGCGGAGGAGCGTTCGCGGCGCCAGGAGGGGCGGCGCGTCTCGTCGGTGAACGCGTTGACGAGGATGCGCCGCACGTAGCGGTCGGGACCCTCGCGGCGTACGCGCGGCCAGGCGACGTACAGCTTCGTCAGGGACGTCTGCACGACGTCCTCGGCCAGGTGCGCGTCCCCCGCCGCGAGCAGCGTGGCCGCCCGCAGGAGCGACGGGCGGGCGGACGTGACGTACGCCCTGAACTCCTCGTCGCGGCTCATGCCCCTACTACGGCACGCGAGCCGGAAAGGTTGCTACGGCGAGACGCGCCCGTTGCGGTCGAACGCCGCGTGCGTGATCGGCATGAGGCGGGCCCACTCGGCCTCCATCGCCTCGCCGACCATCTCGATCTCGCGCTGCGGGTACGAGGGGAACGTCGAGTCCTCGCGCTTGGTGCGCAGCGACAGGAACGACATCAGCGAGCGGGCGTTGCACGTCGCGTACATCGAGGAGTACGTCGCCACCGGCAGCACGCCGCGCGCGACCTCGCGGGCGACGCCGGCGCGCAGCATCCGCTGGTACGCGCGGTACGCCGTGACGCAGGCCTCCTTCGTCGCCTCGACGACGGTCTCGTGCTGCTCGGGCGTGCCGTCCACGAACACGTAGTGGCCGGTCTTGCCCTCCTGCACGAGCTTGCGGTCGGCGCCGGGGACGTAGAACACCGGCTCCAGCTCGCGGTAGCGCCCGGAGGACTCGTTGTACGACCACCCGATGCGGTGCCTGTGGAACTCCCGGAACACGAAGATCGGCGCCGAGATCAGGAACGTCATCGAGTTGTGCTCGAACGGGCTGCCGTGGCGCTCGCGCATCAGGTAGTTGACCAGGCCCCTGGACCGCTCCGGGTCCTCGGTCATCGCCTCGATCGACTTCTCGCCGGCGGTGGACACGCGCGCGGCCCAGATCACGTCGTTGTCGCTCGCGTTGGACTTCACGAGCTCGACGGTCATGTCCGAACGCCACGACGGCTCCAGGCGGAGCTCGTCCTCGACGTCCATCGGCTCGGTCGTGGTCATCTCCTCGGTCAGCACCCGGCGATGCTAGCCCCGCGCCCGGGCCCCGGCCGCGCAACGACACGTTCTCCGGATCCGACGAGGACCCGGGGCGAGCCGCCGTGTCACCGTGCCGCCGACGTCCCAGCCGTCGAGGAGAAGCCGAATGCTCGCTCGTCTCTGTGCGGTGGCGCTCGTCGCCGCCGCCGCTCCGCACGCGCACGCCGAGACCTGCTACGGCACCGCGAACACGCGCTACGTGTGCCCCCACCCGGAGAACGTCTCCTTCGACCCGGACGGCGGCCCGGCCGTCGGCGACTGCGTGTACGTCAACGCCGACGAGTGCGTGCCGGTGTTCGTCACCGCGCCGTCCGCCGGCCTGTCCGGACCGCTCGTGTCGCTGCGCTGCGGCGACGCCCCGTGCTGACCAAGGGGAACCCGTGAACGTCGTGCGCACCGCGGCGGCCGCCGCCGTCCTGCTCGCCGGAGTACCGCTGTCCGCCGCCTCCGCCGCGTGCAACGGCACCGACGCGACCGTCAAGGCCTGCCTCTACCCGGAGAGTGCCGACGTCGACCCCGACACCGGCACGCTGTACGAGGACTGCGTCGCGCTCGGCGACCCGGAGCACTGCATCGAGGTGCGCGTCCCGCGTCCCGGCGTGAGCGTCGCGGGCGTCGTGGGCGAGGTGTCCTGCGGGATCTGCGCCACCGTCGTGCCGACGGTGACCGGGATCGTCATGCCGGTCGTGAACGACGCCGACGAGCGCGTCGCCGACGTCGCCGAGCGGGTCGGCACCATGCGCTGCGCGCCCGCGACCGCCGTCCCGACCGGGCGGACCCACGGCGTGGCCATCCTCGGCGAGAAGGTCCGGGAGTTCCTCGACTCCTGCCTGTAGGCGAGTGACGGCCGCGCAGGACTGGCGCGAGCCCGGACATCGCAGGACAATCGGGACAACCCCGCAACTCTTTCGCCCCTGCCGCGTTGACCCCGGTACTGGCGGACCCTCGTCGGGAGGAATCGCGTGTCGGCAACGGGCATCGGTCGCTTCGGCGGCCGCGAGCGGCGTCTCGCCGCGGCGCAGCGTGCCTACGGCGCGCTCCCGCAGGCGCAGCGGCGCGTGCTCGTGCTCCGCTACGTCGACGACCTCGCCCCCGACGCCGTCGCCGCCCGCCTCGGCATGCCGGTCGCGGAGGTCGAGGACCTGCTCGCCGCCGCCCGCAGCGGCCTGCTCCGCACGCCCCGGCCGCTCCTGCGCCCCGGCGCGGTCGCCAGGCCCGTCGCGCTCGCGGCGGTCACGGCGGCGTTCGCGCTCACCCTGGTCCCGGGCTCGCCGGGTGCGGTCCGCTCGCCCTCGTTCGCCGCGCCCGCCCGCGAGGGCATCACGAACGTCGTCGGCGGCGACGCCGTCGCGCCGCGCCTCCCCGAGGCGCCCGTGCCCGGCGCCGCGCCCGCCGTACGCGTCATCCGCACCGTGCGCGTCGTGCCCGCCGGCGAGGTCGTCGCAGAGCCGGTACGCCCGCGCCGGCCGCGCGGCCGCTGCCTCACCGTCTGCGTGCCGAAGTCGCCGCGCACCGGCGACGTCGTCCAGGTCCCGCTGCCGGAGCCGGTGAGCGAGGCCGTCGGTCGCCAGGAGATCGAGCTGCGCCAGGACCATGTCCCGCTCTGCTCCACCGTGCCCGCGAACGCCGCCGGCGGCGTCGCGCGCTGCGTGCCCGGCTCCGCCTGACCCCGTCCGCCCGACCCGGTCCGCGCGCCCGCGCGAGTTGCTACCGTTCGAGGCATGGACGAGCAGCAGCAGGTCATGCCGGGCGGGCGTCGCGGGACCCCGTTGTACGACCGCGCGGGCACGATCCTCGCCGCCGGCGTCCTGCTCCTGCTCGCGGGGCTGCTCGAGATCGGTGTCGCGGTCTACCTGTTCGTCGTCGCGGCGACGACCGTGCCCGACTGGTTCCAGGAGCTCGAGCGCGCCCTCCGCGTCATCGCGACGATCTTCCTCGTCGAGGGGCTCGCCGCCGTGGTCGTGTCGGGTGGCATCGTCCAGGTGCGCCGGTGGGCGCGGATCGCGGCGCTCGTCGTCGGCGCGATCGCGCTCCTGAACCTCCTCTACATCCTCGGCGTCACCGGCGACCCGTCGATCCTCATGGTCCCGAACCTCGCCGTGTTCGTCGCCGCGCTGCTGCTGTTCCCGGGCGTGGGCGCGGCGTTCCGTCAGGCCAAGGCCGAGCGTGCCCTGCTGCGCGAGCAGAGGCGGGCCCGGAGCTCGGCGCGGCTCGCCCGGGCGGGGAGGTAGCCATGTGCCGGAGCATCAAGACCCTGCGCGACGCGGAGCCGCCCGCGACCGAGGACGACGTGCGCGCGGCGGCGTTGCAGTACGTCCGCAAGGTCAGCGGCTACCGCGCGCCGTCGAAGAAGAACGCCGAGGCGTTCGAGAAGGCCGTCGAGGAGATCGCCGAGGCGTCAGCCCGCCTGCTCGGCTCCCTCGCCCCCCGCCCGTAGGGCGATCGCCCTGCGCATCGCGGCGCGGCCCCTGCGGGTGTCGCGCTCGGCGTCGTAGGCCAGCGCGAGGACGTACCACGCGCGCCAGTCCTCGGGCGCGGCCTCCACGGCCGCCTTGGCGTCGTCGAACGCCGGCCGCTCCACGTCGCCCGCCTCGCGTGCGAGCCGCGCCGCGCCCGCGCCGAAGCGCATCTCCGCCGCCACGAGCGCGACGCCGACGAGCGCGAGCAGCACGAGCGCCACGCCGAGGCCGCGGAACGCGAGCCGGTCGTCGCGCAGCAGCGCGACGGCACGGTCGCCGATGACGAACACGTAGTACGCCAGCGCGAGCACGAGCAGCGCGACGACGGTGCGGGGCCTCACAGCAGCGGGTCGAGGCCGAGCGTCAGGCCCGGCCGCGACGCGACCGCGCGCACGGCGAGCAGCACGCCCGGCATGAACGACGCGCGGTCGGTCGAGTCGTGGCGGATCGTCAACGTCTCCCCCGCGCTGCCGAGCAGCACCTCCTGGTGCGCGACGAGGCCGGCGACGCGTACGGAGTGCACCGGCACGCCGTCGACGCTCGCGCCGCGCGCGCCGTCGAGGGCCGACGTCGTGGCGTCGGGGTTGCTACGTCCCCCGCGCGCGGCCGCGACGCGGGCGGCGGTCGCGCGGGCGGTGCCCGAGGGGGCGTCGGCCTTGCCCGGGTGGTGCAGCTCGACGATCTCGACGGAGTCGAAGTGCGGGGCGGCCTGCTCGGCGAAGCGCATCATCAGCACCGCGCCGAGCCCGAAGTTCGGGGCGATCACGACGCCGACCGACGGCGCCTCGGCCAGCAGCGCCCGCACGGCGTCGAGCCGCTCGTCGGTGAAGCCCGTGGTGCCGACGACGACGTGCACGCCGCGCTCCACGCACGCGCGCAGGTTGTCCATGACGACGTCGGGGTGGGTGAAGTCCACGACCACCTCGGCGTCGCCGAGGTCGTCGGGCGACCAGCCCGCGTCGAGCGACGCGACGAGCGTCAGGTCGTCCGCCTCGGAGACCGCGGAGCACACGGTCGCGCCCATGCGCCCGAGGGCGCCGAGGACCGCGACGCGGGTCACGGCCTCACGCCACCGCGGCGGAGAAGTCGACGTCGTCGAACGGGCCGATGACCGCGAGCCCGAGGTTGCCGCTCGCGAGGACGTCGGTCGCGACGTCGCGTACGTCGTCGGGGGTCACGGCGTCGATCCGCGCGATGACCTCGTCGACCGTGAGCTGCTCGCCGTAGACGAGCTCGCCCTTGCCGAGCCGCGACATGCGCGAGCCGGTGTCCTCGAGGCCGAGCACGAGGGAGCCCTTGAGCTGGCCCTTGCCGCGCGCGATCTCCTCGGCCGTGACGCCGCCCGTCGCCACGGCGTCGAGCTGCTCGCGGCAGAGCGAGAGCACCTCGCGCACCTTCGAGGGCGCGCAGCCTGCGTAGACGCCGAACAGGCCCGTGTCGGCGTACTGCGAGTGGTAGCTGTAGACGGAGTACGCGAGGCCGCGGCGTTCGCGCACCTCCTGGAACAGCCGCGACGACATGCCGCCGCCGAGGGCGTTGTTCAGGACGCCGAGGGCGAACCGCCGCTCGTCGGTGCGCGAGAGGCCGCCGGTGCCGAGGACGAGGTTCGCCTGCTCGGTGGGCCTGCGGGTGACCTGCACGCCGCCGTGGAAGCGCGGCTTGGTGGACCCGGCGCGCGGGCCCGCGGGCACGGCGCCGTCGTCGACGAGGAACGCCGCGAACGCCTTGCGCACGAGCCGCACGACCTTGGCGTGGTCGACGTTGCCCGCGACCGCGACGACCATCTGCGACGGCGTGTAGCGGCGGCGGTAGTAGCCGTTGATGCTCGTGCGCGAGACGCCCGAGATCGACTCGACGGTCCCGAGGACCGGGCGCCCCAGCGGGTGGTCGCCGAAGATCGCCTTGGCGAACGCGTCGTGGACGATGTCGTCGGGCGCGTCGTCGTGCATGGCGATCTCTTCGAGGATGACGCCGCGCTCGCTCTCGACGTCGTCGGTCGCGATGAGCGACGACGTCACCATGTCGGACACGACGTCCACGGCGAGCGGCAGGTCGGAGTCGAGCACCCGCGCGTAGTAGCAGGTGTACTCCTTGGCGGTGAACGCGTTCATCTCGCCGCCGACCGCGTCCATCACCGCCGCGATGTCGAGCGCGGAGCGCCGCTTCGTCCCCTTGAACAGCAGGTGCTCGAGGAAGTGCGACGCGCCCGCGAGCCCCGGCGACTCGTCACGCGAGCCGACGCCGACCCAGATCCCGAACGCGACGGAGCGGACGGTCGGCATCGACTCGGTGACGACGCGCAAGCCGCCGGGCAGGACGGTCCGACGGATCGTCGAACCGTCGCTGCCCTGGCGTACGAGGGTCCTACTCAGCCGAGGCCTCCGCGGGCGCCTCCGCCGGAGCGTCGGCGGCCGGAGCGTCGGCGGCGGGCGCGTCGGACGCGGCCGGCGCCGAGTTGTCCACGAGGCCCAGCGAGATCTTGCCGCGCTGGTCGATCTCGAGGATCTCGACCTGGAGCTTGTCGCCGACGTTGACCGCGTCCTCGACCTTGGCGAGGCGCTTGCCCTTGCCGAGCTTCGAGATGTGGATCAGGCCGTCCTTGCCCGGCGTGAGCGAGACGAACGCGCCGAACGCCGTCGTCTTCACGACGGTGCCGAGGAAGCGCTCGCCCACCTGCGGCATCTGCGGCGACACGATCTGGCGGATCGCCTGCAGCGCCGCCTCCGCCTTGATGCCGTCGGTGGCGCCGATGTAGATCGTGCCGTCGTCCTCGATCGTGAGCTCGGCGCCCGTGTCGGCCTGGATCTGGTTGATGACCTTGCCCTTGGGCCCGATCACCTCGCCGATCTTGTCGACCGGGATCTTCTCGGTGATGATCCGCGGCGCGAACGGGCTCATCTCGGCCGGGCCGTCGATGGCCTCCTGCATCACGTCGAGGATCTGCAGCCGCGCCTCGCGCGCCTGCTGGAGCGCGCCGCCGAGGACGTCGCTCGGGATGCCGTCGAGCTTCGTGTCGAGCTGCAGCGCGGTGACGTACTCCCGCGTGCCGGCGACCTTGAAGTCCATGTCGCCGTACGCGTCCTCGGCACCGAGGATGTCCGTGAGGACGCCGTACTCGCCGTTCTCGTAGACGAGGCCCATCGCGATGCCGGCGACCGGCGCCTTCAACGGCACGCCCGCGGCGAGCAGCGACAGCGTGCTCGCGCACACCGAGCCCATCGACGTGGAGCCGTTGGAGCCGAGCGCCTCGGAGACCGTACGGATGGCGTACGGGAACTCCTCCTTCGTCGGCAGCACGGGGAGCAGCGCCCGCTCGGCGAGCGCGCCGTGGCCGATCTCGCGGCGCTTCGGCCCGCGCATGAAGCCGGTCTCGCCGGTCGAGTACGGCGGGAAGTTGTAGTGGTGCATGTAGCGCTTGCGGTTCTCCGGGGAGAGCGTGTCGATCATCTGCTCCATCCGCAGCATCGCGAGCGTCGCGACGTTGAGGATCTGCGTCTCGCCACGCTCGAACAGCGCGGAGCCGTGCACGCGCGGCAGCACGTCGACGTCGGCGTGCAGCTCGCGGATGTCGGTCAGGCCGCGGCCGTCGATGCGCGTCTTCTCGGTGACGATGCGACGGCGGACGAGGGTCTTGGTCAGCGAGCGGTACGCCGCCGTGACCTCCTTCTCGCGCCCCTCGAACTCCTCGGCGAGCTTCTCCTTCGCGAGGTCCTTGATCCGCTCGATCTCGGTCTCGCGCTCCTGCTTGCCCTTGATGGTCAGCGCGGAGCCGAGCTCGGACTCGACCGCGGAGCGGACCGCGGCGAGCGCGTCGTCGCCGTACTCGGCGAACACGGGGAACTCGGCCGTCTCCTTCGCCGCCATCGCGGCGAGCTGGGTCTGCGCCTCGCAGCACGCCTTGATGGCGCCCTTCGAGAACTCCAGGCCCTCGGCGACGACCTCCTCGGTCGGCTTCGGCGCGCCGCCCGCGACGAGCGAGACGGTGGCGGTCGTGGCCTCGGCCTCGACCATCATGATCGCGACGTCGCCGTCCTCCAGGAGGCGGCCCGCGACGACCATGTCGAACGTCGCGCGCTCGCCCTCCTCCCACGTCGGGAACGCGACCCACCGGCCGTCGACGTGGCTGACGCGCGTGGCGCCGACCGGGCCGCTGAACGGCAGGCCCGCGAGCAGCGTGCTGGCCGCGGCGGCGTTGATCGCGACGACGTCGTAGGGGTTGGCGTCGTCGATCGAGAGGATCGTCATGACGACGTGGACCTCGTTGCGGAAGCCCTTCGGGAAGCAGGGGCGCAACGGGCGGTCGGTGAGCCGGCAGGTGAGGGTGGCGTCCTCGGATGCCTTGCCCTCGCGGCGGAAGAAGCCGCCGGGGATCTTGCCGGCGGCGTACATGCGCTCCTCGACGTCCACCGTGAGAGGGAAGAAGTCGACCTGGTCGCGCGGGTTCTTGGCGGCGGTCGTCGCCGAGAGGACGACGGTGTCGCCCAGGGTCACCGTGACGGAGCCCCCGGCCTGGCGCGCGAGGCGGCCGGTCGAGAACGTCAGGGTGCGGTCGCCGATGGTGGCGGTGGTGCTGTGTGGCTGGAGAGACGCCACGTACTCCTCCTACTACGAGGAGCCGGGCGACCGGCGGGTCGCGGGACGCGAGGCCGGTCTTCAGTCGAAGCGCCCGGGACGTGTCGTCCCGGACCCCACCACCGAGGACCGGTCTGCCGTGCGCGCGAGGCGTGTGGCCCGGCTCGGGTGGCGCCGCCGCCCGACGTCCGGGCGGCGGCGATGGTGCGTGTGCTAGCGGCGCAGGCCCAGGCGCTCGATCAACGCGCGGTAGCGGTTGATGTCGGTCTTGGCCAGGTACTGGAGCAGCCGGCGGCGGCGCCCGACGAGGAGCAGCAGGCCGCGGCGGCTGTGGTGGTCGTGCTTGTGGGTCTTGAGGTGCTCCGTCAGGTCGCTGATCCGGCGCGTGAGCATCGCGACCTGGACCTCGGGCGAGCCGGTGTCGCGCTCGACGGTGGCGTAGTCGGACATGATCTGCTGCTTGACGTCACTGGCGAGCGGCACGGGGCTCCTCGATAGCCTGCGTTGTCCCGGGGTCTTGGGCACCCGGGCAGAGTTCAACGCGCCGGAAGCGTTCCGGCTGATGGCCAGGGTAACAGACGCACCCGTACCAGGTGAAAGGCGCGCCACCGACGCGCTGACGCGGCTCGCCGAGTCGCGGGGCGACTCCGGTGCTCCCGGCGGGACGCCCGTCGCGCAGGACGACGTCGCGCACCGGGGCGTCCGGGCGTGGCTCGCCGACGGGAGTGACCTCCTGGGAGGCGCTACGCCGTGATCGAACGCTGCTGGAACAGGTAGTCGAGGAAGCGCAGCAGCTCCTCCGGCTCGAACGGCTTCGCGAGGAAGTAGTCGACGCCCTCGGTCCACGCCTGCCATGCCTGGCTGTCGTCCGCGGCGGCCGTGAGCATCACGACCGGCAGCGCGGCGCGGGCGCCCGCGCGGATGCGGGTCAGGACGCCGTGGCCGTCCATGCCCGGCATCATCACGTCGAGCACGACGCAGTCGGGCGCGGTGCTGTCCACGGCGCGCAACGCCGCGAAGCCGTCGTTGGCCGTGTCGACGGCGTAGCCCTCCGCCTCGAGCACCGCGCGCACCATCGCGCGCACGTCGGCGTCGTCGTCCACCACCAGGATCCGCCGGTCCCCCGTCATCACACGTGCCTCCCTCGTCGCGGCTGTCCTCCTGTGATCGGCGCGCGAGGGGCGGCGTTGAGACTCCGCGAGGGGGAACTTGAGGCGGGACCTAAGTCCTGACTACGCGAGCAGCTCGCGCACTCTGTCCACGTCCCGCCCGATCTGTGCCACCAGCGCGTCGACCGAGTCGAACGTCATCGTGTCGGCCGCGCGCACCATCGCGACGAAGTCGAGGGCGACGTCGTCGCCGTACAGGTCGCCGTCGAAGTCGAGGACGTACGCCTCCACGCGGCGCTCGCGACCCTGGAACGTCGGGTTGGTGCCGATGGACACGGCCGCGGGGCGCCGCTCCCCCGCGCGGACCAGCCAGGCGGCGTACACCCCGTCGGCGGGGACGGCGGTGTGCGGCGCGGTCCTGAGGTTGGCCGTGGGGTAGCCGAGGGTCCGCCCGCGCGCGTCGCCGCGGATCACGAGGCCCTCGACCCGGTGCTCGCGCCCGAGCGCACGCGCGGCCGCCGCCACGTCGCCCGCGTCCACGCACGAGCGCACGTAGGTCGAGGAGATCGTCACGTCGCCGTCGCGGACGAGCGGCACGCCCGACGCCCCGAAGCCGAACCGCTCCCCGATCCGCGCCAGCTCGGCGACGTCGCCCGCGGCCTTGTGGCCGAAGCGGAAGTTCTCACCCACGACGACGGCACCGGCGTGCAGGTGCTCGACCAGGACCTCGTGCGCGAACTCCGCGGGCGAGAGCCGGCTGAACTCCAGCGTGAACTCCAGCACGCACAGCACGTCCGCCCCGAGCCCCTCGACCAGCTCGGCCTTGTAGCGCGGGCTCGTCAGGATCGTGGGGTGCGAGCCGGGGCGTACGACCTCCGAAGGGTGCGGGTCGAACGTCAGCACGACGCTCGGCAGCCCGGCCGCGCGGGCGCGCGCGACGGCCTCGCCGACGATCGCCTGGTGGCCGCGGTGCACGCCGTCGAACACCCCGATCGTCACGACCGAGCGGCCCCACCCGGAGGGCGCCGCGTCCAGCCCCCGCCACCGCTGCATGGCCGGGACTCTATTGGAGCGCGCACAATGCGCGGCTATGAGACTCCCCCTCCTGCTCCTCGCGCCCCTCGTCCTCGTCCCCGCCGCGCCGGCGCACGCCGACCCGCTCTGCTACGGCGTCACGGTCACCGCCGTCACGACGACCGGCGTCCACGAGTGCGTGCCGTACGACAACCTCGTCGCCTGCCGCACCGAGGTCGTGTCGCTCTCGCCGGTGCGCGTGGAGGTGCTCGTGTGCCAGCCGAGGAAGTAGTACGGGTCGTCCCGCCCACCCGAGAGGCAACCCCCATGCGTCGCCTGGTCCTCGCCGTCGCGCTCGCCGCGGCCGCCCTGCCCGTCACCGCGTCGAACGCCGCGCCCACCTGCGTGGAGCCGTTCGCGGAGTCGCCCGTCGGCGACTTCGACGGCAACCCGATCTGCCTGCCCACCGGCGGCACGGTCGACTGCCGCAACCTCGTCGTCACGGTCTGGCAGGTCCAGACGGGCATCGTGCTCGTCTACTGCACGCCGCGCCTGGAGCAGTGACGCGGGGGGTGGACGGATCCGCCCGAAACGGGTGGGATGGCGCGCCATGACCCGACTCGCCCTCGCCGCCCTCGTCGCCGCCGCCGCGTTCGCGGCGCCCTCCCCCGCCAACGCCGTGCTGCTGTGCTCGCACGTCAAGACCACCGGCACGGTGCTCGGCGACCGTACGCTCGCCCGCCACTGCTTCGGCTGGGTCGCGACGGCGCGCTACATCTGCACCGACTCCACGCCCGGCGTGGCCGAGGCCGGGCTCGACGTGCGGCTCTGCCTGCCCGCCGTCTGACGGCACGGGCGGCGCGCTACGCCGTGGCGGTCTCGACCTCGCCGAGGTAGGCCGCCATCAGCTCGGGCGACGCCAGGATGTCGGCGCTCGCGCCCTCTGCGACGACCTCGCCGCGGGCGAGGACGTACGCGCGCGAGGTGTGCCGCAACGCGAGGTGGACGAACTGCTCGACGAGCAGCACCGCCGTGCCCGTCTCGTTGACGGCCGTGATCGCGTCGAAGAGCTGCGCCACGACGATCGGCGCGAGCCCCATCGACGCCTCGTCGACGAGCAGCACCTTGGGGTCGCTCATCAGCGCGCGCCCGACCGCGAGCATCTGCTGCTCGCCGCCTGACATCGTCCGCGCGGCCTGTGTCGCGCGCTCGCGCAGCCGCGGGAACAGCGCGAACACCCGCTCGACGCGCTCCTCCAGCAGCCCGCGCTCGCGGCGGCGCGACCAGTGGCCGAGCCGGAGGTTCTCGAGCACGGTCAGCTCGCCGAAGAGCTCGCGCCCCTGCGGCAGGTGCGCCACGCCCGCGCCGACGACGCGCGCCGGCGGGAGGTCGCGTACCTCCTGCCCGTCGACGCGCACCGACCCCCGGGTGTACGGCACCAGGCCCGACGCGGCGCGCAGCGTGGTCGTCTTGCCGGCGCCGTTCGCGCCGAGCAGCGCGACCATCTCGCCCCGCTCGACGCGCAGGCTCACGCCGCGCAACGCCTGCACGGGCCCGTAGGCGACGTCGATCCCCGCGATCTCGAGCATCACGCCTCCACGAGCGCGGCCGGCTCGGCCGCGGGCTCGCCGCCGAGGTACGCCGCCACGACGCGCGGGTCGCGCTGGATCGCCGCGGGCGGGCCCTCGGCGAGCAGCGCGCCCTGGTCGAGCACGTACACGTAGTCGCTCACGCCGGTCACCATCCGCACGTCGTGCTCGATGAGCAGCGTCGAGACGCCGAGGTCGCGGACGCCGCGGACCACCGCGACGAGCCGGTCGGTCTCCGCGTCGTTCAGCCCCGACGCGGCCTCGTCCAGCATCAGCAACGACGCGCCGGTGACGAGCGC
>DASZER010000020.1:0-18061 GCA_035940575.1 Frankiaceae bacterium | reverse complement strand
GCCAAGTACCGCCCGAACGCCGACCTCTCCGGCGTCGGCGGCGACCTGCTGTTCCTCAACTGGGTGGCGCAGAAGGCGCTCGCCGAGATGTTCGTGGAGTGCGGCGCGGCCTGCACGCGCAACCACTTCGCCACGATCATGAGCCGCTACAAGGGCACCGTCCGGCCGAACTGCGATGCGAACTTCCGCGACCGTGGCGGCCACCTCGGCGGCACGCAGGTCAACGTCTTCCACTCATACCGCGGCCCCTCCGGCAAGTTCGGCTGGGAGCCCATCGCCAAGTGCGTGGACTCGCTGTGAGCCGCGCCGCCCGCGCGACAGCGGGAGCGCCCGCGTCGGCCGCCGGTCGCCGCGCCGCCGCCGGCGCCCGCGCCGCCGCCGGTGCCGGCGCCGGCCGACTGATTTCGCGACCCGGTCGCGCGCCCCGCACGCCGTTGTCTGACTTCGCGACCGGGTCGCGCAATCGGCGGGGGGGCGCGGCGTGAGCAACCTCGTCCTGGGCTGCGTGTACGGCGGCATCTACGGGCTCATCGCGGTCGGCATCGTGCTCGTCTACCGCGGCACCCGCGTCATCAACTTCGCGCAGGGCGAGATCGGCACGTTCTCGCTCTACCTCGCCTGGTACGTCACCGTCGAGCGCGGCATGCCGTGGTGGTGCGGCGCGCTCGCCGCGCTGGCCGGCGCGACCGCGATAGGCCTGCTGTTCGAACGTCTCGTGGTCCGGCGCATGCACGACGCGACGCGCCTGTCCGTCGCGGTCGCGACGGTCGGCCTCGCGCTGTTCCTGCTCGCCGTCGAGATCAAGGCGTGGGGCCTGTCGCCGCGGTCGTTCCCCGCGCCCGTCGGCGGCGTCGGCACGAAGGTGTTCGGCGTCTACGTCACGCCGACGCAGGTCATCTCCCTCGTCGTCGTGCTCGCGGCCGGCCTCGGCCTCGCCGCGCTGCTCAAGCGCACGGACTTCGGCCTCGGCGTCCTCGCCGCGTCCGACGACCCGACGGCGGTCCGGATGGTCGGCGTGAGGCTCTCGCACGTCTCGGCGTTCACCTGGGGCGTCGGCGCGGCGCTCGCCGCCGTCGCGGCGGTGCTGTTCGAGCCGACCGTCACGGTCTTCGCGCCCGACTACGCGGGCCGGCTGTTCATCGCGGGCCTCGTCGCCGCGCTCGTCGGCGGTCTGTCGAGCCTGCCGGGCGCGTTCGTCGGCGGCATCGCCGTCGGGATGATCGAGGTGTTCGTGCGCGACAAGACGCTCACGTGGACGTTCCCCGGCACGACCACGGTCGCGATGTTCGTCGTGATCCTGCTCGTGCTGCTGCTGCGCCCGCGCGGCCTGCTCGGCAAGGCCGCGTCGTGAAGCCGCGCGTGCCGGGCTTCGCCAAGGTCCTCGCGGTCCTCGTCGCACTCGCCGTCGTCCCTCCGGTCCTCGGCCGCGTCCTCGACGGCGGCCAGACGAACGCCCGCATGCTGACGTTGGCCATCGGCGTCTGCTACGCGTGCGCGGCGCTGTCGCTCAACCTGCTCATGGGCTACGCGGGCCAGATCTCGCTCGGGCACTTCGCGCTGCTCGGCTGCGGGGCGTTCACCGCGGGCGTGCTGATGAGCCCGTACCGGATGGGCCTGCCGTTCCTCGTCGCGGTCCCGGCGGCGGCGCTCGTCGGCGCGCTGGTGGCGTTCGTCATCGGCCTGCCGGCGCTGCGGCTGCGCGGGCTGTACCTCGCGATCGTCACGATCGCGTTCTCCTACGCCATGGTCGAGAGCATCTTCCGGTGGCGCCCGCTCACCGGCGGGTCGGCCGGCGTCGAGGTGCCGCGGCCGATCGTCGACACGTTCGTGTTCAACCGCAACGCCGACTACCTCGCGGTGTGCCTTCTGCTGTTCGCGGGGCTGTGGCTCGTCGACCGCAACGTCACGCGCACCCGTCTGGGCCGGGCGTTCCAGGCAATCCGCGCGGACGAGTCCGTGGCGCAGGCGTACGGCGTCGACGTCGCCCGCTACAAGCTCATGGCGTTCGTCGTCAGCGGCGCGTTCGCTGGCGTGGCCGGCGCGATGTACGGGTCGCTGTTCGGCTTCGTCAACGCCACGTCGTTCGACCTGCAGTACAGCCTGCTGCTCGTCATCGTCGTGGTCGTCGGCGGCCTCGGCAGCCGCGCGGGCGTGACGGCGGCGGCGCTGTTCTACGCCGTCCTGCCGCGCTGGCTCTCCGCCCTCGAGGGGTGGGACCTCATCGTCGGCTCGCTGCTGCTGATGTACGCCGTGTCGAGCCACCCCGGCGGCATGGCCGAGGCGTTCCGCGAGGCGCGCGAGCGCAAGCGCGCGCAGGGGGAGACGGACGAGCCGGCGACCCCGACGCTGCCCGACATGCCGCGCCCCTCGGGCCTCGCCGAGCGCCGCCGCGAGCCGGTCGGGACGCCGCTGCTGCGGGTGCGCGACGTGACCGTGCGCTTCGGCGGACTCGTCGCCGTCGACGGCGCGTCGCTGGACGTCGAGCGCGGCAAGATCGTCGGCCTGATCGGCCCGAACGGCGCGGGCAAGACCACGCTGTTCAACGCCATCTCCGGCCTCGTCCGCACCGACTCGGGCACCGTCGAGATCCTCGGCCGCGACGTCACCCGCGCCGCGCCGCACCAGCGGGCGGCGACGGGAGTGGGGCGGACGTTCCAGCTCATCGGCCTCGCCAAGGACCTCTCGGTCAGCGAGAACCTGCTGCTCGCGCAGCACTCCGTCGCCGGCTACACCGCGGGCGAGGCGCTGCTGTGGACCGGCCGCACGCCGCGCGCCGAGCGCGACCTGCGCGAGCGGGCGCGCGAGGCCGTGGCGGCGCTCGGCTTCGAGCGCTACGCGGACACGCCCGTGAAGTACCTCTCGCACGGCCAGCAGCGCATCGTCGAGCTCGGCTGCGTCCTCGTCACGGCCCCCGAGCTCGTCATGCTCGACGAGCCGAGCGCGGGCATGTCGCCCGGCGCGGCCGAGAACCTCGCGGTACGCCTCGCCGACATCCGCGACCAGCTCGGCCGCACCGTCCTCGTCATCGAGCACAACATCCCGCTCGTGCTCGACCTCTGCGACGACCTGTACGTCCTCGACGCCGGCAAGGTCATCGCGCAGGGCGCCGCGCGCGAGGTCGCCGCGCTGCCCGAGGTCGTCGGCGCCTACCTCGGACAGCTCCACCCCGCGACCGCGCTTTCCGCGCCCGCGGGGACCCCGAGTGGGGTGGGGGCGTGAGCGCGCACCCGCTCCTGAAGGTCGAGGACGTCGTCGCGGGCTTCGGCCCGACGACGGTCCTGCACGGCCTGTCGTACGAGGTCCGCGCCGGCGAGATCGCCGGCATCTTCGGCCTCAACGGAGCCGGCAAGTCCGTCTCCATGAAGGTGCTCGCCGGCATCGTGCCCGTGCGTTCGGGGCGCCTGCTGTTCGACCGGCTCGATGTCACCGCGATGTCCGCGGAGGAACGCGTCGCCAAGGGCATGGCGCACGTGCCGCAGGGCCGGCAGGTGTTCAAGGAGCTCACCGTCGAGCAGAACCTCCGCCTCGGCGCGTACACCCTGCGCCGCCGCGCCTCGGCCCGCTACCGCGCGACGCTCGACGGCGTCTACGACCGCTTCCCGATCCTCGCGGAGCGGCGCGCGCAGGTAGCGGGGACGATGTCGGGCGGCCAGCAGGCGTCGCTCGCGGTCGCGCGCGCGTTGATGGCCGAGCCGTTGCTGATGCTCGTGGACGAGCCGTCGGCGGGCCTCGCGCCGCTCGTCGTGGAGGAGCTCTACGGCACGCTGCGCGAGGTCGCCGCGACCGGCGTGACGATGGTGCTCGTCGAGCAGAACGTGTCGTTCGGCCTGCAGCTCGCGCACACCGCGCACATCCTCCAGACGGGCCGCATCGTGCACTCCGGACCGGTGTCGGAGCTCGACGCCGACGCCGTCGCGTCGTACCTCGGCGTCGGCCGCCTGCTGTCCTCCGGCGTCACGTCGACGCTCCAGGCGCGCAAGCCCGCGCGCAAGCGCGCGCCGCGCAAGAAGGCGGCGGCGCCGTGACCGAGAACGTCCGCCCGCTCCCCGCCCGCGCGACGACCGCCGTCGCGACGCGCGTGCTGGAGGACATCGACGCGATCGTCGCGTCGATCGGCGAGGCGCTGCGCGACGAGATCCCGGAGTACGGCGTCATGTCCGCCGCGACGATGACCGAGGACGTGCTGCCGGTCACCCGCCGCGTCGTCACCGGCTTCTTCGACGCGCTGCTGTCGGGCCAGCCCGTCGGCGCGAAGCACATCAAGCGGTTCGAGGAGTCGGGCCGCGCGCGCCTCGAGATGGGCGTGCCGCTGGAGTCGATGCTGCACGCGTACCGCATCGCGGGCCGCGTCACCTGGAACGCCGTCATCTCCGCGATCCGCCCCGGCGAGGAGCACCTGCTCGCCGACCTCGCGCTGCGGTGGATGGACTACATCGACGTCGCGTCGTCGGCGGTCGGCAAGGCGTACATGACGGCCTCGGCCGAGCGCCTGCGCTCGCTCGACGCGCGCCGCCGCGAGCTGGTCGAGGCGCTGCTCACCGCGACCGACCCGGGCGAGGTCGCGGCGGTGTCGTTGCGGTTCTCGACGATCCTCGCGGGGGCGTACGTCCCGGTCCTCGTCTCGGGCTCGGCGGTCGCGGGGCGCATCGACGCGCTGCTGTCGACCGCGCCGCCGCGCACCCTCGGCGGCCACCGCGGCGAGGCCGTCCTGCTGCTCGTCCCCGAGTCACTGTCGGAGGTCGGCCGCCTCGTCGACGCCGCCCCCGACGCGCTGATCGCGTGGGGTCGTCCCGCCGCGCCGGGCACGTCGCTGCTCGCGGAGGTCGGGTCCGTCGAGGCGCTGCTCGAAGCGGCCGTGCGGGAGGGGCGCACGGCGGGCGCGTACGGACCCGACGACCTGCTGGTCGAGCAGCTCCTGCTCGGCAACGAGCGCGTCGCCGACGCGCTGCGCCGGCGCGTCCTCGACGTCCTCGTCGCGCGCGACCCCGGCGGCTCGATCGTCTCGACGCTGCGCGCGTACCTCGCGACGGGCTCGGTCCCCGAGACCGCGCGGCGCGAGGTCGTGCACGCCAACACCGTCGCGTACCGGCTCGGCCGCGTCCGCGACCTGACAGGGCTCGACCCGCGCGTGCCGGTCGACGCCGCGCTGCTCGTCCTGGGATTGGGGATCGCGCCATGAGGGGTCTGATCGGGGGGCAGCCGCTCACCGTCGGCGCCATCTTCGAGCGCATGCGGACCGTCAACGGCGACGGCGAGGTCGTCGACGCGCGCGGCCGCACGACGTACCGCGACCTCGCGGACCGGGTCCTGCGGCTCGTCACGGTCCTGCGCGACCTCGGCGTCCGGCCCGGCGACCGCGTCGCGTCGTTCGCGAACAACTCCGCCCGCCACGTCGAGCTCTACTACGCCGTCCCGCTCGCCGGCGCGGTCCTGCACATGGTCAACATCCGGCTGCACGACGACCAGATCGTCTACGTCGTCGGCCACGCCGGCGACACCGTCCTGATCGCCGACGACGACCTGCTCGACCGGCTGCCCGAGCTGCCCGGCGTGAAGCACGTGCTCGGCATGGACGCCGTCGCCGCGCTCGTCGACGGGGCCGCGCCGTGCGACGACCTGCCGGTCGTGGACGAGGAGGACCCCTGCGGCATCTGCTACACGTCGGGGACGACGGGGATGCCGAAGGGCGTGGTGTTCAGCCACCGCGCGACGTACCTGCACGCCATGGCCGCGTGCATGGCCGACCACCTCGCGATCGGCCACCACGACAGGGTGCTGCCGGTCGTGCCGCTGTTCCACGCGTGCGGGTGGGGGCTGCCGTACATCGCGCCGTTCACCGGCGCCGACCTCGTCATGTGCGGCGGCGACACGTCGCCGGAGAACCTCGCCCGCACCATCGAGCGCGAGCGCGTCACGTGGGCCGCGGGCGTGCCGACGATCTGGACGAACCTGCTGCCGCTCGCGCAGCGCGGGGCGTTCGACTTCTCGTCGCTCAAGACCATCGGGATCGGGGGAGCGGCGACGCCGGCTCCGTTGATGGAGGGGTGGGACGCGCTCGGCGTCGAGATCCTGCAGATCTGGGGGATGACCGAGACCGCGCCCGTCGCCTGCACGTCGCGGCCGCGCAAGCGGCACGCCGGGCTGTCCGCCGAGGAGCGGCGCGTCGTGCGCCTCAAGACCGGCACGATCTTCGCCGGCCTGGAGGCGCGCGTCGTCGGCGAGGACGGCACGCCGTTGCCGTGGGACGGGGTGTCCGTCGGCGAGCTCGAGTGCCGCGGCCCGTGGGTCGCGACCGGCTACTACGACGACCCCGGGCTCGGCGACCGCTTCCACGACGGGTGGCTGCGGACCGGCGACATGGCGTACATGGAGCCCGACGGGTACTTCAAGATCGTCGACCGGTCGAAGGACCTCGTGAAGTCCGGGGGCGAGTGGATCTCCTCGCTCGACCTCGAGGCCGCGATCATGTCCCACCCGCTGGTCCGCGAGGCCGCCGTCGTCGGGGTCAGGAGCGTGAAGTGGGACGAGCGGCCCGTCGCCGTCGTCGCGCCGGTCGACGGCGTCGCGCCGACGCTCGCCGACCTGCACGAGCACCTGGCGGGGCGCGTCGCGAAGTGGTGGCTGCCCGACGACGTCGTCGTCGTGGACGAGATCCCGAAGACGAGCGTCGGCAAGTTCGACAAGAAGGCGATCCGCGCGTCCCTCGCGAACAAGGAACTCCCATGACACCCGCCGCCGAGCTCGAGGTCACCGTCGACGACGGCGTACGCCTCCACGGCATCCGCTGGGAGGGCGCGCCCGGCGCGCCCGTGGTCCTCGGCATCCACGGTCTGACGGCGACGCGCTTCGGGATGCTGCCCGTGGCGCGCGCGCTGGTGCCCGAGGCGACGTTCGTCGCGTACGACGTGCGCGGCCGCGGCCTCTCGGACAAGCCGCCGTCGCCGGAGTCGTACGGCTCCCGCCGCAACGGCGACGACGCCGCCGCCGTCCTGCGCCACCTCGGCCTCTCCGACGTCGTGGTGGTCGGTCAGTCGAACGGCGCGTGGGCGGCGTTGCAGCTCGCCGCGCACCACCCGTCGCTGGTCCGCGGCGTCGTCCTCGGCGACGGCGGCTACTTCGCGTCGCTGCCGCCCGGCATGACCCCCGACGCGAAGATCGACTCGATCATGACGCCGGGCTGGCTCGACCGGCTGCGGGCGACGCTGCCGTCGCGCGAGGCGGTGCTCGGGCTGTTCCGCTCGCTGCCGGCGTTCGCCGACTGGTGGAACGACGACGTCGAGCTGCTCCTCGACGCGGGGCTCGTGGAGGTCGAGGGCGGGGTGCGATCGCGCTGCCTCGACGTCGCGGCGCAGACCGACGCGCGCTCGTACTTCGTAGGCGACCCGCACTACGTCCACGCCGACCTCGCGCTGATCCGCTGCCCCGTGCACCTCGTCCGTAGCGAGCAGGGCTTCGCGCTGTCCCCGGAGACGCTGACGCCGATGATCAGCGACGCGGAGGTCGAGGAGTTCCAGGAGCGGCTGCCGCACCTGACGGTCGAGACGGTGCCGGGCACCAACCACTACTCCGTCAACTTCGGCCCGGTCGGCGCGGCCGTCATCGCCGACGCCGTGCGCAAGCTGCTGTGAGGCGCCTCGCCGCCGCGCTCGTCGCGCTCGCCCTCCTCCCGGGAACGGCTGGCGCGGAGCCGGTGCGCGGGCAGCCGCAGGGTCCCGCGAAGGTGCGCTTCGGCCGCGGCTTCCCCGTCGTGAAGGACGCGGAGTGGGGCTTCCAGGTCGGCGGCTTCGGCGGCGTACGCCCGCGCGCGCCGCGCCGGCACGTGCCTGTCGTCTTCGTGCACGGCAACAACGTCGACGCCGCCGACTGGTACCCCGTCCGCGACGCGTTCAAGGCGGCGGGCTGGTCCGACCAGGAGCTGTGGGCGCTGTCGTACAACGGCCTCGGCGGCAACAACGGCACCGCGCTGCACACCGCCAACCCCGAGCGCGACCGCGAGCACACCGAGATGGGCTGGGACGGCACGACCCGCGTCACGTCCAACGACGTCAACGTCGCCGACCTCTACGCGTTCATCCGGGCGGTGCGCGCGTACACGGGCTCGGCGCGGTTCTCGATCGTCGGGCACTCCCTCGGCGTGACGCTCGCGCGGCAGACGCTCAAGAAGCACCCCGAGCTGCGGCGCGACCTCGTGGCGTTCGTCGGCATCGCTGGCGCGAACCACGGCACGACGTTCTGCCCCGAGGGCTCCCAGGGGCAGCTCGCCTCCTGCGACGAGATCGCGGCCGGGTCGCCGTGGCTGGCGGCGCTCAACGGTGCAGGCGGCGCCGACGAGACGTACGGCCCGGCGAAGTGGCTGACCGTCTACGACGGCACCGGCGCGGGAGACCCCGGCTACACCGGCCCGACGTACGCGCAGTCACCGGCGCTGCGCGGCGCGGACAACCGGCAGTACCCGCTGACCTACCACAACGACCTGCGGCTCGACCCCGCGATCGTGCGCGACTACCGGGCGTTCCTCGAACAGGCGGAACGCGCCCGGCGGTGACGGTTCGTCCCGTGCCGGAACGGGCACGTTGAACCCGTGCTGCTCGTCCCGGACCGGAGTCGTCGCAAGCATGCCCGCCTCGACGACGTCGGCCTCACGACCCGTCGCGCCGGGCTGCTCGTCGCGCTCTGCGCGCTGACGGGCGTGCTCGTCGCGGGCGTGGCGTTCCCCGTGGTGGCGGGCTTCGGGCTCGTCGCGCGCGAGGGCGCGCAGCAGTTCGAGTCGCTGCCCGCCGAGCTGGTCGAGCCCCCGCTGCCGCAGTCGTCGCGCATCGTCGCCTCCGACGGCTCGACGCTGGCGGTCGCGTACTTCAACGAGAACCGCGTCGTGGTGCCGTTCGCGAAGATCCCCAAGGTCATGCGCGACGCGATCCTCGCGATCGAGGACGACCGCTTCTACGAGCACGGCGGCGTCGACCTCAAGGGCATGGTCCGCGCGGCGGTCCGCAACAGCCAGGCCGGCGAGGTCCAGCAGGGCGCGTCGACCATCACGCAGCAGTACGTGAAGAACGTGATGATCCAGACGATCTCGAAGGGCTCGTCGAGGCAGGCGGTCGCGGAGCGTACGGCGGGCCGCAAGATCCGCGAGGCGCGGTTCGCGCTGGAGCTCGAACGCCGCTACACCAAGGACCAGATCCTCGAGAAGTACCTGAACATCGCGTACTTCGGCAACGGCGTGTACGGCGTCGGCACCGCCGCGCGCCACTACTTCGGCGTGCCGGTGGAGCGGCTGTCGCTGCCGCAGGCGGCGCTGCTCGGCGGCCTCGTGAAGAACCCGCGCGCGTACGACCCCGTCGCCGCCCCCAAGGCCGCGAAGGAGCGCCGCGACGTCGTCCTCGCGAGGATGCGCGACCTCGGCTGGATCACGCCGCCGGCGGCGGCCGCGGCCGCGCGCACGCCGTTGCGGCTGCGGGTCACCAAGCAGCCCGAGCTGGAGGACAACCCGCTCGCGCACTACTACCTCGACTACGTCCGCTCGACCGTGCTGGACGACCCCGACGGGACGATGGCGCCGATCTTCGGCGACACGCCGCAGGCGCGGGCGCAGAAGCTGTTCCAGGGCGGCCTCACGATCCGCACCTCGCTCGACGCGCGGCTGCAGCGGGTGGCGCTGGAGGCCATGCGGTCCACCCTCGGCGACCCCGACGACCCCGCGTCGGCCGCTGTCGTCGTGGAGCCCGGCACCGGCCTCGTCAAGGTGATGGCCGGCCTCAACCACGAGGCCAGGTCCCGCAAGGTGAACCTGCCGCTCGGCGGCCCGTACGGCTTCCAGGCGGGGTCGACGTTCAAGATGTTCGTGCTGGCCGCCGCGATCGAGCAGGGCATCCCGATGTCCACGACGATCGACGCGCCGCAGACGCTCGTGTCGAAGACGTACTCGAACGTCGTCGACGGCCGCACCGAGCCGTACACGATCCGCAACGCCGGCGACTCCGAGGCCGGGCGCTTCGACATCCCGTCGGCGACGTGGGAGTCGGTCAACACGGCGTACATCCAGATCCAGGAGAAGACCGGCATCGCGCATCCCGCCCGGCTCGCGCGGGCGATGGGGGTTCGACGGTTCCCGCTGCGCGAGGTGCCGTCGTTCGTCCTCGGCGCCAACGAGGTCTCGCCGCTCGACATGGCGTCGGCGTACGCGACGCTGGCCGCGCGCGGGATGCACTGCAAGCCCATCGCGATCACCGAGGTGCTCTCGGCGACGGGCGAGGTGCTCGGCCGCGTCGCGCCGTCGTGCGAGCGCGTCATGTCGGAGCAGACCGCCGACACCGTGACCTCGGTGCTGCGCGGCGTTCTCACCAAGGGCACCGGCAAGGGCGCGCGGATCGGGCGCCCCGCCGCCGGCAAGACCGGCACGACGAACGGCCCCACGGCCGCGTGGTTCGACGGCTTCACGCCCGACCGCGCCGGCGTCGTGTGGGTCGGGTACCCGACGGACCCCGCGAAGCGGCCGCTGCGCAACGTCCACGGCTCGCGCGTCGTGTACGGCGGGGGCTTCCCCGCCACCATCTGGCGGCTCATCATGACGGCCGCGCACGAGGGGCTCCCGGTCCGCGACTTCGCGCTGCCGGAGATGCAGGCCACGCGCCCCGTCGCGCCGGTCGTCACGCCGCCGCTCGTCACCGTGCCGCTGCCGCCGGGCGTGACGTTCGACGGCGACCTCAACGGCGGCCGCGAGTGCCGCGGCAGGAAGTGCAAGCGCTGACGTAGCGGGTTATCACTCACCCGCATTTCGCCAATGCGTGGCGTTTCTGCGCCATCATTGCGTCACTACGCGTTCGAAGTGTCATTTTGCCGACAGCGCCCTGTAATCACGGGGCCGTTGGATCGTGTTCCAGTCGAGCCGGTGGTCGAGCCGGCTCGTCGACAGGGGGAGGCACCATGCGCCAGGTTCGTCGTCCGGACGTACGCGGACGACGTCGTCGCCGCATCACCTAGGCGAACGCTCCCGCCTCCCAGCGCCCCCTCAGCGCCCTGTCCCCCTCACCCTTGGAGCCCTCATCATGCGCCGTACCCGCAGGGCCGGCCGCGCCTCGTGCGTGGTCGCCCTCCTGCTCCCTGCCCTCGCCCTCGGCACGCCCGCCCACGCGGACGTGCCGACCGAGATGGGCCTCGCGATCGCGGAGACCAACGTCGCCATCGGCGACGCCGCCGTCGACGTCGCGCTCGCCAACGTCGAGAACCCGAACATCACGTGCGGGATCCCCACCGCGTACGGGATGGCCGTGACCCCGGCGGCCGACGCGTACGCCGCCGAGGTGCGCGGCGTCGACGTCGGCGTCGGCCAGGGCGACTGCGCCAGCCGCACGGTGATGACGTACACGGGGACTCTGGTGCTGACGATCCAGTACCGCGACCCGAGCGGCGCCTGGGCGGACATCCCCGGCTGCGAAGGGCGCAGCACGATGACCGCCGTCAACGGTGTCGTGGTCGTGGTCGCGGTCGTCCCGTGCCGCTACCAGCACGGCGACACCGCGTCGGGCCGTCCGCACCGGGTCCACGCGGTCCTCACCCACAGTCTCGGCGACCAGCAGTACGCCGGCTTCTCCGAGCCGTGGCAGGGATGACGATGACGTGCTCGTCCCGGCGGCGCGCCGTCGTCGCCGCCCTCGCTGTCGCGACCGTCCTCGGCTCCGGCGCCGCGGGCGCCGCCCCGTCGTCCACCGCGGTCCCGGCGCGGGACGGCGTCCTCTCCACAGGGACGACGCTCGCCTGGACCGGCGCCAAGGGGCTTCGCCTGCGGGTCCCCGCCAGGGCCACGCTGCCCGAGTACGGCGCGCGGCTGTTCGTCACCCGCGGCACGTACGCCCACGTGCGCGTCGTCCGGGTCGACTCGCGCTGCGCGCACGCCCGGTGCGGTGCTCTCGTCCGGCTCGACTACCTGCGGGCCACCGCGGACGAGTGGGCCACCACGGCGGGGCCGGGCACGCAGCACTGGGCCAACATCGGGAACGGCAACGTCGTGGAGGCCGGCCTCTACGAGGTCTACCTGATGACGGACGGCGAGGCCCGCCTCACGTTCGACGCGACGGGCCTGCCGAGGGCGCTGCGCACCTACCGCGCGACGGGACGGATCTCCGGTGGCGCGGTGACGTTGCCGATCGCGTGCCCGACCGTCGGCTGCGACGCCAAGGCCGGCTACGCGGGCCGCGCGCGCGTGGGCGGGCAGCAGGTCGACGTGGGCAGGCTCGGCTACGTCGACGTCGCCGTCGGGAGCTTCGACCGGAAGCGCCCGCCGCTGTGGCAGTACCCGCAGTCCCGCTACGGGCGCGGCTGCGTGTACCCGCACAACGAGACCGACCCGAGCTCTCCCGAGCCCGCGGACCACCCGTGGGGGTGCGAGGTCGTGGGCCGCGACGCCGACGCGACGGCGGCGTACGGCGCCCATGCCGCGAACGGCGGCCTCGGCATGGTCCCGGTCTACACCGGCTACTACACCGGCGACGGCAACGTCTACGCGTCCGGGAAGACGTACCTCGGGCACCAGGTCGTGACGTCGCACGACGTCGCCGACACGCAGGTGGTGGCGTTCGGGGTGTGGTTCTCCTACGGCGTCGGCTGACGCGACCCGTAGGCCCGGACGGGTCGTTCGCCGGTCACACGGCGCGCGAAGAGACCCGTCGTTGCGTCACCGCGCGCCGGCCCTGGCCGCGGGTGGGCGCGAGGTAGCCGGCGGCTACCTGCCGGGTCGCGACCGCGCGTGCGCGCCGCCATCCGGTGGCCGTGGCGACCGCACGGGCCACGTCGGCGGAGCCCCAGTACGCGGTGTGGCCGACACCGGAGTCGACGACGGAGCTCCAGCGTCCCGCCGGACCGCCGTTCCTGCCGACGGCCGGGCTTCCGCCCTCACCCGCGACGCCCTGACCCCTCCGGAAGACGAGCCGGAGGACGAGGTCCGCGCGCGAGTGCAGGACGTGCTCCGCCTCGGTAGGGAGCGGCCTGCGGAACGGCCGGCCGTCCTGGTCGCGGCACAGGTGCTCCGGCACGGCCGCGGCCATGAGCACGACCTGACCGATCCGGGCGCCCTGGTAGGACGGCTGTCTCTTGATCCACGCCGTGGTGGCGAGGGCGACGCGGCAGCCGAGCGAATGGGCGACGATGTCCACCACCTGCGTCCGCGCCAGCGTCGCGAGGAACTCGCCGAGTCGCTCGCCCGAGGTCGTCGCGACGGCGGGCTTGATCGGGTACCCCAGCAGGGACACCGACCACCGTCGGTCGTCGCCGGGCCAGTGGTACTCCCAGATCGGCCGTGGCATCCGCGACGGCGGCTCGAGCAGCGCGCTGCGCAGCCGCCTCTGGAACGTCGCGTACGCGCTCGCGGCCTGGACCTCGTCGTTGTTGTAGCCATGGACGAGGACGAGGAGCCGCGGCGCCCGAAGATCCTGGAGGGAGCCTCGGCACGCGACGTGCTCACGCAACGGCTGGTCGCGGTACGGCGACCTGACGGTCAGCACGTTCGGCATCAGCGGCTCCAGCGCTCGACGCCCGCCGTCACGTCCCGCAGGGTCCAGGCGATCGCGCCTCCCACGACCGCCGAGATGACCGCGAAGAACGTGCGTGACGGGCTCGCCTCGGCCGTGCGTGCTCCCAGCAGCACGCCGTAGAGGCCGCTCAGCCACACCGCGTTGGCCTGGACGAACCACCGCCACTGACCGCCCACGGTGATCTGCAGGTCGTCGATCGCCGCCCGAACTTCCTGGGAGGCCAGCACCTCGTCGGTGCCGTCGTCGCGGGCACGGACTTGCGAGCGAGCCGTCAACGCGAGAACGAGGGCGGAATGCTCGTCGCCGCACAAGGCGACGTCGGCCGCGTTCGCGATCTGTGCCGCCAAGGTCTCGATCGGGACGTCGTACCGGAGCGTCAGACCGTCCGGCTCTTTCCACGCGCCGTCCGACGCCCGCTTCGACATCCACGACTCGACCAGCGAACGTTGGACGAACGGTCGGAGCGGCGTGAGCCGTTTCGCCATCTCGATCGTCGCGAACGCCGACAGCCCGGCGAGCGCCACGACTCTGAGGACGCTTCCGGAGGCGCGGTCCAGATTCCCGGGCGGCAGCGCGCGTCCGTTCGCGGCCGCGTCGAATGCTGCGGCTACGGCCAGAAGCAGGAGCAGGGAAGACAGGGGGAAAGCCCGGAGGATTTTCCAGCGCCGGTCCATTCGCGCAGTATGGCGCCGAGAGCAATGCGCTTACTACCGCCGCGGGGGAATTCTAGAGACGCCCGGCCGCCTTCAGCGCCAGGTACGTGTCCGAGACGGCCGGGGCGAACGTGTCCGGGGGAGCGTCCACGACCTCGACGCCGAGCCGCTTGAGCAACGCCACCAGCCTGCGCCGCTCGGCGGCCGCGCGCTCGGCGGCGGCGGCGCCGTAGACCGACTCGGCCGACCCGCGGCCGGCCAGCAGCGCGGCGACGCGCGGGTCCGACACCGACGCCACGATCACGGTGTGCCTCGTCGTGAGCGCGGCGAGGTTGGGCAGCAGCCCCTCCTCGACCACGGCGCTGTTGAGCTCGGTGAACAGCACGACCAGCGCCCGGTGCCGCGCCCGCCGCAGCACGGCCGCGACGATCCCGCGGTGGTCCGCCTCGAGCAGGACCGGCTCCAACGGCGCCATCGCGTTGACGAGCCGGGGCAGCACCTCCGAGCGCGAGCCGCCCTCGACCTGCGCGCGCTGCACGCGGTCGTACGCCAGCAGCTCGACCTGGTCGCCGGCGCGCGACGCGAGCGCGCCGAGCAGCAGGGCGGCGTCCAGCGCGTGGTCCAGGCGGGGGGTGTCGCCGACGCGGCCTGCCGACGTACGGCCGGTGTCGATGACGAGCAGCAGGCGGCGGTCGCGTTCGGGCCGCCACGTCCGCACGACGACCGCGTCGCGCCGCGCGGTCGCGCGCCAGTCGATCGAGCGCACGTCGTCGCCCTCGACGTAGTCGCGCAGCGAGTCGAACTCCGTGCCCTGCCCGCGCCCGCGGATGAGCACAGCGCCGTCGAGCTGGCGCAGCCGGTTCAGCCGCTCGGGCAGGTACTTGCGCGACGTGAACGGCGGCAGCACGCGCACGTTCCACGGCGACTCGTGCCGCCCCTGGCGCGCCGCGAGGCCGAGCGGTCCGATCGAACGCACCGTGATCCGCGAGGGCCGCCGGTCGCCGCGCCGCGTCGGCAGGAGCCACGTGACGAGGTGGCGGCGCTCGCCCTCGGGGATCGAGACGGCGTGCACGCGCGGCGACGCGCCGGCGGACGGTGCCCACGCGTCGCGCACCCGCAGCCGCGCGGTGCGCGACGAGCGGTTGGTGACCGTCAGCGTGACCGACAGCTCCTCGCCGAGCAGCACCGACGTGCCGCCCGCGCGGGTGAACGACAGCGACCGCACCGGCGCGGCCAGCGCGACGTCGACCAGCGCGAGCAGCACCACGACCGCGTTGAGGATCCAGAACGTCCCCCACGACGGGTCGGCGACCAGCACCGCCGCGAGCAGCGCGGCGACGACGGCGAGCCGACCCGTGAGAGCCACGGCGCTACCGCGGCACCGGAACGGTGCCGAGCACGGTGTCGAGGACGCCGTCGGCGGTGACGCCTTCGAGCTCGGCCTCGGGCCGCACGGCGACGCGGTGGCGCAGCGCGGGCCGCGCCAGCGCCTTGACGTCGTCGGGCGTGACGAAGTCGCGGCCCGACAGCCACGCCCACGCCTTGGCGGCGTTCATCAACGCCGTCGCGCCACGCGGCGACACGCCCAGCGACAGCGACGGCGACTGCCGCGTCGCCCGCGCGACGTCGACGATGTAGCCCATCACCTCGGGCTTCACCGAGACGCCGGCGACGAGCGCGCGGCCCGCGTCGAGGTCGGCCGCCGACGCGACGGCGGTGACGCCGGCGGCGGCGAGGTCGCGCGGGTTGAACCCGGCGTTGTGCCGCTCCAGCACGGTCACCTCGTCCTCGCGGGCCGGCAGCGGCATCGTGAGCTTGAGCAGGAACCTGTCGAGCTGCGCCTCGGGCAGCGGGTACGTGCCCTCGTACTCGACGGGGTTCTGCGTCGCCGCGACGACGAACGGCTCCGGCAGCGGCCGCGGCACGCCGTCGACGGTGACCTGCCGCTCCTCCATCGCCTCGAGCAGCGACGCCTGCGTCTTCGGGGGCGTGCGGTTGATCTCGTCGGCGAGCAGCAGGTTCGTGAAGACGGGGCCCTCGCGGAACGAGAACTGCGCGGTCCGCGCGTCGTACACGAGCGAGCCCGTGACGTCGCCGGGCATCAGGTCGGGCGTGAACTGCACCCGCTTCGTGTCGACGTCGAGCGCCGTCGCGAGCGCGCGGACGAGCAGCGTCTTCGCGACGCCGGGCACGCCTTCGAGCAGCACGTGGCCGCGGCACAGCAACGCGATGACGAGGCCGGTCACGGCGGCGTCCTGCCCGACGACGGCCTTGCCGACCTCGGCGCGCAGCGCGATGAGCGCCTCGCGCGGGTCCTGCGCCGCGCGCGCGGTCCTGGTCGTACGGCGGCGGATGGGGCTCTCGGTCACAGGGAACGCACCTCGCTGTAGAGGGAGTCGAGTTCGTCGGCGAGTCGTACGAGGGTCGGGTCGTCGGCAGGTGGGGGACCGTACAGGAGCGCGTCGACGTCGGCGGCGGCACGGCCGCGCGTACGCAGCGCCACGGCGGCGACGAGCGTCTCCCGCGACGCGTCGGGGGCGAGCCCGAGGGTCCGTACGAGCCGGTCGCGCAGGCCCGCGCGCAACGCCTCCGCGGCGCGTCCGCGGGCGCGGGCCGAGTGGTAGAGGCGGGCGCGGCCCTCGACGGTCTCGGCGGCGCGCACGACGACCGGCAACGGCTCCACGACGACGGGCCCGAGCCGCCGCCCGCGCCAGAACGCCACGAGCAGCGCGACGACGAACGCCTGCGCGACGACGAGCCCCACCCACGGCGGCATGAGGTCCTCGATCGACTCGCCCTCGCTCTCGGGCAGCGTCGGGATGCCGGCCGGGTAGACCCACTCCACGACCGGGTGGCGCGACAGCAGGCGCAGCGCGAGCGCGGCGTTGCCGTCCTCGTCGAGGGCGTCGTTGGTCATGAACTCCGCGTCGCCGAGGAACGTCACGCGGCGGCCGTCGCCGGTGACCTCCACGAACGACCTGGCGTAGCACTCGACCGCGCCGTCCGGCGCGCGGAACCGCATGCCGCCCACCAGCGCCTCGCCCGCCGCGACCGCGTCGGGGTGCGTGCAGCGCGGCTGCAGCAACGACGCGTCGCGCTCGTCGCCGGGGGTCACGCCCGTCCCGGTCTCCAGCGCCTGCTCCTCGTCCGGCGCGATCAGGACGAGGTCGGCCGCGTCGCGCGCCTCGGTGACGACGTCGGCGGGGAGCAGCGGCCCCGGCACCACGACCGTCACGTCGCGCGCGCCGCTGGGCCGCCGGACCTCGCGTACGTCGATCCCCCTGTCGCGCAGCAGCTCCGCGACCGCGCGCGAGCCGGGCGGGCCCTCGGAGGACGGGTCGAGGTAGTTCGCGTCGATGCGGCCGGTCGCGACCGTGTGCGCGAGCGCGGCGAGGAGCAGCAGCACGCCGATGACGAGCGGCACGCGCGCCTTGCGCCACACCTCGCCAGGCGTGATCGACACGCGTGCCGACTCGCCGGGCGCGTCGTCGGGCGGACGCGCGTCGAGCGGGCCGGTGTCGAGGGGGCCGGTGTCGAGCGGACCGGTGTCCAACAGGTCGGTCACGCGTCCACCGTCACGGCGACGAGGCGGGCGTGGCGGATGCGCTCGTCGGCGGCGCGCACCGTGTCGTACTCCGTGCGCGTCGCGACGTGGCGGCCGTACCAGACGAGGTTGAACGTCTCCGCGACCGCCCGCAGGTCCGCGCCGATCGCGGGCACGGCCGCGCCGCCCTCGCGGGCGATCTCGCCGGCCGTACGTCCCGGCCTCGGGTCGAGCACGGCGCGTTGCTCCAGCTCGCGGATGATCGCGCGGAACCGCGCGCGCACGGCCTCCTTGTACTGCCCCTTCTCCGCGAGCCGTTCGGCCTCGGCGCGGTACTC
>DASZER010000019.1:0-53702 GCA_035940575.1 Frankiaceae bacterium | reverse complement strand
GTGACGTCGTTCTCGGTGATCGCGCCGACGCCGCGGTGGATGATCCGCAGGCCGACCTCGTCGCCGACCTCGATCTTGAGCAACGCGTCCTCGACCGCCTCGACGGAGCCGGACACGTCGCCCTTGAGGATGAGGTTGAGCGTGTCGACCTTGCCCGCCTCGATGCGCTCGAACAGGTCCTCGAGCGACGGGCGCCCGCGCTGCTGGGCGAGCTCGGCGTTGCGCTCGCGCGCCTGGCGGCGCTCGGCGATCTGCCGGGCCACGCGGTCCTCGGGGACGACGAGGAAGTTGTCGCCTGCGCCGGGGACGGACGTGAAGCCGAGCACGAGGACGGGCCGCGAGGGACCGGCCTCCTCGACGGGGCTGCCGTGCTCGTCGAGCATGGCGCGGACGCGGCCGAACGCGTCGCCCGCGACGATCGAGTCGCCGACGCGGAGCGTGCCGCGCTGCACCAGGACGGTGGCGACGGGGCCGCGGCCCTTGTCGAGGTGCGCCTCGATCGCGACGCCCTGCGCGTCGACGTCGCCGGGGGCCGAGAGGTCCAGGGCGGCGTCGGCGGTGAGCAGGACGGCGTCGAGCAGGTCCTCGATGCCGGTGCCGGTCTTGGCGGAGACGTCGACGAACAGCGTCTGGCCGCCGTACTCCTCGGCGACGAGGTTGTACTCGGTGAGCTGCTGGCGGACCTTGTCGGGGTTCGCGCCTTCCTTGTCGACCTTGTTCACGGCGACGACGATCGGCACGTCCGCGGCCTGCGCGTGGTTGAGCGCCTCGATCGTCTGCGGCTTCACGCCGTCGTCGGCCGCGACCACGAGGATCGCGATGTCGGTGACCTTGGCACCGCGGGCACGCATGGCGGTGAACGCCTCGTGGCCAGGGGTGTCGATGAACGTGATCAGCCGGTCGTGGTGGGAGTTGTGCACCTGGTACGCGCCGATGTGCTGCGTGATGCCGCCGGCCTCGCCCTCGGCCACCTCGGCGTTGCGGATCGCGTCGAGGAGCTTGGTCTTGCCGTGGTCGACGTGGCCCATGACCGTGACGACCGGGGGCCGCGTGATCATCTCGACGTCGTCGCCGTACTCGCCGCCGAACTCCAGGTCGAACGTCTCGAGCAGCTCGCGGTCCTCGTCCTCGGGGCTGACGATCTCGACGACGTAGTCGAGCTGGACGCCGAGCAGCTCCAGCGTCTCGTCGGTGCACGACTGGGTCGCCGTCACCATCTCGCCGAGGCCGAAGAGGAGCTGGACGAGCGTGCCCGGGTTGACGTTGATCTTGTCCGCGAAGTCCGAGAGGGACGCACCCCGGGGCAGGCGGATGGTCTCGCCCTTGCCGCGCGGGATGATGCCGCCCATCGTCGGGGCTTCGAGGTTGTCGAACTCCTGACGCCGCTGCTTCTTGCTCTTGCGGCCGCGGACGGGACGCCCGCCGCCGGGACGGCCGAACGCGCCCGCCGTGCCGCCACCGCGGCCACGGCCGCCGGGACCGCCGCCGCCGGGACGGCCGCCGTAGCCGCCGCCGCTCGCGCCACCGGGACCGCCGCCGCCGGGACGGCCCGCCGTGCCCGCGCCGGGAGCGCCGGGACGGGCGCCGTAGCCACCGCCGCCGGGTCCGCCGGGACGGCCGGCACCGCCGCCGGGACCGCCGGGACGGCCCGCGCCGAAGCCGCCGCCGGGACGGCCCGCGCCGCCGGGGCCGGGACGCGCGCCGGGGGCGCCGCCGGGACCGCCGGGACGGGCACCGGGCGCACCGGGCCGCGGCATGCCGCCGGGGCCGGGACGCGGAGCCATGCCGGGACGCGGGGGCATCCCGGGCTGGCCGGGACGCGGGGGCATGCCTGGAACGGGTCGCGGCCCGGGAACGGGACGCGGGGGCATGCCGGGCGAGCCGAACGGGTTGTTGCCGGGCCGCGGCATGCCGGGGGCCGCGGGGGGACGCGGCGGGAGCGACGGGGTGGGCGCGCCGCCGGGGGCGGCGGGCGCGGGCGCCGTGGGCGCGGCCGTGGCGGCCGCGGCTGCCGGGGCGGCGCCGTCGGGGATCGGGGTGGGGGCCGGAGCGGCGGCGGCACCGTCGCTCGACGGGGCGACCACTCCGGCGGCCGCGGCGACGGCGGGTGCCGTGTCGCCGGCGGTCTCGGGGGCCTTGGGCTTCGCGGCCCGCGGCTTGGACGCCGCGGCGGGTGCCGCGTCCGGGAACGCCGCGCGGACCTTGCGTTCGACGGGCATCTCCACCGTCGACGACGCCGAACGGACGAACTCTCCGTTGTCCTTCAACCAGGACACCAGGGCCTTGCTCTCCAGCCCCAGCTCCTTGGCGAGTTCGTAGACCCGCTTCGCCACGCGTTGCTCCTCGGTAGTTACTACATGGGCGTGCTCATCGGTTACGGACGCTCATCGCGAGGTCATCTCTTGATCAGCTCTTTTCCGGTCGGTCGAGCCCTTGGGTGAACGCCTTCAACGGCGAGAGGTCGAACGGTCCTCCGGCCCGCAGCGCCCGCGGGAACGCCTTGCGGCGCTCCGCGAGGTCGACGCACGCCGGATCGGGGTGGACGTACGCGCCCCGCCCCGGCAGCCGTCCGCGTTGGTCGACGACAAGGCTGCCGGAGACCGCGACGACGCGCAGGAGGTCGATCTTCGCCGCCCGGGTACGGCAGCCCACACAGGTGCGGACAGGCGGAACCGGGCGTTCTGCTGACGAGTCTACCGCTACGTTCCTTCCGCGTCGCCAGCGGAATCCCGCGTGGCGTCCCCGGGCGCGTCCGGCGTGCCCTCGGTGTCCGCGTGGATGTCGATGCGCCACCCGGTCAGCCGCGCGGCGAGGCGGGCGTTCTGGCCCTCCTTGCCGATGGCCAGCGAGAGCTTGAAGTCGGGCACCGTCACGCGCGCGGAGCGGGCGGCGGCGTCGATGACCTCGACCTTGGTGACCGTGGCGGGCGAGAGGGCGTTGCCCACGAACTCCGCGGGGTCGTCGGACCAGTCGACGATGTCGATCTTCTCGCCGTGGAGCTCGGCGACGACGTTGCGCACCCGCTGGCCGAGCGGGCCGATGCAGGCGCCGCGCGCGTTGACGGCCGGGCTCGTGGAGCGGACCGCGATCTTGCTGCGGTGGCCGGCCTCGCGGGCGATCGCGGCGATCTCGACGGTGCCGTCGGCGATCTCCGGGACCTCCATCGCGAACAGCTTCTTCACGAGGTTCGGGTGCGTGCGGCTCAGCGTGATCGACGGGCCGCGAACGCCCTTGTGGACCTGGAGGACGTACGCGCGGATGCGCTGGCCGTGCTCGTACCGCTCGCCCGGCACCTGCTCGGCCACCGGCAGGACCGCCTCGACCTTGCCGAGCGAGACGAGGACGTTCTGCGACGAGTGCTGCTGGATGATGCCCGCGACGATGTCGCCCTCGCGGCCGGCGTACTCGCCGTAGGTCAGCTCCTGCTCGGCGTCGCGCAGGCGCTGGAGGATGACCTGCTTGGCGGTCATCGCGGCGATGCGGCCGAAGTCCTCGGGGGTGTCCTCGTACTCGCGGACGAGGTTGCCCTCCTCGTCCAGCTCGCGGGCGTAGAGGCGGATCTCGCCGCTCTTGCGGTCGACCTCGACCCGGCACTCGCCGTGCGCGCCCTCGGTCTTGCGGTACGCCGTCGCGAGCGCCGTCTCGATGGCCTCGACGACCGTGTCGAACGAGATGTCCTTCTCGCGCTCGATGGAGCGGAGCGCGGCGATGTCGATGTTCATTCGTCGTCTCCCTCCTGCTTGGTGAACTCGACCTCGATCTTGGCCCTGCTGACGTCGTCGTACGCCACCCTGACCTGCTCGTCCACCTGCACGAGCACCTCGGCGGCCTCGTCGTCGGCGCTCTGGATGCGGCCCACGACATCGCGGCCGTCGCGCAGGCTCGCCTTGACGAGGCGGCCGGCGTTGCGGCGCCAGTGCCGGGGCAGCGTGAGCGGCGCGTCGACGCCGCGCGAGGTGACCTCGAGGACGTACGCCCCCTGGATCGGGTCGGCCTCGTCCAGCACCGCCGACACCACGCGGGTCGCGTCGGCGACGTCGTCCAGCGTGACGCCGCCGTCCTTGTCGACGGCGACCTGGACGAGCTGGCGCTTGCCCGCCGCGCGCACGGAGACGTCCTCGACGTCGAAGCCGGCGTCGGCGAGGGGGCGCGCGATGGCGTCCTTCACCCGGGTCGCCGCGGCGCTCATGAGCGGCCTCCCCTGGTGTGATGTTGTACGGACGCGCCGAGCCTACCCGTACGGGGCCACGGCGCCTGCCGCCGGGCGGGACCCGTAGGCTGCGGCGCGTGGACAGGAGGGCGTTCCTGGGCGCCGCGCTCGGCGCGGCCGTCGCGGCCTGCACGGCCGAACGCCGCCCCTCCCCCGCGCCCACGTCCGCCGCGCCGAGCCCCATGCCGACCGCCGACCCTGACGTCGCGCTGCTGACCGCGTGGCTGGTGTCCGAACGCCGCCTGCTCGCCTCGCTCCCGCCCGCCGCGGCGCCGTTGCGCAACGCGCACGCCACCCGGGCCGCGGCCGTCGCCGAGCACCTCGCGGCCCGTGGCGCGCCCGTCCCCTCGGGGCCGAGCACGTCGCCCGTCCGCGACGCGGCGACGGCGCCGCGGGACGCGTCGAGCCGCTACCTCGCCGACGTCGCCCGCGCGGCCTCGGCCGACGTCGCGGTCCTCGGCGCCGAGCTCGCGGCGGGCGCGCGCCAGCACGCCGTCGTCCTCGCCCTGGCGGCGCGCCGATGACGAGGCAGCCCGACGCGCTCGCGGCGCTGCTCGCCGAGGAGCACGCCGCGATCCACCTCTACGGCGTCCTGGGCCCGCGCCTGCCGGAGGGCCTGCGCGAGTACGCGCGCCTGGCGTACGACGACCACCGCCGCCACCGCGACCTGCTGGTCGAGCTGGTACGCCAGGCGGGCGCGACGCCGGCACCGCCGCTGCTGTCCTACGCCGTCCCCCAGGGCGACCCGCGCGCGGTCGCCGAGGCGATCGAGGACTCGCTCGCGATCCGCTGGCACGCGGCGGTGCGCCTCGACGCCGCCGCGCGGCAGGGGGCCGCCGCCGCGCTCGCCGACGAGGCCGCGCACCTCGCGACGCTGCGCTACGCCCGCAGGCGCAACGCCGCCGACGCGGTCAGCGCGTTCCCAGGACGCTGACGGCCTCGTCCACCGCGACGAGCGTGCGCTCGCCGGTGAGCCTGTCCTTGACCTCGACCTGGCCGTCCTTGAGCGCCTTGCCGCAGGTGACGATCGTCGGCGCGCCCAGCAGGTCCGCGTCGGCGAACTTCACGCCCGCCGACACCTCCCTGTCGTCCAGGAGCACCGAGACGCCCGCGGCCGCCAGCGACTCCGCGATGCGCGTCGCGACCTCGAGCGGCTCGGCGTCCTTGCCGACCGGCACGAGGTGGACGAGGAACGGCGCCACCGACTTCGGCCACACGATGCCCGAGTCGTCGTGGTGCTGCTCCACGATGGCCGCGACCGCGCGGGAGACGCCGATGCCGTACGAGCCCATCGTCACGCGGACCGGCTTGCCGTCGGGGCCGAGCACGTCGAGCTCGAACGCGTTCGCGAACTTCTGCCCGAGCTGGAAGATGTGCCCGATCTCGATGCCCCGGTCGATGGACAGCGGCGAGTGGCAGCGGGGGCAGAGGTCGCCGGCCCGCACCTCGGCGGCGGGCAGCCTGCCCGAGGGTACGAAGTCGCGGCCGCAGACGACGTTGACGGCGTGCCTGCCCTCGACGTTCGCGCCGGTCACCCACGCGGAGCCGTCCGCGACCGAGGGGTCGACGACGTAGCGGATCGTGTCGGGGAGGCCCTGCGGGCCGATGTAGCCGCGGACGAGGTCGGGGTACGCCGTGAAGTCGTCGAGCACGCCCGCGATCTCGGCCGGGTAGACGTTGGCCTCGAGCCGCTTCATGTCGACCTCGCGGTCGCCGGGCACGCCGACGACGAGGATCTCGTCGTCCTTGCCGGGCGTGTGCAGCTTGAGGACGACGTTCTTCAACGTGTCCGCCGCCGTGACGTCGTGGCCCTTCGAGCGCAGCAGCTCGACCAGCGAGTCGATGGTCGGCGTGTCAGGCGTGTCGAGCACCTCGATCGGCGGGTGCTCGACGTCCGTCGCGGGGGCCGCGGCGGTGTCGACGGCCTCGGTGTTGGCGGCGTAGTCGCAGCTCGTGCAGGACACGAACGTGTCCTCGCCGGTCGGCGCCTTGGCCAGGAACTCCTCCGACCCGGACCCGCCCATGGCGCCGGACACGGCGAACACCGTGCGGTAGTCGAGCCCGAGCCTGGCGAAGATGCGCTCGTACGCCCCCCTGTGCGCCTCGTACGAGCGCTTGAGCCCGTCCTCGTCGAGGTCGAACGAGTACGAGTCCTTCATCACGAACTCGCGCCCGCGCAGGATGCCGGCGCGCGGCCGCGCCTCGTCGCGGTACTTCGTCTGGATCTGGTACAGCGAGACGGGCAGGTCCTTGTAGGACGAGTACTCGCTCTTCACGAGCGTCGTGAACATCTCCTCGTGCGTCGGCCCGAGGAGGTAGTCCGCGCCCTTGCGGTCCTTGAGGCGGAAGATGCCCTCGCCGTACTCGGTCCAGCGGCCCGACGCCTCGTAGAAGTCGCGGGGCAGCAGCGCGGGGAACAGCACCTCCTGCGCGCCGATCGCGGCCATCTCCTCGCGAACGACGCGGGCGACGTTGTCGAGCACGGTCTTGCCGAGGGGCAGCCAGGAGTAGATGCCGGGCGCGACGCGGCGCACGCAGCCCGCGCGGACCAGGAGCCGGTGGCTCGGGACGTCCGCGTCCGCCGGGTCCTCTCGCAGCGTGCGAAGGAACAGGCTCGACATCCGGACGACCACGGCGATCCTCCTGGCTCTCGGGGAGCCGCAGGATACCGAGGGTCGCCCGGATGCCTCGCCTCGTTTACGCCGTGGTGCTCCCGCGGTGCTCGACGGCGCCGCCGAGCGCGCGCCAGACGTCGGCGGTGTTCTCGAACGTCCGCCCGTCCGGCAGGCGACGGATCAGGTCGAGGATGTGGCCCGGCGCGTTCTCCTCCGTCGCCACGTCCTCGAGCACCTGGCGGTTGGCAGGGAACACCGACGTCCGCAGCCGCTTCGCCAGCTCGGAGCGCAGCTCCAGCTCGTCGTGGGCGGGCGCGCCGTTGGTGTCGCGGGCGTCGCCGTTCAGGATCCCGTCGGCCACGGGCTGGTCGTCGCCCGACGGCTCCGCCTCGCGCCACTCCTCGACCCGCGACTCGATCGGCGCACCGCGCGTCAGGGACTCGGTCTCACTGCTCATCGCGTCGTCGACGCGGAAGCCGTGCTTGTTGCTGCGCTCCATGGCTGCATCACCTCGCGGGTCCGGTACCCCGGGGTGGGCCGGGTTTACCCTCGCGGCGTCCGGGTCAGCACGAGCCCTCCGGCGGCGACGACCGCCACGACGGTGGCCGCGGCCCAGCCGGCCCGCCCGCTCGCCGTCCCCGACGACGCGACCGGCGCGGCGGGCGCGGCGGGCGCGGCGGCGGCCTCGCGCACGACGACGGCGCCGCTCATGCCCGAGTGGATCGTGCACGCGAAGACGTAGGTCCCCGGCGGGCCGAACGTGTGCTCGTACGTCTTGCCGGCCGGCATCTCCGTGTAGCCGATGGCGGGCCCGGTGAGGTTGTGGTCGAGCTCGCTGGCGTTGACGAACGTCACCTTCGTCCCCGGCTCGACGGTCGCGACGAACGGCGTGAAGCACGCGTGCTCGATCACGACGCGGGTCGCGGGCGTCTCCTGCGCGGGCCCGTCGGCGTAGCAGCCGCCGCCCGCCGCCGCGGCGACGGGGATCGCGAGGAACGACAGCGTGGAGAGGGCGAGCACGGTGCGCCTCATGGCGGCCTCCTAGGGTGGTGCCGGTAGGACGCCGCGCGGGGCGCGTTATTCCGCGTACATGCGCTCGGCGAGGTCGATCAGCGAGTCGACGGGCAGCGGCGCCTGGATGCGGATGGCGAGGCCGTCGCGCGCGAGCTCGACCTCCGGCGGGGCGTAGAGGCGCAGGTGCACGAGGTACGTGCGCTCCCCGCGCGTCCGCGTCGTCGTCGCGGCGCGGTCGTCCTGCGGGATCGGGCGGCTCGTGACGAGCAGGGGCAGCGACCCGTCCGCGTACAGCGCCGACTCCCCGTCGGGCCCGCGCCCGACAAGGACGGGCTCGAAGCCGCGCGGCAGCGCGCGCGGGGCGAGGTCGCCGAGGTCGCCGCGCACGAAGCCGGCGTCGTCGCGCGGCGCGCTCGCCGGCGGCGTGAACAGGTCGTCGGGGATCGCGGGGTCGACGTCGACGCGGGTGACGCGCTTGGTCACCGTGCTCGAGAGCTTCGTCAGGACCAGCACCTCGTCGCCGCCGAGGGCGAGGGCGCGTTCGACGTCGACGAACGCCTCGCGCCGCTCCTCCCCCACGGCCAGCACGACCCGCCGGGTCGCGCGGCCCGCGACGACGGGGCCCGGGCCGAGGTCGCGGCCGAGCAGCGAGACCGTCGGCGACAGCGGCTCCGGCAGCGGGATCGCGGGCGGCGCGCCCGTGGTGACGGCGCCGTCGGCGTAGACGGTGCCGGGCGTCTCGATGCGCGTCTCGACCGGGCCCCCGTCGACGCTGCGCTCGATCCGCAGCGAGGCCGGCGCCCTGAACCAGATCCGCTCGAACGCCTCCCCGTCGGCGCCGGTCACGGTGCGTTCGAGGTAGACCGAGCGCAGCCGCCGCAACGGCTCCGCGGCGGCCGCCGGCGGCGCGGGGAACGTCGCGTCCCCGGCCGGCAGCACGGTCAGTGCGACCGCGGCGGCGGTCGCGACGGCGAGCGCGGGCACCCACCGCACCAGGCGCCGCGGGCCGCGCGCGCGGCGCGGCGCCAGGGCCGGCGCGGGCTCGCGCGGGAGCGCGGCGGCGAGGGTCGAGAGGCGGGCGATGCCGGAGGCGTACGCCGCGCACTCCGCGCAGGACGCGAGGTGCGCGTCGAGGTCGGGCGTCGTCGCGGCCTCGCCGTCGGCGACGGCGGAGAGCAGCACGCGCGCGTCGTCGTGGGTCATCGCACGGCCTCCAGGAGCCTCGCCCGTGCCCGCGAGAGCCCGGACATCACGGAGCCGATCGGGCAGTCGAGCAACGAGGCGATGGCGGCGTACGACAGCCCGTCGCGCTCGCGCAGCAGGAACATCTCCCTGTGCCGCGCCGGCAGCGCCGCCAGCGCGTCGCGCAGCGCGGCGAGCGACTCCGTGCCTGCCGCGCGGTCGGCCGGGTCGTCGCCGAGCGCGGGCACGTCGAGGTGCTCCGGCTGCGGCACCTCGGCGACGCGGCGCGACCTGCGGCGCGCGTCGTCGCGGACGACGTTGAGCGCGATCGACAGCAGCCACGCGCGCACCGCCTCCACCTCCCGCAGCGAGCGCCGGGCGCGCCACGCCCGCAGGAACGTCTCCTGCGCCAGGTCCTCCGCCGTCGCGCGGACGCCGACGCGGCGCAGCACGAAGCCGTACACGGCATCCGAGTGGTCCCGGACGACCGCGTCGAAGTCGTCGGCGTCTCGCGTCATCGGCTGCCAGCATGACGCCGCCCCGGTGCCGTTATTCCGGCGACGCGCGGGGAAGGTGCCCGGCATGAAGTACGAGGCCGAGGCGACGCATCTCCAGCAGGGCACCGACTCCCCGCAGGGCCCGCCGGGGACCGACCCCGCGCTCGCGGCCCCCGCGGGCGCGACCGAGGACGGCGACAAGTCGAACGCCGTCCAGGGCGCGGGCGCGAGCGGGCCCGAGGACGCGGAGACCGAGGTGCGCGCCGCGCGCGAGGCGGGCGAGTACGCCGCCGCCGTCGCGGGCGTCGACCCCGAGGCCGCCGCGCCGATCCCCGCCGACGCGACCGAGGCGCTCGCGACGCCGGGCACCGGGTCGAGCGCGCCCGCCGACAGCGACCCGAACTCCCTGACCCCCGACGACCTGTCGGAGAGCGCCGGGGGCTAGGGCGTACCTAGAAGAGCACGGACGTGAACGACCCCACGGTCTCGAAGCCGACGCGCTCGTAGGCACGGCGCGCGGGGACGTTGAAGTCGTTGACGTAGAGGCTCACGACCGGCGCGATGCCCTCCTGCGCGAAGCGCACGACCGCCGCCGTGCCGCGCGTCCCCATCCCCTGGCCGCGCAGCGACGGGTCCACCCAGACGCCCTGGATCTGGCAGGCCTGGTTGGTGGCCGAGCCGACCTCCGCCTTGAACAGCACCCGCCCGTCCTCGATCAGCGCGAACGCGCGCCCCTCCGCGACGAGCTCCGCGACGCGCGCGCGGTAGAGGGCGCCGCCGTCGTTGCCGACCGGCGAGACGCCGACCTCCTCGGTGAACATCGCGATGCAGGCCGGCAGCAACGTCTCCAGCTCGTCCATCCGCACCGGCCGCACGCCGGGCTCGGGGTCGGCCGCGGGCGGCCCCGAGATCGACATCAACGGCTGCCGCCGCACGTCGCGCGCGGGACCCCACGGCAGCAGCAGGATCGACCACATCGCCTCGACGGCGTCGGTCGGGCCGACGATCGAGGAGCAGTGGCGTCCGCCGCGGCGGGCGCGCTCGGCGAACTGCCTCGCGGCCGCGGGCGAGGCCTCGACGGGCATGAGGTTCGCGCCGGAGTAGCAGAGCGAGACGAGCCGCTGGTCGTCGGCGTAGTAGCCCCACACCTCCGCGCCGAGGCGGCGCCAGTCGAGGCCTACGGCGGCGAGGCGGGAGGCGACGTAGACGTTGGAGACCGGGTCGCGGTTGACGACCTCCCACGCCGCCTCGAGGTCGCGGTCGTCGAGGAGGCGGACGCCCTCACGGCTGCGCAGCAGGATCAGCTCGCGGTGACTACGGGGGCGCCGGACGCGGCGCCCGCGGCGGTCATCTCCTCGGCGATGCGCATCGCCTCGTACACGAGCGTCTCCACGATCTGCGACTCGGGAACCGTCTTGATGACTTCCCCGCGGACGAAGATCTGACCCTTCCCCTTGCCCGACGCGACGCCGAGGTCGGCCTCGCGGGCCTCGCCGGGGCCGTTGACCACGCATCCCATGACGGCGACGCGGATCGGCACCTCCATGCCCTCCAGCGCCGCCTCGACCTCGGCCGCGAGCCGGTACACGTCGACCTCGGCGCGGCCGCAGGATGGGCACGACACGATCTCGAGGCGGCGTTCGCGCAGGCCCAGCGACTCCAGGATCGCGAGGCCGACCTTGACCTCCTCGACCGGCGGCACGGACAGCGAGACGCGGATCGTGTCGCCGATGCCCTCGGCGAGCAGCGCGCCGATGCCGACGCACGACTTGATCGTCCCCTGGAACGCCGGCCCCGCCTCGGTCACGCCGAGGTGCAGCGGGTAGTCGCACTGCTGCGAGAGCTGGCGGTACGCGTTGATCATCACGACGGGGTCGTTGTGCTTGACCGAGATCTTGATGTCGCGGAAGCCGTGCTCCTCGAACAGCGAGCACTCCCACAGCGCGCTCTCCACGAGCGCCTCGGCCGTGGGGCGGCCGTGCTTCGCGAGCAGCGAGGGCTCCAGCGACCCGGCGTTGACCCCGATGCGGATCGGGATTCCCGCGTCGGACGCGGCCTTGGCGATCTCGCCGACCTTGTCGTCGAACTTCTTGATGTTGCCGGGGTTGACGCGTACGGCGGCGCAGCCGGCGTCGATGGCCGCGAACACGTACTTCGGCTGGAAGTGGATGTCCGCGATGACCGGGATCTTCGACTGGCGCGCGATCGCGGGCAGCGCGGCGGCGTCGTCGGTGTCGGGCACCGCGACGCGCACGATCTGGCACCCGGCCGCGGTCAGCTCGGCGATCTGCTGGAGCGTGGCGTTGACGTCGGCGGTCTTGGTCGTCGTCATCGACTGGACGGAGACGGGCGCGCCGCCCCCGACGAGGACGCCGCCGACGTCGATCTGCCTCGTCCGGCGCCGCGGCGCCACCGCGGGCAGCGGCGGCGCGGGCATCCCGAGCGCGATCGTCACGGGACCAGCCTAGTAGGGCTTGGCCGGGGCGGCCCGCCTAGAACGGGTTCGCGATCGGGTTCGCGATGCCGGCGTACAGCAGCATCACGGTGAGACCGCCCATGAGGACGATGAACGCCACCATCGCCGGCATCAGCCTCTGCAGGTCGACGCGGCCGGGGTCGGGGCGGCCGAGCGACCTCGCGATCCCGGAGCGCGCCTCCTCGAAGCCGAGGATCGCCAGGTGGCCGCCGTCGAGCGGCAGCAGCGGCAGCAGGTTGAACAGGCCGATGAACACGTTGAGGCCGACGATCATGAACAGCACCGCGTCGACCTGGCCCGCCTCGAACGCCTGCGCCGAGAGCCTGCCGATGTCCACGATGCCGACGACGCCGCCGTCGCCCGGGTCGCGCGGCTGCTCGCCCTTCGACGCGGTCGTCTGCTCGAAGAGCTGCGGGATCTTGCCGGGCAGGTGCCACAGGCCGCTCACGGAGTTGACCGTGAACTCGGCGAGCGCGCTCCCGGCGCGCGGGCCGACCGTGAGGACGTTGTAGCGCTTCGTCTCGCCGGGCGTGACGCCGATCTGCCCGATGACCTTGCGTTGCCCCTCGGCGATCTCGCGCTCGTGCCGCTCGACGACCGGGTGCAGCGTGACGCGCTCCCCGTCGCGCTCGACCACGAGGTCCGCCGGGCCCGCGTCGGCGGCGCGGACCAGCGTCGTGAACGCGTCCCACGACCGCACGGGCGTGCCCTGGAACGCCACGATCCGGTCGCCCTCGCGCAGGCCCGCGACCTTGGCGGGCGCCGGCGGCTTGCCGTCGCAGGGGTCGGTCGGCAGCTCGGAGAGGCACTCGGACACCTCGGCGACGCGCGTGGTGTCGCGGGTCTGCTCGCCGTACGCGAGCAGCGTCCCGACGAGCACGACGAACGCCACGACGAAGTGCATGGCCGAGCCCGCCGCCAGCACGACCGCGCGCTGCGGCGCGGGCTGGCGCCAGAACGCGCGCGGCTCGTCGCGCGGGTCCTCCAGGTCCTCGAGCTGCGTCATCCCGACGATCTTCACGAAGCCGCCGACGGGGAACGCCTTGACGCCGTACTCGGTCTCGCCGCGCCGCGTGGACCACAGCGTCGGGCCCATGCCGATGAAGTAACGGCTGGCCTTCATGCCGAACGCCTTGGCCGTCCCGAGGTGGCCCAGCTCGTGCAGCGCGATGCTCGCGAGCAGCGCGAACACGAAGACGAACACACCCAGCGCTGCCATCAGCCTTCTCCCACGCCGGCGGGCGACGCACCCACCAGCTCCCGGGCGCGGCGGCGCGCCCAGGTCTCTCCTTCCAGAACATCGGCAAGCGTCGCGCAGTTCCCGACCTCGTGCTCGCCGAGGACGCGCTCCACCGTGTCCAGGATCGCGCGGAACGGCACGGTCCGCGCCAGGAACGCCCCTACCGCCTCCTCGTTGGCGGCGTTGAGCACGCCGGGGGCGGTGCCGCCGCGCGTCCCCGCCTCGCGCGCCAGGTCGATCGCGCGACCGAGCGGGCCGAGCGGCTCGAACGTCATCGCGTGCGTCGCCGACCAGTCCATCGGCCGCTGCGCGTCGGGCACGCGGTCGGGCCAGGACAGGCCGAGCGAGATGGGCAGCCGCATGTCCGGGGGGCTCACCTGCGCGATCGTCGAGCCGTCGACGAACTCCACCATCGAGTGCACGAGCGACTGCGGGTGCACGACGACGTCGATGGCGTCGTACGGCACGTCGAACAGCAGGTGCGCCTCGATGACCTCGAGGCCCTTGTTGACCAGCGTCGCGGAGTTGATCGTGACCATCGGGCCCATGTCCCACGTCGGGTGCGCGAGCGCGTCCTCCACCGTCACGCCGTCGAGGTCGTCGCGGCCGCGAAACGGGCCTCCGCTCGCGGTCAGCACGAGGCGGCGTACCTCCTCGCGGCGCCCGCCGCGCAGGCACTGGGCGATCGCCGAGTGCTCCGAGTCGACGGGCACGATCTGGCCGGGCTTCGCGCGCGCGGCGACGAGCGGGCCGCCGACGATGAGCGACTCCTTGTTGGCGAGCGCGAGCGTGCGGCCCGCGTCGAGCGCGGCGAGCGTGGGCGCGAGGCCGATCGAGCCCGTCATGCCGTTGAGGACGACGTCGCACGGCCACGTCGCGACCTCGGCGGCCGCGTCGGGCCCCGCGAGGATCCGCGGCAGCGCGAAGTCGCCGCTGCTCCACCCGCGGTCGCGGGCGGCGGCGTAGAGGGCGAGCTGGAGGTCCTCGACGGCCGTCGGGCGCGCGACGGCGACGACGTCGACCCGCAGGTCGAGCGCCTGCGCGGCGAGCGCGGCGGGGTCGCTGCCCCCGGCGGCGAGGCCCACGACGCGGAAGCGGTCCGGGTTGCGGCGCACGACGTCCACGGCCTGGGTGCCCACGGAGCCCGTGGAGCCGAGGAGGACGACGTCGCGCACCGGAGCAGTGTCCCGTACGCGAGCGAAGTGCGGGTCACGGGGCGTAGCGATCACGACGGCGGGTAGCCCGACGATCACGAACCGGGCACTTGAGGAGAGCGCATGACGACAGCACGCGAGACCGCGGGAACCGCGGTCCAGGAGGCCGGCACCGTCGCCGGTGCCGCGCGCGACGAGGCCGCCACGGTCGCCACGACGGCGGCGGACCAGGCGAGGACCGTCGCGCAGGCGGCGACCGAGGCCACCGGCCAGGTCGTCGGCGAGGCGGCGCGGCAGGCCCGCGACCTCGTGGGCGAGGCGACGCAGCAGGTACGCACCCAGGCCGAGACGCAGACCGCGCGGCTCGCCGAGAACGTCCGCTCCATCGCGGGCCAGCTCACGTCGATGGCGTCGAGCGCCCAGGAGCAGGGCCCGGCGACCGAGGTCGCGCAGCAGCTCGCCGACAAGGTCCAGAGCCTCGCCGGCTACCTCGAGGGCCAGACGCCCGAGGCGCTGCTCGGCGACCTGCGGACCTACGCGCGGCGCCGCCCCGGGCTCTTCCTGCTCGGCGCGGGCGCCGTGGGCTTCCTCGCGGGCCGCATGATCAAGGGCGCCACGGCGCCGTCGGACACCGGCGCGGGCGGCGTGGCGTTCGCGGGCGAGACCAACCCCGCGGGCACCGGCGCGTGGACCGGCGCCGACACGACGTACGCCGGCACCGCGACCGGCCAGCCGGTCTCGGGCATCGAGCTCGGCGACGGCACGCCGACGGTGACGCCGGCCGTGCCGACGTTCACCGAGCCGTACCCGACGACGGGCGGCGGCCTGGGCGGCAGCGACGTCGCGGCCGGCAGCGGGATGCGTACGCCGGGCATCGGGGACGGGTACGGCAATGGCTGAGCGGACCATCCACCTCGACTCCGGCACCGACGCGCAGAAGGGCGTCGGCGAGCTCATCGGCGAGATCGCGAGCGACCTGAGCACGCTGGTGCGCCAGGAGATCGCGCTCGCCAAGGCCGAGGTGAAGCAGGAGGCCGGCAAGGCCGGCGGCGCGGCGGGGATGTTCGGCGGCGCGGGCGTCGCGGGGCTGCTCGTCTCGATCTTCGCGTCGTTGACGCTGATGTTCGCGCTCGACGCGCTCATGCCGATCGGCTGGGCCGCGCTGATCGTGACCGTGCTGTGGGGTGTGGCGGGCTTCGTCCTCTACACGCGCGGCCGGGACAGGCTGCGTTCGATCAAGGCGCCGCAGCAGACCATGGAGAGCCTGAAGGAGGACGCCCAGTGGGCGAGTCACCCGAACAGCTGAGGGCGCGGATCGACGAGACGCGCGGTGAGCTCCAGCGCGACGTGAGCGCGCTGACGGACAAGGTCAACCCGAAGCGGGTCGTCGAGCGGCGCGTCGGCGCCGTGCGCGGCGCCGTGAGCGGCATGAAGGAGCGTGTGATGGGCGCGGCGGAGTCGGCTGGCTCGACGGTGGGCGGCGGCGTGTCGTCCGCCGGCTCGGCGGTGGGCGGCGGCGTCTCGTCCGTCGCGTCCGGCGTGACCGGCGGTGTGTCGTCGGTCGCCTCCGGCGTCGGCGACGCGGCGTCGTCCGTGGCGTCCGGGGTGAGCGGTGCCGCCTCGACGGCGGCCGGCGCGGTGACGTCGGCGCCGCAGATGGCGCGCGACAAGGCGCAGGGCGCGCCGATCGCGGCGGGCTTCGTGGCGTTCGGCATCGGCCTGCTGGCCAGCCAGCTCCTCCCGGCGTCGCAGAAGGAGCGCGACGCCGCGGGCGCGTTGAAGGAGAAGGCGTCCGACCTCAAGGAGCCGCTCGCCGGCATCGCGAGCGAGATGAAGGACAACCTCGCCGAGCCCGCCGCGCAGGCGCTGGGCACGGTCAAGGACACCGCGACGCAGGCCGTGGAGCAGACGCGCGACCAGGCGACGCAGGCGGCGGCCGAGATCAAGGACACAGCGCAGTCGGCCAAGGAGAACGTCGCCTCGACCGCCTCCGACGCGGCCTCGACCGTGGCGTCCGAGGTCTCGGGCTCGACCCCGGGCTCGGCGACGCCGTACCCGTCGGAGCCCGGCACGCCCGCCTGGACGCCGGCCGGCACGGGCACCGGCACGGGCCTCGGCACCGGCCTCGAGTCCGACGCGACGCGACCGATCAGCGGGTTCTAGCCCCGTACACGACGAAGCCCCGGCCGGAGAGATCGGCCGGGGCTTCGTCGTGAGGATCAGCCGCGGCAGTCGGGCGCCACGCCGTCCTTGATGTTCCAGTCGCAGTCGCCGAGGGCCTGGACGATGCGCTCCAGGTCCTCCCGCGCCGACGCGACGTCGACGTCCACGACGCACTCGCTGCCGGCGTAGCCCTGGGGCGTCCGGTAGTCGAGGCACACCTGGTACTGGTCCTGGACGGGGTCGACGGTCGGGACGCCGACGTACGTGCACGTGCCGGCGCAGACCGGCGTGGGCGACGGGTCGCCCTTGACCGGGGTGACGCGCAGCTCGGGGTCGCAGTACGACGCCGAGGCCGCGCCCCAGCACCCGCTGACGATCGGCTTGGCGGAAGCCGCCGGGGCGAACGCGAACGGCACGGCGAGCAGCAGCGCGAGAGCGCGCTTGGACATGGTTCCTCTTCTCGGAGACGGGTCGGGACGGGCGGCGGACCTAGCAGGCGGGGTTGTGGGCCATGACGCCGCAGAGGGGCTCGGTGTCGAGGTAGCGGATCGGGTTGCCGAGGTCCGACAGGTCAACGAGCTCGCACTTCGGCTCGTCGCAGCCGATCCGGTCGGCGATGGCCTGGAGCACGTCGGAGACGTTCTCCCTGTCGACGTCGACCACGCACTCGCTCGCGGCGTAGCCCTGGGGCGTCGTGTAGTCGAGGCACACCTCGTAGCGCTGCTGCACGGGGTCGACGGTCGGGACGCCCACGTAGGTGCAGGTGCCGGCGCAGATCGGCGTGGGCGACGGGTCGCCCTTGATCGGGGTGATGCGCAGCTCGGGGTCGCAGTACGTCGCCGAGGCGGCGCCCCAGCAACCCTCGATGATCGGCTTGGCGGACGCGGCCGGCGCGAACGCGAGCGGCGCGGCGAGCAGCAGCGCGGCGAGGCGCTTGGACATCGGTCCCTCTTTCTCTGGGTGGGGGATCTCAGCAGGTCATGTTGCAGACGGCCTGGTCGACCGCCTCGCGCGCGGCCGCGACGACCTCGGCCAGGGTGAGGCCGCCGCCCCCGCACTTCGGGTCGCAGCCGAGGCGCTCGCGAACGGCCGCGACGATCTCGGCGAGGTCCGCGGGCTGGACGTCGACGACGCACTCGCTGCCCGAGTAGCCCTGGGGCGTGGTGTAGTCGAGGCAGACCTCGTAGCGGTCCTGGGCGGGCTCGACGGTCGGGACACCGACGTAGGTGCACGTGCCGGCGCAGATCGGCGTCGGCGACGGGTCGCCGCGCAGCGGCGTGATCCGCAGCTCGGGATCGCAGTACGTCGCCGAGGCGGCGCCCCAGCAACCGTCGATGATGGGCTCGGCGTACGCGGCGGGCGCGAACGCGAGCGGCGCGGCGAGCAGCAGCGCGGCGAGGCGCGGAGACGGCATGGGTTCCCCTCAGGAACGGGCGAAGGCTTCCCGGTCGTCACCGGGTGCCGGATGTCTTACGCCCGGACGAGTCGTCACCCTAGAAACGGCCGCGGGCGGTAACCGGCCGCGAACCACACGCTGTGCACGAACGGCGACGGCGGCGAGACGCCCGACCCGCTCGACCTCGGCGTCGGCGCCGACCACGACGAGACCGGCGGCGTCCTCGTGTGCGCCGGCGACCTGCTCGTCCTCGTCCGCTACGACGGCGGCCCCACCACCATCTGCCTCGCGGACGACCCGGCGCACCCGACGAGCGGTTACTGCACCTCCGTCCCGTAGCCGAACGACGGAAGCCCCGGCCGCGTGGGCCGGGGCTTCCGTCATCCTGTGGAGGTAAGGGGATTCGAACCCCTGACCCCTTGCCTGCCGAGCAAGTGCTCTACCAGCTGAGCTATACCCCCAGGAGGGACGCGCAGAGTCTACAAGACCGGCTCGGTCGCCGCGTCGCCTCTGTCCTCGACGCCCACGTTGTACGCCGTCAGGCGCCAGCCGTCGCCGTGGCGCGCCAGCTCCGCCCAGCGCGCGTTGCCCAGCACGGCGAACGCCGTCCGCGCCCGTCGCGGCAGGCCGAGGAGCGTGAGCACGAGGTCCCGGGACGTCCCGCCGTGCGTGACGACGACGAGCGGCCCGGCGCACGGCAGCCGGTCCTGCAGCGCCGCGAGCGCCCGCGCGACGACCTCGGGCGAGGTCTCGCCACCGCCCCGGCGCACGTCCTCGCCGCGCAGCCAGGCGGCGTAGTCGTCGGGGAAGCGCGCCGCGATCTCCTCCCGCGACAGCCCGCTCCACTCCCCCACGTCGACCTCGCGCAGCCGCGGGTCCGCCTCGACCGCGACGCCGGCGAGCTCGCCGAGGTACGCCGCCGTGGCCGCCGCGCGCTCGAGGTCGGACGTGACGACGCGGGCGGGCCGCATCGCCGCGAGCCGCGCGGCGGCGGCGCGGGCCTGGGCGTGGCCGACCGCGTCGAGCGAGGTGTCGAGGTGGCCCTGGAAGCGGCCGGTGTCGTTGTACTCGGTACGCCCGTGCCGCCAGACGACGAGGTCGGTCACCCGGCGGACTCGGCGCGCCCGCCCGCGTCGGCGTCGGTGAACGGGATGCGCGGGCAGTCCTTCCAGAGGCGTTCGAGCGAGTAGAACTCCCGCTCCTCGGTGTGGAGCACGTGCACGACGACGTCCACGAAGTCCAGGAGCACCCACCGCGCCTCGCGCTCGCCCTCCCGGCGCAACGCCTTCGCCCCCCGCTCGCGCAGCCTGCCGTCGATCTCGTTGACGATCGCGGCGACCTGGCGCTCGTTCGGCGCGGAGCAGATGACGAAGCAGTCGGTGATGACGAGCTGCTCGCTGACGTCGAGGACGACGATGTCGCGCGCGAGCTTGTCCGCCGCGGCCTGGGCGGCGGCCAGCGCGGTCTCGACGGCGGTCGGCTGTGCGGTCACGGGACCACCCTACGGCTTGTAGTCCGCGCCGATCACGACGATGAGGTCGGCCACCGACTGCGTCTGCGTGCCGATCCGCACGCTCTCCGGCGGCAGCCCGAGCAGCGCCGCCACCGCGCGCGCCTTGGCCAGCGACGGCTCCGACGGGTCGAACACCACGACGACGGAGACGCGCTCGCCGAAGCCCTGCTTGTTGCGCGTGCCCACGATGCGGTACGGGGAGTCGCGCAGCTTGTCGGCGACGCTGCCGCCGAGGCCAGGCGTGCCGACGCCGTTGAGGACGAGGACGCGGTTGTTGCCGTCGTCGCGGCCCGCGGGCACGGACGCGGCGAGCTGGGCGCGGACGAGGTTCGCGACCTCGTCGACCCGGATCGCGTACGTCGGCACGCCGTCGCCGGTCTCGATGGACGTGACGGGGAGCACCTGCGGGTCGTAGCGGTCGGTCGACTGCGCGCCGCGCAGGCCGAGCAGGAACGTCGCCAGGTCGTCGGTGTCCCACGACAGGCGCGCCTCGCTGCCCGCCGAGCCGAGGACGGGCGACGCGAGCTCGCGGTCGGCGGGCAGCGCCGCGACGAGCGCGTCGAGCACCGCCTGGAGCCTGACCTGGAACGTCACCTCGTCCTGGCCCTTCACGACGTACGTCGCGTACGCGAGCGCCGTCGCGCCGTCGAGGCGCTGCTGCGGGCCGGCGCGCAGCAGGACGTTCGTGGCGCCGCGCGGGCCGGCCGTCGTGACGTCCACGTCGACGTCCACGACGACGCCGCCGACGCGGTCGACGATCGTCACGAAGCCGCGCTCGGTCAGCGTCCAGTGGGAGTCGACGGTGATGCCGAGCATGTCGCTCACGGCCTCGCGCGCGACGTCGGGGCCGCCGAGGCGGACGGCGTTCTGCACGACGACGTTGCCGAGGCCGGCGACGTCGATCAGCGTGTGCGGCGGGATCAGCACCAACGACGCCTGGTCGGGCGCGGGGTCGTACGCGAGCAGCGCCGCCGCCCGCGCCGCGCCGTCGGGACGGGTGACCTGGAACAGCAGCGTCCGCTGCGTCCGCGCCTTCGGCGGGTCGGGCTTGTCGCCGCGCCGCACGGCGCCGCCGACGACTACGGCGAGCACGCCGACGAGCAGCGCGACGCCCGTCGCGATCGCCACCGTCCTGCGCGTGCGGCGCTGGGCGCGGCGGCGTTCGCGCTCGGCCGCGCGCGAGGCGCGGCGGGCGGGCGCGAGGGTCTGGCTGACCTGCGAGGTCGGATCCTCGCGGCCGGCGCGGCGCTTGCCCTGGGCCATCAGGCGCCGTCCCTGTACAGGCCGCGCGCGGCGACGTAGGACTCGACGGGGGCGGGCACGAGGTACGTGATCGGCGCGCCGCGCGCGACCCTGGAGCGGCAGTCCGTGGACGAGATGGCGAGCGGCGGCGTGTCCACGAGCGTGACGGCGCCGTCGGGGAACGCCGCGAGGTCGACGTCGTAGCCGGGGCGCCCGACGCCGACGAGCCGCGCGAGGCCGTAGAGCGCCTCGGGGTCGCGCCAGCGCGGCACCTGCGCGAGCGCGTCCGCGCCCACGATGAAGAACAGCTCCACGCCGTCGCCGGCGAGCTCGCGCAGCGTGTCGACGGTGTACGTCGGCCCCTCGCGGTCGATCTCCGTGCGGCTCACCGAGAACCTCGGGTCGTCCGCGACCGCGAGCCTCGTCATCTCGTACCTGTCCTCCGCCGGCGAGATCGCCGTCCCCTCCTTCATCCACGGCCGCCCGGCCGGCACGAAGACGACCTCGTCCAGCGCCAGCGCGTACGCCACCTCCGACGCGCACACGAGGTGCCCGAGGTGGACGGGGTCGAACGTGCCCCCCATGACACCCAGGCGCCTCACGCCTGCGAGCCTAGGTGCTAGACGGGCAGAAGGCGCTGCACGAACGCCTGGAGCTGCTCGGCGTTTCGGACCTCGACCATCTCGTCCACGAGCGCGGCGTACGCGCTGACGGCGGAGTCGCCGGAGTCCCAGTACGTGCGGGGCTCGGGGTTGAGCCAGTACGCGTGCCGCGCGCGCCTGACGACGTTGGTCAGGGCGGCGGCGCCGGTGGCGCGATAGTTGTTGCGCGCGTCGCCGAGGATCAGCAGGGACGTGCGCGGGCCGACGGCGTCGGCGTAGCGCTCCGCGAACACCTCGAACGAGTGCCCGTAGTCGCTGTGCCCGTCGAACCACACGAGCTGCGCCTCCTCCGACAGCCGCCGCATCGCGTCGAGGAAGTCGCCGTTCTCGAAGAAGCGCGTGACCTCGTCGCAGGTGTCGATGAACGCGAACGCCCGGACCTTCGTGAACTGCTCGCGCAGGGCGTAGGCGAGCATCAGGGTGAACCTCGCGAACGCGCTCACCGACCCGCTCACGTCGCAGAGGATCACGAGCTCGGGCCTGTGCGGCTTGTGCGGCCTGTGGTGCGTGACGACGGGGACGCCGCCGGTGCCGAGGCTCGCGCGGACCGTCCTGCGGAAGTCGAGCCGCCCCCGCCTGCCGAGGCGCCGCCGCGCCGCGAGGCGCGTGGCGAGGCGGCGGGCGAGCGGGAGGACGTCGCGCCGCAGCGCGTCGAGGTCCGCGCGCGTCGCGCGCACGAAGTCGACGTGCTCGGGCAGCCCCTTCACGGCCGTCTTGGCGACCTGCTCGACGCCCTTCTCCTCGGCGAGCAGGCGGCGTACCTCGGCGTCGACGTACTGCTCGAACCGCCTGCTGCGCTCGGCGATCGTCCGCCGCGCCACCTGCTCCTCGAGGCCGCGCGGGGTGTCGGCGAGCAGGCGGGCGATCAGCGTGTCCGGCGAGAGCGCGCGCATCACGCGGTAGGAGAACCAGCTCTGCCGCCCAGGCGCGGCGTCCGCGCGGCCGAGGCCGGCGACGGCGAGGCGGGCGAGGCGCCGTAGCGTCGCGTCGTCGGCGTTGAGCAGCAGCCGCGCGAGCGCGTCGCGCACCTGCTCCGCGTCGGTCGGGTCGATCCCGGCGAGCGGGTCGTCGTCCCCCTCGTCCGCCGCCTCGGGCGCGACGGTGCCGGTCGCCAGCGGGAAGTACAGGTCGAACAGCGCGTCGAACGCGTCCCTGTGCGCCGGGCGCTTGACCGTCGTCGCGGCGAGCGCGGCGCGGAGCGCCTCGCGGTGCAGCAGGTCGACCTGGCCCATGGCGCGTACGGCGTCGAGGGACTCGGCGAGCGAGACCGGCACGCCGACCCGGCGCATCGCCTCGACCAGCTCGACCGTGCGGTCGAGCAGGCCGCCGCTCAATTGCTGTCCAGCTTGAGCTGGCCCGCGGCCCGCTGCTGGTCGCCGACGTGCTTGAGCACGACGCCGAGGGTGGCGTTGGCCGTCGCCTCGTCCAGCGTGTCCACGCCGAGGGCGACGAGCGTGCGCGCCCAGTCGATCGTCTCGGCGATGCTCGGCGACTTGCGCAGCTCCAGCGCGCGCAGGGCTCGCACGGTGCGTACGAGCTGCTCCGCGAGGCGTTCGGCGACCTCGGGCACCCGCGCGAGCACGATCGCCCGCTCGCGCTCGAAGTCGGGGTAGTCGATGTGCAGGTAGAGGCAGCGGCGCTTGAGCGCCTCGGAGAGCTCGCGGGTAGCGTTGCTCGTCAGGACCACGAACGGCCGCCGCGCCGCCTCGATCGTGCCGAGCTCGGGGATCGTGACCTGGAAGTCGCTGAGCACCTCGAGCAGCAGGCCCTCGACCTCCACGTCGGCCTTGTCCGTCTCGTCCACGAGCAGGACCGTCGGGTCGGTCTGGCGGATCGCGGTGAGCAGCGGCCTGGAGAGCAGGAACTCCTCGCTGAAGATGTCGTCGTGGGTCTGCTCCCACGTCTCCCCCGCGCCCTCGCCGCGCGCGGCCTGGATGCGGAGTAGCTGCTTCTTGTAGTTCCACTCGTAGAGCGCGCGCGCCTCGTCCAAGCCCTCGTAGCACTGCAGGCGGATCAGGCGGCTGTCGGTCGCGGCGGCGACGGCCTTGGCGAGCTCGGTCTTGCCGACGCCGGCGGGACCCTCGACCAGCAACGGCTTGCCGAGCCGGTCGGCCAGGAACACCACCGTCGCGATCGCGTCGTCCGCGAGGTAGCCGGCGGCGGCGAGCCGTTCGCGCGCGTCCGCCACGGAGCCGAACAGCGCCATGTGCAGGGCTCCCCTCGCCAGTGACCGAACGCCATTCTGCCACCGCCGGTCCCCGCGGCGACCCCCGGTGTGGGACCGGGGGGACGCGGGGGAGGATGGCGGCATGAGAGTCGCCTTCCTCGGGCTCGGGCGGATGGGTGCCGCCATGGCTGCCCACGTCGCCCGGGCCGGTCACGACCTGACCGTCTGGAACCGCACCCCCGGCCGCGCCGCTCCCCTGGTCGGCCTCGGCGCGCGCGAGGCGCGCTCGATCGCCGAGGCGGTCGAGGGCGCCGAGGCGGTCGTGACGATGCTGTTCGGCCCCGACGCCGTACGCGAGGTGCTCGACGAGGTACGGCAGCACGCGCCGCCGGGCGCGCTCGTGGTCGAGTCGTCCACGATCGGCCCCGCCGTCGCGCGCGAGGTCGCGAAGGGGCTGCGGTTCGTGGACGCGCCGGTCGTCGGCTCCGTGCAGCCCGCGACCGACGGCACGCTCGGCGTGCTCGTCGGCGGCAGCCGCGAGGACTTCGAGGCGGCGGAGCCGTTGGCGAGCCTCTGGGGTGGCTCGGGCGTACGCCACCTCGGCCCGGTCGGCGCCGGCAGCGCGATGAAGCTCGTCGTCAACCTCACGCTCGGCGTCGCGATGGGCGGCATCGGCGAGGCGCTGCGGCTCGCCGGCGACCTCGGCCTCGACCCGCGCGAGACGCTCGACGTCGTCGCGATGGGGCCGCTCGGCAAGAGCGTCGAGACCAAGCGGGCGATGCTCGACAGCGGGGAGTTCCAGCCGGTCGGGTTCTCGCTCGAGCTGATGGCGAAGGACCTCGACCTCGCGCTGCACGCCGCCGACAACGACCTCGCGCTCACCCGCGCGGCGCTCGCCGCGGCGCGTGACGCGATCGCGAGCGGGCACGGCACCGACGACTACGCCTCGCTGGCCGGCCACATCGGCTACGAGGGCTCCGCCGACAGCCACTGAGGGGGCCACGCGATGCACGTCAACAACGTCACCCTGGACGCCGCCGACGCGGCGTCGCTGGCGCGGTTCTACGCCGCCCTGCTGGACCGCGAGGTCGTGTGGGAGGAGGGGCCGTGGGTCGTCGTCGGGCCCAAGCACCCCGGCGAGCCGAACCTCGTGTTCCAGCAGGTCTCCGACCCCACGCCCGGCAAGGCGAAGGCGCACCTCGACCTCCACTGCGACGACGTCGACGCGGCGACCGAGAAGGCGCTCGGCCTCGGCGCGACGCGCGGCGAGGACGTCGCCGAGCACGGCATGTCCTGGCGCGTGATGGCCGACCCCGAAGGCAACGCGTTCTGCCTGGCGGCGAGGGGCTGAGCGTGTCGTACTGGGCACCGCCCGACCCGCAACGCTGGACGTGCGCCTGCGGCGCCGACCGGCTCGCGGGCGCGTTCTGCCCGTACTGCGGCCGCCGCAACCCGTCGGGCGAGCTGCCGCCGCTGCCCGCGTCGGTGGAGGCGTGGCTGCCGCCCGTCGCGCCGCCCCGCGTCGGCCTCAACGCCGCCACCGTGACGTTGAGCGCGCTGATCGCGCTGCTGCTCGTCGTCGGCGGCAGCGTCATCGCCGTGCGCGACGGCGAGCTGACCGGCGCGACGAGGCAGGCGTTCGAGCAGGCGGTGGAGCGCGGCAAGGACTTCGTCGCGCGCTACCGCGGCAGGCCGTTCGAGAAGGACGTGGAGGTACGGCTGCTCGGCGACGACGACTTCACGAGGCTGCTGTTCTCGGAGGAGGACGACGACCCGGCGGAGGACGAGACCGACTACGAGGCCACGCTCCAGGCGCTCCGGCTCGCCGACCCGGACGAGGACCTCGACGAGGAGGAGGAGTCGCTGCTGTCGGACACGGTCGTCGGCTTCTACGACGACGAGCTCGAGATGCTCGTCGTGCGCGGCGGAAAGGTGACGCCGTACGTGGAGCTGACGCTCGTCCACGAGCTGACGCACGCCTGGCAGGACCAGCACTACGACCTGTCGGAGCTGTGGGACGGGACCGAGACCGACGACGAGGCGCTGGCGTTGCGGTCGCTGATCGAGGGCGACGCGCAGCGCACCGAGAACGCGTGGCGCGAGGAGCAGCCGGCGAGCGTGCGCGACGAGATCGAGCGCATCGAGGAGGGGCCTCTCGGCGACGGCGGTGACGACGAGCCGTCGCGGACGCAGCAGAGCCTGAACCTGCTCTACGGCTTCCCGTACGAGGCCGGCGAGAGCTTCGTCGACGACCTCGCCGAGGACGGGGGCAACGCCGCGCTGGACGAGGCGTTCGAGGACCCGCCGGTGTCGACGGCGCAGGTGCTCGACCCCGACCGCTACCGCGCCGGGAACGGCCCCGACGCCGTCACCGGCCCCGTCGTGAAGGGCGCGACGGTCGACCGCGGCACACTGGGCCAGGTCGGGCTGCTCGTGTTCCTGGCCGGCGACGAGGACCTGGACAGGGAGGCGTTCGAGGCGTCGGACGGGTGGGACGGCGACGAGTACGTCACCTGGCGCGACGGGCGGAAGCTGTGCACGACGGTCTCCCTGCGGATGGACGACCGGGCCGAGCGGGACGAGCTCGCGGCGGCGCTGCGCTCGCGCGGCGTGACCAGCGAGAACGTGCGCGACGCCGCGCTGACGTTCTCGTCCTGCGTCGAGGAGTAGCGCCTAGCGGACGTGGCCGCTGCCGGTGACGACGTACTTCGTGCTGGTCAGCTCGGGCAGCCCCATCGGGCCGCGCGCGTGGAGCTTCTGCGTCGAGATGCCGATCTCCGCGCCGAACCCGAACTCGCTGCCGTCGGTGAACCGCGTGGACGCGTTGACCATGACGGCCGCGCTGTCGACCGTCGCGACGAACCGCCGCGCCGCCTCCTGCGACTCCGTGACGATCGCCTCGGTGTGGCCGCTGCCGTACGTCCTGATGTGCTCGACCGCCGCGTCGAGGCTCGGGACCACGGCGACGGCGAGGTCGAGCGAGAGGTACTCGGCGTACCAGTCGTCCTCGGTCGCGGGCACGACGCCGTCGTACGCCGCCACGGTCGCGTCGCCGTGGACCGTGACGCCGTTCTCGCGCAGGGCGGCGAGCACGCGCGGCAGGAACTCCCCCGCGACGGCCTCGTGCACGAGCAGCGACTCGGCGGCGTTGCAGACGGACGGGCGGGACACCTTGGCGTTGACGGCGATGTCGAGCGCCTTCGCGAGGTCGGCGGTGGCGTCGACGTAGACGTGGCAGTTGCCGACGCCGGTCTCGATGACCGGCACCGTCGACTCCTCCACGACGCTGCGGATCAGCGCCGCGCCGCCGCGCGGGATCAGCAGGTCGACCAGGCCGCGCAGCCGCATGAGCTCCTTGACGTCGGAACGGTCCTCGGCCGGCTCGACCAGCAGGATCGCGTCGCGCGGCGCGACCGCGCTCAGCACGCCGACCAGGGCGCGGTTGCTTTCGTACGCCGACGACGAGCCGCGCAGCAGGACGGCGTTGCCGCTCTTGAGGCAGATGCCGGCGGCGTCGACGGTGACGTTCGGGCGGGCCTCGTACACGATGCCGACCACGCCCATCGGCACCCTGACCTGGCGCAGCTCCAGGCCGTTCGGGAGGGTCGAGCCGCGTACGACCTCTCCCACCGGGTCGGGCAGCGCCGCGAGCTCGCGCAGCCCCGCCGCCATCGCCTCGACGCGTTCGGCGGTCAGCGTGAGCCGGTCCACCAACGCGTCCGACAGCCCCTCCGCGCGGCCTCGCTCGACGTCGCGCGCGTTGGCGACGAGCACGTCGTCGGTCGCCGCGACGAGCGCGTCGGCCATGGCGTGCAGCAGCGCGTCCTTCTCGCCGCGCGACAGCAGTGCCGTCGTGGCGGCGGCGGCCTTGGCGCGTTCGGCGAGGGCACGGACCATGCCCCGAGGGTACTCAGCCGTCGCGGCGGCGTACCCCGGTCACAGCAGCACGAGGTCGTCGCGGTGGACTACCTCGCGCTCGTACGCCGGGCCAAGCTCGGCCGCGAGGTCGCGGGTCGAGCGGCCGAGCAGCGCGGGCAGCTCCGCGGAGCCGTAGTTGACGAGGCCGCGCGCGACGACGCGGCCCTCGGGCGCGACGAGCTCGACCGGGTCGCCCGCGGCGAACTCCCCCTCCGCGCCCGTCACCCCCGCCGGCAGCAGCGACAGGCGCCGCTCCACCACGGCCCGTACGGCGCCGTCGTCCAGCAGCAGCCGCCCGTGCGGGGTCGACGCGTGCGCGAGCCAGAGCAGCCGCGAGCCGGTACGCGGCCCGGACGGCGCGACGTACGTCCCCGACTCGCGCCGTACGGCGGACGCGACGGCGGCGGCGTTGCCCACGACGACGCCGACGCCGGAGGCGGCGGCGATGCGCGCGGCGTCGAGCTTGGTCGCCATGCCCCCGGTGCCGAGCGCGCCGCCGGGACCGGCGACGACCGACGCGAGGTCGTCGAGCGTGGCCGAGGGCAGCAGGCGCGCGGACGGGTCGCGGCGCGGGTCGGCGGTGTAGACGCCGTCGACGTCGGAGAGCAGGACGAGCAGGTCGGCGGCGACGAGGTTCGCGACGAGGGCGGCGAGGCGGTCGTTGTCGCCGAAGCGGATCTCGGCGGTGGCGACGGCGTCGTTCTCGTTGACGACGGGGAGCACGCCGAGGGCGAGCAGGCGGTCGAGGGTGCGGCGCGCGTTGAGGTAGTGGCCGCGCCGTACGACGTCCTCCGCGGTCAGCAGCACCTGGCCGACGGTGATCCCGTGCCCGGCGAACGCCGCGGCGTAGCGGTGCACGAGCGCGCCCTGCCCGACCGACGCGGCGGCCTGCAACGTCGCGAGGTCGCGCGGGCGGCGAGCGAGGCCGAGCGGCCCGAGCCCGGCCGCGATGGCGCCGGAGGAGACGAGCACGACCTCGCGCCCCTCCGAACGCAGCGAGGCCAGGGCGGCGACGAGGGCGTCGACGCGGTCGCCGTCGAGGTGGCCGTCCGCCGAGGTGAGCGAGGACGAGCCGACCTTGACGACGACCCTGCTCACTCGGGCTCGTCCTCCGCGCGGACGCGGCGCGCCTTCTTCGCGGCGAGCCGCTCGTCGGCGCCGACCCGCGAGGACCCGGCGGCGAAGCGGTCGTCCTCGCCGCGCCGCGTCGCGACGAAGTCCTCCTCCGTCGTCGGCTCCCAGTCGAACGTCCAGTCGCCGATCGTCACCTCCGCGCCCGCCTCGGCGCCCTGCTTGCGCAAGGCGTCCTCGACGCCGATGCGCGCGAGCCGGTCCGCGAGGTAGCCGACGGCCTCGTCGTTGTCGAAGTTCGTCTGGCGCACCCAGCGCTCGACGCGCTCGCCGCGCACGACGTAGCCGCCGCCCTCGGCGGTCACCGTGAAGCCGCTGTCGTCCACGGCCGTGGGGCGCAGCACGATGCGGGTCGGCTCCGGCGGCGGCGCGGCGGCCCGCGCCTCGCGCACGACCGAGGCCATGGCGTACGCGAGCGCCTGCACGCCCTCACGCGTCGCGACCGAGGTCTCGTAGACGCGCAGGCCGCGCGCCTCGACGTCGGCGCGGACGAGCGCGGCCATGTCGGCGGCGGCGTCGACCTTGTTCAACGCCACCAGGCGCGGCCGGTCGGCGAGGCCGCCGTACTCCGCGAGCTCGTGCTCGATCGCGTCGATGTCGGAGAGCGGGTCGCGGCCGGGGTCCTGCGTCGCGAGGTCCACGACGTGGACGAGCACCTTGCACCGCTCGACGTGGCGCAGGAACTCCAGGCCGAGGCCCTTGCCCTGCGACGCGCCGGGGATGAGGCCCGGCACGTCGGCGACGGTGAACACCGTGTCGCCGGCCGTGACGACGCCAAGGTTCGGGACGAGCGTCGTGAAGGGGTAGTCCGCGATCTTCGGCTTCGCCGCGGACAGGACCGAGATGAGCGAGGACTTGCCCGCCGACGGGAAGCCGACGAGCGCGACGTCGGCGACGGTCTTGAGCTCCAGCGTGACGTCGCGCGTCTCGCCGGGCTCTCCGAGCTCGGCGAAGCCGGGCGCCTTGCGCCGCTGCGACGCCAGCGCGGCGTTGCCGCGTCCGCCGCGGCCGCCGCGCGCGACGACCAGCGAGGCGCCGTTGCCCACGAGGTCGGCGAGCACCTCGCCGTCGGTCGTCTTGACGACCGTGCCGTCGGGGACGGGGAGGACGAGGGTGTCGGCGTTGGCGCCGTGGCGGTTGGAGCCCATGCCCTGGCGGCCTGAGCCCGCCTTCTGGTGCGGGTGGAAGTGGTAGTCGATGAGCGTCGTGACGCTCGGGTCGACCACGAGGATCACGTCCCCGCCGTTGCCGCCGTTGCCGCCGTCGGGGCCGCCGAGCGGCTTGAACTTCTCGCGGTGGATCGACGAGCAGCCGGGACCGCCGTCGCCGGCGGCGACGTGCAGGACCACGCGATCGACGAACAAGGCTGCTCCAAAGCGAAAGGGCGGGTCTCGCGTCCGCGAGCCCGCCCTTCCAGAGGTCGCTGGGTTACTCGGACGGCACCACGCTGACGGTACGGCGGCCGCGCTTGCTGCCGAACTTCACCGCACCCGGCGCGAGCGCGAAGAGCGTGTCGTCGCCGCCGCGGCCGACGAGGTCGCCCGGGTGGAAGTGGGTGCCGCGCTGGCGCACGAGGATCTCGCCGGCCTTGACGACCTGGCCGCCGAACCGCTTCACGCCGAGGAACTGGGGGTTGGAGTCGCGGCCGTTGCGGCTCGACGACGCACCCTTCTTGTGGGCCATCTCTACTTCCCGTTCTCGATCGCCGTGACGCGGACCTGCGTGTACTTCTGCCGGTGGCCCTGGCGCTTGTGGTAGCCGGTCTTGTTCTTGAACTTGTGGATGCGGATCTTCGGGCCCTTGGTGGCGCCGACGATCTCCGCGGTGACGGCGACGTTCTTCAACGCCGCCGCGTCCGTGGTCACGGTCTCGCCGTCCACGAGGAGCAGGGCCGGCAGGGCGACCGAGGAGCCGGTCTCGCCCTCGAGCTTCTCGACCTCGATGACGTCGCCGACCGCGACCTTGTGCTGCTTGCCGCCGGTCTTGACGATGGCGTACACGAGTCGTGCTCCTGACGTGACGGGATGGCGTGCCGAAGCGGCGCGGAGTCCGCGCACACGAGGGGACAGACTACCCGGTCGCGGCGGCGCTCTCAACCGGCCCGGTCGCCGCAGCGCTCACGGGACGGTCGTGAGGTGGAACAGCGTCCCGACGACGCGCCGTACCCCGGGCCCCGCGGTGGCGCCCTGGACGCCGTCGTAACGGCCGGGGGGCAGCGTGCCGGGGTCGTAGTGGACGATCACGCCGACGCTGTAGTCCTGCGACGGGGCGTACGTCCACCCCCACCACCCGCCGGGCTGCCCGGGGTCGTCGCAGCTCGCGCCCGGAGGCGCCACGCAGGCGCCGAACCCCTCGACGCCGAGCCCCGGGTCGGAGTGGACGAAGACCGCGGAGACCGCGAGCGCGTTGACCTCCAACGTCACGGGCTCGCGCATGCTCCCGCGCGCGAACCCGCCCGCCAGCGGCGCGACCGTACGCAGCGTCGCGGCGCTGCGCGTCGGCCGGACGGGCGACAGGCTCAGCGACCGCGGCAGCCCCGACGCCGGGACCTCCACGAGCGACGGGCCGTCGGTGGCGAGGTAGAGGCGGTAACGCCCGGGCGGCAGCGGGTCCTCGCTGAAGCCGAGGTCGTAGTGCGGGTACACCTCCCCCGACGCCGAGTCCGCCGCGAAGCGGACGCCGCCGGCGTGGTGGCTGCGCGACCTGACCGGCTCGCCGAGCCGCGTGATCCACCACCCGACGTAGGTGCCGCGGGTGCCGAGGCGGGCGTGCTGCTCGTCGAACGTCGTGGGGCGCGTGAGGGTCACGTCGACGTAGCCGGTCGAGCGGCCCGACAGCCGGAGCACGGTCGCGCCCGCCGCTCGCGCGGGCACGGCGGTGGTGGCGGCGAGCACCGCGAGCAGGGCGCCGAGAGGGGCCCGGCGGCCGATGCGGACGAGCCTCACGCCGCGTCCGGGACGACCGCGTCCGGGACCACGGCCTCGGCGCCGCCGGGCGAGCAGGCGACGGCCCCGGCCGTCGTGACGACGCCTGCCGCCGTCAGGGTCGCGGAGTAGGCGCCGCCGACGACGGTGTCGCGGACGTAGGCGGTCGCGGACAGGTCGTACGGGTCGACCTCGATGCTCGCGGCGAGCGAGCGCGCGTGCGCCGGGGCCGCGAGCCCGGCGGTGGCGACGAGGACCGTCGCGAACAGCGCGGTCCGTGGCGCGGATATGCCAATACGCATTGTCGTAATCCCCCGTGTCCGGATTGACGGGAGATTAGGGGGAATTCGGCGCAGGTTCAAGGAGGGCGTTCACCCTTGATCTCTCACCCGACGTCGACCGCGTGGCGCGCGAGCTGGGCCGCGGCGACGCCCGCCGCGGCGACGACCGCGCCGAACGCCACGATCCCGGCCCGCCCGCCGCGCGCGACGACGAGGCCCATGAGCGCCGGCCCGACGATCTCGTGCACGGAGAAGCCGAGCGCCCAGACGCCGAGGTAGCGCCCGCGCGCGTGCTCGGGCGCCATGCCGAGCGACACGGCCCATCCGCCCGAGGCCTCCTCGAGCTCGGCGACGCACTCGACCACGCCGGTGACGAGCAGCAACGGCACCACGACCGCGACGCCGAGGCCCTCCGAGGTCCCGAGCAGCACGCACGTCGCGAACAGCGCGAGGCCGCTGCGCCGCAACGCCGCGCCGCCCTGCGCGACGTTGCGCGCCCTGCGGCTGAACGGCACCTGGAGCAGCACGACGAGCGCGGAGTTCATCGTGAACACCGCCCCCGCCAGCGCGGTCGGCGCGGACGTGCGCTGGTCGATCCAGAGCGGGAACGCGATCAGCAGCACGGACAGGTGCAGCGTGAGGACGCCGTGGACCGCGGCGATCGCCACGAAGCGCCTGTCCCGCAGCACCTCCCGGTAGCCGGTCCTGGGACCCTCGGCGCGAGGCGTGCGGGTGTCGCGCACCCGCGTCAACAGCGCGCCCGCGACGAGGAACGTCGCCGCGTTGCCGAGTACGAGGGCGACGTACGGCCCCCTGCCGCCGACGGCGAGCGCGGCGCTGACCGCGAGGCCGCCGACGCCGTAGCCGATGTTGCGAACGGAGCGGACGAACGCCGCCGTCGTCACGCGGTCGCGCTGGTCGACGAGCGACGCGACGAGCGCCTGCAGTCCGACGCGGCCGACGTTGTCGAGCAGGTGGCTCGTGGAGGCGACGGCCACGAACGCCCAGAAGCCGCCGACGAGCGGGTACATGGCGTACGCCGCCGCGCGCAGGACGCACAGGGCGAGGACGACGTTGCGGGCGCCGTAGCGGTCGATGGGCGGCCCGCCGACGACGTGCCCGGCGAGCGCGACGACCCCCGTGATGGACAGGCCGAGGCCGACCTGCTCGACGGGCAGGCCGACGGCCTTGACGAAGAACAGCGCCGCGATCGGGATGTAGAGGCCGTTGCCGAGCGCGTCCACGACGGAGGCGACGGCGAAGATGCGCGCGTCGTGGCCGCGCGGCACGGCGAACGTGTCTGCGAGGCGGCCCACGACGGTGGAGTCTGCCGCGCTCCTGCGAGGATCGGCGGCGTGACACTCCTGGACCTGGCCGTCGACCTCGCGCGCGAGGCGGGCGCGCTGCTGCTCGAACGCCTGCACTCCCCGCGCGTCGCGGTCGAGAGCAAGACGACGCCGACGGACCTGGTGAGCGAGGTCGACAAGGCCGCGGAGGCGCTGATCGTCGGGCGGCTGCGGCGCGAGCGCCCCGGCGACGCGATCCTCGCCGAGGAGGGCACGGCCGACGCCGGCGCGAGCGGGCTTCGGTGGGTCGTGGACCCGCTCGACGGGACGATCAACTACCTGTACCGGCGCGCGGCGTTCGCCGTGTCGGTCGCGTGCGAGGACGCCGAGGGCGGGCTCGTGGGCGCCGTCTACGACCCGCGGCGCGACGTGCTCTGGACGGCCGAGCGGGGCGGCGGGGCGTTCCGCGACGGCGAGCCGATCCGCTGCTCGGAGCAGGCGGACCTGGCTCACACGCTGCTCGGGACCGGCTTCGCGTACGCCGCCGCGACCCGTGCCTCACAGGCCGCGGCGCTCGCGCACGTGCTCCCCCGCGTCCGCGACATCCGCCGCGCGGGGGCGGCGACGCTCGACCTGTGCGCGGTCGCCGACGGGACGCTGGACGCGTACTACGAGCGCGGGCTCGCGCCGTGGGACCTCGCCGCGGGCGCGGTGATCGCGCGCGAGGCGGGCGCGGTCGTGCGCGAGCTGCCCGCGCCCGACGGCGAGGCCGCGCGCGGGGCCGTCGTGGTCGCCGCTCCCCCGGCGCTCGACGCGCCGCTGACGGCGTTGCTGCGCGACGCCGGCGCGATCCGCTAGCCGCCCCGAACCTTGAAGATCGTCACGCGGAGAGCCGCGTGACTGGCTGCAGGGAACGACGCCGGCTCGGCCGGTTCGGCGGGCCGGCGGGCGGGCCACCGGCCGTGGCGAGCCCTAGTCGGTAAGCGCGCGGCGGCGGCGGGTCGCGGCGAGCGCCGCGACGGCGGCGCCGAGCGCGGCCAGCGGCAGCGTCGCCGGGAGGCCGGTCGCCGGGGTGCTGCCGCCGCCGCCGGGCTTGCGCGGCGGCACGGGCGGCACGACCGGCGGGACGGGCGGGACCGCGCTGATGCCGGTGAGCGGGATGGACCACGCGCCCCTGCCGAAGTTGGCGGCGTAGAGCGAGTGCGTCTTCGCCTGGTACGCGAGGTCCCAGATCGGCGACATGGCCATGTTGCCGCCGACGCGCGCCCACGACCGGCCGCCGTTCTTGCTCATGAACACGCCGACGTCCGTGCCGACGAAGAGCGCGTCGCCGATCGGGAGCACCTTGTTCACCGGCGCATGCGGGAGGTCGCCGGAGATGTCCTCCCACGACACGCCCCGGTCGGTGCTGCGGAACACCGTCGCCGCCGTGTCGCCCCAGCGGAAGCCGGAGTAGGTGACGTACGCGACGTCGGGGTTCTGCTGGTCGATCGCGGTGCTGGTGACGTAGTGCTTGGGCAGGTCGGGGTCGTTGACCTCGGTCCACGTCGTGAGCACCTGCGGGAACGCCTGCCCGACGTCGTGGGTGTACCAGAGGTGGCCGTCGTCGGTGCCCGCGAGGACGAAGCCGACGTCCTCGGTCGTGGTGGCGATCGTGGAGACGGTGTTGTAGTTGCGGAACAGCGGGTTCGCCTCGGTGCTGCCCTGCTCGCCGTCGGTGAGGTCGGGGCTGATCGGCTCCCAGTCGCCGGCGTCGTTACGCGAACGCCACACCTGCCACGTCGCGGTGTAGACGAGGCTCGGGTTCGACGGGTCGAACTCGATCGGCGTCAGCCAGTTCTTGCGCTCGGCGAGGACGTCGTTCTCGAACGACTGGCGGTTGTTGCCGCCGTTGGTGCTGACGCCGCAGGCGCCGTACTGGCTGCAGCCGTAGACGATCTCGTCGTTCTGCGGGTTGATCCGCATCTCCGTGCCGTCGCCGCCGGTGATGTCGTTCCAGGTCTCCTTGCCGACGTCGCCCTCGGAGTCCCACGAGCGCACGCCGCCGTTGTCCTGCAGGCCGCCGACCACACGCTCGGGGCGCTGCTGCGAGACGTCGACGGAGAAGAGCTGGTTCCACGGCATGTAGGTGCCGTGGGTCCACGTGGTGCCGTTGTCGTCGGAGCGCCACACGCCGCCGTCGTTGCCGAGGTAGACGCGGTCGGCGACGTTCGGGTCCCACGCGATGCCGTGCTGGTCGGCGTGGATGCCGCCCGGCGAGGTCCAGGTCGCGCCGCCGTCCTTGGACTCGGGGAGGTTCACGCCGGTGGCGAACACGTGCTGCGGGTCCTTCGGGTCGACGTAGACCCGCCCGAACCACCACGCGTAGACGAAGCCTCCGGTGAGGAGCGCGTCGTCGACCGACTTCAGGGTGAACGTGTCGCCGCCGTCGGTGGACACGTAGAAGCCGGCGGTCGCGCCGAGCAGCGTCGAGGAGAGGACGTAGACGATGCCGCCGGGGGCCACGGCGACGCCGAGGCGGCCGACGTGCTCGAGGTTCGGGCCGAAGAACTGCTGGCCGATGACCTCGAACGTCTCGCCGCCGTCGGTGCTGCGGTACAGCGCGGTGCCGCCGCCGGTGTAGTCGCGGCTGTCGGGGTGGCGCAGCCGGTCCCACATGGTGACGTAGACCGTGTCGCTGTCGTCGGGCGCGAGGGCGACGTCGACGGCGCCGGTGGTGGTGTTCGTGCCCGGGTGCTTGAGCGTCCACGTGTCGCCGCCGTCGGTCGACAGGTAGAGGCCGCGCTCGCCGCCCTCGTTGAACAGCGGGCCGTTCGCCGCGACCCAGACGCGCTGCGGGTCGGCCGGGTCGACGACGATGCGGCCGATGCGCTCGGTGCCGGTGAGGCCGACGTTCTGCCACGTCTTGCCGGCGTCGCGGCTGCGGTAGACGCCGTCGCCGCCGTAGGTGAGCGAGCCGCCGCCGGGGCCCGCCTCGCCGGTGCCGGCGTAGAGCGTGCCGTCGGGGGCGATCGCGAGCGCGCCGATCGTCTGCGTGTTGTCCTTGGGCCAGCGCGACTCGAACGTCATCCCCGCGTCGCTGGAGTGCCAGACGCCGCCGGTGGCGCTGGCGACGTAGATCGAGTCCTTGGCCTTGGGGTCGATGACGACGTCGAGGACGCGGCCGCCGATGTGGTACGGCCCGTGCAGCTTCCACTGGCCCGTGGTAGCCGGCAGCGACAGCGCCTCGGCGCGCATCCGCGCCCACGCGCCGGGCGGCACGACGCCGTTCCTGCCGACGGTCCGCTGGAGCGCGACGTCGCCGGGAGCCTCCGCGATCTCGCCGATCGTGGCGAACGACTCCGCCCTCGGGCTGAGCGCGCGCGGCACGGGCTGGGTGCGGACGGGTGCCGGCGCCGCCGCGAGGGCGACGGCGGCGAGGGTGGCGACGGCGGGCAGGAGTCGGCGCATGGCGGTCACTTCGTGCCGGTGCGCCCGTTTCCTCCCGTTGGTCCGCTTACTCGGCGGGCGCGGCGGCGAAGCGCCACTCGTCGGGCGTGACGTCGTCGTAGACGGCGGTGCCGTTGCTCTCGGCAGCCGGCTCCTGGGACAGGGCCTGCGCCTCGACGGCAGCCTCCTGGACGGCCTCCGCGACGGCCTCATCGGAGACGTCCTCGACGGCCTCCTCGGGGGCGGGCGCCTCGGCGGCGGGCTCCTTCCTGGGCTTCGGCTTCGCGATCGCGGCGGGCGACGGCGTGCCGCCGCCCTTGCGCCCGCCGTTGCCCTGGGCCGGGAACTCCTTGAGCACCTTGACCCCCCGGCCGTTGCACTCCGGGCACTGCTCGGTGAACGCCTCGAACAGGCCCTGGCTGATCCGCTTGCGGGTCATCTGGAGCAGGCCGAGTGACGTGAGCTCGGCGACCTGGTGCTTCGTACGGTCGCGGCCCAGGCACTCCTTGAGGCGCCGCGCGACGAGCTCGCGGTTGCTCTCCAGGATCATGTCGATGAAGTCGACGACGATGATCCCGCCGATGTCGCGCAGGCGTAGCTGGCGGACGATCTCCTCGGCGGCCTCGAGGTTGTTCTTGGTGACGGTCTCCTCGAGGTTGCCGCCCTTGCCGGTGAACTTGCCGGTGTTGACGTCGACGACCGTCATCGCCTCGGTGCGGTCGATGACGAGCGAGCCGCCGGAGGGGAGCGAGACCTTGCGGTCCAGCGCCTTCGCGATCTGCTCGTCCACGCGGTAGGCGTCGAACAGCGCCTTCTTGCCCTCGTGGCGTTCGAGCCTCGGGAGCAGGTCGGGGGCGAGCGTCGAGAGGTAGCCCTCGATGAGGTCGTAGTCCTCGTCGCCCTCGACGATGAGCTTGGCGAAGTCCTCGTTGAAGTTGTCGCGGACGACGCGGATCACGAGGTCCGGCTCGCCGTGCAGCAGCGCGGGCGCCGACTCCTTCTTGGCCTTCTTCTCGATGACCTCCCACTGCGCCTGGAGGCGGCGCAGGTCCTGGGTCAGGTCCTCCTCGCTCGCGCCCTCGGCGGCGGTGCGGATGATGACGCCCGCGCCCTCCGGCTTGAGGGTCTTGAGCAGGCTCTTGAGGCGCGCGCGCTCGGTGTCGGGCAGCTTGCGGCTGATGCCGGTCATCGACTGCTCGGGGACGTAGACCATGTAGCGCCCGGGCAGGCTGATCTGGCTCGTCAGGCGCGCGCCCTTGTGGCCGATCGGGTCCTTGGTGACCTGGACGACGATCTGCTGGCCGCTCTTGAGCGCCTGCTCGATGCGCGGCGGGCGGCCCTCGAGGGCGCTGGCGTCGTAGTTGACCTCGCCGGCGTAGAGGACGGCGTTGCGGCCCTTGCCGATGTCGACGAACGCCGCCTCCATGCTCGGCAGGACGTTCTGCACGCGACCGAGGTAGACGTTGCCGGCGTACGACGTCGCGCTGGCGCGGGTGACGTAGTGCTCGACGAGGATGTCGTCCTCGAGGACCGCGATCTGCGTGGTGTCGCCGGTCTGGCGTACGAGCATCACGCGCTCGACGGCCTCGCGGCGGGCGAGGAACTCCGCCTCGCTGACGATCGGCGGGCGGCGGCGGCCCTGGTCGCGGCCGTCGCGGCGGCGCTGGCGCTTGGCCTCCAGGCGGGTCGAGCCCTTGATGCCCTGGACCTCGGACTTCGGCTCGCGGGGCTCGCGCGGGGCGCGGACCTTGACGACCGTGGGAACGCCGTCCTCGACGGTCTCGACGACCTCGCCCGGGGCGCCGCCACCGCGCTTGCGGCGACGGCGGCGGCGGGTGCCGGTCGTGCCGCTGTCCTCGCCCTCGGCGCCGTCGGCGCCCTCGGCGGCCTCGCCGGTGTCGGCCTCGCGGGTCTCCGCGGGAGCGTCGGCGCGGGCGTCGGCGGCGGGCGCGGCTACGGCGTCGCCGTCCTCGGCCTCGTCGGTCTGCTGCTCGTCGGCGCCGCGGCTGCGGCCACGGCCGCGGCGGCCGCGGCGGCGGCGCTTGCGGGGCTGGCCGTCCTCGTCGCGCTGCTCGGCCTGCTCGCCCTCGTCGGCCTCGTCCGCGGCCTCGGCGGGCTCCGCGGGCTCCGCGACGTCGGCGGGGTCGAGCACGATGCGCGGTCTGCGGCGCCGGCGGCTGCCGGGCTCCGCGGGCGGCTCGTCGGCGGGCTCGCCGGCCATCGCGTCGGCGGCGGCCTCGTCCTCGTTCTCGGCGTCCTCGTCGTCCTCGGCGGCGGGCGCGGCGGGCACCACGGGCGCCTGGAACATGACCGGCGGAGGCGTACGGCGCCCGCGGCCCGTCGGCGCGCCTGCCGCCGCGTCGGGCGTCCCTGCCGCGTCGGGCGCGTCGGGCGTCCCTGCCGCGTCGGGCGCGGTCGCGCCGGGAGGCGCGTCGGCGCCGGTCCCCGCGGCGCCGGCGGCGGGCGCGGCGGTGGCCTTGCGGGCGCGGGTGCGCTTCGCGGGCTTGGCCGGAGCCTCGTCCGCAGCGGCGGTCGCCCCCTCGGGCGCGTCCGGAGCCGCGGCCTTGCGGGCGCGGGTGCGCTTCGCGGGCTTGGCGGGCGGGTCGAGCGCCGCCTCGGCGAGCGCCCCCTCCCCCAGGTCCGCCGCTGCCGGTGGCGCCGCGAGCGGCGTTGCGGGAGGCGTGGCGGGAGGCGTGGCGGGAGCCGCGGCCTTGCGCGGGGCCCTCTTGCGCGCCGGCTTGGCGGGCGCGTCGTTCGTGATGTCGTCGTCGGCCATGCCGACCCGTTCCTTCCGCACGTCCCGGGCGCCCTGAGGCGCCGCACGGGTCGCGCTTGTCTCGTACCGGAGCCGCCCAGCCCCGGAAGCCTGTGTGTCCCCTACGCGGGGGTGTCCGCCGCGCTCCGTTCGGCACTCGCCGCGCGGTCAGGCGCGAGCGGGTCGGCCAGGTGGCCGGCTTCGTCGAGCAGCCCCTGTGCCGTCCGCGTCGCCTCCGGAGGGGCGGGCGGAACGAGCTCAGCGACGGCGCGAAGCCCCGACAGAACGTCGTCGGGCCGGACGGCCGGTGTGCACTGCCGTACGACGAGGCCGAGTATGGCACACGCGGGTTCCCCGCCCGACATGCGGACCTCGGCGTGTCGGACGGCGGCCCGCGCGTCGAGCAGCCGCGTGCCGTCCTTCGTACGCCGCTCGACCTCGACGGCGTCGCGCGCGAGGAACGCCTCCAGCGCGGCCCGCGCGACCTCCACGGGCACGCCGGGCAGCCGGACGTCCCACGCCGCCGCGTCGATCCGGTCGGCCAGCGAGCCGCCCGCCGCGGCCTCCACGCACTCCACGACGTCGAGCCCCGGCGGCAGCGACGCGTCGACCGCGCGGCCGAACGCCTCCGGGTCGACCCGCGCCCGCAACGCGATCTCGACGTACTCGGCCTCGCTCGCCGCGCCGGTCGGCGCCGCGCCGACGTAGGAGATCTTCGGGTGCGGCGTGAACCCCGCCGAGTACGCCACCGGCGCCCCGGCGCGGCGCAGCGCGCGTTCGAGCGCCCGCGCGAAGTCGCGGTGGCTGATGAAGCGCAGCCGCCCGCGCTTGGCGTAGCGCAGCCGCACCTTCTGGACCACCGGCTCCGGCGGCGGCCCTTCGGGAACGCGCTGCTTCCGGCTCACGGCGGCGATCGTATGCGTCAGCGCACGACGTCGAGCGAGGCGAACACGAGCGAGAGGACGTGGACGTTGGTCTCGACGCGCACCTCGGTGAACGCCGCACCGACCGCCTCGGACCATCGGAGCGCCGCCTCGGACGGGGAGACCACCGAGAAGCCGGGGTACGCCACCTGGTAGTCGACCCACAGGTAGCCGCCCTCCTCCCCGGCGACCGCGGTCGCCCACGAGGCCGGCGGCAGCGCCGAGGAGACGCGCGCCTCGACGCAGTGGCGGAAGACGTACGTGCGCTGCTCGTGGTCGACCTCGACGAGCACCTCGTAGTCGCGCGCGCTCGCGGTGAAGCCGTGCCGGAGCACGAACCCGTCGAACGCCTCGTCGAGCAGCCCGGCGAGGTCCGCCGTCACGACGGCGTGACGGTCAGCGGCAGCAGCGTGCGGCCGGTCGGCCCGATCTGGATCTCGGTGCCCATGCCGGGGCAGACGCCGCAGTCGTAGCACGGGCTCCAGCGGCAGTCGTCGACCTCCTCGGCCCGCAACGCCTCCTGCCAGTCCGCCCAGAGCCAGTCCTTCTCGAGGCCGGAGTCGAGGTGGTCCCAGGGCAGCACCTCGGACTCGGCGCGCTCGCGGGTGGTGTACCAGTCGACGTCGACGCCGACCTCCTCGGCCGCGGACATCCAGCGGTCGTACGAGAAGTGCTCGCTCCACCCGTCGAAGCGCCCGCCCCGCTCCCACACGCGCCGGATCACGGCGCCGACGCGCCGGTCGCCGCGGGAGAGCAGGCCCTCGACGATGCCGGGCTTGCCGTCGTGGTAGCGGAAGCCGATCGAACGTCCCAGGGTCCGGTCGCTGTTGATGGCGTCGCGCAGCAGCCGCAGGCGCCGGTCGGTCGACTCCGCGTCGAGCTGCGGCGCCCACTGGAACGGCGTGTGCGGCTTCGGCACGAAGCCGCCGATCGACACCGTGCAGCGCACGTCCTTCTGGCCCGTCTCGCGCCGTCCCGTGCGGATGACCTCGTGCGCGAGCTCGGCGATCTCCAGCACGTCCTCGTCTGTCTCGGTGGGCAGGCCGCACATGAAGTAGAGCTTCACCTGCCGCCAGCCGCCCTGGTACGCCGTCGTGACGGTCCGGATCAGGTCCTCCTTCGTGACCGTCTTGTTGATGACGCGCCGCAGCCGCTCGGACCCTCCCTCGGGCGCGAACGTGAGCCCGCTACGGCGGCCGCCGCGGGTGAGCTCGTTCGCCAGCGTGATGTTGAACGCGTCGACGCGCGTGGAGGGCAGCGACAGCGAGACCTGCGAGCCCTCGTAGCGGTCGGCGAGGCCGCGCGCGATCGGCGCGATCTCGGAGTGGTCGGCCGAGGACAGCGAGAGCAGGCCGACCTCCTCGTAGCCGGTGGCGTTGAGGCCGCGCTCGACCATGTCGCCGATGCCGGTGATCGAACGCTCCCGCACCGGCCGCGTGATCATGCCCGCCTGGCAGAACCGGCAGCCGCGGGTGCAGCCCCGGAAGATCTCGACGCTCATCCGCTCGTGCACGGTCTCCGCGAGCGGGACGAGCGGCGCCTTGGGGTACGGCCACTCGTCGAGGTCCATCACGGTCCGCTTCGCCACGCGGAACGGCACGCCCGACGTGTTGGGGTGCACGCGCTTGATGCGCCCGTCGGGCAGGTACTCGACGTCGTAGAAGCGCGGGACGTACACGCCCGGCACCTCGGTGGCGAGGCGCAGCAGCAGCCCGTCGCGCCCGCCCGTCTCGCCGTCGGCCTTCCACGACCGGACGACCGCCGTCATGTCGAGGACGACCTGCTCGCCGTCGCCGAGGACGGCGCAGTCGACGAAGTCCGCGATCGGCTCGGGGTTGAACGCCGCGTGCCCGCCCGCGACGACGAGCGGCCCTGACGTGCGCTCGGACGCGAGCAGCGGGAGGCCCGCGAGGTCGAGGGCGTTGAGGAGGTTCGTGTAGCCGAGCTCGGTCGCGAACGACACCCCGAGCAGGTCGAACGCCGCCACGGGCCGGTGCGAGTCGACCGTGAACTGCGGGACCCCGTGCTCGCGCATCAGCGCCTCGAGGTCGGGCCACACCGCGTACGTGCGCTCGGCGAGCACGCCCGGCTGCTCGTTGAGCACCTCGTAGAGGATCATCACGCCCTGGTTGGGCAGCCCCACCTCGTAGGCGTCCGGGTACATGAGGCACCAGCGGACGTCGGCGGACTCCCACTCCTTGGCCTGCGCGTTCAGCTCGCCGCCGACGTACTGGACGGGCTTCTGGACGCGGGGAAGGAGCGGTTCGAGAAGGGGGAAGATCGATTCCATGTCTCGTCCAGGGTAGTCGCACAACCTTCCGCGCGACCCGCGCGTCCAATCGCACGTGACCGAGACGACGGCGGCGAGGAGGCCGATGGTGGGGGACCTGGCGACGCTGTACGCCGCGCACTACCGGTCCCTCCTCCGCCTCGCCGCGCTGCTGCTGGACGAGCCGGCGGCCTGCGAGGACGTCGTGCAGGAGGCGTACGTGCGCGTGCACGGCCGCCGCCTGGACGACCACGCGAAGGAGCTCGCGTACCTCCGCCAGACCGTCGTGAACCTCGCGCGCTCCGCCCTGCGCCGCCGTCTCGTCGCGCAACGCCACGCGCCCAGGCCCGAGCACGCCACGGCCGACGACGCGGCGTACGCCACCGTCCAGCGCGACGAGCTCGTGCGGGCGCTGCGGCAGATCCCGCGCCGCGAGCGCGAGGCGCTGGTGCTGCGCTACTTCGGCGACCTGTCCGAGGCGCAGGCCGCCGCGGCCATGGGCTGCGCCGTCGGCTCCGTGAAGGGCTACACCTCGCGCGGCCTCGCGCGGCTCTCGACGATCCTGGAGGCGGGGCGATGACGCCCGAGGAGTTCACGGCGCGCGCGTCGGCGGCCGTCGCCGGCGTCGAGCCGGACGCGACGTCGTACGAGTGGCTGACCCGCAACGTCTCCCGCCGCACCCGCGGACGCCGCCTCCTGTGGGCCGCGACCGCGGCGACGGCCGCCGTCGCCACGGGCGTCGCGGTGGCCGTGGTGCCGGGTGGCGGCGGCGAGCGCGGCCACGTCGCGACGACGCCGACGGCGTCGCCGACCAGCCCGGCTCCGGTGCTGCCGACGCGCATCGCGGACCCCGACCGGTGGGCCGGCCAGGACGAGCGCCGCGTCGACGTCGACGGCGACGGCAGGGAGGACCGGGTGCGCGTGGTCCGCCAGGGCGAGCCGATGTCGGACGCGTTCCGGTGGGGTGTCGAGGTGCGCTTCGGCAACGGGAGCACGGGCACGTACCTCGACCCGTGCTGCGGCAACGAGGGCCAGTCCCTCGGGCCGATCGTGGACTTCGACGGCGACGGCGACCTGGAGATCGCGGTCTCGCCGGGCAGCACCGCGTCGTCCACCGGGTGGCGCCTGCTCACCCTCCGCGACGGCGAGCTCGCCCAGGTCGAAGGGCCTGACCTGCTCCAGGGCTGGGACGCCGCGGGCGAGCACTCGTGGGGCTGCGCCGAGCGCGGCGGCCTCGTCGTCGCGACCGCCGCCCTGGACATGGCGACGATGAAGCAGGGCACGACGGGGACCCGTACCTACTACCGCCTCGAGGGCACGCGGCTCGTCGAGGCCGAGACCGTCACCGACACGTGGGGCGACGGCGGCGCGCGCCCGCGCGAGTACGACTACGGGTTCTTCTGCCCGTAGCGCCGCGCCAGCCGCGCGCAGAGCAGGCCGGCGAGCAGGGCGCCGGTGAGGCCGAGCGTCATGTCGCCGATCGTGTCGCGGTACGCCGTCACGGACTCGTCGGTCTTGAGGACGAACGCGCCGAACTCCCCCACCTCCCACAGCAGCGCGGTCGTCGCGCCGAAGCCGACGCAGAGCCCGAGCGTCACCCACGGCCCGCAGCGCCGCGCGACGGCGAGCCCGAACGCGAGCGTGAGGATCGCCCAGTTGCCGAGGTGGCACGCGTCGTCGAACCACGTGACGGAGTCGTAGAGGTCGAGCGCGTTGCCCGCGAGGTCGATAACGAACGGCGTCACGAGCAGCGCGTCCGCGACCGCGGGGTAAGGCCCGCACCGGCCGCGCAGCAGCCACGCGAGCGGGACGACGAGCGCGGCGAGCGGGTACAGCACGGCCCGCGCGGTCATGGCCTTGTCGGCGAAGCGCTCCCACTCGAGGTTCGCGAGCGCGAACGCCACGAGCGCGACGAGCACGACCTTGAGCGCGACGGCGACGACGACGGAGCGGCGGGTCATGCGGGCCACCCTAGGCCGCTCCCACGGCCGTTCAAGGGTCCTTACGCGGCGACGCGGCGGAGTCCACCATGGGCCGCGTACCGCGCCGGTCGCCCGGCCGGCGCACGTTCGCCAAGGGGGGCACCATGCCCGTACGACCCAGCTCCGTACGACACCGCTCCGCCCGCTCACCCCGCCCGCTCCGCGCCGTCGCGGCCGCCGCCGCGCTCGGCTGCCTCACGCTCGGCGTCACCGGCGCGGGCGCGGCGGGCGTGGACGACGCGCAGTACGTCTCGCGCAGCGTCCCCGGCACGCTGTACTGCGGCCAGACCGCGAACGTCAGCGTCACCATGCGCAACACCGGCACGAGCACGTGGCTCACGACGACGTACCGGCTGCGCCCGACCACCACGACCACGTGGGGCGTCGCCGCCACCGGCGTCGCGCCGTCGACCAACGTCACGCCCGGCGCCAACGGCACGTTCGCGTTCACGATCACCGCGCCCGCGACCGGCGGGACGTACGCGTTCCAGTGGCAGATGCACAACGGCGTCGCGGCGTTCGGCGCGCCGACGCCGAGCCTGTCGATCCCGGTGTTCTGCGAGGGCGCCAACGGCTACAGGTCCGGCTACCGCGAGGTCACCGGCACTGCCCTCAACGACCTGTTCAACGACAGCGCCCACGTCGTGGACGACCCGGCGTTCAGCTCGCCGCTGGTCAGCCACGTCGAGCAGTCGACGGTGTTCTTCGGCGGGCGGTACCTGATGTACCACCGGCACCCGACCCTGCGCGGCATCGCGCTCGCGACGTCGAACGACGGCCACACGTGGACGGCGTACAACGGCGGCGCGCAGGTGCTCTCGGGCCCCGGCGACATCTCCGCGCCGAACGTCATGGTGGACCGCGACCCCGCGGGCAGGCCGCGGCTGGCGATGGTCTACGAGCACTGCGACAACTGCGGCGGCAAGGTGCGCGTCGGGCGCTCGTACAGCTACGACGGCATCGCGTGGACCGCGCCTCTCGACGTCGTGATCCCGTCGGCGACCGGCTGGGACGGCCAGCACACCGGCACGCCGAACGTCGTCCGCACGCCCGACGGCCGCTACCGCGTCGGCTTCCACGCGCACCCCAGCACCGGCAACCCGACCGAGAACTTCCTCACGATCGGGTTCGCCGACGGCGCCTCGCTCGACGCGACGCTCGCGAAGGCGGGGCCGGTCGTCGGCAACGCGACCGTCAACGCCCCCGGCTGGTGGGCGAAGGCGGGCGTCGGCAAGCGCGACATCGTCAAGGAGGGCTCGTACTGGTACATGGTCTTCGAGGGCATGCGGGGCGACGTCAACTGCTCGGACAACGGCGTCTTCAGCTGGGGCTTGGCGCGGACGCCCGACGCGACGTTCAAGACCTCCTGGGAGTTCAGCGTCCGCAACCCGATCCGCATCGACAGGCAGGGCCGCAAGTGCGGCGAGGACATGCCGGCGTTCCAGGTCGTCGGCGGCGTGCCGTACATCACGGTCCCCGCCATGGACCAGCTCACGCCCACCGGCGGCGCGGTCAACGACCCGGTGAAGCGCTACAAGATCGTGTCCGGGCCGCGCGGGCGCATCTCCACCGAGATCGTCGCGATGGCGCGCGCGAGCGACGCCCAGGGCTACTACGAGGTCAACGCGGCCGGCAACGTCTACGCGTACGGCAGCGCGACGTTCCACGGCAGCCCGGCGCCGACGAGCGGCATCGTCGGCATCGCGGCGAAGCCGGGCGGCGGCGGCTACTGGCTCGTCTCCGGCAACGGCGTCGTCTACAACTACGGCACCGCCGGCCACTTCGGGGACCCGCGGTCGCTGCCGCTGGTGAAGCCGATCGTCGGCATCACCGCGACGCCGTCGGGCAACGGCTACTGGCTCGTGGCCGGCGACGGCGGCGTCTTCAACTACGGCGACGCGCCGCTGCTCGGGTCGATGGGCGGCAAGGTGCTCAACGCGCCCATGGTCGGCATGGCGGCCACGACGAGCGGCAACGGCTACTGGCTCGTCGCGTCGGACGGCGGCGTCTTCAACTACGGCGACGCGCCGTTCCACGGCTCGATGGGCGGGCAGGCGCTCAACGCGCCGGTCGTCGGGATCGCCGGCGCGCCGAACAACGGCTACTGGCTGGTCGGGCGCGACGGCGGCATCTTCGCGTTCCCGAGCGGGCAGCCGTACGCCGGGTCGACCGGCGGGCTGCTCGCGGACATGCCGGCAGGCACGGGATCGGTGCCCGCCAACGCCGTCGCCATCGTGGCCACGCCTGCGAGCGTCGGCTACGGCTACTGGATCCTGTTCCGCGACGGCGGCATCCTCGACGCCGGCCCGGCGAGGTACTTCGGCGACCCGAGCTACTTCGCCTGATCCGCCCGCTCCGCCGGCGAGGGGCGCTCCGGCCCGCCGGGGTGCCCCTCGCTCGGCGGGGCGCCGTGGCGCCGCGCGTACGCCAGCACGCCCTGCGCCGACGCGGCGTCGGCGTACGCCTCCGGCACCTCGGGCCGCATCGTCACGCCGGGCAGCGCGAGCCGCGACCCGTCGCGCAGCCGCGCGACCGCGCCGTTGCGCCGCGCCGCCACGACGTCGCGCACGTCCTCCCACGCCACGCGCCGCCGGCCGCGCCACGTGCGCACCACGAGCGCGCCGGGCGTGAGGGTCGTCGTGGCGAGCCCGGCGGCGCCGTAGTACGCCGCGCCCACCACGGCGAACGGCCAGCCCCACCACCGCGACGACGTGACGCCGACGAGCACCCACCCGACGGCGAGCGCGAGGTTCAGGCGCCCGAGGAACGGGCGGAGCACGGTCCGGTCGCCGCTCATGCCGCCGTCGTACCCGCTACGGCCGTCGGAAGTCACGCGACGACGGGGACGTCGTGGCCGTGCGCCCGCGCCCACTCGGCGACGGCCTGCACGGACCCGCGCGGCGCCCGGCCCTCCGGCCGCGGCGCGTACCACTCGACCGCCCGCAACGGCACCGCCGTCCCGTCGGCGAGCACCGCCGCCGCCCGCGGGTCCGCCGACGACGCGCGCAGCGCGCGCACCTCGCCCCACGGCACGCGGCGCCGCCGCAGCACGCCCGTCTCGATGCCCTCGGCGGTCAGCGTCGTGGCGCCGCGCCTGGCCAGCCACACCTGGGGGAACGTCAGCAACGCCCAGCATGCCGCCAGCCACGAGCGCTGCGCGACGGCGTACGCCGCGAGGCCGAGCGGGAACGCGTAGTACCAGGCGCCGGGCACCCGGCGGTACCAGATCCTGCGGACGTCAGTCCCAGCCATTGCTGCGCATCTTCACGTTGCACAGCAGCCCGATCGCGATCATCGTCGCGAACATCGAGGACCCCCCGTAGGACACGAACGGCAGCGGCAGCCCGGTCACCGGCATGATGCCGAGCGTCATCCCGATGTTGACGAACGACTGGAACGCGAACCACGACACGACGCCCGCGGCGACCAGCGTCCCGAACATGTCGCCGGCGTTCACGGCTATTCGGGTGCCGCGCCACAGGATCATCCCGAGCAGCAGCAGGATCGCGCTCGCGCCGACGAAGCCGAGCTCCTCCCCCGCGACCGTGAAGACGAAGTCGGTCTGCTGCTCCGGCACGAACTGGCCGTTGGTCTGCGTGCCGTTGAACAGGCCCTTGCCCGTCACCCGGCCGGACCCGATCGCGATCTTGGCCTGCTTGACGTTGTAGCCGGTGTGCTTGGGGTCGGCGTCGGGGTTGGCGAACGCCGTGAGCCGCTTCTCCTGGTAGTCCTTCAGCAGGTGGAAGTGCAGGATGCCCCAGCCGCTCAGCGCGCCGACGATGACGAGCCCGGCGACCCACCGGGTCGGCGCGCCGGAGACCGCGAGCACGCCGAGGATCACGAAGACGAACACCATCATCGTGCCGAAGTCGGGCTGCAGCAGGATCAGCGCCATCGGCACGGCGGCGAGCAGCAGCACGAGCACGACGTCGCCGTCGCGCGGGTCGGTCTCGTTGTCGCGTTTCTCGCCGAGGATCATCGCCATGCCGACGACGAGCGCGACCTTCGCGAACTCCGAAGGCTGGATCTGGAACCCGCCCCCGATGACGATCCACGAGTGCGCGCCGTTGATCGTCGAGCCGAGCGGCGAGAGCACGGCGATCAGGCCGAGGCACGACGCGACGTAGACGACCGGCGCGTACGCCCGCAGCACGCGGTAGTCGACGAGCGCGGCGCAGGCGCCGAGCGCGAGCCCGATGCCGACGTTGAGGATGTGCCGCTTGAGGAACGTGTCGGGGTCGAGCCCCTTCGCGGCGAGGTTGCTCTTGGTCGCCGACCAGACGAGCGCGGCGCCGATGCCCGACAGCGCGATCGCGGAGAGCACGAGCACCCAGTCGAGGCGGCGCAGCGGCGACTCCCTGTCGAACGCCCTCTCGCGCAGCGACTCGCGGTCGTTCAGCTTCACGGGCGAGACGCGCGGGGTCGCCCACTCCGGGGTGGCTACCACAGCACGAACCGCCTCACCGGCAGGGCCATCGCGCTCGGCGACGCGCTCGGTCGCGGGGCGACGGGCGCGGGCCTGCTGATCGTGCCGTCGGGCGCGATGCGCGGCAGCGACGCGGGCGGCAGGCCGCGGGCGAACGCGCCCTTGCGCCCTTCGAGCCCGTAGATGCCGTCCCAGATCTGGCGCACCGCCGGTGCGGCGATCTGCCCGCCCTGGCCCGACTGCTCGACCATCACGACGACGGCGTAGCGCGGGTCGTCGACGGGGCCGTAGGAGGCGTACCAGGACGTGTTCTGCTTGCCGAACACCTCGGCGGTGCCGGTCTTGCCCGCCGTGTGCAGCACCTCGAACGGGAAGCTCCTGAACGCGCCCTTGGCCGTGCCCTCGATCGGCACGTCGGCCAGCGCGGCGTTCATGTACGCGATCGTCTCCGGCCGCACGGGGACCCTGCGGACGACCGGCGGCGTGATCTCGCGAACGACCTTCCCGTCGGGGCCGATGACCGCCTTCGCGATGCGCGGCGAGTAGAGCGTGCCGCCGTTCGCGAGGGCGGCGTACGCCATCGTCATCTGCAGCGGCGTGACGAGCACCTCGCCCTGGCCGACGTAGTGGTTGGCCGCGTCGCCGAGCCGGTACTTGAAGCCCTCGACGCAGTTCTCCTGGCTGATCGCGCGGACGTAGTCGCTGTACTGCGGGTTCTTGGCGTCCTTGCAGTACTGGTCCTTGTTCTCCTCCCACGTCCTGCGCTTCTGGGCGCGGTCCATGATCACGCCCGCGCGCTCGACGGGGAGGTCGATGCCGGTCCGCTTGCCGAAGCCGAACGCGCGCGCCATCGCCTGCAGCGGCTCCGCCGGCGGCTTCTTCGCGTCGACCAGCGCCTCGTCGGAGTACCACTCGTCGATCGCGAACTTGTAGTAGACGGTGTCGCACGACTTCACGAGCGTCGTGTGCAGGTTGATGGCGCCCTCGGCGCGGCCCTCGAAGTTGCTCTTGTACGAGTTGCCGACGCGGAGCTGGCCCGGGCAGGAGTAGACGCCGTGCAACGGCGCCCGCCCCGACTCGACGGCCGCCGCGGTCGAGACGAGCTTGAAGGTCGATCCCGGCGCGAACGTCCCCTGCACCGCCCTGCTCACGAGCGGGTCGCCCGCGGCCTTGCCGAACGTCCGCTCGTAGTCCGCCTGCGACATCCGCACGCCGAACTTCGCCGGGTCGAACGACGGGTTGCTCGCCAGCGCGACGACGCGGCCGTTCGTGACGTCGACCACGACGGCGGCGCCCGACGGCGCGGGCGAGAGGCGGCCGTGCGTGTCTGGCGGGCGGCTGCGGGCGTAGAGCATCCAGTCGTTCAGCGCCTGCTCGGCGGCCTGCTGCACGCCCGCGTCGAGCGAGAGCACGAGGTCGTTGCCGGGCACGGGCTCGCGCGTCTCCACGACGCCGGTGACGCGGCCGAGGCGGTTGACCGACACGGTCTCGAGGCCGCTGACGCCCTTGAGGTCGCGGTCGTACATCTCCTCGACGCCGCCGCGGCCGACGAGGTCGCTCGGGTCGTAGCCCTCGGCGTACGCGCCCTTGCCGATCTCGTCCGGGTGGATCTTGCCGAGGTAGCCGAACACGTGCGCGGCCAGCGTCTTCTGTGGGTACGCGCGCACCGCGACGGCCTTGGCGTCGACGCCCGGGTAGTCCTCGCGGTGCTCCATGATCTGGAACGCCACCTGCGGCGGCACGTCCCGCGCGACAGGGACCGGCTGGAGCGGGGACCCGTTGTTGCAGACCGTGATGCCCTTGGCGCGGCGCTCCTTCGCGGGCCCGCACGGCTCGACCTCGGCGAGGAGCTGCTCGGCGGGGACGTCGATCAGCGCGCCGAGGCGCGCCATCGCGGCGCGGCCCTTGTCCTTCTGCCTGGACAGCTCGGCGTAGGAGACGGAGACGACGAGGCTCGTGCGGTTCGTGACGAGCGGGCGGCCCATGTCGTCGAGGATCCGGCCGCGCGTGGCGGGCTCCACGATCGAGCCGCGGCCGTTGTCGGCGGCGATGCGCTCGTACTCGCCGCCGGCGAGCACCTGGAGGTACCAGAGCCGCCCGAGCAGCGTCCCGACGAGGCTCAGCAGGAGGACCTGGAGCACGGCCAGGCGCAGCCGCGAACGGTCGCTCATTACGCGCCTCTCGGGTCGTCGGACCGGCTCCGCAACGCGGTGACGGCCGCGAACACGAACGGGGTGAGGACCACATCGTAAAGACTCGTCAGCAGAAGGGAACGGACGAGCGGCTCCCCGCTCACCTCGACGTCGCCGAGCAGCAGGGACAGCCCCGCGTACGCGAGCACGGTGACCGCCGTGAGCGCCCCCACGACGAGCATCGGCGTGAACGTCGCCAGCCTGTCGAAGTACGAGCGGATCACGCCGGCGGCGTAGCCGACGACGCACAGCACGAGCGCGAACAGGCCGAGCGTGTGCGTCCCGAGCAGGTCCACCACGAGCCCGGCGGCGAAGCCCGCGCCCATCCCGACGGCGGGGCCGTCGGAGAGCGCGAAGCAGACGACGACGACGAGCACGAGGTCGGGCTTGGCGCCGAGGAAGGAGATCCTCGCCAGCACGCTCGTCTGGAGGACCAGCGCGGTGACGATGCTCAGGACGACGACGGCGAGGCGGTTCGCGCTCACGGGCGCGGGCTCACGGCGTCGGCGTGGGCCGCGGCGTCCCGAACGTCCGTCCCGGCGTCGGGGTGGGCGTCGCGCTCGGGCACGGGCTCGCGCCGGGGCTCGGGGTGCCGCCTGGCGCCCCCGAGGCGCCGGACGCACCGGACGCGCCGGGCGACGGCGAGGCGAGGCAGGCCGGCTGCGACGGCGTCGCGGACGGCGTAGGCGTGGGCGTGGCGGTGACCAGGACGGCGTTGCGCGGGTCCCTGCGCGGGGGCTCCACGACGACCGCGACGGTGTCGAGCGCGGTGAAGTCGACGAACGGCCGCACCTCGACCGTGCGCGTCACGACCGAGCGCGCGGTGCTCACCTTCGTCACGACGCCGATCGGGACGCCGCTGACGATGCCGCCCTGGACGCCGTTGCTCACGATCGCCTCGCCGATGCTGACCAGCGCCGTCGGCGCGAGGAGCTGCATCTCCATCGGGCGCAGGCCGTTGCCGGTCACCGGGCCGGTCGTGCCGTGGACCGCGAGGCGCCCGATCACCGTGAACTGCGGGTCGATCGCCAGCAGCACGAGCGAGGTGAACGGCGCCACCTCCACCACCTTGCCGACGAGCCCGTCGCCGTTGACGACCGTCTGGTCCTTGGAGATCCCGTCGCGCGAGCCGCAGTCGACCGTGGCGGTCCACTCGAAGTTGCCGGGGCCGAGCGCGACGACGCGGCAGCGGACGGTCTTGTAGCCGCCGCGCGCGGTGAGGCCGTTGAGCTTGCGCAGCGCGTCGTTCTCGCGGCGCAGGTCGTCGACCTGGTGGAGCTGGTTGCGCAGCTCCTGGTTCTCGGCGCGGAGGCTGTGCACCTCGTCGTTGAGGCCGCCGAGGTCGCCGAGCGTCGCGAGGGCGTTGCCGATGGGCCGCACCCCGGACGTCACCGCCCGCTGCACGGGCCCGAACACCGCCGCGGCCGCCGTGCGCAGCCCCCGTAACGCCGTTCCCTCGCCCGCCCGGTAGTCGATCGTGATGAGCGTGAACGACGTCAGGATGAGCAGCGCGAGGACGATCCTCGTTCGGCGCGAGTCGCGGTACACGCCGCCCTAGTGCCGGGGGGACGAGATGAGCACCTGCCGGAGCGCCTCGAACTCCTCGACGCACTTGCCCGAGCCCATCGCCACCGAGTGGAGCGGGTTGTCGGTGATGTGGATCGGCATGCCCGTCTCGTGCTTCAGGCGCTCGTCCAGGCCCTTGAGCAGCGCGCCGCCGCCGGTGAGGACGATGCCGCGGTCCATCACGTCGCCCGAGAGCTCGGGCGGGCACTTGTCGAGCGTCGTCTTGACCGCGTCGACGATCGCGTTGACGGGCTCCTCGATCGCCTTGCGGATCTCCTCGGCGGAGACCACGATCGTCTTCGGGAGGCCGCTGACGAGGTCGCGGCCGCGGATCTCGGCGTGCGGCTCGTCCGGCGCGGGGAACGCCGAGCCGATCGCCATCTTGATCTCTTCCGCGGTGCGCTCGCCCAGCATGAGCGAGTACTCCTTCTTGACGTAGCTGATGATCGCGTTGTCCAGCTCGTCGCCGCCCACGCGGATGCTCTGGCTCGTCACGATGCCGCCGAGCGAGATGACCGCGACCTCGGTCGTGCCGCCGCCGATGTCGACGACCATGTTGCCGGTCGGCTCGTGCACCGGGAGCCCGGCGCCGATCGCGGCGGCCATCGGCTCCTCGATGATGTACACCTTGCGCGCGCCGGCCTGGTAGCCCGCCTGCTCGACGGCCCGCTGCTCGACGCCGGTGATGCCGGACGGGACGCAGACGACCACGCGCGGCTTGGCGAAGTGGCGGCGGCGGTGCACCTTCTGGATGAAGTACCGCAGCATCCGTTCGGTCGTCTCGAAGTCGGCGATGACGCCGTCCTTGAGCGGCCGGATCGCCACGATGTTGCCGGGCGTGCGGCCGATCATCCGCTTGGCCTCGGTGCCGACCGCGAGGATGCCCTTGTTGTTCGTGTTGATCGCGACGACGCTCGGCTCGTTCAGGACGATGCCGCGGCCGCGGACGTAGACCACCGTGTTGGCGGTGCCGAGGTCGATCGCCATGTCGTGCGACATCCATTTGAACCAGCGTGTCCAGAACATTCCTTAGCCGTCCTCGCTCTAATCGCCGCCGCGCGAACGCCTGTCCCCGCTGAACGATGCTTA
>DASZER010000018.1:0-10917 GCA_035940575.1 Frankiaceae bacterium | reverse complement strand
GCGCGCTGGGCGGCGACGTCCAGTACGCCGTCGTGAAGAACACGCTGACCAAGATCGCGGCGAAGCAGGCGGGCCTCGAGCTCGACGCCCTGCTCGAGGGCCCCACGGCCATCGCGTTCATCAAGGGCGACCCGGTCGAGGCCGCCAAGGGTCTGCGTGACTTCGCGAAGGCGCACCCGCTGCTCGTCATCAAGGGCGGTGTCCTCGACGACAAGGCGCTGAGCCCCGAGGAGATCCGCAAGCTCGCGGACCTCGAGTCGCGCGAGACGTTGCTCGCGAAGCTCGCGGGCGCGATGAACGCGTCGCTGCAGCAGGCGGTCAGCCTGTTCGCCGCGCCGCTCTCGCAGACGGCGCGGCTCGCCGCGGCGCTGCGCGACAAGGTCCAGGCCGAGGGTCCCGCCACCGCCGAGGCCCCGGCCGACGCGGCGGAGACGGCCGACGCGGACGCGCCGGAGACGGCCGACGCGGACGCGACCGACACGACCGACACGACCGACACGACGGACGCGGCCCCCGCCGCCGACGAGGCCGACGCGGCACCCGCCGCGGACGCGACCGAGAGCACCGAGAACGAGGCGGCCGAGCCGGCTGCCGAGCCGACCGCCTAAGAGGAGAAGCAAAGCCGAAGCTCAGCACCGACGAGCTGCTCGACGCGTTCAAGGAGAAGACGCTGAACGAGCTGTCGGAGTTCGTGAAGCAGTTCGAGGAGACGTTCGGCGTCACCGCCGCCGCGCCGGTCGCCAGGGCCGCCCCCGCGGCGCAGGGTGGCGGCGGTGGCGGCGACGCCGCCGCGGCCGAGGAGCAGGACGAGTTCGACGTCATCCTCGACGACGCGGGCGACAAGAAGATCCAGGTCATCAAGGAGGTGCGCGCGCTCACGAGCCTGGGCCTCAAGGAGGCCAAGGACCTCGTCGACGGCGCGCCCAAGCCCGTCCTGGAGAAGGTCAACAAGGAGGCGGCCGAGAAGGCGAAGGCGGCCCTCGAGGGCGCCGGCGCCAAGGTCACCATGAAGTAGCCAGCAACGCCCCGGACGGGCGGTCACCCTCACGGGTGGCCGCCCGTTCGTCGTCGGGCGACGGCGTCGCACGGGCGGCTGACACGGACTGGGCTGGCGTAAAGCGGGACTGTCTCTTACTGTGACGAACGTCACACGGATCGGAGCCGCCGGGGCACGTGCCCGGTGCTTCGTGGTTCCCAGAGGGAGTTACGCGTGGGCGTCGAGATCAAGGTCGAGGGGCTGACGAAGTCCTTCGGCCGCCAGACGATCTTCGAGGACGTCTCGCTCACGATCCCGGCCGGCGAGATCAGCGTGATGCTCGGCCCGTCGGGCACCGGCAAGTCGGTCTTCCTCAAGCACCTCGTCGGCCTGCTCAAGCCCAACCGCGGCCACATCTGGGTCAACGGCAAGGACGTCCCGAACGTCTCCGAGCGCCACCTCTACGAGGTCCGCAAGCTCTTCGGCGTGCTGTTCCAGGACGGCGCGCTGTTCGGATCCATGACGCTGTTCGACAACGTCGCGTTCCCGCTCCGCGAGCACACCAAGAAGAGCGAGAGCGAGATCAAGCGGATCGTCATGGAGAAGATGGAGATGGTCGGCCTCCTCGGCGCCGAGGGGAAGCTCCCCGGCGAGATCTCCGGCGGCATGCGCAAGCGCGCGGGCCTCGCGCGGGCGCTGGTGCTCGACCCCGAGATCATCCTGTTCGACGAGCCGGACTCCGGCCTCGACCCGGTCCGCGTGGCGTACCTCAACCAGCTCATCGTCGACCTGAACGCGCAGATCGGCGCGACGTTCCTCATCGTCACGCACGACATCAACACCGCGCGCACGGTGCCCGACAACATCGGCCTGCTGTTCCGCCGGCGCCTGGTGATGTTCGGCCCGCGCGACCAGCTCCTGACCAGCGACGAGCCGGTCGTGCGCCAGTTCCTCAACGGCCGCAGGCAGGGCCCGATCGGCATGGCGGAGGAGAAGGACGCCGCCGCGCTCGCCGCCGAGGCCGACGAGGGCGCGGAGATGCCCGACCTGCCGCCGATGGAGCCGCAGCTCCTCCCGACCGAGCCGTTGATCCGCAAGTCCATGCGCTCGCCGCACGGCAGCCACGCGTTCCTCCTGGAGGAGCGCAAGAACGGCGCCGCGGACACCACGCGCGAGAACGTCCGCGTCACGGCAGGCGCCTCGACATGAGCGTCGTGACCGGTGCGCTCACGCAGACCGGGAGCATGTTCGCGCTGTTCCTGGACACGATGCGCGCGATGTTCCGGCGCCCGTTCCAGTGGCGCGAGCTGATCAACCAGGCGTGGTTCATCGCGGGCGTCTGCATCGTGCCGACCATGCTCGTGTCGATCCCGTTCGGCATGGTCATCTCGCTGCAGGTCGGCAACCTCTCCCGCCAACTCGGCGCGCAGTCCTACGTCGGCTCGGCGTCGGTCCTCGCGATCGTGCGCGAGGCGGCGCCCGTCGCGACCGCGCTGCTGATCGCGGGCGCCGGCGGCTCCGCGATCTGCGCCGACCTCGGCAGCCGCCGCATCCGCGACGAGATCGACGCGATGGAGGTGCTCGCGGTCTCGCCGATCCAGCGCCTCGTCGTGCCGCGCGTGCTCGCCGCGATGATCGTGGCGTTCTTCCTCAACGGCCTGGTGTCGTTCGTCGGCATCGCCGGCGGCTACTTCTTCAACGTCCTCGTGCAGCACGGCACGCCGGGCGCGTACCTGGCGTCGTTCGGCACGCTGTCGCAGGTCTCGGACCTGTGGGTGTCGGAGATGAAGGCGCTGCTGTTCGGGCTGATCGCCGCGCTCGTGGCGTCGTACAAGGGCCTCAACGCGAAGGGCGGCCCGAAGGGCGTCGGCGACGCCGTGAACCAGTCCGTCGTCATCACGTTCATGCTGCTGTTCCTCGTGAACTTCGTGCTGACGACCCTGTACTTCAGCCTCGTCCCCCAGAAGTTCTCATGACCGGCCTCCGCCCCAACGTTGAAGATCGCCACGCGTGGCGGGGCCGTCCGTGCTGCAAGGAACGAGCCGGCGCGGGGCGGGTGAACGCCTGATGGCGACGATCCCCCCCACCCTCGCGCGCCCGGCCCGGGTCGTCTCCGGCGCCGGCAACCGCTGGGTCGTCAACCCGCTCGGGGACCTCGGGACGCAGCTCGCGTTCTACGGCAAGTGCCTGGCCTGGATGCCGAAGACGTTCGTCCACTACCGCAAGGAGTGGCTGCGCCTGCTCGCGGAGGTCAGCCTCGGCTCGGGCGCGCTCGTCGTCGGCGGCGGCACCGTCGGCGTCATCTTCTTCCTGTCGTTCTTCACCGGGACGCAGGTCGGCCTCGAGGGCTTCAAGGGCCTGCAGCTCATCGGCGCGGAGGTGTTCTCGGGCTTCGTCAGCGCGTTCGGCAACACCCGCGAGATCACGCCGATCATCGCGGGCATCACGCTCGCGGCACAGGTGGGGTGCGGCTTCACCGCGCAGCTCGGCGCCATGCGGATCAGCGAGGAGGTCGACGCGCTCGAGGTCATGGGCGTGCCGTCGATCCCGTTCCTCGTGACCACCCGGATGATCGCGTCGTTCATCGCGGTCATCCCGCTCTACCTCGTCAGCCTCTTCTCGTCTTACATCGCGACGCGGCTCGTCGTGGTGCACCTGTTCGGGCAGAGCGCGGGCACGTACGACCAGTACTTCGACAAGTTCCTCGTGCCCGTCGACGTCTTCTACTCGCTGATCAAGGCGCTGATCTTCGCCCTCGTCGTGACGCTCGTGCACTGCTACTACGGCTACTTCGCGCGCGGCGGCCCCGAGGGCGTCGGCGTCGCGGTGGGCAAGGCGATCCGGACGAGCATCGTGCTGATCGTCGTCATCAACTTCTTCCTGAGCCTCGCGTTCTGGGGCGCCACCGACACCATCCGGATCGCGGGGTAGCGATGCGGACCAAGTCGTGGCGCAACGTCACCCAGGGGCTCGTGTTCCTCGTCGTCATCGCGATGCTGACCGGGCTCACGATCCTGAAGTTCCAGCGCAAGATCTTCAGCCCCGACGAGATCCCGGCGACGCTCGTCGTGGACAAGGCCGGAACGCAGCTCGGCGCCGACGCCGACGTGAAGGTCCGCGGCATCGTGGTCGGCCGCGTCGCCGAGCAGGAGACCGACGGCCGCAACGCCACGCTGCGGCTGCGCATCCTCGAGGACAAGGTGGAGTTCGTGCCGCGCAACGTGCGCGCGCGCATCCTGCCGAAGACGCTGTTCGGCGAGAAGTTCGTCGACCTCGTCATCCCCGAGTCGGGCCCGGCGCCCGAGCGCATCGAGCCAGGCCAGGAGATCCCGCGCGACACGAGCGCCGAGGCGATCGAGGTCGAGCGGGTGCTCGGCGACCTGTTCCCGCTGCTGCGCGCCGTGCAGCCCGAGGAGCTCAACGCCGCGCTGACGGCGATCGCCGAGGGCCTGCGCGGCAGGGGCGACCAGATCGGCGAGGGCCTCGAGAACCTCGACCGCTACCTGACGAAGATCAACCCGAAGCTGCCGACGATCCAGCAGGACCTCTCCGGTCTCGCCGACCTCGCCGAGTCGCTCGACGACAACGCCGAGGACATCGTCCGCATCGCGCGCAACTCCATCGTCAGCGGCCGCACCCTGACGACGCAGGAGCGGACGCTGTCGGACTTCCTGCAGGGCACGGCGGGCTTCGCCGACACGCTCACCGGCGTCATGCGCCGCAACGGCGACGCGCTCATCTACCTGAGCGACGCGACCCGGCAGACGTTGGAGACGATCTACCCGAAGCGCGACATCATCCCCGGCTCGATCGCCGGCCTGAACACCATGCTGACGAAGCTCAACGAGGCCCTCAACCACGGCCCCGCGCTGTCGATCCGGCTGGAGCCGGTCAACACTCGCGGGTCGTACGACGCGCCGTGCACGTACCCCGACCGCAACTACCGCGGCGGCTGCTCGGTCGGCGAGGGCACCGTCCACGAGCCCACCGAGCCGCCGCCGGTGCCGGGCCTGCCCGGGCTCACCGCGGCGGGCGCGCCGGGCAGCCCGGAGGAGCGCCAGGCCGTACGCGAGCTGCTCGCGCCGGACATGGGCGTCGCGCCCGAGGACGTTCCGGACCTCGCGGTGCTGCTGCTCTCGCCGCTGCTGCGCGGGACGGTGGTGGACTCGTGAAGGTCGCCTCGTCGCTCGTCAAGCTCACGGTCTTCGCGGTCATCACGTCGTTCGCGACGATGCTGCTCTACTACACGATCGGCAACATCCGTCCCGGCACCGACTACACGACGTACAAGGCGGCGTTCTCCGACGTCACCGGCCTGCTGCCGGGCGACGACATCCGGGTCTCCGGCGTCCAGGTCGGGCGCATCACGTCGGCGAAGGTCGAGCAGGGGCACGCGCTGGTGTCGTTCCAGCTCGAGAGCGACGTCCGCCTGACGACGGCCGCCACCGCGCGCATCCGCTACAAGAACCTGCTCGGCCAGCGCTACGTCGCCCTCGAGCTCTCCAACGACGGCAACCGGCTCGGCGACGGCGACACGATCCCGCTCGGGCAGACGCAGCCGGCGCTGGACCTGACGACGCTGTTCAACGGCTTCAAGCCGCTGTTCAAGGCGCTGTCGCCCGAGGACGTGAACAAGCTCGCCGCCGAGGTCGTCGCGACGCTGCAGGGCGAGGGCGGCACGGTCGACGCACTGCTCGCCAGCACGTCGTCGCTCACCAACACCCTCGCCGCGCGCGACGCCGCGATCGGCCGCGTCATCACGAACCTCTCCGCCGTCACCGCGACCGTCGCCGAGCGCGACGACACGCTCGGCCAGCTCATCGCCGAGCTGCAGCGGTTCACGACCGGGCTCGCGGGCGACCGCGACGCGATCGGCAACAGCATCGGCTCGGTCGACCGCCTCGCCGCCGCGACCGCGCGCCTGCTCGAGGAGTCGCGGCCCGCGCTCGACCGCGACCTCGCCGCGCTGAACACCATCGTCGACGTCGTCGCGGCGAAGTCGCCGGTGGTCGACGAGGCGTTGAAGCGGCTGCCCGACGCGCTCGCCGCGCTGACCCGCGCGCAGTCGTACGGCTCCTGGCTGAACCTCTACGTCTGCACGCTGTCGATCAACACCGGCAACGGCCCGCAGGAGATCCCGCCGGGCGAGCCCGAGGCGGGCTGCTGATGCAGACGTCGTTCCGGGAGAAGAACCCGATCCCCATCGGCATCGCGGGCATCGTCGCGATCGTGCTGCTGCTCGTGGGGTCGTTCAACCTCGACAAGCTCCCGATCCCCGGGCTCGGCGGGCAGCGGGAGTACACGGCCGCGTTCACGCAGGCGGCCGGCATCGCGGCCGAGAACGAGGTCCGCGTCGCCGGCGTCCGCGTCGGCTCGGTGACGGGCGTCAAGCTGGACCTGCCCGGCAAGCGGGTGCTCGTGACGTTCGAGGTCAAGGACGTCGACCTCGGCGACCGGACGAAGGCGGCGATCAAGCTCAAGACGCTGCTCGGCACGAAGTACCTGGAGCTGACGCCCGAGGGCAGCGGCGAGCTCGCCGAGGGGTCGGTCATCCCCGTCGAGCGGACGACCGTGCCGTTCCAGATCTACGAGGCGTTCAACGAGCTCTCCGACACCATCGACGACGTCGACACCGCGCAGCTCGCGAAGGCGCTCGACGTGCTGTCGGAGACGTTCCGCGACACGAAGGGCAACGCGCGCTCGGCCCTGACGGGACTGTCCGCGCTGTCGCGCACGATCGCCTCGCGCGACGCCGAGCTGCGCCAGCTCCTCGCCTCCACCAAGACCGTCATCGCTGCGCTCGCCGCGCGCGACGGCGAGCTGACGCGGCTCATCACCGACGCCGACCTCGTGATGCAGGTCGTGCTCCAGCGCCGCCAGGCCATCTCCGCGCTGCTGGACGACACGGCGCGCCTGTCGCGCGCGCTGACCGACCTCGTCCGCGACAACCGCGCGGTGGTGGACCCGCTGCTGCACAACCTCCACAACGTGGTCGAGGTGCTCAAGGACAACCTGTCGTCGCTCGACAAGTCGGTCGCGGCGCTGGGGCCGTTCGCCCGCTACGCCACCAACGCCGTCGGCAACGGCACGTGGCTCGACGTCTACTCCGAGAACCTCGTCGTCTCCGACGAGATGCTCTGCGCGCTGGGGGCCTGCTGATGTCCTCCACGTGGCAGAAGGTCATCGGCTTCGCCGTCACGATGACGCTCGTCGTCGGCGGCCTCGTCGCGATGATGCGGACGAACGAGTCGCCGCGCATGACGGTCACGGCGTCGTTCGACCAGGCGGTCGGCGTCTACCCGGGCTCGTCGGTACGGATCCTCGGCGTGCCGGTCGGCACGATCCGTTCGGTGACGCCGGACGGGCCGAAGGTGCGTGTCGTCATGGACCTGCCGACGGACACGCCCGTGCCCGCCGACGTGACGGCCGTCGTCATCCCGCCGTCGCTGGTGTCCGACCGCTACGTCGAGCTGTCGCCGATCTACGAGGAGGGCGACGCCCGCCTCGCCGACGGCGCGAACATCGACGAGACGATGACCCCCGTCGAGCTGGACGAGATCCTCGGCTCGATGGACAAGCTGCTCGTCGCGCTCGGCCCCAAGGGCGCCAACGCCGACGGCTCGCTCGGCCGGCTCGTGGACGTCGGCGCCAAGACGCTCGCGAACGGCGGCGGCAAGGACCTCAACGACACGATCGTCAGCCTCGCGCGAGCGGTGAAGACCCTCGGCGACAACAGCGGCGACATGACCGCCGTCATCGCGAACCTCGCCGACTTCACGCACACGCTCGCCGCGAACGACGAGAAGATCCGCCACCTCACGGCCAACCTCGCCACCGCGACGAGCTACCTCGCGGGCGAGAGCGAGTCGCTGGCGCAGGCGTTGAAGAACCTCTCGATCGCGCTCGGCGAGGTGGCCTCGCTCGTCCGCGAGCACCGCGACGAGCTCGGCTCGGACATCCGCACGCTGGCCCAGGTGACGCAGGTCGTCGTGAAGCACAAGGCGAGCCTCATCGAGGCGCTCGACGTGCTGCCGCTCGGCGCCACGAACATCGCGGGCACCATCAACACCGAGGCCAAGACCCTCGACATCCGCAACAACAACCACCAGGCCGACGACCCGTACAGCGTGATCGTCTGCCAGATCCTGTCGCCGGTCACCGGCATCCCGTGTCCCGCTCCGCCGCCGGCGGCGAAGCCGTCCTCGGCCGCGAGCGGCACCCCGGCGGCCAAGGCGGCCGCGCAGGCGGCGGCGCGCAAGAAGGCGGCCGACGCGCTGACCGAGCGGCTGTCGTTGCGCGGCGTGTTCGGGGGTGCGTCGTGACGCGCCGCTGGCCGCTGCTCCTCGCGGCGCTCGGGCTCGTGGGCGCGACGGCGTGCGAGGGCGTGTTCGGCGCCGACCTGCCCGGCGGCTCGGCGACCGGCGAGACGTACACCGTGGTCGCGGAGTTCGACGACGTGCTCGACCTCGTGCCGCAGTCGGCGGTGCGCGTGGACGACGTGTCGGTCGGCGACGTCGACAGGATCGAGCTGGACCCGAACACGTTCAAGGCCAAGGTCACGCTGCGGATCAAGGAGTCCGTGCGGCTGCCGCGCAACGCCACCGCGCGCGTGCGCCAGACGAGCCTGCTCGGCGAGAAGTTCGTGGAGCTCGCCCGCCCCAACGCCGCACAGGGTGAGCTGCGCGACGGCGACGTCATCGCCGTCGACGCGACGTCGCGCGTGCCGGAGGTCGAGGAGGTCTTCACCGCGCTGTCCGCGCTGCTCAACGGCGGCGGCATCGGCAACATCCAGGAGATCGCCGTCGAGCTGTCCGCCGCGCTCGCGGGCCGCGAGGACACCGTACGGTCGGCGCTCGGCAACATCACGACGATGGTCACCGCCCTCGACCAGCGCAAGACCGACATCGTCCGCGCGATCGACGCGCTCGACCGGCTGACGGCGACGCTCGCCAAGCAGCGGCAGACGATCGGGGAGGCGCTCGACACGTTCACCCCGGCGCTGACCGTGCTCGCCGACCAGCGCGAGGACCTGACCAGGCTGCTCACGCACGTCGCCGAGCTCGGCCGCGTCTCGTCGCGCGTCATCGAGGCGTCGCGCGCGGACACCGTACGGAACTTCCAGCTCCTCCAGCCGATCCTCGAACGCGTCGTCCAGGCGCGCGGCGACCTGTCCAAGGCGCTCGACCAGGTGCTGCTGCTGACGAAGCTCGTCCCGCGCGCGATCCCCGGCGACTACCTCCAGCTCTACGTCGAGGTCTACCTCGACCCGAACAACCTGCCGCCGTCCGTGCCCGGCGCGAAGCGCCCCGCGCCGCGCCCGTCCGCCGCACCGGCACGTACGGCGACAGCCCCGGCCCCCGCGCGGCCCGCGCCGCTGCCGGCGGGCGCCGGCCTCGACTGGCTCCTGCAGAGGGGGCTCGCGTGATCCGCCGCACGGTCAAGATCCAGCTCGTCGCGTTCGTCGTGATCACGGTGCTCGGCATCCTCTACGCCGGCTTCTCGCTGATCGGCGTCGAGGCCGTCAACCGGCCGTACACGGTCAAGGTCGACTTCGCGTCGTCGGGCGGCATCTTCACCGGCGCCGAGGTGACGTACCGCGGCGTCCGCGTCGGCCAGGTCGGCCAGATGCACCTGACTCGCGACGGCGTCGTAGCGGACCTGAAGATCGACAAGGATGTCCGCATCCCGTCGTCGGGCACCAAGGCCGTCGTCGCGAACAAGTCCGCCGTCGGCGAGCAGTACGTCGACCTGCGGCCGCCGACGTCGGGCGCGCCGTTCTTCCGCGACGGCGACTCGATCCTGCGCTCGAACACGCAGCTCCCCGTCGAGATCTCCCAGGTCCTGCTCGACCTCGACCGCATGGTCAACAGCGTCGACCGCGAGAACCTCCAGGCCCTCGTGGAGGGGCTCGGCGACGCGTTCCGCGGCACCGGCCCCGCGATCACGCAGCTCATCGAGTCGGGCAACGAGTTCACCCTCGCGCTGGAGAGCGTGCTGCCGCAGACGTTCCAGCTCATCGACGAGGGCAGGACCGTCCTCGACACCGCGCGCGCGACGTCGTCGCAGTTCCGTACGTTCGCGCAGGGGCTCGCGACGCTGACCGACACGTTGCGGACGTCGGACCCCGACATCCGCAGGCTGCTCGACAACGGCGTCCAGGCCGCCCGCGAGCTCGACGGCCTCATCGAGCCGAACCAGCAGGCCATCGCCGTCCTGCTCGGCGACCTCGTGACGATCAACCGCATCGGCGTCGCCCGCCTGAACGGCACCCGCCAGACGCTCGTCGCGCTGCCCGAGCTCGTACGGCGCGTGCCCATGGCGCTCATCGACGGGCAGCTTCACAACGGCCTCGTCATCCACGACCACCCCGTCGCCTGCAACTACCAGACCGAGGAACGGCTCCCGCGCGAGCGGACCGCGAAGGCGCCCGACACGACCCGGAACTGCAACCCCGCCGAGGGCGGCAAGCGGACGTCGTGCTGGGCGCCGCCGCCGGCCACCGAGATGCAGCGCTGCGCCGCGCAGCCCGCGCCGTCGTCGGAGCCGTACGACCTCATGGGCCTGGGCACGGGGGCGGGGCCGCTGACGTTGTCGTCGGAGGGCGGGCTCGCCACCGTAGGCTGGGAGGGCGGGCAGGCCGCCGTGTTGGGCGAGTCGTCGTGGCTCGCGATGCTGCTCGCGCCGTTGCAGTAGCTCCCGGAAGGACCCCGCGTGACGACCGACGACTCCCGCGTGCCCCCGGACGGCGTGTCCGCGGACGTGCCGGCGGAGGAGCCGACCGCGCCCGCGCCCGTCGCGCCGCCCGCCGAGCCGCCCGCGGAGCCGGGCGGGTGGTCGGGGACGCCGGCGTGGGGGACCACGCCGCCCGCCGCCGACTGGGCAACGCCGTCGGCCCCGCCGCCCGCCGCGCCCGGCGGCGTCGCCGGCCAGGCCGCCCCCGC
>DASZER010000017.1:0-61564 GCA_035940575.1 Frankiaceae bacterium | reverse complement strand
AGCAGGAAGTGGTACCGGGCTTGCACGTCGTTTCGCTGCGTCGAGTGGACGAGCATGCTCACGGGCGCCCCTGCCGGGTCGTTCTGAAGCAGCAGTGCCGCACCGGCGACGAAGGAGCCCAGCGCCTGGACCAGGCTGCTCGGAAGCTCGATGGGGAGGCTCTTGGTGACTTGCTCGTCGAGAACGGGGACATCCCGCACGACTGTCGCGGCGTGGTCCACGAAGAACTCCCGGCCACCGACGTATCCGGGCCCGGGGTGCAAGAACTCCACGAACTCGGGTCGCAGGAGGTCGTCGGCCTCCAAGAGGAGCGGCGCGTACGGCGTCGCGGTGTACTGGACGTACAGGTGACGGGGCACCGCGTCCCGAAGGAGGCGGATGGCCTCGTAGGTGCGGCTCTCGGCGCTGACACCCAAGGTGTTCAGGCTTGCCTGATCCGCTTCGTCGTCGACGACGAGCGTAGGGACGTCGTGGAGGTCGAGACGGGCGAGTGCCGCCGCGGCGGAGCGGATGCGACCGGCGTGCTTCAGAACCGGAACGAGCACGACACGGCCACGGCGAAGCCACCCGTCCAGTGCCCGTCCCCCGGACACGCCGCTCAGGTTCGGCATGCTGACCCAGACGTAGTCCTCCCTGGCGCCGATGCCGAGGGCGCCCTCGACGCGCGCCAGGTTCTGCCCGAGGAGCAGGTTGGTGCTTCCGAGAAGCGCGACGACGAGGCGGTACCCCGCGTCTGCGGCGGAAGCCACGAGTGCGGTGATGGACGTGGTCTTGCCCGACTGCACGTACCCGAGCGCGAGTCCCGTACCGCCGGCAACACCGCCGGAGGCGCACGGGCCGTACTCGAGGATCCCGGCCGTCGACCGCCAGAGGCGTTCGCGAGTGGCTGGCTCGATCATCTCCGCGAGCCGCTCGTCGAGACGAGTGGCTTCCGGTCCCAGACTCATCGGCTGCCGTCCGGCAGGGGGGCGCGCGGCTCTCTCAGAAGGCGTTGCTTGACGGCCGCCCACTGCCCGAGGCGGTTGCGGATCGTCGGCGCCGACGGCGCGTCCGGTCGCTCACGCACCCGCCATACGTCATATCCCTCGAACGTGCCTGCGTAGCGCTCGTCACCCAAGTACTCGGTGACGTAGCCGACGAGGTCGTCGTCGGTCCAGGTGGACTGGTAGCTCGTGCGGAATTGGCGGCCCGGCTCGACGCCAGCGACGCGGCAGGCGCGGATCCACGAGCCGAATCGCTTCTCGATCGTCAGTGCTGTCGGACCGCATACCTCCCCGCAGGCGATGAGGCTCCCGTACTCGCTCACGGTGAGCGGGAAGGCGTAGCTCGCCGCGAGACGGAGGACTTGGAGCAGGTCCTCGTCGGACCATGTCGTGGTGCTGCGGGTGCCACGTCTGACAACCAACCGCCGCGCAGCCGGCGTGAGCGCCCCGTTGACTGTCCTGACGTCCAGACCCAGTCGGGCGGCGATCTCATCGACGGTCGAGCCGGGATGATCGCGCACATCATCGTCGACCCGAGAGCGGAGGTGTGCGTCTTCCCGCTCACGCTTCGCTGCACGCGCAGCCCGTGTGTCCGCCGCGGTCGGGCCGCCCACGTCCCGCAGGATCTGACGGACTCGCTCTGCGCTGAGCCCGTGCCTCGCCGCGATCTCGCGGAGTGTGTGACCGGCGGCGTACAGCGCGCAGATCTCCGCGTTCCGCGTCGTCGTCAATGCTGCCTCCCCCGAGACTGAGGTCGTTCGGAACGCTCAGCCAACCCTACGCGAGGCGCTGCTCCAGGGTGGGGGATCTTCGACGGTGCCGGACAGGGCGTCTTCCACCTTCACGGGACGCCGGCGCGCAGGTGAGGTCACGATGCCGTCATCTGTTGGTGGATCGAGCCCTCGGCGCGGAGCGTCCCCTCCGGAGAACGTGACCGTGCCCCTGCGTGACCCACGGCGCGTCGTGCGGCTAGCGTCGGGCGGGCAACGGGCGGGGGCCCGCGGACGCGTGGACGGAGGGCGCGGTGGACGTGGCGCTGGCGTTCGTGGTCGTCGGGTTCGTCGTGACGTGCGCCGGGGCGTTCCTGCGGTACGACGGCTACGAGATCCACGACGTCGTCGGGTCGCTGGGCGAGGGGGTGGGCGCGGCCGAGCTCGTCGTCGTCGGCGCCATCGACCAGCAGCGGGCGGCGCGGGCGGGCGTGGACTGCCAGGTCTTCCACCACTGCGAGTCGATGCCGCACAACCTGTGGGACGTCTTCTCGCCTGTCGTCCTGGGCGCGCTGCGCGGCGCGCTCGTCGCGGCGGCGGCGGTCGCGGTGGGGTGGGTGCTGGCGCGGCTGACCCGTCGCCAGGCCGGCGGGGACGTAGGGCGGGCGGCGCCGCGATGAGCGGGGAGGGAGCCGAGACGCCGGGGTACGCCGCCACGCTGCGGGTCGTGTCCGCGCGGCTGACGTGCGCGGAGCTGACGGCGGCGATGGGGATCCCCGACACGTGCCACGAGAAGGGCACGAAGATGAGCCCGCGGAGCCCGCGCAGCGCCGTTCGCAACGCCGCCTTGTGGCTGGTCCACACGGAGCCGAGCGAGGCACCGCTCGAACGCCACGTGCGCGCGCTGCTCACGAGGGTGGACGCCGCCGCGGTGGCGTCGCTCGCGGCCGGGGACGGCGTGGAGGCGGACGTGTTCTGCCTGGTGAGGGGCGACGCGACGACGACGTTGCCGGCGGCGCTGCTAGGCGAGGTCGCGGAGATGGAGGCCGAGCTGGTCCTCGACGTGTACCCGCCCGGGCCGGAGGACGAGGTGGACGAGGAGGGCGACGGCAAGCGGGCGGAGGTGACGTTCACGACGGGCGCGGGGGAGGTGCTGCGCGGAGGCGGGCCCGGGATCGAGGAGCGCCTGGCCGCGCTGGCGGACGACCCGCGCGTCGGAGCGGACGGGCAATGGGACGTCGCGTACGCCTCGGCCAACGGCCAGGGGTCGATCGAGCTCGGCGTGCCGTGGCTGGCGCGGCTGGCCGAGATCGGCGCGCCGCTCACGGTGCGGCTCGTCCGCTGGGCCACGCCGTAGACGAAGCAGCGCGGTTGAATGCGCGCGTGGACCTGCTCGAACGCGGCGACCTGAGACGCGCGCTCGTCGCGCTGCTCGACGACGCGGTCGGCGGCGCGGGGCGGCTCGCGCTGCTCGGGGGCGAGGCCGGCGCGGGCAAGTCGTCGCTGGTCCGGGCGTTCGCGGCGGAGCAGGCGGCGCGCGTCCCCGTGCTGGTCGGCGCGTGCGACCCGCTCGACACGCCGCGCCCGCTGGGGCCGTTGCGCGACGTGGCGTCGGCGCTGGGGGTGACGCCGGCGGCGGCGCCGTACGAGACGTTCGCCCAGGTGCTCGACGCGCTGCGCGGGGAGCCGCGCGTCCTGGTGTTCGAGGACGTGCACTGGGCGGACGAGGCGACGCTGGACCTGCTGCGGTTCCTCGGCCGGCGGATGGGCGACGTGCCGGTGCTGCTGGTGGCGACGTACCGCGACGACGAGGTCGCGGCGGGGCATCCGCTACGGCTCGTGCTCGGCGACCTCGCGAGCGCGGCGGCGGTGCGGCGGCTGCACGTGCCCTTGCTCTCGCGCGAGGCGGTCGGCGCGATCGCGGCGACGCACGGGCTCGACGCGGGCGCGCTGCACCGCGCGACGGGCGGCAACGCGTTCTTCGTGTCCGAGGTCGTCGCGGCGGGATCCGGCGAGATCCCCGACACGGTGCGCGACGCGGTGCTGGCGCGGGTCGCGCGGCTGTCGCCCGAGGCGCGCGAGGTCGTCGACGTCGCGTCGCTGGTGCCGTACCGCGCCGAACGCCGCCTGCTCGCCGAGGTCACGGCGCACGGCGACGAGCCGCTCGACCGCTGCCTCGACTCGGGCGTGCTCGTGGCCGACGGCGACGGGGTGCGGTTCCGGCACGAGCTCGGCCGGCTCGCGGTCGAGAGCGCGGTGCCGCCGGGGCGGCGGCGGGCGCTGCACGAGGCGTTGCTGCGCGCGCTCGAACGCGCCGACGCCGACGCCGCACGGCTCGCGCACCACGCCGACGCGGCAGGGCTCGCGGAGGACGTGCTGCGCTACGCCACCGCGGCGGCCGAGGCGGCGGCGGCGCTCGGAGCGCACGTGGAGGCGGGGGAGCAGTACGCCCGCGCGCTGCGCTACGCCGGCGGCCTCGCGCCGGCGGAGCGGGCGGCGCTGCTCGAACGCCGCGCGTACGAGTGCTACCTGACCGACCGGGCCGGCTGGGCGCTGGAGCTGCACAAGGAGGCGCTCGCGTGCTGGCGCGAGGTCGGCGACCGCGGCCGCGAGGGCTCGACCCTGCGCTGGATCTCGCGGCTGTGGTGGTTCTACGGCAGGCGCGACGACGCGGAGGCGTACGCCGCCGAGGCCGTCGCGGTGCTCGAGCCGCTCGGTGCGAGCCACGACCTCGCGATGGCGTACAGCAACAGGGCGCAGCTCGCGATGCTCGACAGCGACGTGCCGACGGCGGTCGAGTGGGGCGAGCGCGCGATCGCGCTGGCGGAGTCGCTCGGCGACGACGAGGTCGTCGTGCACGCGCTCAACAACGTCGGCGCCGCGCGCGCCTGCACGGGCGACGCCGAGGGCTTCACGCTGCTGCACCGCAGCCTGTCCATGGCGCTGGAGCGCGGCATGGAGGAGCACGTCGCCCGCGCGTACACGAACCTCGGCACCTGCGCGGTCAACGTGCAGGACGGTGCGCTCGCGTCGACGACGCTGCGCGCGGGGCTCGCGTACTGCGAGGAACGCGACCTCGACGCGTGGCGCGTGTACATGCTCGGCTTCCTCGCGCAGCACCTGGTCGACCACGACGAGTGGACGCGCGCGACGGCGGTGGCCGAGCAGGTGCGCGGGCACCCGGCGAGCGCGCCGGTGTCGCGGGTGACCGCGCTGGCGGTGCTGGGCCGCGTGCGGTCGCGACGCGGCGACCCCGGCGCGTGGGCGGCGCTGGACGAGGCGCTCGACATCACGCGCGACACCCGCGAGCTGCAGCGCTACGCCTACGTCGCGTCGGCGCGTGCCGAGGCCGCGTGGCTCGACGGCGCGCAGGAGCCGCCCGACGGTCTGGTGGACGCGCTCGCGATCGCGCGGGCGCACCCGCTGTCGGTGCTCGGCGCGCCGATCTGCGGGTGGGCGTGGGCGTTCGGGCTGACCGACGAGGTCACGGGCCCCGCGGGCGAGCCGTGGGGGATGCTCGTCGAGGGGGACTGGCGCGGTGCCGCGAAGGCGTGGACCGAACGCGGCTGCCGCTACGACGCGGCGCTGGCGACCTACCACGGCGACGACGTCGACGCGCTGCGCGAGGCCGCGCGCGTGCTCGCCGACCTCAGCGCGGCGCCGTTGCTCAGGCGGGTCACGGCGCGGCTGCGCGAGCTCGGCGCGACCGCGATCCCGCGCGGCCCCAGGGCGACGACGGACGCGTCGGGCCTGACCGAGCGCGAGCGCGAGGTGCTCGCGCTGGTCCGCGAGGGGCTGTCCAACGCCGCCATCGCCGAACGCCTCGTCGTCTCGCGCCGCACGGTGGACCACCACGTGTCGGCGGTGCTGCGCAAGCTCGGCGTCAGCAACCGTACGGACGCGGCACGGCTGGTCTAGGCGTGCCGGGCCGCCGAGATAGGTAGCCGGTACCGATGTGGGGGGCCTCGCGGCATTCGTAGCGTGCGCGGTGTCCGCTTCTCCCACCTCGTTCCGGAGGAACCGCCATGGCCCGCTACCTCGTCGAGCGCACGTTCGCCGACGGCCTGCACATCCCGCGCGACGCGTCGGGCGCCGAGACGTGCGCCACCGTCATCGGCACGAACGCCCAGGAGAGCGTCACCTGGGTCCACTCGTACGTCACGAGCGACAAGACCAAGACGTTCTGCATCTACGACGCGCCGAGCCCCGAGGCGATCCGCCTCGTCGCGAAGCACAACGGCCTGCCGGTGGACAGCATCACCGAGGTCAGCGTGCTCGACCCCTACGCGTACCTGTGAGGCTCCTGCTCGCGGCCGCCGTCACCGGCGCCACCGTCCTGGTGGCGCCGGCCGGCGCGGCGGCTCCGGACCCGGGCGGCGACGCCGTCCGCGCCTGGACCGACGTCGCGCTCGACACGGTCCGCGCCGTCAACGCGAGCGACGCGCAGGCCGCGCGGCTCTACGCGATGGTCGAGGTCGCGATGTACGACGCCGTCAACGGCCTGCCGACGACGGTCGACCGCCACGCGCCCGCATTCGTCGCGCCGGTGCCCGGCGCCGCGGGCGACCCGGTCGCGGCCGCGGCGGGTGCCGCGCACGACGTCCTCGCCGCGCTGTACCCGGCCCGCGCGTCGGCCTACGACGCCCGCCTCGCGACCGACCTCGCGTCGGTGACCGCGCCGGGCCAGGCCACGCTCGGCCGCGACTGGGGCGGCCGCGTCGCGGCCCGCGTCCTCGACGCCCGCTCGTCCGACGGCTCGGCGCCCGCCGAGTCGCAGGCGCCGGGGTCGGGACCAGGCGAGTTCAGGGCGTCGTGGTCGGGCGTGCAGTTCCGGCGGCTGGCGCCGTTCGCGATCGCCGACCCGGGGACGTACGTCTCCGCGGGCCCTCCGGCGATGACGAGCGACGCGTACGCCGCGGCGTTCGCCGAGGTGAAGGAGGTCGGCAACGCCGCCGTCCCCGACGCCGCGAGGCTCGCGACGTACCGCTTCTGGGCGCTCGGCTCGAACAGCGTCCAGCCGCCCGGCGCGTGGCTGCGCGTCGCGGAGGGCCTCTCGCGCGGGCTCGGCATCGCCGGCACCGCGCGGCTGCTCGCGGTCGAGGCGATGGCCATGGCCGACACGGTCGCGCCGACGTACGCCACGAAGTACCTGTACCGCTCGTGGCGCCCGACGACGGCGATCCGCGAGGCCGACACCGACGGCAACGCCGCCACCGCCGCCGACCCGTCGTGGTCGCCGCGCGGCGGCACGCAGGGGTCGTCGCCCGAGCACTGGTCGGGGCACAGCTCGTTCAGCGCGGCCGCCGCGACGGCGCTCGCGGGGCTGCTCTGCACCGACGGCGTGACGTTCGCCCTCGACACGGGCGCGGGGGAGACGCGGACGTACGCGTCGCTCGCCGCGGCCGCCGCCGAGGCGGGGAGGTCGCGGGTGTACGGCGGCCTGCACTTCGAGTTCAGCAACCAGGCGGGACTCGCCGCCGGCCGCGCGATCGCGGCCGAGGTGCTCGCCAAGCCCGTCGGCCACCCCGACTGCCACCAGTAGGGCCAAGCCCTGGTAGCTCCACCACCCGAGGAGGAACCACCCGTGCGTACCACCCATCGGCTCGCCGTGATCGCCGCCACCGCGGCCTCGGCCTGCCTCGCACTGACCGGCACCGGCACCGCCGCGCCGCCGAGCCTCGCGACCGCCCGCGCGGCGACCGCGCCGTTCCACGACGTCCAGGCCGCGCTCGACGCGGGCTACGGCCTGTTCACCGACGCCGACGGCGTCGCGTGCATCGACGACGCCGAGGGCGGCATGGGCGTGCACTACGTGAAGGGCGCCAACGTCGGCGACCCTGCCGTGCGCGCCGACGCGCCGGAGGCGCTCGTCTACGAGCCCGGCGCCGACGGCCGCATGCGCCTCGTCGCCGTCGAGTACGTCGTCCTCGCCGCCGACTGGGCGAACGCCGGCAACACCGCGCCGCCGTCGCTGTTCGGCCGGGAGTTCGAGCTCGTCGAGGCGGGCAACCGCTACGACCTGCCGGCGTTCTACGAGCTGCACGCCTGGCTGTGGCGCGACAACCCGAACGGCATGTTCGCCGACTGGAACCCGCGCGTCACCTGCGCCTGACGCGACGCCCCGAGCCCGCTCCCTCCGATCCTCCGGCGGGGGCGGGCTCGCGGTCAGCCGAGCCGGACGACGCGGATGCGGTCGTTGCAGGTGTCGGCGACGTACAGCAGGTGCGCGGCCTCGTCGAGCGCGACGTCGCCGGGGCAGCCGAGCGACGCGGCGCGGGCGCTGCCGCCGTCGCCGGCGAACGCGTTCGCGTGCCCGCCTGCGAGGGTCGTGACGACGCCGCGCGGGTCGATGCGGCGGACGGCGTCGTTGCCCATGTCCGCGACGTAGACGGTGCCGTCGCGGGCCACCGCGATCCCGGTCGGGTACCAGAACGTCGCGGCCGTCGCGCGGCCGCCGTCGCCGGAGTAGCCGAGCCTGCCCGGCGTGCCGGCGATGGTGCGGATGACGCCGTCGCGGCCGATCCTGCGGATGACGGAGTTCTCGGTGTCGGCGACGTAGACGCTGCCGCCCGCGACCTCGACGTCGCCCGGGTAGCGCAGCCGGGCGCGCGACGCCGGGCCGCCGTCGCCGGAGAAGCCGGCCTCGCCGGTGCCCGCGAGGGTGCTGATGCGGCCGCGGGCGTCGACGACGCGCACCCGCTGGTTGCCCGCGTCGGCGACGTACAGCCTTCCGTCCGCCGCGGCCAGGCCCTGCGGGGCGCACAGCGACGCCTTCGTCGCGGGCCCGCCGTCGCCGGTCTTCGTCCGGTCGCTCCAGCCCGCGCAGATCCGCGTCTCGCCCGCCACGGGGACGCGACCGCGCGGCGTCAGCCGGTACACGACGCTCGACCGCGGGTCGCTGACGTACACGACGCCGCCCGCGTCGACGGCGATGCCCTCGGGGCTCACGAGGTGGTGCGACTCCGGCCCGCCGAGGGGGTCGAAGAACGGCTCGTCGTTGCTGGTGACGACGCGGGCCCTGCCGTCCGCGACCCGCCACGCGAGGGTGTCCAGGTCGGTCCAGTAGACGGCGCCGCGGTGCGTCGCGATCGCGAGCGGCTGCCAGGTCTGCAGCCGTGAGGGGGCGCCCCCGTGCGGCCTGTCGTAGCCGGGGCCTCCGGTGAGCCTCCGCGTGACGCGGTCGGCGCCGCGCCGGTACACGCTCGTGGCGTCCACCCACCACACGTCGCCGCCCGCGCCGGCGGTCACGGCGAGGCCGCCGGTCGTGGACAACGTCGTCACGGTCCCGCCGCGCGAGACGGCGCTGAGCCGGCGGCCGGCGACGAGGACGCTGCCGTCCCTGCCGGCGGCGACGCCGGCCGCGCCGGGCACGTCCGCGACGACGGTGACGACGCCGGTGCGGTCGACGCGCAGGACGCGCTGGTTCTCGGAGTCGGCCACGAGGACGGAGCCGTCGGCGTCGAGGGCGACCCCGTGCGGGCGCATGGGGTACGCCGCCGCGACACCGGGGGCGGCCACGCCGGAGGCGGAGAGGCCGTTGCCCGCGACGACGTGCAGCGTGCCGTCCGGCGCGAGCCGGAACACGCGGAACGCGTCCGGCTGGGCGAGGTAGACGGTGCCGTCCGGCGCGACCGCGACGCCGGTGACGCGGCCGAGCTCCGCGGCGCGCCCGGCCACGCCCTCGGTGGCCCGGACGTCGCCGCCGCCGGCGAGGACGCGCAGCACGCCGTCGCGCCCGACGCGCAGGACGCGGCGGTACGTGCCGACCACGAGCGAGCCGTCGGTCGCGGCCGCGACCGACAGCGGCCCGTCGAGCCCGGCCCGGCGGGCGGGACCGTCGGCGCCGGTGAACGTGACGTTGCCGGTGCCCGCGACGACGTCCTCGCGACCGCTCGCGGGGTCGAGCCCGCGCACGGCGTTCCAGAGCATGTCCGCGAGGTACACGCGCCCGCCGGAGTACGCGACGCCGACGGGGTACTGGCCCACGTCGGCGACGTTCCCCGTGCCGAGGGACCCGGCGACCGTGGCGATCGTCGGGGGCGGCGTGGCGCGCGCGGGCACCGCCGCGGCGCACACCGCGACGGCCACGGCGACGGCGGTGGCTCGCATACCGGGCACAACGAGTACGACGCGGCGAGGACGCGTGCGTTACCGGAGCGCCGCCCGGAGGCGTTCGACCGCCGCGCGGGCCGCGGCGGGGTCGAGCGTGCAGTCCCGCGCGGCGTCCGCGATGGCGGTCCGCCCGTCCGCCCCGAGGCGCTCGCGCAACGCTCCGGCGCCGCGCTGGTCCGAGGCGGCGTACTCGGCCGCGCGGTGCAGCTCGATGCACGCCGCCAGCACGGTGGAGCGTCCCTCGCCGGTGGGCGCGGGAGACGCGAGCAGGTCGTCGAGCCGGGCGGCGATCGTCCCCACCTCGGCCGCGGTGGTGGGCGTGCCCGGGGGCGGGGGAGGGGCGTCGTCGCCACCGCACCCGGCCGCGAGGACGAGGGCGAGCGCGACAGCGGCGGCGGCCCTCACCGGCGGTACCTGAACGGCGCCGTGGCCGTCGCTTCGCAGTAGCCCTGCCAGTCTCCGAGCACGGTCGTGAGCCGCGCGTTGACGTGCCGCGCGTCGAGGGCGTGCTGCTCGATGCCGTTCACGATGTCGCTGCCGTACGGGATCTCCACGACGCCGTCGGCGCCGGTGTCGCCGCGCGTGTACTCCAGGCTCGGCTGGCCCTGGCCGGGCTCCTTGGTGAGCGTGAACTGGATCTCCGCGCCCCGCAGCGGCCGACCGTCCTTGTCGGTGAGCCGTGCCCGCAGCCGTACGTCCGGCACCTTCGCACCCCCTCTGACGACGTCGACCGGGTCGACGACGAGCCTGGCCTCCTTGCACCCTCCGCCGAACGGGCCGGAGTCGCAGCCGGTCGTGGTGGCGACGAGCGCCACCACGACCAGCCACCGTCGTCCGATCAACAGTTCGCCCTGAGGTCCTTGTCGAGCTCGTGCTCGCCGGGCGACAGCGCCGCGGCCATCGCGGCGGTGATGAACGCCTGCAGGTCGTTCTCGTCCTCATCCTTCGTCGCGAGGAAGCCGGACAGGACGCTGAACACCGCGGTCTCGCCGTTGCGGAACCTCACGCCGTTCTCGGAGTAGCCGGCGTAGATCGGCCTGCCGACCAGCGCGACGCAGGCCGTGGCGAGGTTGGTCTCGATGTACACGCCGATGTCCTCTTTGGTGAGGCGTTCCTGGTAGATGCTCGGGTTGAGGCTGGTGTACGTCCCCTTGATCGGGATGCTCTTGTTGTACCAATCGCGCATCCACTCGGCGAACGACTTGGCCGCCTTGACGTGGATGAACGAGTCGCTCTTCATCGACAGGTTGGACAGCGCGAGCTCCGCCGAGCCGTAGTTGCCGGACAGGCGGTACGCCAGGTACGAGCTGCCCGCGTCGAGCGTGAGGTCGGTGACGTTGTTCAGGGTGAGCGTCGCCGTCGCCGAGTCGATCTTGATGTCGTAACGGCCGTTGACGTAGATCCGGGCCGGCCCCGCCTCGATCTTCGAGAGCGAGAAGTTGTGGCACGGCACGGTCAGGCCGAACGTCGCCTGGATCCAGATCTGGCCGACCGCGCCCTGGTGCGACGTCATCGTGGTCTTGCCGTTCTTCGCGAACAGCGTCATGTCGAGCTGCTTGCCGAGGTCGCGCAGCACGACGCTGACGTCCCTGGCCTCGGCCTTGCCGGCCGCCTGCGCGATCGGCCCGCTCTCGGTCGCCACGATGATCATGCCCTCGGCGGGCGCGGTGAAGTGGATGACCGGGATCGCGATGCCGCTGTGCTTGGAGTCGTTGGCGTGGCCGTCCATCGACTCGCCCGACCCGCTGGAGCTGCTCGGGCACGGCTCGGAGTGCAGCTCGGCCACGGGCTTCTGCGGGTTGGGGTCGCCGCTGGCCGCCTTCTCGGCCTCGGTCGGCTGGTCGAGCCTGAGCTCGATCGGGTCGTCGGGCGTCGCCGGCAGGTGCGTGAGCTCCAGCAGGGCGGACGAGGCCCGCGTGACGCCGCTCGCGGTGGTGTTGGCCTTCGCGACCGCCCGGATGCGGAAGACCGAGGACGACAGCCTGACCTTGGCCGTGAGCGGCGTGCCGTGCTCGACGGTCAGGTCGAAGACGCGAGGCGTCGACGACGCCATCACGTCCACCTGGATGTCCGACATCCGCACGCCCGCGAAGTCGAGCACCGCGCCGGGGAACCTGACCCAGCCGTGCAGCGACCCGAGGTTGGCGCTGTGCGACGTCGCGATGTGGAGCTGCACCGGCGAGCCGGGGACCGCCTTGGTGACGAACGGGCCGAAGTGCAGGTTGGCGTGCGCCGGGATGGCCTCCTGGGTCACGTCCGCCTCGAGCTTGGCCAAGTGCTTCATGCTGACGTGCGCGGTGAACTTGGGCTTGCTCGTCCGCGGCAGCATGTCGTCGAGGTCGATGCCGCCCGTCGACAGCGGGAGCGTCACGGTGACCCTCTTGCCGAGCCCGTCGTAGCTCCACTTCACCCGCAGGCCGAAGCAGTTGTCGGAGTCGGTCAGCTTGAAGCCGAGGTTCGGGCGGCAGGTGCCGGACTTGGTCGCCGAGCCGTCCGTGATGCCGATGCCGTACGGCTTCGCCGGCGTGTCCGCCGCCGCGACGGCGGGCGTCCAGCCGATGCGGACCTCGAGGTTCGCGTTGAGCTGCTCGTTCGCGTCCCACGTGATCGTGCCGCTCGTCGCCGTGATCGTGACGTCGGTCGGCAGGTCGGAGATGGTGCCGTTGGCGTAGAACCTGAACTCGTCCGTCGTCGCCCCCGTCGAGCCCGGGACCGCGCCGTACGCGTCCACGTCGAGGACGAACGACGACCCGCGCAGGTCGACCGCCGCGTGGGCGGTGAGGCCGTTCGCCAGGTTGATGTCGACGTTGGTCGCGTGCGCCACCTTCACGTGCACGTTGAACTTGCCGCCGAACTTCGTCGCGTGGAAGCGCGCGTGGTAGCCCGACCGCGTCTTGATCTCGCCGTCGTTGCTGAACCCGACGTCGACGGTGCCGAGCTCGTTGTCGTACGCGTGCACGCCGATGACGGTGCCGGAGCGGTCGGCGTCCCAGTGGCGCGGGACCCCCACGATCTTCCCGGAGCCGAGGAAGCTCGTCGTCGGGAGCCCGCGCACCTTGAACGACAGGTCGTCCGCGGTGCCGTCGGCGTTCCAGTCCACGTGCGACACGTCCGCCTTGACGTCGGCGACGACGTGGTTGGGCATGTCGTGGACGACGATGCTGCCGTACCGCCCGGTGGTGGGCGGGTTCGGGCCGTTGAGGTACGCCGGGGCGAACGTCGCCTTGAGCTCGGCCGCGCGGCCGGTGCCCTCCGCGTCGTACACCACGTGGTACGTCGGCGACGTCGAGCCGGTCACGTCGATGGTCCGCGGCACGGTCTTGCCCGACACCCACAGGGTCGGCCCGGTGCCGGTGGTCGTCTTGTAGAACGACAGCGACGGGACGGCCGAGCTCGCCTCCCAGCGGACGTGCGTCTTCTGGTCGAGCGTGAACGACGTGTGCGTCGGAAGCGCGCTGACGTTCGCGGTGATGCGCAGCGCGTTGACCGCGGCGGAGACCGCGAACGGCCGACCGCCGGAGGACACGTCGACGGTGGCGGTGGTCGTGCCGTTCGTGTCGAAGGCCCCGGAGATGGACTTGAGGTTGCGCAGCCGGATGCTGCCCGCGTCCTTGGTGCCGCTGATGTACATCGTCGCGTGCTCGCCCGCCGGGACCTCGGCCTTGCCGCGGTTGCGGCTGAACGTCACGAGCGTGCTGCCGATGACGCCCGGCGCGGTCGCGGAGAACGACTTGGCGTTCGGGTGCAGCTCGGCGTGCACGGACGTCGGCAGGTCGCCGAACGTGCCGTTGAACGTCGTGCCCGTGCCGTCCGTCGGGGTCGCGTCGCTGCTGAACATGACGCGGGCCGCGGTCATCCTGGCGTTGGCGCCGTAGGTGACGGACGGGTCGGCGCCGAGCGTGCCGGTCACGTCCACGTCGGTCGGCACGTCGGTGAGCTTCAGGTCGACGATCGGCCCGCCCGGCCGCTTGGCGAAGTAGAGCGAGACCTGCGGCGCGACGCCGGACGCGGAGTAGTGCGCGTGGAGCGCCGGCCAGTCGAGCATGGCGTCGAACGTCGGCGGGACGCCGGTGAAGTCGGCGAGCGCGTAGAGCGCGTCGACCCTGCCCACGAGCAGCAGCCGCTGGCCGCCGGGCGCGAACGAGCCGTCGACGGTCGACACGTCGCCGAAGTCGCCCGCGATGGAACGCATCCCCGTCGCCTTGGCGCTGATGCCGAGGCCGGTGACGTTGTTCGCCGTCGCGACCTGCACGGTGACGTGCTGGACGTTGGCGGGCCTGTAGATCCGGCCGCCGTCGATGGTGAACGTCGCGTCGAGCGAGCCGATGACACCGTCGGTGTCGACGCTACCGGACTTGTCGGTCTTGCTGAACTTCACGGTCACCGTCGGCGGCACCTGCGACAGGCTGCCGGCGAGGGTGAGGACCTTCGCGCGGTCGTAGTACGCGAACGCCAGCGTGCCGGTCGGGCCCGTCCCCGCGTAGTTGACGGTCGTGACCTTCTTGTCCGCGCTGGTGCCGTAGTCGAACATCACGGTGCCCGGCAGGCTGGTCGCGCGCGCCGCGATCGTGAGCTCGCGCGTGGTCCCGGTGTCCCGGGTGAGGGCGAGCGCGAGCCGCGACAGCGGGCCGCCGGTGTAGTCGCCGTCCACGCCACCGCCGCCGCCCCAGTGGGCGTGCCACGTCGTGGCGACAGGCAGGCCGCGCACGTCCGCGGTGACCGTGCGCTTGACGTTGCCGTCGGTCATGACGAGCTCGTACGACGTGCGGTCGATCGGGGCGGCCGCGGTGTGCGTGACCGTGAGCCCCTCGCGCCCCGCGCTCGTCGTCGTCCGCGTGACCTTCACGTCGGTGGTGCCGCTCGGCAGCTTGTCGACGACGGCGTGGTGCGTGACGCGCTTGCTCTCGCGCTCCCGGTCGAGGACGAGGCGGGCGTCCACCGCCACCTGCGGCGCGCCGACCGGCAGCGTCGCGGTGATGTGGACGTCGTTCGTCCGCGTGCCGGCCGCGTCGGTCGCGTCGTCCAGGTCCACCGTGCCGCGCAACGACGCGGGCGCCGGGGTGAGCTGGACCGAGCCCTCGATGGTGTTGGGCGTCGACTGGTTCAGCTCGTGCACGCCGAACGTGATCGCCGTCCGCGCGCCGGGGTCCGACGTCGTGAGCAGGTAGCGGCCGTTCGGCTTGCCCGCGGTGAGCGTGTCGAGGTTGCGGAACCGGTACTCGACGTCAGCCGTGCCGGGCAGCGTCGGCGCGAGGCGGTAGCCGTCGACGCCGATGAGGAAGCGCTGCCCCGCGAGCGGGACGTCGTAGGACACCCACACGTGCGCGGGCAGGGTCGTGCCGTCGCGGTCGCTGCCGGTGCGGCGGTGCGCCTCGACGACGAACGGCAGCTCGGTCGGCGCGGTCGCGTCGACGTCGCCGGCGCGGAACGTCACCGTCTCGTCCAGCGTGCCGTCGCCGGTCGTGTCGACGGCAGCGGGGGTGCCGACGACGTTGTTCTGCGCGCAGCCCTGCGAGGTCGCCGACTCCCAGCACACCGTGTAGAACGGGCTGATCGGAAGGAGCGCGGCGGTCGCGTAGACCGCGTCCGCGACGGGCTGGAGGCCCGCGTCGGCGACGACCTGGTTGACCTGCGCGACGACCTGCGGGTAGTTGTCCTCCACGAGCGCGTCGACCTCGTTCATCGTGTCGCGCACGACGTCGGACAGCGCCGACGGGACGTCCGAGAGGTCCGGGTCGAGCACCTCGTCGATCTCCGGCTCGACGAGCTCGTCCACCGCGTCGGGGAGCGGGACGTCGGGGAGCATGTCCTCGACGTGGTCGACGATCGACGGGTCGATCGCGTCCGTGAGCTCCTGCGGGACGGCGGCGACGACGCTGTCGATGAGCTGCGTGACCGTCGCGATGAGCTGGTTCGGCGCGGCGGTCAGGCCGATGAGCGTGCCCTTGTCGAAGACGTACCTGTACAGCGAGTCGCGGATCGTCGCGAGGTACGCGGGCTCACTGTTGCCCTGCTCGTCGATGCGGTACTGGAACGCGTCGTAGAGCTTGCCGGCGAGGTAGGTCTTCTGCGCGTCGTTCAGCGCGTGGAAGCCCTCGGCGAGGATCTGCGACGAGTAGTCGGGCGTGGACAGGTACGCGGTCGCGAACTCCGCGTCGTCCACGCGCGGCACCCACAGGGCGAGGAACCTGCTGGTCGCGGTGGCGCCGACCTCAGGGGCGGTCGCGGCGATGCGGATCGGGCCGAACGTCGTGACGGTCCCGACGTTGAGCGCCTGGTCCACGCCGGCGACGTGGAAGTACCACGTGCCGTCGGTCAGCTCGGCGGCGGCCGTCGTGCCCGTCGTCTCGGCGGTGGTGTCGGGGACCCAGGTGGCGCTGCTGTCGAACGCGTACGTGTAGCCGACGAGCCCGGAGGTCGCGTCGGTCACCGGCGTCCAGTCCACGCGGACGTCCTGCTGGTTCGTCTCGTCGACGGTGTCGTGCGTCGGCGACGTCACGGAGGCGACGGTCGCGGGCGCGGTGCCGTCGACCTGGAACGAGTACGTCGCGGCCGGTCCCCACAGGGACGCGCCGTTGAGCGCGGCGACGTGCACGTACCAGAGGCCGTCCGCGAGCGGCCCGAGCGGGATGACGTTGCTCGTCGTGTCGACGGTGCCGTCAGGGGTGCCGTTCGGGATCTTGTCGACGGTGAACGAGTACCCGGTGATCTGCGAGATGTCCGTCACGACCGCCGTCACGGACGGCGTACGGGACCGGTACCAGGCGGCCTGGTCGGTGTGCGGAGCGGCCGAGAGCGCGGGCAGCGCGGGCGCGGTGCCGTCGACGCGGACGCGGTAGTGCGCGGTGGCGCCCCAGTTGCCGGCGGCGTCGACGCCGCGCACGTGCAGCCAGTGCTCGCCGTCGGTGATGTTCGCCTGCGTCCACGTCCGCAGCACGGTGTCGACCACGGTGTCGGGGTCGCTCGTGGCGGTGGCGTCGAACGACACGGAGAACCCGGTGACCGCGGTCGCGTCGGTCGGCGTGGTCCACGAGAACGTCGCGCTGCGGGCGGACGCCCACGCGTTCTCGGCGTGCGTGAGCGACGAGACGATCGGCGCCAGCGGCCCGGCCCCGTCGACGGGGAACGGCCCGGTCGCGACGTCGGGGCCGTAGTTGCCGGCCCTGTCGACGGCGCGGACGTGGACCCACCAGGTGCCGTCGCCGAGGCTCGCGGTCGTGGCGCTCGTGGCCGTCGTCTCGATCGTCGCGTCCGCCGCGGCCGCCGCGGAGTTGTTGACGACCCACGAGTACCCGGCGACGCCGGACGGGGTGTCGGTCGCCGCGCCCCACGAGAAGCTGATCGTCGCGTCGGCGGACGGCAGGTTCGGCGTGTGGTCGGAGCTGGCGAGGTTGCTGACGGCGCCGGGCGCGGCGGTGTCCGTGCCCGCCTGGAACGTCGCGGTCGCGCCCCAGCCGCCGGCCTTGTTCTGCGCTCGGACGTGGAAGTACCACATGCCGTCGGGCTGGGTGTACGAGATCGAGGTGCCGGTGCCCTCGCTCACCGTGTCCGGCACGGTGGACGACACCTGGTCGAGCACGTACGAGTAGCCGGCGATGCCGGACTCGCTCGTCGCGCTCCAGGCGAACGCGAGGGACGACGCGTCCTGCCACGAGCCCGAGGTCTGGTGGGTCGAGGACGACAGCGCGGGCGCGGCGGGCGCGGACGCGTCGACCATGAAGCGCGCCCAGCCCGACGACCAGAGGCCGTACGTCGTGCCGTCGTGCACGCGGACGCGGTAGGAGTACGAGCCGTCCGCGAGCGCGGGCGTCACGGTCCACGCGGCCTGCGTGCCCGACGCCTTGTTCGAGACCGAGCCGTACGCCACCCGCGCCGCGCTGCCCGGCGTGGCGTTACCCGAGGCGTCGACGGTGGAGAGGATGCCCGCGTAGACCTCGAAGTCGTAGCGCAGGACGTCGGCGTCCGCGTCGCTCGCGGTGCCGGTCAGCACCGGCGTCGCGTCGTTCGTCGTCGTGTACGTGCACGTGCCCACGCAGGTGCTCGGCGTGATCGTCCGGCCGGTGACCTGGCCGGGCGCGCGGTTCGGCTCGGACCACGTGACGTTCATCCGCGGGTCGTTCGCGGCCTGCGTCGAGTCCCACTTCTTCCACGCGTAGCTGTCGGTCTCGCTGGCGGTGATGGCGAGGCCGTAGTTGGTCCAGGCGTTGCTCGCCCAGTTGCGCATCGCGGCGGTCGCGTCGAACGTCACGTACGCCGGGCCGTTCGCGCAGCTCGTGTAGCCGCGCGCGGTGTTGACGGTGTCGATGAGGTCGCCGACGGTCCAGCCGGGGAACGTGTGCAGGCCGGTGCCGGTCCACGACTGCGTGACGCGCTTGAGCGACACGTCCCTGCCGGTGCAGGAGAACGCCCAGTTCTCGAAGATCTGCACGTTCGCGGACGAGATGACCTTGCCGTCGAGGGCGTTGATGCCGGGGAAGTGGATGAACGACCGCGACTTGTGCGCGCCGCCGTCGTAGGTGCCGGACTTCAGCAGCGTGTCCGTGGAGAAGTCGTTGTTGTACGGGTACTCGACGTAGGTGTCGTCGGTGCTCGCCGTGTACACGCTCGGGTCGACCGTGACCGGGTACTGCCGCGCCGGGCTCGCGAGCCACAGCGGGTCGGCGGTCACCTGGAGCGCGACACCGGTGGGGCCGGTCGGCAGCAGCGCGTACGTGACGCCGTCCGACATCGCCGGGTCGCCGCTGCGCGGGTCGACCGCGGAGTCCCACATGCGGCCGTGCGGCGTGCGGGCGCGCTCGGTCCCCGAGGCGTCGGAGTAGACGACGTTGCCCTCGCTGTCGAGCCGCGCGGTGAGGCCCTCGAGGTAGAGCGGGAACACGAACGTCGACGGGCTCAGCGGCGAGGCGAGGACGAGGTCCTCCTTGACGCCGCGGTAGCGCGAGTCGAGGCGCAGCGAGACGCCGCTGCGCAGGTTCGCGAACGCGACCGACGTGCCGTCGACAGCGGCGGGCACCGCGGCGGCGCCGACGAGGCCGAAGCCCACCGAGTGGTCCGGGTCGACGGACACCGTCGCGAGCGGGCCGACCGACGTCGCGGGGACGTCGAGGGCGATGCTGTTCGCCTTGGCGTGGTACCTGCCGTCGGTGCCGGGGACCAGCGACGTGTCGATGTCGGCCCAGTGGCCGGACCCGTCGAGGAAGTGGATGGGCCGCGCGTGGATCTCCGAGCGGAGCTCGCCGGGCACCGCGGTGGTGAACGTCTTGGCGTACGCCGTACGCCGCTCGACCACCTCGGTCCCTGGCAGCGGAGCGACGGCCGGTGCCTCGACGGGCGGGTCGTCGTCGGCGCGCGCCGGCAACGGCTGCAGCGTCGAGACCACGAGCCCGCTTGCGGCGAGTGCGGCGATCCGGCGAACGACGGCAAGACGGCGTGAAGCCATTGTGGGCCCCCCCACGAAGATTTCCCCGGTGCGCCGGAAGCGGCGCGGTCGTCATCATGCGCCGGGACAACGGCCCAGCCGATGGTCCTCGACCGAATTGGTCACAAGGGACCACGGCGCGTGCCCGTCGTGACCCTCGGCACTGGCCCTTCCGGTGGTGGCGATCGGAGGGGAACGCCCGGGACGGAATGACATCCCTGCTACCCTGGTTGCACGAAGTCGCGGCACCCGCCGCTCATCCACGGCGCACGTAGCGCCGGGCCCGTCCTTGTAACCCGCTCCGGCGGACTTCCCGAGACGCGCCAGACCACGTCCCGAGAGGTTCGTTCGTTGACGCACGCCACCACCATGCCCACCTTCGCCGACCTCGGCCTGCCGAGGCCGTTGCTCACCGTCCTGGAGAAGAACGGCATGACCGCGCCGTTCGCCATCCAGGTCGCCGCGATCCCCGACGCGCTCGCCGGGCGCGACCTGCTCGGCAAGGCCCAGACCGGCTCAGGCAAGACGCTCGCGTTCGGCCTGCCGATGCTCGCCCGCCTCGCGGGCAAGCAGGCGCAGCCGAAGCGCCCGCGCGGCCTCGTCCTCGTCCCCACCCGTGAGCTGGCGGGCCAGGTGCACGACGCCCTGGCGCCGTTGGCGATGGGCCTCGGCGTACGCCTGACGGTCGTCGTCGGCGGCATGTCGATGGGCCGCCAGATCATGGCGCTGCGCAAGGGCGTCGACGTCGTCATCGCGACGCCCGGTCGCCTCGAGGACCTCGTGTCGCAGGGCGCGTGCGCGCTCGGCGACGTGTCGTTGACGGTGCTCGACGAGGCCGACCACATGACCGACCTCGGCTTCCTCCCGGCGGTGCGCCGCATCCTCGACCAGGTGCGCCCCGGCGGCCAGCGGCTGCTGTTCTCGGCGACGCTCGACGCCAACGTCCGCACCCTGGTCGACCGCTACCTCAACGACCCCGCGACCCACGAGACCACGCCCGCGGGCGTGGCCGTGGCGACGATGGACCACCACCTGTTCGTGGTCGAGGCCGACCACAAGAACGGCGTCGTGACCGAGATCGCCAACCGCGAGGGCAGGACGCTGCTGTTCGTCCGCACCAAGCACGGCGCGGACCGGCTGACCAAGCAGCTCCGCGCGGCCGGCGTCAACGCCGGCGCGATCCACGGCGGCAAGACGCAGGCGGCGCGCACGCGGGCGCTGACGGAGTTCAAGGACGGAACGCTGCGCACGCTCGTCGCGACCGACGTCGCCGCGCGCGGCATCCACGTCGACGGCGTCGACCTCGTGCTGCACGTCGACCCGCCGGCCGACCACAAGGACTACGTGCACCGCGCGGGCCGCACCGCCCGCGCCGGCGCCACCGGCCTCGTCGTGTCGGTCGTCACGCGCGACCAGGAGCGCGCGACGTCGGCGATGACCCGCAAGGCGGGCGTGCGCGCGCGGACCACGCGCGTCGCGCCCGGCGGCGGCGACCTCGCCCGCCTCACCGGCGCGCGCCCCGCGAGCGGCCCCGCCCTCGCGACCGCGCCCGAGCGCCAGGCCGCGCCGCACCGTCCCGGCCCGCGCCGGCCGGCGCGCACCTCTGGCCCGCGCCGCGCGCGGACGGCACACTGACCCCGTGACCGAGACGCGGACGATCGAGCGCACCGACACCGAGACCGAGCTCGGCTCGGGGCAGGGCAAGGTCGCGCACATCGCCGACAAGTCGAGGATCACCGAGGCGTACGTCGCGGGGACGCCGCTCGTGGCGCTCTGCGGCTACACCTGGGTGCCCTCGCAGTCGCCGAAGGGCCTGCCCGTCTGCGAGATGTGCAAGGAGCTCGCGTCGATGGCGTTCGGCGAGGACGCGGAGAAGATCGGCTTCTGACGCCGTGATCGCGCAGACGCCGGAGCCTCCGTACACCGCGGTCATCTTCACGTCGCTGCGTACCGACGGCGACGACGGCTACGCCGAGGCGTCCGCCGAGATGGGCCGCCTCGCGGCCGAGCAGCCGGGATTCCTCGGCATCGAGACCGCGCGCTCGGGCGTCGGCATCACGGTGTCGTACTGGCGCACCGAGGACGACGCGCGGGCGTGGAAGCGCGTCGCGGAGCACGTCGAGGCGCAGCGCCGCGGCAGGCGCGAGTGGTACGCCGCGTACGAGGTCCGCGTCGCGACGGTGACGAGGGCGTACGGCACACGGTACGAGGACCCGCACAGCGGGTAGCCCCTCCGTGACGGCGGTCAACCGTGACCGTCACGCGCGGAGGAGGACATCCATGGCCCAGATGACCGACGGTGGCGACAGGACGAACAGGCGATCGCTCGCCCAGCTCGTCGGACTCGTGCTCGGCATCACGTATCTCGCGGTAGGCCTGATCGGCTTCGCCGTCACCAACGGCGTCGAGTTCGCCGGCACCGAGGGCGAGAAGCTGCTCGGCCTGTTCGAGATCAACCCCCTGCACAACGTCGTCCACCTCGCGGTCGGCGCGGCGCTGCTGTGGGGCGCGACGGCCGGGCGCAACGCCGCCCGCGCCATCAACGCGACGGTCGGCGCGACGTACCTGCTGGTCGGCATCGCCGGCCTGTTCGTCAGCGGCAACAACGACGCCAACGTCCTCGCGCTGAACGCGGCGGACAACGCCCTGCACCTCGGCTCCGCGATCGTGCTGCTGGCCAGCGCGATGATGTCGACGGACACCGAGACGCGGTCGGCGACGACGACCGGCACGCGCGGCCGGACGACGACCGGCACCCGCTAGGACGCGAGAGACTTCCCGCCATGGCGACATGGCGGGAGGTCGAACGCGAGGTCCCCGAGCTGGCGGCGGCGGTGCGCGAGCGGTTCGCGGTGCGCAAGCACGCGACGCTCGCCACCCTCCGCCGCGACGGCTCGCCGCGGATCAGCGGCACCGAGGTCGAGATCGGCGAGGACCTCGTGCTGGGCAGCATGCCGGGGGCGCGAAAGGCGCGGGACCTGCAGAGGGACCCGCGCCTCGCGCTGCACTCGCCGACGGTGGACCCGGTGCCCGGCAAGGAGTCGGAGTGGCCCGGCGAGGCCAAGGTCGCCGGGCGCGCGGTGGCGCGGCCCGACCGGGAGGACGGCGCGCACCTCTGGAGCATCGACGTGACCGAGGTCGTCCTCACGCACGTGGAGGGCGACCGGCTCGTCGTCGAGTCGTGGCACCCGGGCCGCGGGTACGAGCGCCGCGAGCGGACCTGACGCGGGTCGCGACTTGGGCCGTTCCGGCCCGGAATCGCCCGCGGCGACCTACTGTCGGGGCGTGCGCCTGATCCGCCAGCTCGACGCCGCCGACCGGCGGCTCCCTTCGTTCGCCGGTGCCCTCGTGGGCGCCACGGCCGCGGCCGTCCTCGTGACCGCGACGGCGGCGGCGTTCGTCAAGGACGCGCCCGCCGCGAAGGTCGCACGGTCCGCGCCCACCGCCTCGCCCTCCGCGTCCGCGAGCGCGAAGGCCAAGCCGAAGCCGAAGCCGACCGCGACGAAGCCGCCGAAGCCCGACGACCCGTCCGACTACATCCTCGACGTCGCGAAGGCGCTGCCCGGGTGGGACCGCATCGACGACGACGAGGCCGGCGCGGGAAAGATGACGCTGGAGGACGCCGCGGTCATCGAGGCCGGCGGCGACCGCCCGTCCGAGGCCGACCGCGACGCGTTGCGCGACCTCGGCTTCGTCCGCGGCCACGCCCGCGCCTGGCTCGACGACGACGGCAACACGCTCGTGGTGTTCGTCTACGAGTGGAAGGACAAGCAGGCGCCGCTGAAGTTCGTGCAGGGCATGAAGTACGTCAACGAGGGCACCGCCGGCTGGCAGCCGAAGACTCCGCGCTCGTACGGCGTCTGCAAGCTCCAGAAGGAGCAGACCTACGACGGCGCCGTGGTCGCGGTGGGCAAGCACTCGTTCCTCATGGTGACGCTGCGCGACGGCGGGTGCCGCACCCACGAGCCGGTCGCGCGCGTGCTCGACCTGGTCGCCAAGCACGCGACCGCGCTGGGGGCGTAGCGGGATTCACCCGTCCGGCCCTGCGGACGTTCGCCCGAACCGCCGATATGTACGGCGACGGGGGACTTGTCCGAAACGAGGTCGCACGCGTGTACGTCTGCCCGCGCTGCCGCGCCGAGGTAGCTGCCCTGCTGCGCCCGCGACCCGACGTCCTGCTGTGCGCGGGGTGCTGGGACCTGCTGCTGCTGATCGCCGCGGGCGGCGCCGACGAGGTCGACGCGCGCTGACTCAGCGCCAGGCGGCGGCGTAGAGCAGCGTCTCGGTGGCGTCGGCCAGGGTGTCGTACGCCGGGATGTCCACCCGCTCCTCCACGAGCACCGACCGTACGTGGTCGGGCACGCGGCACAGCGCGAGGACGCAGCCCTGGAGCTTGCAGCGGACGGCGGTGCGGACGAGCACGCCGACGCCGGCCTGGCTCAGCTTCGTCACGAGGCCGAGGTCGAGCAGGACGGCCTGGGGGCGGGTCGTGAGCAGCGACTCGAGACGCTCGGAGAGGCGCGGGGCGGCCTGGGGCCCGATGGCACCCGCGATCCCGACGAGGGTCAGGTCGCCGTAGGTCGTGGTCGTGATGTCGAGCGGCACGTGTCCGTCTTGCCCATAGGGATACGGCCCCGCACCCGTTGCACGAAAGTCTCACGCGACGGCAACGTAGGCTCACCCGGTGGGACGGCGGCTGCGGCTCGCGCCCCCGGCGGGCGAGCTCGCGGCGGGCTTCGCCGCGCTGCGCGCCGAGCTGGGCGTCCCGGAGTCGTACCCGCCCGCCGCCGAGGCCGAGGCGGAAGCCGCCGTGGACGCGTACGCGGGCGCCCGAACGGACGCGACGGACCTGCCGCTGGTGACGGTCGACCCGCCGGGCAGCCGCGACCTCGACCAGGCGTACACGGCCGAGCGGCGCGGGGACGGCTACCGCCTCCGCTACGCCATCGCCGACCCCGGGGCGTTCGTCCGTGCGGGCGGCGCGCTGGACGCGGAGTCGCGGGCGCGCGGGGTGACGCTCTACAGCCCGGACAGGCGTACGCCGCTGTACCCGCCGTCGCTGTCCGAGGGGCGCGCGTCGCTGCTGCCCGGCGCCGACGTGCCGGCCCTGCTCTGGACGGTCGACCTCGACGCGGCGGGGGAGCCGGAGACGGTCCGTGTCCACCGCGCCACCGTCCGCAGCCGCGCCACGCTGTCGTACGAGGGCGTGCAGCGCTCGCTGGACGACGGGACGGCCGACGAGCCGCTACGCCTCCTGCGCGAGATCGGCACGCTGCGCGAGGAGCGCGAGCGCGACAGGGGCGGCGTCTCGCTCGGCACGCCCGACCAGGAGGTCGTTCCCGTCGCGGGCGGCTACGCGCTCGCGTACCGCCCGCGCCTGCCCGTCGAGGACTGGAACGCGCAGGTCTCCCTGCTGACCGGCACGTGCGCCGCGCGGATCATGCTCGACGGCGGCGTCGGGCTGCTGCGCACGATGCCGCCGCCCGCCGACGAGGACGTCGCGGAGCTGCGCCGCAGCGCGCACGCGCTCGGCGTGGCGTGGCCGGAGGGCGTGGCGTACGGCGGGTTCGTCTCCGCGCTGGACCCGGCCGTTCCCGCCGAGGCGGCGACGCTCACGCTCGCCCAGACGTTGCTGCGCGGCGCGGGCTACACGGCGTTCGACGGCGCGCCGCCGGAGCCGCGCGAGCACAGCGCGGTGGCGGCGCCGTACGCGCACGTGACCGCGCCGCTGCGGCGCCTCGCCGACAGGTTCGCCAACGAGGTCGTCCTCGCGCTGCACGAAGGTCGCGACGTGCCCGCGCGGGCGCGCGAGGCGCTGCCCGCGCTGCCCGACCTGATGGTCGCGGCGGACCGGCGGGCGCGGGAGCTCGAACGCGCGGTGCTCGACTACGTCGAGGCCGTGATGCTGCGCTCGCGGGTGGGGGAGACGTTCGCGGCGGTGGTCGTGGGCAACGGCATGGTGCAGCTCGCCGACCCGGCGGTCCGCGCGCGCTACGCGGGTGCCGCGCGGCCCGGCGAGACCGTCACCGTGCGGCTCACGGAGGCCGACCCGGAGAAGCGGCGCGTGCGGTTCGGGGACTAGCCCGACTAGGTCTCGCCGCCGTGCTCGGAGCGGTAGCGCAGGAACTCCGGCAGCAGCAACGCCAGCACGCCCGCGCCGGCGAGGCACGCGAGGCCGCCGCTCACGATCGACACGCGCGGCCCCGCGAGGCGGGACACGACGCCGGCCTCCAGGTCGCCGAGCAACGGGCCCGAGGCGACGTTGGCGAGCTCGATGCCGGCGAGGCGGCCGCGCAGCTTGTCGGGGATCGTCTGGTTCCAGATCGTCGAGCGGAACGTCGCCGACACGAAGTCGCCCGCGCCCGCGACCGCGAGCAGCGGCAGCGCGACCCACAGCGACGTCGACAGCCCGAACAGCGTGATCGCGACGCCCCACGCGACGACCGACCAGACGATCGCGAGGCCGTGCCTGCGCACGCGCCGCACCCAGCCCGAGGTGAGCGTCCCGACCAGCGCGCCGGCCGCGGGCGCGCCGGCGAGCAGGCCGTAGACGGTCGCCTCGGCGAGGCCGCTGGCGGCGAAGCGATTGGCGGCCAGCTCGGGGAACAGCGCCGACGGCATCCCGAAGACCATGGCGTTGAAGTCGATGAGGTACGTCCCCATCAGCACCGGCTGCGAGCGGGCGTAGCGGAAGCCCTCGGCGACGGACCTGAGGCTCGGCCGCTCGGCGTCGTCGGGCGGCGGCGTCGCCTTCATCAGCCGCAGCGTGGCGAGCGAGACGGCGAACGACAGCACGTCGAGCGCGTACGTCCCCGGCAGGCCCAGCGACGCGATGAGCAGCCCGCCGAGGGCGGGCCCGCCGACGGCGCCGAGGTTGACGTACAGGCTGTGCAGCGCCGTCGCGGCGGGCAGCTCCTCCTTGTCCACCAGCCGCGGCACGAGCGCCCACAGCGACGGGCGGCCGAGGCCGTCGAGACCCGCGGCGAACGCCACGAGGACGTAGATCGGCCAGATCCACGCGTCGTCGCCGAGCAGGGAGTTCGCGAGCAGGAACACCGTGACGAACGTCAGCGCCACCTCGGCCCGCACGAACAGCCTGCGCCGGTCCGCCGCGTCCGCCAGCGCGCCGCCGACGAACGACATCGTGAGCAGCGGCACCAGCTCGCACAGCGCCATCAGCCCAACGGCGAGCGAGGACCGCGTGAGCTGGTAGATCTGGAACTTCACCGCGATGTAGGTGATCTGCGAGCCCATGAACGACACGGCCTGGCCCGACCACAGGAGCCGGAACTCCCTGTGCCGCAACGGCCGCAGGTCGAGCGCGTGCCGGCGGAGCAGGCCGCCGAGCCCGCCGCGCTGCGACGTCGCCGCGACGGCGGGCTCGAGCTCGGGCAGGTCCGGCGGGTCGGGCGGGTCGCCGTCGGTCACGCGGCGGGACGCTACCGGGACCCGCGGCGGGCGGCACAGCGGTGACAGCCGTACGCCCGTACGATGGCGCCATGCCGATCGAACGCTGTCCCCGGTGCGGCACGCCCAGGCGCCCCGACGTCGCGGTGTGCGTGCGCTGCGAGCACGTGTTCGGCGAGGGGGACGACGTCGACCTCGCGCTCCCGCGCCCGGCCGCGCCGTCGCCGACGCAGTCGCACGGCACGGTGATGGTGGCGGTGCTGAGCGGCTTCGTGGTGCTGGCGTTCCTGCTCTGGCTGAGCGTGCGCGGGGTGGGGCCTTTCGAGGCGCGGGTGCTGGAGACGAAGCCCGCGGGCGAGAAGACCGCCGTGACCGTCGAGGTCTCGAACAAGGGCAGCAAGGCCGGTCACGGCAAGTGCCGGATCGAGCGGGTGACGGAGTTCGGGGACAGGGGGCAGGACTTCCAGTTCCTGTCGCCGCGCGTCGCGCCCGGCCAGTCGATCACGCACACCGTCGAGGTCGACCTCGCGGCCGGCGAGCACACGGGTCAGGCGTCCTGCTGATCCTCGGGCGGGTCGTCCTCCGGCGGCGCCTTCTTCGCGCCGATCCGTAGCAGCACGATCACGAGCACGAGCGGGACGAGCACCGCGATCGCCTCGTCGACGCCGGAGCCGTGCGCGAGCGTCGTCACGTGCCGAGCAGCAGCGCGACGCCCCCGAGGGTGTACGCCACCATCACGACGAGCAGCGCGTACTGACCCTTGACGGCGGCCTTCCCCTTGAACAGGCCGACGGCGCGGTCGTGGGCGGCGATCACGCCGAGGATGTGCCCAACGACGACCGCCGCAATCTGCGTGACGGCCGTCGTGCGCGGCGTGAGGACCGTGAAGTTCACGGTCCAGCCGGCGGTGCCGAACCAGTCGGCGCCCTTCCCGAACGGGTCCGACGCGAGGATCCACGCCTGCTGGCCCTCGAGGACGAGCAGCGAGAAGTAGTGCGCGACGGCGTAGCCGATCGCGATGGGGATGACCGAGTGCACGAACGCGCCGGGCAGCGGCCGCGGGTCAGCTCCGGCAGGGCGCCCCGACAGCCGCGTCGCGAGGACGTAGGTCCCCGCGACGAGCCCGACGCACAGCGCCAGCGTGAGCGTCGCGCGCGGCACCTGAGGCCACCCGAACGCGTCGCCCTCCGAGACGTCCTTCCACCACTGCGTGCGGGTGACGCCGTCGTACGCCGTAGACCCGAGCAGCACCGCGACGACGCCGACGAGCCCGGGCTCGGCCCGCAGGCCCGCGAGGTTGTCGAGCGGGTTGCGCAGCGCGAGGCGGCGGTCGGGGAGCCGGCCGAGCGGGGAGAGCCTGGCGATCAGCGTCGAGTAGACCTCGAAGCCGTCGGCGCGGGCGAACCACCCCGCGCCGTAGACCGACGCGGCGACGACGTGGACGGCGGCGTAGACGACGAGCACGAGCCCGATCGCGCGCGGGTCGGCGCGGAACGGGTAGACGAGCTCCAGCCACACGAACCCCGCGAGGCTCGCGGCGGCGGGCCAGTATCCGAGGCCCGCGGGCATCTCGCGCAGGCCCTCGTCGGGGTCGCTGCCGGACGCCGTGGCGATCAGCAGGTGGATCGTGCGGAGCGGGTTGACGACCTTCCAGACCGGGCCGAACAGCAGCGACACGGGGACGAGCCCGACCCAGAACACGATGTAGAGGAACCACGGGACGGGGTTGCTCTCCTCGCCCGGCGCGCCGAAGAACGCCGCCGCGACCATCAGCCCCGACACCGCGAGCACGAGCGCCCGCAGCGCCCAGACCAGGACTGGCGAGTCGATCGCGGCGGCCAGGCCGCGCGGCAGCGCGCGGCCCTTCTCGCCGGTCAGGCGCGGGCGCGGCCACAGCGCCCCGAGCGCGGCGAATGACAGCACGACGGCGATGCCGGCGCCGTAGATCGCCATCCAGAGCGGGACGGGCAGGTCCGTACGCCCGCCGACGCCGTGGGCCAGGACGGTCACGTCGAGCGGTGCGCCCACTAGGTCGCCTTGATCTCGAGCACGTCCACGTGCGACTTCTCGAGCTCGACCTCGACCTGGCCGGGGATGTTCGCGACGAACTCGATCGCGCTCGGGCAGCCCGGCGTGACGTCCTCCTTGAGGTCGTACGTGTGCACGTGGACCTCGTCGCCGACGTCGCTCGTGATCTCGAGGCGGACCTTCGTGCCGCGCTTCACGGAGACGCTGCGGCTCGGCGCCTCGACCTTTCCGTCCTTGACGGTCGCCGTGACGACCACCGTCCCCGCGGCGGGGCTGGTACGGAGCCCGCAGCCGGCCCCGCCCGACGGCGAGGTGGCGGACGAGGTCGGCGGGCGCGACGAGGGCGGGACGGTCGCCGTGGTGGGCGGCGCCGTCGTGGCCGCGCCGTTCGGGGTGCCGCCGTCGCCGCACGCGGCCAGCGCGAGCGCGAGCACGGCAGCCGCGGCGAGCGGCGCGCGCCGGGCGATGGTGCGAGTCATCTGGCTCCTTCCGTCGCCGTCCATTCTGTCGTGCCTCCTCGACGTGCCACGATCGGCGGCGTGCTCCGGGTTCCCGGCCGGCTCGCCCGGCCCGCCGCCGTCCCCCTGGCGTTCGTCCTCGCGACGTGGCCGGTTGCCTCTCCGGCGAACGCGCACGTCTCCCCGCGCCTGCGCATCGCCGCGCCCGAGGACGGGTCGCGGGTCAGCGAGGGGCGGCTGCGCGTCATCGTGGTCGGCGAGGGCGGCGACGGTGCCGGGCTGTTCACGCTCGCGCTCGACGGCACGCTCGTGGACACGACGGGCAAGGTCGGCGGGACGTTCACGACGCTGTCGGTGCTGCCTGGACGGCAGACCGAGCTGTTCGTGCACGTCGGGCCGGGGGAGCACGAGCTGCGGCTCAGCCAGGCGCCGGACACCGACAACACCGCGCCGCCGCAGGGGCCGGTGACGGTGCGGTTCACGGCCGTCTCGGGCGGCGGCGGGACGGGGATGCTCGTGCTCGCCGGCGTCGTCCTCGCGGGCGCGGTGGGCGGCGTCGTGGCGGTGCGCCGCAGGGCGGGAGTCACCGCGGCGGGCGAGGGGCGCCCTGGAGACCGTCCAGGAGCCGGCCCAGACGCTGCCTGACGCTCGGCCTGCGCGCGCCGGGCGCGGTCGCGCTCACGACGTGCTGCACGACGTCGAGGTACGCCTGCGCGGGCACCGTCAGCGACTCGTGCGCGACCGAGCGCAGGTCGGCGTCGCCCGCCTCGATCGCGAGGACGCGAGCGCCCTTGCGGCGGGCGCGGGAGGCGTCGTCCAGGAGGCGTTCGGGGGCGCCGTCGGGGGAGACGACGAGCAGCGTCTCGCGCGTCACGACGGTCAGCCGGTCGAGGCCCACGGCGAGGTGCGGGGGAGCGCCGTCGGGCACCTGCCAGCGGACGAGCGTCGGCGCGAGCTCGGGGCGGCGCGCCCACTCGGCCTCGTCGGTGAGGTGCGCGGCGAAGTGCCACGGCTCCTCGTCCGGCGTGCCGACGAGCAGCAGGTCGCGCGCGGTCGTGCCGAGCGTCGTGGCGAAGTCCACGACCTCGTCGTCGAACGGCGTCCCCTCGAACAGCGCCCGCAGCGCGGCGGTCTCGGCGGCGTCCACGGCGTTCGCCTAGTGCGCCAGGCCGGCCGTGCGGCGCAGCCCCCGCACCCCCGTGAGCGCGAACGTCAGCACGAACACCGCCGCCCCCGTCAGCACGATCATCGTGCCGCTCGGGACGTCGTAGTGGTACGAGAGGTTCATCCCGACGAACCCGCACAGCGCCCCGACGACCGTCGAGATGACGAGCATCCGGGAGAACGACACCGTCAGCATCCGCGCGACGACCGGCGGCGTGACGAGGATCGCCGCGACCAACGTCACGCCGATGACGTTGAGCGTCACGAGGATGCCGAGCGCGAGCGTGGCGGTGAGCAGCGCGTCGGTGCGCGCGACCGAGACGCCGGAGACGTCGGCGACCTCGGGGTCGAACGTCGTGAACAGCAGCGCGCGGTAGCGGAAGAACACCAGCAGCACCGCGAGCACGGTCACGGCCGCGACCGCGAGGACGTCGGTGTCGGTGAGCCCGAGGATCGACCCGAACAGCGCCGCGTCGAACGACGCGCCCCTGCTCCCGAACCTGCGCAGCAGCGCGACCCCGAGCGCGAACGACGCCGTCGTGATGACGCCGATCGCGGCGTCGGCCCCGATCGCGCGGCGCCGCGACACGGCGTTGATCGCCATGGCGGAGCCGAGGCCCCAGAGGCCGGCGCCGACGTAGAAGTTGAACGACACGATCGTGCTCGCGGCGAACCCGCCGTAGATCGCGTGGGACAGGCCGTGGCCGATGTACGACATGCCCTTGAGCGTGATGTAGACGCCGATCAGGCCGAGCAGCGCGCCCGAGAGCGTCGCGACGATGACCCCGCGCGTGAAGAAGTCGTAGGCGAACGGCGCGAGCAGGTCGTTCACGCCCGCCTCACGGGGTGGGCAGCGGGTCGGTGCGCGGCAGCGGGACGGTGAGGCCCTCGTAGGAGTCGAGGACGACCGGCATCCCGCCGTGGATCAGCACCTCCATGCGCGCGCCGAACGTGCGCTCCAGCACGTCCGGGGTCAGCACGTCGCGCGGGGCGCCGACGCCGATGACGCGGGTGTGCAGGCAGACCAGGTGCGGCAGGTGGGCGGCCATGCCGTTGAGGTCGTGGGTCGTCAGGACGATGCCGATGCCCTCGGCGTTGAGGTCGGCGAGCAGGTGCAGCACCTCGTGGCGGGTGGCGACGTCGACGCCCGACGTCGGCTCGTCGAGCAGCAGCAGGCGGGGGCGGCGCAGGAGCGCGCGGGCGAGGAACATCCGCTGCTGCTGGCCGCCGGAGAGCTGGCGGATGTGGCGCTTCGCGAGGCCGCCGATGCCGAGGCGTTCGAGCACCTCGCCGACCTCGCGGCGCTCGTCGCGGCTCGGCCACGGGAGGCGCCGGCCCGTGCGCGACATCAGCACGCACTCCTCGACCGTGACGGGGAAGTTCCAGTCGACGGTCTCGAGCTGCGGGACGTACGACACCGCCGTGCCCCTGGCTCGGGCAACGGTGCCGTGCTGCGGGTCGACGGTGCCGAGCAGGACGCGCAGCAGCGTGGTCTTGCCGGAGCCCGACGGGCCGACGACGCCGGTGAACGTCCCCTCGCCGATCGTCAGGTCGACGTCGGCGAGGACGGGCTCGGCGCCGTAGTGGCAGGTGACACCGTCGAGGCGGATCAGCGGCGCGCTCACTGCGGGTACCTCGCGGAGTCGGTGCTCGCCGGGAGCGGCACGGCGTCCAGCGCGGAGGCGTCGCCGCCGAGCGCGGTGACCATCGTGACGAAGTTCTGCCTCATGAGGCCGAGCCAGGAGTGCTCGGGGTCGCCCGGCTTCCCCGGCAGGTCGTCGTCACGCAAGGTGTCGACGTAGCGGGCGCCCGTGGCATTCCCGATCTGCCGCAGCACGCTCGAGGGGAAGACCTCGCTGCCGAAGATCGCGGGCACCTTGCGCGCCTTGATCTGCTCGATCAGCGCGGCGACCTCGCGCGGGCTCGGCTCCTCGAAGCTCGACGGCTGGATCGCGCCGAGGACGGTCCAGCCGAAGTCCTTCGCGAAGTACGCGTAGCCGTCGTGGTAGGTCAGCAGCTCCTTGCGCTCGACCGTCCGCCCCGCCTCCACGACCGCGGCCGACAGGGCGCCGGCGGAGGCGCGGAACGTCTCGAGGTTCGCGTCGAACGTCGCCCTGCCCTCCGGGTCGAGGGTGGCGTACTCGTCGTGGAGGACCTCGGCGTAGCGCACGGCGTAGTTCGGGTCGGTCCACAGGTGCGGGTTGGGCTTGCCGTCCTTCTCCGGGAACGAGAAGTCGAAGATCCAGTCCTGGCGCGGCAGCACGCGGTCGCCGAGGGCGAGGACCGGGGTGCCGTCCCTCTTGTTGGACTCGGCCAGCTCCAGCGTCGGGTCCTCGAGCTTGAGGCCGTTGACGACGATCAGGTCGGCCTTGCTCAGCACCTCGGCGGCGCTCGGCGGCGGCTCGAACGTGTGGGAGTTGGTGCCCTCGGGGACCAGACCCGTGACGTGCACGCGGTCGCCGCCGATCGTGGCGGCGATGCTCGTCAGCGGCGCGACGGTCGTGACGACGTCCAGCCTGCCGTCGTCCGCGGCGGGACCGGCGTCGCCGCCGCACCCGGCCGCGAGCACGGCGAGCAGGACCACTCCCCAGAGGCGGCGCACGCCTCGAAGGCTAATGCCCAGGAGTCGTTGTTGCCACTCGTTCGCAACAAGCCGTGCGGGGAGGGGCTACGGCGCGTGCAGCGGGTTGTCGTTGTCCGGGTCCGGCGACTGGCTCGTCGAGGGCTTCGGGGTCGCGGTCGGCTTCGGGCTCGGCGACGCCTTCGTCGGGGAGGCCGTCGGCTTCGGCTTGGGCTTGGGGCTCGCGCTCGGCCGCGGCGACGCGGGCACGGCGTCGAGGATCGGCGCGACGCTCGCGCGCACGCCCGGCGGGGTCGTCCGCTGCAGCAGCGTGATCAGGGAGCGCGCCTGCGCGATGACCTGGCTGGCGCCGTGCGGGTCCTGCTTCTGCAGCAGCGAGATCTCCGCCTGCAGCAGCCGCGCGGCCTGCTCGGCGACGACCGGGTCGCCGGCGTGCTCGGTGATCAGCGTCTCGAGCGTCTCGTGCAGCTCGGCCGCGGCCTCGGTGACCGCCGACGGCGACGCGTCGCGCGTGACCGCGCTGGTCAGGTCGACGTACTGCTGGCTCGCGGTCGCGAGGGCGAGGCGGTTGTCGTCGTGGGCCGGCGGCGCGGCGCGCGTGAGCCCGAACAGCGTCAGGATCGCGGCGGCGCTGGCGACGTACTTCGTGGCGCGGGCGGGGGAGCGGCGGCGGGCGCGGCGCACGGCGAGCTCGTCCTGCGCGGCGGCGTCCACGAGGCGTTCGAGCAGGCGGTCGTGGAAGTCGGCCAGCTCCGCGCGCTCGCCGTCGACGATGTCCGAGAGCAGCTCGGGCTCGTCCGCCGCGGCGGCGGCGACGATCATGTCCGTCTCCAGCGCCAGGCGGAACTCCGCGACGTCGCGGAGCACCTCCTCGACGGGGACGTGCGCGTCGTGGGCGATCGCGTCGATGCGCTCGGCGGCGGTACGCGTGGCGTCGCGACCGGGCTCGTCGCCCTGCCGTCCGCGCCGGCCGATCCGCATCCGCTGCTCCACTGTTGGTCGGGTCCTGCCCCGATGTGATCACGTTCGTCACGGGGCTGCCCAGTCCTGCCGCTGTGACACAAATCCTCCCGCGCGGCGAGGGTGCGCGACACGGCAGGATGTGAGGGGTGACGGAGGGACCGGTAGGGCTGCTCGTCGTGGGGCACGGCTCGCGCCGTTCCGCGGCGAACGACGTGGTCTTCGCCGTCGCGGGGGAGATGTCCTCGCGGCTGCCGTCGTGGGTCGTGCGGGCGGCGTTCCTGGAGCTGGTCTCGCCGACGATCGCCGAGGGCTACGCCGCTCTGCTGGCCGCCGGCTGCGCGCGGGTCGTGGTGCACCCGTACTTCCTCTTCCCCGGCAACCACTCGACCTCCGACATCCCCGCGCTGCTCGCCCGCGCGGCCGCGGAGCACGGGTCCGTGCCGTGGGTGGTCACCGAGCCGTTGAACCTCGACCCCCGGATCGTCGACGTCGTCGCCGACCGGGTCGCGACCGCGTTGGAGGGCATGTGACGGTCATCCCTGGTGGGCAGGTCGTGACGCTGGAGGGGCTCACGATCGGCGTCCTCGGCGGGACCGGGCCGCAGGGGAAGGGGCTCGGGCTGCGCTTCGCGATCGCGGGGCACTCGGTCGTCCTCGGCTCGCGGTCCCTCGAACGCGCCAAGGAGGCGGCCGAGGAGGTCAAGGCGATGCGGCCCGACCTCACGCTGGACGTCCGCGGCGCCACGAACGAGGACGCCGCGTCGTGCGGCCCCGTCGTCGTCCTGGCGGTGCCGTACGACGGGCACCGCGACACCGTCACGTCGCTCGCCTCGGCGCTGGAGGGGCGCATCGTCGTGGACTGCGTGAACCCGATGGCGTTCGACAAGGCCGGCGCCATGCCGGTCGAGGTGCGCGAGGGCTCGGCGGCCGAGCAGACCGCGGCGCTCGTGCCGGGGGCGCGGGTCGTGTCGGCGTTCCACGACGTGTCGGCGCGGCGGCTGTTCGGGACGAACTCGTCGGTCAACACCGACATCCTCGTCTGCGGCGACGACGTCGAGGCCAAGACGCTCGTCGTCGGCCTCGCGACCCAGACGCCGGGCATGCGGGGGATCGACGCGGGGCCGCTGCGGCTCTCGCGCGAGTTGGAGGCGTTGACGACGGTCCTGCTCGCGATCAACAAGCGCTACAAGACCCACGCCGGTGTCCGGATCACGGGCGTCTAGGGACGACCTCGGCGCATTGGTCGCGGTGCCGCGGCCGGTGCGGCGGGTCGTCTCGCTCGTGCCGTCGCTGACGGAGGCGGTGGCGTTCTCCGGGCTGCTCGTGGGCGCGACCGACTACTGCGTCCACCCTTCGGGGCTTGCCGTCGCCCGGGTCGGCGGCTCGAAGTACCCGTCGGTGCCCGCCGTCCTCGACCTCGCGCCCGACCTCGTGCTCGCGAACTTCGAGGAGAACCGCAAGGAGGACGTCGAGGCGCTGCGCGCCGCCGGCGTCGCGGTCTGGGTGACGGCGCCGACGACCGTGCCCGCCGCGCTCACCTCGCTCGGGCGGCTGCTCGCCGTGCTCGGCGAGGGGTCGCCGCCGTGGTACGCCGACGCCTGCGCGGCGTGGCCGCCGGGGCCGCCGTCGCCCCCGCGGCTGCGGGCCGTCGTGCCGATCTGGAAGAAGCCGTGGATGGCGCTCGGCCGGGACACGTTCGCGGGCGACGTCCTCGCGCGGCTCGGGGTGGCGAACGTCCTCGCCTCGGCTGGCTCGCGCTACCCGGAGTTCTCGCCCGGCGACCTGCCCGACCACGACGTCGTGGTGCTGCCCGACGAGCCGTACGCGTTCGCGCCGGAGGACACGGCGGCGTTCGCCGGGAAGCGGGCTGCGTTCGTCAGCGGGCGCCACCTCACCTGGTACGGCCCCTCGCTCGCCGAGGCGCCCGAGGTGCTCGGCGCCGCGCTGGGGCTGTAGCGGCGGAGCGGAGACGCCGTCCCCGCTCCGCCGCCCGCTGGGGTCAGCCGCGGATCTTGTAGCCGTCGAAGATGCCGTCGACGCAGACGCGACCGCCGCCGCCGTCACCGCCGACGGTGCCGCCGCCGCCGACGCACTTCGCGGCGGTGATGCCCGCCGCGGCGCCGGCCGGGCCGGCGGCGAGGACCACGATCCCCCCCGCGAGCGCGAGCGACGCGGCGGCCTTCTTGAATCCCCTCATGACGTTCCTTTCGTCTGGTGGGCGCGCCCTGGGTGGCGCGGGACGTACGGAGGAAGGAGTCGCGGGAGGGGCCGTGCGTTCGGTAGGAGCTCTCCGAGGCGGACGCGTCGGCTACATGTCCGTGGAGGGTGATGCCACGTGTTCCGGTACGACGTTTGCGCACGTAGCCTTCGGCGACTCGCCGGAAATGGCGGGCAAACAAATCGGAGGAAATCATGAAGGCAACGCGACGCAGTCGCTCCCTCGCTGCCCTGGCTGTCGCGGCCAGCGCGATCGGCGTGACGCTCGTCCACACGGCTCCCGCGCAGGCCTCGTGCCAGTACACGGTCACCTGGCAGACGGCGGGCGTGTACGAGCACTACGACATGGTGTGGCTGCTGAAGAACAAGTCGCTGGGGCAGAGCGTCGGCGGGTACTGCGACAAGGTCTGGAACGGCAGCTACTGGATGTCCGCCGTGCAGTGCGACTGCGACCCCATCGACGGCAAGGCCTGGATGCGCAGCGCGGCGCTCAACCCGGCGTAGATTTCCGGCGCGCCGGGACCGAGCGATATTCGGTCCCGGCCGACCGTCCTATTTCCGGTTATTCGTAGGCGTGCTCGGGGCCGGGGTAGGCGCCGTCGCGGACCTCCTCGGCGAACGTCTGGGCCGCGGTCGTGAGCAGGCCGCGCAGGTCGGCGTAGCGCTTCACGAAGCGCGGCCCGGGCTCGGGCGTGAGGCCCATGAGGTCCTGCCACACGAGCACCTGCGCGTCGCACGCCGCGCCCGCGCCGATGCCGACGGTCGGGATCGTCAACGACGCCGTGACCCGCTCGGCGAGGTCGGCGGGCACGCACTCGAGCACGACCGCGAACGCGCCCGCGCTCTCCAGCGCCTTGGCGTCGGCGAGCAGCATCTCGCCGGCCTCGCCGCGCCCCTGGACCCGGAAGCCGCCGAACGCGTTGACGCTCTGCGGCGTCAGCCCGAGGTGGCCCATGACCGGGATGCCGGCCGAGGCCAGCGCCTCGACCTGGGGAAGGACGCGGGCGCCGCCCTCGATCTTCACGGCGTGCGCGCGGCCCTCCTTCATGAACCGCGCGGCGGCGTCGAGCGCGGCGGGCACCGACGCCTGGTAGGAGCCGAACGGCATGTCGGCGACGACCATCGCCCGGGACGCGCCGCGCGCGACGGCGCGGACGAGGGGGACGAGCTCGTCCACGGTGACGGGCAGGGTCGAGTCGTGGCCGTAGACGACCATCGCCGCGCTGTCGCCGACGAGCAGCACCGGGATCCCGGCCTCGTCCAGCACGCGCGCGGTGAGGAAGTCGTAGGCGGTGAGCATCGGCCACCGCTCCCCGCGCGCCTTGGCGGCCGCGAGGTCGAGGACGGTGACGCGGCGGCCGGACGTGCCGCCGTAGAGCGTTGCGGTCATGGCTGACCTCTGATCCGTCATCGAGGCTCCCCGACGGAGTCCCCGTGCGCGCACAATGCTGACATGCGGCGAGCCGCGTGGGGAGCCCTTCTGCTGGTGACGTCCTGCGCCGGGGGCGGCCCGCCCGCCGCGGCCCCGCCCCCGACCGCCTCGCCCGTCGCTCCGGCCGACCCCGCGACGGCCGCCGCCGAGGTCACCGCCGTCTGGGACGTGGAGCGTGCCGACGCCGCGTCGCGGCGGGTCGACGTGACGTACCTCGCCGCCGCCTGCTCCGCCGTGCGCCGCATCGACGTCGAGGAGGCCGGCGACCGCGTCGTCATCACCCTCGGCAACGGCGCCAGCGCCGGTCGCGAGTGCACGGAGCCGCTGCTGCGGCACCGGACCGTGACGCTGAAGGCGCCGCTCGGCACCCGCGACCTCTACGACGGGGGCGCCGATCCGCCGGTACTCGTTCGCCCGGGGACCTAGGTCGCGTACGATACGAGACAGTCTCGTATCGAAAGGACACCCTGAAGCCCGTGTCTCCTGAACAGGTCTACGCCAAGCGATGGTGGACCCTCGGTGTGCTCTGCGTGAGCCTCCTCGTGGTCGGCCTCGACAACACGATCCTCAACGTCGCCATCCCCACGCTGCAGGAGCGCCTGCACGCCACCCAGGGCCAGATCGAGTGGATCATCGACTCGTACGTCCTGGTGTTCGCGGGGCTGCTGCTCACGATGGGCGCGATCGGCGACAAGTTCGGCCGCCGCCGCGCGCTGACGCTGGGCCTGGTGTCGTTCGGGCTGTCGAGCGTGTTCTGCGCGTTCTCGGGCTCGGCCAACGCGCTCATCGTCGGCCGCGCGCTGATGGGCGTCGGCGGCGCGCTGATCATGCCGAGCACGCTGTCGATCCTCACGAACGTCTTCCCGCCGCAGGAGCGCGGCCGCGCGATCGCGATCTGGGCCGGCGTCTCCGGCCTCGGCATCGGCGTCGGCCCGATCGCCGGCGGCGTGCTGCTCGAGCACTTCTGGTGGGGCGCGATCTTCCTGGTCAACGTCCCCGTGGTCGTCGGCGCGATCGTGGCGGGCCGGTTCCTCGTGCCGGAGTCGAAGGACGAGCGCGCGCCGCGCCTCGACCCGCTCGGCGCGCTGCTGTCGATCGTCGGCCTGTCCGCGCTGGTGTTCGCGATCATCGAGGCGCCGATCCGCGGCTGGACGTCGACGGAGACGCTCGGCGCGGGCGCGTTCGGCCTCGTGATCCTCGGCTTCTTCGTCGTCACGGAGGCGCACAGCGACCACCCGATGCTGCCGGTGGAGTTCTTCAAGAACCCGCGCTTCTCCGCGGGCTCGGGCGCGGTCACGCTGGCGTTCTTCGCGCTGTTCGGGACGACGCTGCTGCTCACGCAGTACCAGCAGATCGTGCGCGGCTACACGGCCCTGGAGGCCGGCATCCGCGTGCTGCCTGTCGCGCTGGCGCTGGTGGCGTTCGCGCCGAACTCCGCGAAGATGGCCGCCCGCTTCGGCACGAAGCGCGTCGTGGCCGGCGGGCTGACGATGCTCTCGCTGACGCTGGCGAGCCTGCGGCTGTTCGAGGTCGGCACGCCGTACTGGAGGCTCGGCGTCGTCTACTTCCTGATGGGCGCGGGCATGGCGCACGTCGTCGCGCCGTCCACCGAGGCGATCATGGGCTCGCTGCCGCGCAACCGCGCGGGCGTCGGCTCGGCCGTCAACGACACGACCCGCCAGGTCGGCGGCGCGCTCGGCGTCGCGATCCTCGGCAGCCTGCTGTCGTCGGCGTACGCCGCGCACATCAAGCCGGCCATCGCGCACCTGCCGTCGCCGGTCCGCGCGGAGGCGCGGGACAGCATCATCAAGACGATCTCCGTCTCGAACGGCGACCCGGCGCTCGTGCACGCGGCCAAGGTGGCGTTCACCGACGCGATGGGCACGGTCGCGCTCGTCGCGGCGGGCTTCGCGATGCTCGGCGCGCTGGCCGTCGTGCTGTTCCTGCCCGCGCAGGGGCGCGAGGAGGTCGCGGAGCTCGACAGCCTCGGCCTCCCCGCCGACGAGTCGGGCGAGCCCGAGGAGGCAACGGCGCGATGACCGGCCGCCCCCGGAGCGCGCAGGCCGACGACGCGATCGTCGACGCGACGCTCGCGCTGCTCGGCGAGCAGGGCTTCGACCGCGTGTCGATGGACGCCGTGGCGGCCCGCGCGGGCGTCGCGCGGGCGACGATCTACCGCCGCTGGCCGAGCAAGGAGGCGCTCGTCATCGACGCGGTGGCGCGGCGTACGGACCCGTTCCCCGACGCGGTCACCGGACCGATACGAGACCAGCTCGTATCGATACTCGACGGGATACTCGCCGTCTCGCGGACGGGAGCGGGCCGGCTGCTGCCGTGCATGGTCGGCGCGACGGTGAGCAACCCGCCGCTCGCCGAGCACTACCGCGCGCAGATCCTCGAGCCGCGCCGCGCCCGGATGCGCCACCTGGTCCGCAACGCCGTGGCGCACGGCGAGCTGCGCAGGGGCGTGGACGTGGACGACGCGATCGACCTGCTGCTCGGGGCGCTGCTGTACCGGCTGGTGTTCGCGGGGCCGGACGCGGTGGACGACGGCGAGCCCGCGCGGCTGGTCGACGCGGCGCTCAAGGGGCTCGCGCCTACGAGCCCTCCCGCCAGCGGTTCGTGATCGGCAGCCGCCGGTCGCGGCCGAACGCGCGCGGGGTGATCTTCGGGCCCGGCGGGTACTGCCGCCGCTTGAACTCCGCGACGTCCACGAGCCGGATCACCCGGTCCACGACCGCCGCGTCGAAGCCCTGCGCGACCAGCGCCTCGCGGCCGACGTCTCGCTCGACGTAGTCGTCGAGCAGGTCGTCCAGCAGGTCGTACGGCGGCAGCCTGTCGGCGTCGAGCTGGCCCGGCGCGAGCTCGGCGGACGGCGGCTTCGTGATCGACGCCTCCGGCACGGGCGGGGCGTCGGGCGTCTGCGCGTTGCGCCACTCGGCGAGGCGCCAGACGAGCGTCTTGGGCACGTCCTTGATGGGGGCGAAGCCTCCGGCCGAGTCGCCGTAGAGCGTGGAGAAGCCGGTCGCGAGCTCGCTCTTGTTGCCGGTCGTGAGGACGAGGTGGCCGTGCTGGTTCGACAGGCCCATGAGCAGGGTGCCGCGGACGCGGGCCTGGAGGTTCTCGGCGGCGAGCCCGGTGAACCCGCCCGACGCCTCCTGGAACGCGTCCACCACCGGCTGGATCGGGATGACGGTGTGCCGGGTGCCCTGGCGCCGCGCGAGCTCGGCGGCGTCGTCCAACGAGCCCTGCGACGACCACCGGCTCGGCATCGCGACGGTGTGCACGCACTCCGGGCCGAGCGCGTCGACGGCGATCGTCGCGACGAGCGCGGAGTCGATGCCGCCGGACAGGCCGAGGACCACGGTCGAGAAGCCGTTCTTGCGGACGTAGTCGCGGGTGCCGGCGACGACGGCGCCGTAGACCTCGGCCTCGTCGGGCAGCGGCGCGGCGACGGCGGCGGTGGCCTCGCCCGACGGTGACGGCGGCAACGCCCCCAGCGTCACCCGGTCCACGACGATCGCGTCGCCCTCGACCTCGGTCGCGGCCGCGCGCGGCGTCAGGTCGAGGTCGACGACGAGCAGCTCCTCGGCGAACCGCGCGGCCCGCGCCAGCACGGTCCCGTCGGGCGCGACGACCATCGAGTCGCCGTCGAAGACGAGCTCGTCCTGGCCGCCGGTCTGGTTGACGTACGCGAGCGTGGCGCCGGCCTCGGCGGCGCGGCGGGCGACGAGGTCGTAGCGCGCCTGCGTCTTCGCGCGCTCGTACGGCGAGCCGTTGATCACGACCACGAGGTCGGCGCCGGCCGCGCCCGCGGCGGCCACGGTGCCGCCGTCCTGCCAGATGTCCTCGCAGATGACGACGGCGAACGTGAGCGCGCCGGTGTCGTAGAGCGTGACGCGGGTGCCCGGCGCGAAGTAGCGGCGCTCGTCGAAGACGCCGTAGTTGGGGAGGAAGTGCTTGAAGTACGTCCCCGCGACGGTGCCGCGGTGCAGCAGCGCGGCGGCGTTGCGCGGCCCTGCCGCGTCGGCGTCGAGGTAGCCGGCGACGACCGCGAGGTCGCCGGACTCGGCCGCCAGCGAGGCGAGGGCCTCCTTGTTGGCCGAGACGAGCGACGAGCGGAACGCGAGGTCCTCGATCGGGTAGCCGGTCAGCGTCATCTCGGGGAACGCCACGAGCTGCGCGCCCGCCTCGCGCGCCAGCGACGTCCACGAGCGCACCAGGGCGGCGTTGCCGGCGACGTCGCCGACGGTGAGGTCGACCTGGGCGAGCGCGATGCGCAGACGGGCCACGCGCCGAGCCTACGTGCGGGCGGTTTCCCTACGCGATCTCCGCGGGTAGTCGCACAGGGTGAGCCAGAAGCAGGAGGACGACAAGGCGCGGCGCGACCGGGAGTTCGGCGAGCTGCTCCAGGAGCTGCGCGTCGCGATCACGGGCGTGCAGGTGCTGTTCGCGTTCCTGCTGACGGTGCCGTTCACGCAGCGCTACGAGTCGCTGTCCGAGCCGCAGCGGCGCGTGTACTTCGCGGCCGTGCTCACCGCGGCGACGGCGTCGTTGCTGCTGATCGCGCCGGCCGCGAACCACCGCCTGCTGTTCCGCGAGGGCCTCAAGGAGGCGATGCTGCGCGCGGCCAACAAGGTCGCGATCGCCGGCCTCACGATGCTCGCGCTCGGGATCGGCCTGTCGCTGTACCTCGTCACGACGGTGGTGTTCACGACGAGCATGGCGATCTTCGTCGCGGTCGTGGTCGGCCTGCTGACGGTGTTCGTGTGGTTCGTCTTCCCCCGGCTGCTCAAGGAGGACGAGCGCCGGGACTAGGCGGGCCTACGCGAGCACGAAGTACTGCCAGCGCACCTTGAACTGCGCGATCTCATACCAGTTGCCGTTCGACGTGCCGGCCCACCAACGCAGCGTGCGGCCGCCGTAGAGCAGCGCGGACGAGCCGGCGAGCGGCCCCCAGTACGTCGTGTACGACGGGTCGAGCCGCTTGTCGTAGTCGGTGAGGTTGCCAGCCTTGTCGTAGTAGCTGACGAGGCCGATGTCGCCGAACCCCGCGATCGCCTCGCGCCCGACGGCGGCGACCTGGACGTTGCCGTACTTCACCGCGGCCGGGAGCGTGAACTGGTGGTCGGTCACGACGAGGCCCTCGACGCCGCCGAGCGAGTCGCAGTAGAAGTCGCTGTAGTAGCCGTGGCTGCCGGCCCACTGGCCGTAGTGCGCGGGCACGCTCGCGTACGAGCAGTCGCCGATCAGCGCGCCGATACGCGTCGCGTCGGGCGTCAGGACCCGCTCGGCGACCTTGGAGACGAGCCGCCTGCCCGACACGTAGACGGGGTAGCGGCCGGTGACGCGCGCGTTGGAGACGAGGTCGGTCGACACGAAGTCGAACGAGTACGTCCCCGCCGGCGCGAGGGCGCCGCTCGACGTCTTGCCGTCCCACGTCATCTGGCGCCGCCCTGCGCCGTACGGGCCGCCGCTGAGGACGCGGATGCGCGTGCCGGAGGGGTTGTAGACGCGCAGGCTGAGGTACGCGCTCTCGCTGACGTAGATCGACGGAACGAACGTGTCGCGGTAGCCGTCGCGGACCGGGTAGAACGTCGCGCCCGAGCCGGTCGTGCCCGACAGGTTCGGCGCGGAGCGGTCCACGACGACGGTGCGCGAGGCGAAGCCGGTCTGGCCGCTCGGGTCCGAGGTGTTGAGCTCGACGGTGTACGTCCCGTCGGGGGCGTACGTGCCGTCGTTGCGTCGGCCGTTCCAGACCCACGTGCGGGTGCCGGCCGCGCCGCTGACGGCGCCGGGGCCGCGCACGACGGTGCCCGCGGCGTTCTTGATGCGGAGCTGCGCGGACTGGGCGACGTCCAGGGTGTACGTCACGGTCGCGGCGTCGTAGCGGCCGTCGCCGTTGGGGCTGAACCGCGCCGGCGCGATCGACGGGATCGCCGGGTGCAGCGTCGACACGGTGAACGACAACGACGCCGCGTGCGCGGTGTCGCAGACGGTCCCCGCGCGGTTGCAGAGGACGGCGCTGGCGGTGTGGGCGCCCTCGGCCAGCGCGCTCGCCTGGACCGTCGTCGTGTACGGCGCCACGGCGTCGGTGGCGACGGGCGCGCCGTCGACGAGGAAGCGCACGGCGCCGCCGCTGGCGGTGGCGCTCAGCGTGAGCATCGCGGTGCGCACGACGGCGTCGGGCGCGGGGGAGGTGATGGCGGGCGCGGCGTTGTCGACGGTGACCGCGACGGAGGCGGGCGTGGCGCCGCAGCCGGAGGCGGAGCAGTCGCGCGCGGTGATGGTGTGCGCGCCGGAGAGGCCGTACGTCTCCAGCGTCGCGGTCGCCGTGCCGTCGACCACGTCGGCGGTCGCGCTCGGGCCGCCGTCGATCGCGAAGCGCACGCTGCCCGCGGTCGACGTCGCGCCGACGGTGACGTCGCCGGAGACGGTCGGGCCGGCGGGCTCGGTCAGCGTGGGCGTCGTCGTCGGGGCGAGCGACGCGAGCGCGGCGGCGAAGTCGACGCGGCCGGCGGCGAAGCCGTACGCCGTGTCGTCGGCCGTCGAGGCGATCGCGGAGATGACGTCGTCCGCGGTCGCGTCGGGGTTGGCGGCGATCAGCAGCGCGGCCTCCGCCGCGACGATCGGCGCGGAGAACGACGTGCCCGACTCGGTGTCGTACGGCGCGGTGAACGCCGCCGTGCCCGCCGGGGCGGTCGAGACGATGTTGACGCCTGGCGCGCCGACGTCGACCCACGAGCCGTGGTTGGAGAACGACGCGCGCGACGCGCCGTTGGTGGCGCCGACGGCGACGACGCCGTCGAGCGCGGCGGGGTAGGACTCGGCGCTCGTGGCCTCGTTGCCCGCGGAGGCGACGACGACGACGCCCGCGGCGACGGCGTACGCGACGGCGTCGGACTCCATCGAGTCGGTCGTGTCGCCGCCGAGGCTGATGTTCACGACCTCGGCGCCGTGGTCGGCGGCCCAGACGATGCCGGCCGCCTCGTCGTCGGTGGAGATGAGGCCGTCGGCGTCGGCGACCTTCACCGCGAGGACGGTCGTGTCGTAGCCGGCGCCCGCGACGCCGACGCCGTTGTTCGTGGACGCGGCGGCGACGCCCGCGACGAACGTGCCGTGGCCGACGGTGTCGGTGACGTCGCTGGTGCCGGTGACGGCGTTGAAGCTGTCCACGACCTTGCCGGCGAGGTCGGCGTGGGTGACGTCGACGCCGGTGTCGACGACCGCGATCTGCACGTCCGCGCTGCCGTGCGTGACGTCCCAGGCGGCGGGCGCGGCGACCTCGCCGAGGTACGCGGCCTGCGTCGTCACCCACGCGGGGTCGTTGGGCACGGAGGCGGCGCGGCGCGTGCCGACGGGCTCGACGCCGGCGACGCCGGGGCTGCGCGAGAGCGCCTCGGCGATGCGCGCGGCGGCGTGCGCGGGGACGTCGACGGTGACGGCGGAGAGCTGCGGGATGCGCTGGCGCACGGCCGCGCCCTGCGCCTTGGCGGCGGCGACGACGTCGTCCGCCGACGCGCCGTGACGCATCCGGATCGCGACCGCGACGCGCTCGGCGCCGGCCGCGCGGGCCTTGGCCGCGGCGACGCGCTCGGCGTTGCCGGTGGCGCGCGACGACGCGAGCGGGCGGACTCCCTGGGGCAGCGGCCTGCGGCCGTCGGCGCCCGCCGGTACGGCGGGCAGCGCGGCGAGCGTGGCCGAGGCGGCGAGGGCCGCGGCGGCGCGGCGTGCGAAGGACGTGCGCACAGGAAGTTCCCCCCGTGAGGCCCGGGCGCGCTGCGCGCCCGAGCATGCGGTCGAGCGCGCAGCGTACGAGCGCGGCGGGCCGCGCGTCCCCGGTTCTCGCCAATTCACCCTCTCGTCGACGCGCCCCTGCGGGCCTCGCGACGCGCCTCGAGCCGCTCGTCGGACAGCACGAACGTCGGCGCGGGGCGGTCCAGCCGCGCCATCTTCGACAGCACGACGTTGTCGGCGAGCGCCGGGTAGCGCGCGGCGAACCACACGCCGAACGTCGTCCGCCACGACGTCGCGATCGAGCGCGGGCGCTCCACGATCGCGGTGACGTACGCGCGCACCACCTCGTCCATCGAGTCCGGCGGCGTCACGCCCTCCAGCGACGCGCCGCTCGCTGCGGGCACCTCGTGGATCGGCGTGCGGACGTAGCCGGGGTTGACGGTCGTCACGCTGACGCGGCCGTCGTACTCCAGGCGCAGCGTGTCGGCGTACGCCGCGACCCCGCGCTTCGACGCGGCGTACGCCGCCGCCCACGGCACGTTGACGGCCGCGAGGCCCGACGCCGTCACGACGACGTGGCCGTGCGACGCGACGAGCCAGGGCAGCGCGGCGGCGGTGGCGTTCCAGGTGCCGAACAGGTTGACGTCGACCACCCGCCGCGCGTCGGCGTCGGGGAAGTCGCCCGCGTCGTGCGCGCGGCCGATGCCGGCGAGGTTGACGAGGACGTCGATGCCGCCGAGCCGCTCCGCCGCCTCGGCGACGGCGGCGCGGGTGGCGTCGGTGTCGGTGACGTTGGCCGCGACGGTGTCGGGCCCCTCGACCAGGTCGACGCCGACGACCCGCGCGCCCTGCGAACGCAGCCCGCCGATGACGGCGACGCCGATCCCGCCGAGCGCGCCGGTGACGACGACGCGCGCGCCGTTCAGCCGGTCGGGCCTGTCGAGGCGGCGCGAGCGCAGGCCGAGCACGAGCATCGTCAGCCAGAGCAGCGCCGAGGCGAGCAGCACGACGTACGCCACCAGCGCGGCCGTCGTGTCGCCCGCGCGGGCCTCGCGCATGAGCAGCCTGGTGTCGCGCGCCATGACGACGGTCCGCTCGGGGACGAGCGGGATCTCGGGCGCGCCGATCTCCGCGTCGGCCGGGAAGTACACCGGCGCGGCGACCATCTCGGTGCCGTTGGCGAGGCGGAGCAGGACCTTCCACGAGCCGCCGTACGGCACCGGCTCGGCGGACACCCACTCGTTGGTGGAGACGCGCTCCATCCGGTGCTTCTCGAACGACCCGCCCTGCCACGCGAACGCCTCGAACCAGTTCGCGCCCTCGATCGAGGTGGGCTTGTCGACGGTCACGGAGACGTTCGTGCGGCCGGCGGTCGCGGGCGTCGTACGGACCGTCGCGCTGATCTCGTGGTCGTCGCGGCGGGGGAACGGGATGACGAGCGTGAGCACCGCGAGCCCGCCCGCGACCGCGACGGCCCAGCCGGGGATGCCCGCGCGAGTGCCGCGCAGGCGGCGGCCGGCGGCCGTGCCGAGGACGGCGGCGGCGAACGCCGCGAGCGCCGCGACGGCGATCTCCGGGAACAGCGCCGAGCCCCACGGGTGGCGGCCGAAGACCCGCGTCCACGCGAGCTCGGTGCCGAGGCCGAGGGTGACGGCGAGGCCGCACGCGAGCGCCTGCACGATCGCCGCGCGACGGCGGGTGGCGGCGTACGCGACCTCGACCAGCACGGCCGAGCCGAAGTAGAGAGCCCAGTGCGGCTTGGTGTGGTTCAGCGCGACGCCGACGACGAGGATCGTGACGATCCGCTGGATCCAGTAGTGCAGCGCGGCGTACATCGCGCCGCCGCGGCCGAGGACGTTGCGGCACAGCACGAGCGCGAAGCCGCTGGCGAGCGCGATCAGCACCGGGTGGTAGAGGTGCTGCCACTGTGGGACGCCGAGGTCGTACTCGAGCTGGAACGTCGAGGCGCCGAGCAGCGTCGCGCCGGCGATGTTCATCGTGAGGTGGCGGCCGAACCGCGTGAGCCGCGCGCCCGACTCCTTGATGAGGATGAGCGCCGCGAGCGGGCCGAACGACGCGCCGCTGATCATGCCGAGGTGCGTCGGGCCCCACATCGTGACGTCGACGCCGTACGCCCTGTGCCACAGCTCGTCCAGCGGGAACGCCGTCACGGCCTGGATGCCGAGGGCGGCCATGACGACCGCACCCCACGGCGCGCGCAGGTGCTTGCCCTTGAGCGCGACGTCGGCGCGGGTCCACGTCGCGAGCAGCGTCGTGACGGCGGCCGAGAGCAGCAGGCCCTGGACGCCGACGATGATCGCGGTGTGGCCGGGCGTGAAGATGATGTCGTCGCGGCCGTAGTCGACGTGCCAGGCGACGTCCCAGTAGAAGCCGAGCGCGGCCACGAGCAGGAACGTCACGAGAGTCGTCACGCCGGCGGCGGCGTACGACGGCATGCCCGTCCACCTGCCCATGCCGTCGCCGAAGCGCAGCAGCGTCCGCGTGCCGCGCTGGGCGTTCGCCGGCGCCTCGCCCGCCCGCACCGCGAACGCGCCGACGACGGCGGCGATCGCGAGCGGGACGAGCAGGTACAGCCAGTCGGTGCCGTAGCCCCAGATGTTGTCCGTGCCGGTGCCCGCGGCGAGGACGTTCATCGCGTGGCCACCTTCCCGAGGGTGAGCTGGCCGTGGAAGTACGTCGGCGTCACGCGCGGCGCGAGCCTGTGCTTCACGAGCTCGCTCGACGGGACGACGTGCTTGAACGGCGTACCCGCGATCGGGTCGGCGATGAGCTTCTCCGCGACCATCGAGTTGTACTGCCACGAGGCGAACTCGGGCGTGTTGAAGTTGAGGACGACCTCGTAGCCCCACGTCCTGGCGAACGCCGCGACGCCCGGCAGCTTCGAGTGCTCGGGGGAGTACGCCTCGACGGCGACGCCGTTCTCGCTGCTCGTGAGGATGCCGCGCCCCGGCGCGTTGACGACGATCGTGTGGTTGCCGAGCGTGTGGCCGGGCGTGCGCAGCAGCGCGAGGCCGGGCGCGACGAGGACCGAGCCGTCGACGAGGAGCAGCTTGGACTCGTCGATGTCCTTGTACGTCCACGGCTGGTGGAACCGCTGCTGGAACGGGTGCGGGTCGCGCACGTGCTCGAGCTCGACGCGCTGCACGATCATCTTCGCGTTGGGGAACGTCGCGGGGACCGGCGAGTCGGCGTAGCCGAGGTCCGGCTGCGGCGTCGTCGTGCCGACGAGGCGGCGGATGTCCTGCGTGTGCAGGTGGTCGAAGACGAGGTAGTCGACGTCCTCCGGCCTGATGCCGAGCGCGGCGAGGTGCTCGGTGACGCTCGGGTGGCGGACGAACAGCAGCTTGAGCGCGCGCTCCTCACTCATCGGGAGGCGGTCGATGGCGTGGCGCAGGTACGGCGTGTCGATGCCGAGGTCGTAGTCGCTCGGCTCCGCGACGAGGGTCCTGGTGCGCCCGTCCTCCTGCCACTGGACGACGAACATGCGGTTGGTCATCCACACGTACTTGGTGCGCGACGTGCTCGCCTCCCAGAGGGCGAACTGGCGCGGGTACGGCAGCGTGACGAGGTCGCGGCTCGCGAACGCGGTCACCTGGCCCGTCGAACGGAACCACTCCGCGAACGCGGGTGCCTCGTGCCTGATCCGGCGCAGCGCCGCGGCGGGGCTCTCGTCCAGGGTCGGGAGGGGGTGGCGGTCGTCGAGGCTGGTGAAGCCCGTGGGCAGGGTCGTCAGCGTCATGTGTCCCAGTATGTGACACCGTTTGGTGTCACATCAAGTAGCGCTACCGTGTGAACGTGGTCACACCGGCTGCCTCGCTCACGATCGACGAGCTCGCCCAGCGGGTCGGCATGACGGTCCGCAACGTCCGCGCGCACCAGTCGCGCGGGCTGCTGCCGCCGCCCGAGGTGCGAGGCCGTACGGGCTACTACACCGACGACCACGTCGCCCGCCTCGAGCTCATCAAGGACATGCAGGCGGACGGGTTCAACCTCCGCGCGATCCGCGCCGCGCTCGACGCGCTGCCGGCCGGTGCCGGGCCCGAGGCGCTGGCGTTCCGCCGCCGCGTCGTGGCGCCGTGGTCGGACGAAGAGCCCGAGCTGATGGACCGCTCGGCGCTCGTCGCGCTGATGGGCACCGGCACCGGCGACCACGTTGCCGAGGCCGCTCGCCTCGGGATCGTGCGCGTCCTCGACGAGGACCGCGTCGAGGTCCCCGCGCCGTCGCTGATCCGCGCCGCCGCCGAGGTCGTCGCGCTCGGCGTTCCGATCGAGGACCTGCTCAAGCTCCAGCGCGAGATGAACCGCCACGTGAGCGCCGTCGCGAAGGCGTTCGTCCGCCTCTACGTCGAGCACGTGTGGCACCCGTTCGTCACGAAGGGGCAGCCGGAGGAGATGTGGCCCGCCGTCCGCGACGCGCTGGACCGGCTCCAGCCGCTGGCGGGGGAGTCGCTGGTGGCGACGTTCCGCCTCGCGATGGAGCAGGCGACGCTGGACGCGGTCGGGACGGAGCTCGCGACGCCGCCCAAGCCCAAGGGCCGCCGCCGCGGCTGACGCTCAACGTCTCGCGCGACTGTGCCGACATCACGGGGCGAGGGGGTGGGGACCATCGAGGACGCGATCCGGCGGCTCGACCGCGCGCTGCGCGCCAACGGCCTGCCGAGGCTCCGCAAGCCGGGGCGCGACGTGCGCGCGACGATCGACGCGATCCACGCCGAGATCGACCCGCTGCGGCTGCCGTACGAGGTCGAGGCGTTCTGGCGACGGGTCGACCCTGACTCGCTGGCGGTGGCGCCGTTCCCCAGGCCTGTGACGGCGGCGTTCGCCCTGGACACGCACCGGATGCACCACAGGGACACGCCGGGGTTCGCGCCGCGGCTGCTGTTCCCCGTCTGCTACGCCTCGCACGTGTTCCTGCTCGCCGAGTGCGACGACGGGTCGGGGCACGACGGGGCGCTGTTCGAGCGCGCGTACGACGACGACACGTTCCACCTCCGCCACGCCGGGCTCGGCGCGTGGCTGGACCTGTTCGCGACGATGCTGGAGCTCGGCGAGGTCCGCAACGGCGTCTTCGACCCGGACAGGCAGTGGGAGGGCGCTGCCGCCGTGCGCCTCGCCGCCGCGCTGCCGCTCCCGCGCCACGGCGCCGCGCGCACGGTCGACGCGGACCCGCGGCTGTGGCCCGCGCACTGGCTCGGGTCGAGCGGCCTGACGCCGGCCGCGACGGCGGCGCGCGGCGCCTCGACGACCGTGGCGGAGCTCGTACGCGGCGCCGGTCCCGGCCGCGAGGTGGCCGGCACGATCCGCGCGCGGGTGCTCCGGCTCGTCGGCAGCGGCGAGGGCACCCGCGTCCTGGTCTCCGACGGCACCGGCGACCTCGACCTCTGGTGCCCGGCGGCCGTGACGACGTACGGGCCGGTCATCGAGGAGGAGTTCGAGTTCGACGTCGTGGTGCGCGGCGCGGTCGCCCCGCCGCCCGACGTCGACGGCATCCACGGCGACGTCGTGTCGGCGGCGATGTCGGGCGACCTCGCGGCGGCGCAGGAGGCCGCGATGTCGCTGAGCCGCGCGGCGTTCGGCTCGCGCCCCGCCGCCGAGGCGACCGCGATCCGCCCGGTGTGAGGCCCGCCTAGCCGGTACGCCGCGCCGTCAGCCCGGCGTGGTGCCACGCCACGGCGTGCTCGGCGTCGGCGGCGGCGATCGCGTGCAACGAGCACGCCGGCCCGCTCGCGTAGTTCGGCGACGGCTCGACGTCCCACGTCTCGCCGCCGTCGGTCGTGCGCCACGTGCCCGCGTCGCACGTGACGGCGTAGCCGACCTCCGGCGTCACGAAGTCCACCTGCACGGCCGAGCCGCCGGGCGCTCGCGGGGTACGGCAGCAGGCCGATCCGGCCGACGCGCCCGAAGCGGCGCCCGCCGTCCCTGCTGACCAGCACCTCGCCGGTGTACGCGCCCGCGACGACGAGCCGGTCGGGCCGCACCCAGTCGACCGACCACGCCGGCTCGCGCAGCGCCGCGCGCCGCTGCCACGTGCGGCCCGCGTCGGTGGTGACGTAGACGACGGCGGAGCGGCCCCAGCAGCAGGGCGAGCCGGGGACGTTCGCCGACGGGTCCTCGCGCACCTCCTCCACGACGACGGCGGCCGTGCGGTCGTCCAGCACCGAGGCGACCGCCAGGTTGCTCTCCCTGCCGCCCAGCGTCGCGCGCCGCAGCGTCCTGCCCGCGTCGGCGGCCCACACGACCTCGCGGCCCGGCATGAAGTCGTCGGCCCGGTCGACCGACCAGCCGGTCACGACGGCGCTGCCCCCCGACGGCGACGTACGGATCCCGTCGAGGTCGAACGTCGCCGCCCCCGGCCTGCGCGGCACCGCGACCCGCGTCCACGTCGCCGCCGCGTCCGTCGTGTGGCGCAGCGCGGTGCCGTACGTCCTCGGGTCGGCGTCGCGCGGCGGCACCGTGACGGCCCACCCGCGCCGCGGCGTCCCCATCGCGAGCCCCACGACGCGGTCGGCGCCGAGCGAGCGCGCGCGCGGCACCTCGTCCCACGTCGCGCCGAAGTCGAGGCTGCGGACGACCACGACGTGGTCGGTCGAGCGGTCGACGACGTTCGCCCACACCGTGCCGTCGGCGAACGCGCTCATCCCGCCGCTGCCCATCGACGACGTCTCGCGGGCGTACGTCACCTCCCACCGCGCCGGTCCCGGCGCCCCCGCCGCGGGCGCCGCCGCCGTTCCCGTCGCGACCGCCAGCGCGACCGCCGCCCACGCCGCGCGTGCCCTCGTCATGGCGAACCTCCCGGCCCGGACGACACCGGAGCGGCCCGCGAGGTTCGGCAACGCCGCCGTAACACGCCGCGGCTACGCTCGCTGGCATGGACGAGCAGTACCGCTTCGTGCTCCGCACCATGGAGGAGCGCGACATCCGGTTCATCCGGCTCTGGTTCACCGACGTGCTCGGCTTCCTCAAGTCGGTCGCGATCGCGCCGGCGGAGCTGGAGGGGGCGTTCGCCGAGGGGATCGGCTTCGACGGCAGCGCGGTCGAGGGCTTCGCCCGCGTGCACGAGTCGGACATGCTCGCCAAGCCGGACCCGGCGACGTTCCAGATCCTGCCGTGGCGCGGCGAGAGCCCGGGCACGGCGCGGATGTTCTGCGACATCGTCATGCCGGACGGGACGCCGTCCGAGGCCGACCCGCGCTGGGTGCTCCGCAGGGCGCTGCAGAAGGCGGCCGACGCCGGCTTCACCTTCTACACGCACCCCGAGATCGAGTTCTTCCTGTTCCGCGACAACAAGGCCGCCGAGCCGGTCGACAACGGCGGCTACTTCGACCTCACGCCGCACGACCACAGCCACGACTTCCGCCGCCAGGCGATCACGATGCTCGAGAAGATGGGCATCTCGGTGGAGTTCAGCCACCACGAGTACTCGCCGGGCCAGCACGAGATCGACCTGCGCTACGCCGACGCGCTGACGACGGCGGACAACGTGATGACGTTCCGCCACCTCGTGAAGGAGGTGGCGCTCGCGCAGGGCATCTACGCGTCGTTCATGCCGAAGCCGCTCGCCGACAGCGCGGGCTCGGGGATGCACACGCACCTGAGCCTGTTCGAGGGGGACCGCAACGCGTTCTACGAGCCCGGCGAGGAGTTCCAGCTCTCGAAGGTGGCGAAGGCGTTCATCGCGGGCCTGCTCCGCCACGCGCCCGAGATCACCGGCGTGACCAACCAGTGGGTGAACTCGTACAAGCGGCTGATCAGCGGCGGCGAGGCGCCGTCGTACGTCTGCTGGGGCCACAACAACCGCAGCGCGCTCGTCCGCATCCCCATGTACAAGCCGAACAAGGGCCAGTCGACGCGCATCGAGATCCGCTCGCCCGACCCGGCGTGCAACCCGTACCTCGCGTTCGCCGTCGTCCTCGCCGCCGGCCTCAAGGGCATCGAGGAGGGCTACGAGCTCCCGCCCGAGGCCGAGGACGACGTGTGGAGCCTCACCGACTCCGAGCGCAGGGCGATGGGCTTCGAACGCCTCCCCGGGAGCCTGTCCGACGCGATCCGCAGCATGGAGCAGAGCGAGCTCGTCGCGGAGACGCTCGGGGAGCAGATGTTCGACTTCTTCCTGCGCAACAAGCGCAACGAGTGGGAGGAGTACCGCCGCCAGGTGACGCCGTTCGAGACCGCGCGCTACCTCCCCGTGCTGTGAGCAAGGCCCTGCTCGTCGAGCACATCCGCGAGGAGGGCGCGGGCGCGTTCGCCGGGTGGCTGCCGGCGAACGGCCTCGACCTCGACGTGCACAGGACGTACGAGGACGGCCCGCCGCCGAGCACGCTGCCCGACGGCTACGACGCGCTGGTCGTGATGGGCGGCGCGATGGGCGTGCCCGACGCCGCGACCACCCACCGGTGGCTGAACGACGAGATGGCGCTGATCCGCCACGCGGTGGCCCGCGACGTCCCCACGCTCGGCGTCTGCCTCGGCGCGCAGCTCCTCGCCCAGGCGACCGGCGGCGAGGTCGTCCGCGGCCGCATCGGCCCCGAGGTCGGCGTCTGCCGCGTGCACCTCGGCGCCGCCGCGCAGGCCGACCCGCTGCTCCACGACCTCCCCCCGATCGTGAACGCCGTGCAGTGGCACTGGGACGAGGTCCTCGCCCTCCCGCGCGGCGCCACGCTGCTCGGCGGGAGCGCGGCGTACCCGCACCAGGCGTTCCGCGTGGGGGAGTCGGCGTGGGGGCTGCAGTTCCACCCCGAGGCGACGCCGAGCATGGTCGTGCGCTGGGCGGCGCAGGACGCGGAGGACGTACGGGCCGCCGGTGCCGACCCCGACGCGGCCGCGCGCGACGCGGAGCGCGCCTGGCCCGAGCTCGAACGCACCTGGGCGCCCGTTGCCGCACGCTTCGCCCGGTACGTGCAGGAGGTCCGGATCGTCCCGTCGAACGGTGGGTGATCCCCGCCTGTCGGACCCGTGACACGACATCCGTGTCGGGTTACGGTCACCTTCCGGCGGAAAGTCCGGATCCGCACCGAACCGCAACGGCGACGTACGACTCCTGACTTGAACAACGCACCCCTGCGCTCGGCGAGCCCCCAGTCCCCGCCGTCACGGACGGTGCGGGAACGACGTCCCGCCGACACCGAGTCGTACCGATCGAGGAGAACCATGGCTGTCGAAGCCACCGAGGAGAAGCCGGGCTTCAAGGCGACCCTCCGGCGTAACAAGGACAAGGTCCTGTCCTACATCCGCCAGGTGCGCCGCGAGCGCGCCGCGAAGCGCAAGGGTGGCGGTCGCGGCCTGGCCTACGGCCTCGTCGGCGCCCTGCTCGTGCTCCTCGCGGCGTTCGCGCTGTGCGTGAACTTCGTCTACTCCACGGAGACGCCGGGCCGCCGCCTGCTGCTCTCCGAGGTCCAGGCGCTCGCGGACCAGGGCCGCATCACCAACGCGACCATCCTCGACGCGGACAACGAGGTCGTCGGCGAGTTCGGGTGGCTGCACAACGTCACCGACCCGAAGACCGGCAAGGACATCTCCGTCCCGCTCGACCCGTCGATGCCGCCGGACTCCCCGGTCAACCTGCACCAGACCGCCGGCAAGTTCCACTTCTCGATCCCGTCGAACGGCCAGGCGTACTCGTCGCTGGTCAACTCGTTCAAGGCGTCGGGCACCCGCTACTACGTCGACAAGCAGGGCGACAAGCAGGTCGTCCGCACGGTCTCGACGTTCCTGCTGCCGCTGATGATCCTCGCGAACCTGTTCGCGCTGCTCTTCTCGCTCGGCAAGCAGGGCGGCGGCGCCATCGGCGAGGTCATGACGTTCGGCAAGATCGGCAAGGGCGACGCCAAGAAGGGCAAGTCCGCGATCGGCTTCGACGACGTCGGTGGCGCCGACGAGGCGGTGGCCGAGCTCCGCGAGGTCCGCGACTACCTCATGAACCCGGCCAAGTACGAGGCCCTGGGCGCCGCGCCCCCGAAGGGCGTCCTGCTCTTCGGCCCTCCCGGCACCGGCAAGACGCTGCTGGCGAAGGCCGTCGCCGGCGAGGCGGGCGTGCCGTTCTTCTCGGTCGCGGGCGCGGAGTTCGTCGAGTCCCTCGTGGGCGTCGGCGCCGCGCGTGTCCGTGACCTGTTCGCCCGCGTCCGCGCGGCCGCCCCGGCCATCGTCTTCATCGACGAGCTCGACGCCGCGGGCCGCAAGCGTGGCTCGGGCGGCGGCGGCGGTGGCTCCGACGAGCGCGAGCAGACGCTGAACCAGCTCCTCGTCGAGATGGACGGCTTCGAGGTCAGCGCCGGCATCGTCGTCATGGGCGCCACCAACCGCCCCGACATCCTCGACCCGGCCCTCATGCGTCCCGGCCGCTTCGACCGCCACATCACGATCGAGCGCCCCGAGCTCGACGGCCGCATCCACATCCTCAAGATCCACGGCCGCGGCAAGCCGCTCGCGCCCGACGTGGACCTGGAGTTCGTCGCCCGCCGCACGCCGGGCTTCACCGGCGCCGACCTGGCGAACGTCGTCAACGAGGCCACGCTGCTCACGATCCGCGAGCACCGCACCGAGGTGACGCCGAAGGACTTCGAGGAGGCCATCCAGCGCGTCCTCAACGGCCCGAAGCGCCGCGGCCGCGTCCTCACGGTCGAGGAGCGCCAGCGCACGGCGTACCACGAGGCCGGTCACGTCATCGTGGCCGCCGCCGCGGGCCGCGCGGAGGACGTGCACCGCGTGTCGATCCTGGCCCGCGGCCGCGCCGTCGCCACCACGCAGCTCCAGGGCGACGCCGAGGCGACGCTGCTCTCCCGTACGCAGCTCCGCGGCAAGCTGGTCACCCAGATGGCCGGCATCGCGGCCGAGAACCTCATCTTCGGTGAGGGCTCGACCGGCGGCGAGCAGGACATCGAGCAGGCCACCGACATGGCGCGCGACATGGTCGCCCGCTACGGCATGGGCGACATCGGCCCGATCCGCCTGCTCGCCAAGGCCAGCGAGGGCTTCCTCGGCAACGACATCCCGTACGCGGAGATCTCGCACGAGACGCAGTCGCTGATCGACGACGAGATCCGCCGCCTCGTGGCCGAGGCCCGGGACGAGGCGACGGCGCTCCTCGCGCGCCACCGCGCCACGCTCGACGCGCTCGCCAGCCGCCTCGACGAGGAAGAAACCCTCGAGGGCGCGGCGTTGCAGGAGGTGCTCGCCCCGATCGAGGCCGAGATGGCGGGCGAGCAGATCAGCCCGACCGGCAAGGCCAGGGCGTCGCGCGCGACGAGTGCGGCGTCCCGCACCCGCCGCACCAAGACGACCGTCTAGGTACACCCACCCCCAGCACGGAAGAGGCACCAGGCTCGATGCCCCGTAGCCCCCTCGTACGTCGTCCGAAGCTCCGCCTGATCGCGGCGGTGGCGGCTCTGGCCGCCACCGTCCCGATCGCGGCGTCCCAGGCGGAGGACATCCGCGGCGCCACGTGCGCGTTCAAGGGGAACGTCGGGCAGGTCGGCAAGAGCTGGCAGACGTTCAAGTCGCCGAGGTTCGTGGACCCGCAGGGCCTCGGCGCGGCGGCGCAGGACATCGCGGCGTACGGCGTGTCCCCCAAGGATCCGAACCTCCTCGCCGTCACCAACGGCAACTCGATCCAGATCTCCTCCGACGGAGGCTGCACCTGGGCCGAGCGGCTCCGGCTCGACCAGGTCCCACGCGACGCGAGCGTGCCGCTGTCGGGCCAGTTCACCAAGATCCGCAACCTGCACATCCTGTCCAACGGCCGCGTCATCGCGCTCGCGGAGGAGCTCGACACCGGCGCGACCGTGGGCCGCCCGCACGTCCTGCTCAGCGACGGCGACCAGCGCACCTGGCGCCTCGGCGACTCCGGGCTCCCGCCGGTCGGCGAGCCGCTGCTGCTCAAGGCGCACCCCGACGCGCCGAACGTGCTCTACCTGTCGTTCCGCAGCGCCAAGGCGCCCGAGGGCGGCCCCGGCGGCTGCCTGCCGCCCCCCGTGCCCTGCGCCGGCTCGGACGACAGCAACACGCCCGGCCTGCTCTGGGGCTCGACGGACGGCGGCCAGACCTGGACGCGCCGCACCGACCCGAACGACCTCAACGGCGCCGCCGTCATCCGCTACTTCTCGGTCGAGGACGACGACGCGACCGGCCGCACCCTCTGGGTCGTCTCCAACGGCCAGCTCCGCAAGTCGACGAACGGCGGCGCGTCGTTCTCCGTGCCGGACGGCCTCGACCAGTCGGGCTTCAACTTCACCGCGGTCGAGTCGATCAACGCGCCGACCAAGCTGCCGAACCCCGTCAAGGTCCTGGCGTTCAGCTCCGGCGGCGAGATGATCCGCCTCGAGGGCGCCAAGTGGATCCGCAGCCGGATCCCGTTCGGCGCGGTCGAGTCCGTGTCGCAGCGCCAGGACGGCGACATCGCGGTCGCGACGCAGGCGAGCGGCGGCGGCGTCACGGTGTGGCGCATCTTCGGCTACAGCTTCAAGGACTACGAGTACGGCGACAGGGACAACCCGCTGCGGTTCAAGATGACGTACGGGTGGCAGTCGATCACGCCGCCGACGCCGATCGGCGTCAACGCCAAGATCTCGGCGGCGACCGGCGGCAGCGTCTCGACGTACTTCCTGCGCGACAAGCGCCGCATCCTGCGCTTCCTCGGCACCCGGATCACCGACGACACGACGATCGCGCCGCCGGTCATCGGCGTCGACCCGCCGCCGCCGCTCGGCCGCATCACGCCGTCGAACCTCACGCTGAACCTCCCGCTCGGCCGCGAGCAGACCGTCGACTACACGCTGACGGTCCCGCCCGCGCCGACGCCGATCGACCTCTACCTGCTCATCGACAACTCCGGCTCGATGCAGCCGCTCATCGAGGAGCTGAAGCGCTCCCTCGGCGAGGTCGCCGTGTCGCTCGTCCGCTCCGGCGTCAACGTCAAGATCGGCGTCGGGCAGATCAACGTGCAGCCCGACCGCCAGGAGCTGCCGATCGACGACCCGAACACCCCCGACCGCGACGAGAGCAAGCCGCGCCCGGTCTACGAGCGCCTGCGCGAGATCGGCGACGTCAACGGCACGCTGTTCACGCAGCTCTCGAAGATCGACGGCTTCGGCGGCTCCGGCGACGAGGCGCAGCTCGAGTCGCTGTGGCAGGCGGCGGTCGGCGACGGCTACGACTCGCTCGGCCTCGGCCCGCTCACCGGCTACAACGTCAAGCCCGACCAGGACGCCCGCTGGCGTACCGGCGGCGAGGTCGTTCGCGTGATCGTGCACGCGACGGACGAGAAGTTCAGCACGAACATCCGCGGCGGCCACAACGACGCCCGCGTCGTCGCCGAGCAGCTCCACAACATGGGCATCCGCCAGATCGGCCTCTCCCAGGGCGTGCCGGACGCGCACCACGACCTGGAGGAGATGGCCCGCCTCACCGGCGCGCTCGCCCCGCCCGGCGGGACCGACTGCGACGGCGACAACCGCGTCGACATCAAGGCCGGCGAGCCCCTCGTCTGCCGCGAGAACTACGGCCTCGACAAGACCCTGGTGAACCTCATCAAGGCGCTCCAGGACCCGCAGGACCTCGAGGTGCAGGTCAGCGACGGCGTGACGCTCAAGAAGACCACCAGCCTGAACTGGCGCATCAACGCGAAGAACGCCACCAAGGTCGGCTTCAAGGTCACCTACAGCTGCAAGGGAGTCGCGCCGGGGTCGTACACCCACGACCTCAAGGCCGGCCTGCGCAACCTGCTCGTCGCCAAGGCCGTCACGACCGTCAACTGCGGCACCCCGCCGCTGCGCCCGGTCAGACCGGACTCGGTCGCCAACCAGCCGCCGAACCAGCCGCCGCCGATCCAGCCGCAGCCCGTTCCCGCGCCCATCGCGCCGGTGCAGCCGGTCCCGCAGCCGCAGACGCAGGTCCAGAACCAGCCGCAGGTGAACCCGCAGGCCGGTGCCGCCGAGCAGAAGCAGAAGCAGATCCAGGTCGCCCTGGCGGAGAACGACATCGGCATCCAGGACGAGGACCAGCTCGCGATGGTCGGCCTGTCGAACGAGCGCCACACCGCGCCCGCGACGGCCGTCGTGATCGCCGGCATGGCCATGGCGTCGGCGTGCGCGGGCGCGGTGGCCTACCGCCGCCGCACCCAGGTCGCGCAGGCGACGATCCACTAGCGCCCGGCGCGCTACGTTCCGTGGCGTGACGCGCGCCGCCGAGCCGAACGCCGCGCTCGCGCGGCTCGGCTTCTCCGACGTCGCGCGCGCGGAGCGCCTGCTCGGCCCCGAGGGCCCGCTGCGCCTGTGGGACGGCGGCGCCGTCGACGCGGGCGCCGCGGCGGTCGTCGCGGCCCTCGGGTCCTCGGCCAACCCCGACCTCGCCCTCACCGCGCTGCACCGCCTCGCCGAGGCCGTCTCCAAGCCCGCCGTGCTGCGGGCCGCGCTGCGCTCGGACGTCTCGCTGCGGGACCGCCTCGTCGCGGTGCTCGCCTGCTCGACGGCGCTCGGCGACCACCTCGTACGCCACCCGCGCGACTGGCCGTCGCTGGGGAGGCCGACGTTCGGGACGAGCCGCCCGAGCGCGCTCGGGCTGCGCCAGCGGCTGCTCGCCGCCGTCGGCGCCGACACCACGGAGACGCTGCCGTGGGGCACCGGCGGCGCGCGCGCGGCGGGCGCGGGGGACGAGCAGCTCGACGCGCTGCGGGCGGCGTACCGCTCCGCGCTGCTCGACCTCGCCGCCCGCGACCTGACCGAGCACGACGTGTCCCTGGACGACGTCGCGGCCGAGCTCGCCGACCTCGCGGCGGCGGCGTTGGAGGCGGCGCTGGCGATCGCGGTGGCCGGGCTGCCCGACGGCGCGGCGCCGGCCCGGATCGCGGTCATCGGCATGGGCAAGACCGGCGGCCGCGAGCTCAACTACGTCAGCGACGTCGACGTCGTCTTCGTGGCCGAGCCGCTCGACGGCGGCGACGAGACGGCGGCGCTGCGGACCGCGACGCTGCTCGCGAACGGCGTCATCCGCGCCTGCGGCACGACGACGAGCGAGGGCGCGCTGTGGCCGGTGGACGCGGCGTTGCGGCCCGAGGGCAAGTCGGGGCCGCTCGTGCGGACGCTGGCCAGCCACGAGGCGTACTACCGGCGCTGGGCCAAGACGTGGGAGTTCCAGGCGCTGCTCAAGGCGCGGCCCGTCGCCGGTGACATCGCGCTCGGGCAGGCGTACGTCGACACGATCGCGCCGCTCGTCTGGCAGGCGGGGGAGCGGCCGGACTTCGTCGAGGAGATCCGCGCGATGAAGCGGCGGGTCGAGGGCTCGGTGCCCGCGTCCGAGGCGGGGCGGCAGCTCAAGCTCGCGCCGGGCGGGCTGCGCGACGTGGAGTTCGCCGTGCAGCTCCTCCAGCTCGTGCACGGCCGCGCGGACGAGACGCTGCGGGTGCGCGGGACGCTGGAGGCGCTCGACCGCCTCGCGGCCGGCGGCTACGTCGCCGAGGACGACGCGGCGCGGCTCGCGGAGGCGTACAGGTTCCTGCGGACCGTCGAGCACAGGCTCCAGCTCCAGCGGCTGCGCCGCACCCACACGATGCCCGCGGACGAGGCCGGTCTCGAGTGGCTGGCGCGGTCGCTGCGGTTCCGTCGCGACCCGGTGGACGAGCTGCGGGAGGCGCAGGCGCGGCACGCGGTCGAGGTGCGCCGCCTGCACGAGAAGCTCTTCTACCGCCCGCTGCTCTCGACGGTCGCGCGGCTCGGCCCCGACGCGCTGCGGCTCACGCCGGAGGCGGCGCGCGAGCGGCTCGACGCGCTCGGCTTCGACGACCCCGCGGGCGCGCTGCGCCACCTCGAGGCACTGACCTCGGGCCTGTCGCGAAGGGCGCTCGTGCTGCGCACGATGCTGCCGGTGATGCTGCCGTGGTTCGCCGACGCGCACGACCCCGACGCGGGGCTGCTCGCGTTCCGCACGGTCGCCGAGGCGCTCGGGCAGTCGCCGTGGTTCCTCGCGCTGCTGCGCGACTCGGAGGCCGCGGCCGAACGCCTCGCCCGCCTGCTGTCGGCGAGCCGTTACGTCTCCGACCTGCTCGCCCGCGCGCCCGAGGCGTCGGCGCTCGTGGCGCGCGACGCGGACCTCGTGCCGAGGCCGGTCGAGGCGCTGACGGGCGAGCTGCTCGCGGTCGTCGGCCGCGCCACGAGCCCCGACGCGGCCGCCGCGACGGCCCGCGCGCTGCGCCGCCTGGAGCTCCTGCGGATCGCCTGCGCCGACCTGCTCGGGCTCGTGCCCGTCGAGGACGTCGGCAAGGCGCTGTCCGCGACCGCCGAGGCGACGCTGGCCGCCGCGCTCGACACGGCGCTGCGGGCGGTGGCCGCGACCGGCGACCTCGCGTG
>DASZER010000016.1:0-119811 GCA_035940575.1 Frankiaceae bacterium | reverse complement strand
ACGAGCTGCTGGCCCGCGGGTTCGTGGTGGACCACCGGCCGGGCGTCGGCATCCGGGTGGGGCCGCACTTCTACAACACGGCCGAGGAGTGCGAGGCGATCCTCGACGAGATGGCCGCGCTGACCCGCCGCTGACCGCGCGACCGGGTCGCGAGATCTGACAACGGCGTTCGGGAGGTGCGACCGGGTCGCGAAATCAGCCGGGGGGCGGGTCGGTGGCGCGGACGGCGTCGAGGCGGGCGCGGGCGCCGTCGAGCCAGTCCTGGCAGACCTTGGCGAGCGCCTCGCCGCGCTCCCAGAGCGCGAGCGACTCCTCCAGCGAGAGGCCGCCGGCCTCCAGCCTGCGTACGACGTCCTCGAGCTCCGCGCGCGCGGCCTCGTACGACAGCTCCTCCGGCATGGCGACAGAATCGCAGCATGCCCCTCCGCCGCGCGAATGCCGCCGACGTCGACGACCTCGTACGGCTGCGGCGCGTGATGTTCGAGGCGATGGGCGTGGACCACGACGTGCCAGGCTGGGCCGAGGAGTGCGCGAACGTCCTGCGCGACCGGCTCGCGAGCGGCGCCATGGCGGCGTTCGTGGTCGAGGAGGACGGGCGCGTCGTCGCCGGCGGCGTCGGCATGGTCGAGCCGCGCCTGCCGAGCCCGCGCAACCCGAACGGCCTGCACGGCTACGTGCAGTCGATGGCGACCGAGCCGGAGGCCCGGGGGCGCGGCCACGGGCGCGCGGTGTTCGCGGCGCTGCTGGAGTGGTTCGAGGAGAACGCCGTCGGGTCGGTGTCGCTGCACGCGACCGAGGCGGGCGCGCGGGTGTACCGGCCGTTCGGGTTCAGCGAGCCGCGTCACCCGGAGCTGGGCCGCTGGCCGTCGCGCTGAACGTCCCCTCCGCGACCCGCACGAGCAGGTCCGCGCCGGGCTCGGGCGGCGTGCGGACGACGGAGCCGTCGGAACGCTGCACGACGGCGTAGCCGCGGTCGAGGGTCGCCTTCGGCGAGAGCGCGGCGACGCGGGCGAGCGCGGCGGCGACGTCGCGCTCGTGCTGGGTGAGGCAGGTGGCGAGGACGCGGCGGGCGCGTTCGGCCAGCGCGGTCACCTCGGAGTCGAGCCGGGTCAGCGCCGCGTGCGGGTCGGCGAGGGAGGGGCGGCTGCGTACGGCGTCGAGCCACGCCGACTCGCGCTGCACGCGCCCGTCCACGCAACGCCACGCCGCGCGTCGCAGCGACAGGACCAGCGCCTGCTCCTCGGCGACGTCGGGCACGACGCGGCGGCCCGCGTCGGTCGGCGTGGACGCGCGGACGTCGGCGACGTGGTCGAGCAGCGGCGCGTCGGCCTCGTGCCCGATCGCCGAGACGACGGGCGTGCGCGCCGCCGCGACCGCGCGCAGCAGCGCCTCGTCGGAGAACGGCAGCAGCTCCTGTACGTCGCCGCCGCCGCGCGCGATCACGATGACGTCGACCTCGGGGTCGCGGTCGAGCGACGACAGCGCGTCGATGACCTGCGTCACCGCGAACGGCCCCTGCACGGCCACCTCGCGGATCGCGAAGCGGACGGCGGGCCAGCGGCGGCGGGCGTTCTCGACGACATCGTGCTTGGCGTCGGACTCACGGCCCGTGATGAGGCCGACCGAGCGCGGGAGGAACGGCAGCGGCTTCTTGCGCACCGGGTCGAACAGGCCCTCCTGCGTCAGCAGGGCGCGGAGGCGTTCGAGGCGGGCGAGCAGCGCGCCGAGGCCGACGGCGCGGACCTCGATGGCCTGCAACGAAAGCGTGCCGCGGGAGAGGTACCACGACGGCTTCGCGAGGACGACGACCTGCTGGCCCTCGGCGATCTCGGCCTGCGCGAACACCGCCGGCGACACCGTGAGCGTCAGCGAGACGTCGGCGGCCGGGTCGCGCAGCGACACGAACGCCACCGACGCGCCCGGCCTGCGGGACAGCGACGCGACCTGCCCCTCGACCCAGACGGTGCCGAGCCTGTTGACCCAGTCGCCGATGAGCCGTGACACCTTGCGTACGGGCCACGGCTCGTCGGCGGTGCTGGTCACACGGGCGAGGCTACTGCGCGCCGATCTTGGCGATCCGGTTCTCGATCATGGTCAGGACCGGGAGCCTGTGGGCGTGCGCCCGCTCGTAGTCGAGGAGCTGGACGAGCGCGACGGCGTCGAGGCGCGGCAGCCGCGCGCGCAGCGAGCCGAGCGTGAGGTGGTCGTAGTCCTCCAGCGGGAGCTGGTCGTGGGCGAGGACCGCGCCGGGCGTGGCCTCCTCGATCGCCTCGGTGACCTGCTCGGAGAGGCCGAACGGGTTCGTGACCTCCTCGAGCGTGGTCTCGGCGACCTCCTCGAGGCGCTCCGTGGCCTCCTCGACGGCGTCGTTCGCCGTCTGCCGCGGCTCGGGGCGCCCGCGCCAGCGCGCGACGATCGTCTCGCCGCGGTTGGAGAGCTCCTCGTACGTCCGCTCGACCGTCTCGCGCGTCCGCGCGACGAGCGCGAGCCCGCGCAGCGGCAGCGTGGCGATGTCGCCAACGTGCTCGCCGAGCGTGCGGCCGAGGCGGCCGGGGATCGACTTCGCGGTGTCCACGCCGGACGCGACCAGGCCGATGCCCGCGCGGACGGGCGGCGGGATCATGCCCGAGCGCTCTTCGCTGCGTACGGCCTCGTCGACGGGCGGCATGCTGTGACCTCCGGTACATCGTGGATGGGTGCTTGCTGACGTCGTGCCCTCCGGCAAGCACCCGTACACCCTCGGTCCGTAGACTCGGGGGGTGACCGGACGAGTCCTGCTGGCGGCGCCGCGCGGCTACTGCGCGGGCGTCGACCGGGCCGTGCAGACGGTCGAGCGCGCGCTGGAGGTCTACGGCGCCCCCGTCTACGTCCGCAAGCAGATCGTCCACAACCTCCACGTCGTGCGCCGGCTCGAAGGGCTCGGCGCGGTGTTCGTGGAGGAGGCGGCCGAGGTGCCCGAGGGCGCGGTCTGCGTGCTGTCCGCCCACGGCGTCGCGCCGACGGTCTACGACGAGGCGGCGGAGCGCTCGCTGCGCGTCATCGACGCGACGTGCCCGTTGGTGACGAAGGTGCACGTCGAGGCGCGGCGCTTCGCCGAGGAGGACTACGACATCGTCCTCATCGGCCACGAGGGCCACGAGGAGGTCGTCGGCACGACCGGCGAGGCGCCCGAGCACATCCGGCTCGTGGACGGCCCCTCGGAGGTCGCGACCGTGTCCGTGCGCGACCCGGCCAGGGTGGCGTACCTCTCGCAGACCACGCTCTCGGTGGACGAGACGAACGCCGTCGTGGACGCGCTGCGCGAGCGCTTCCCGCTCCTGCAGGGGCCGCCGAGCGACGACATCTGCTACGCCACGCAGAACCGCCAGACCGCCGTCAAGGAGGTCGCGCGGGAGTCCGACCTCGTGCTGGTCGTCGGGTCGCGCAACTCCTCGAACTCCGTACGCCTCGTCGAGGTCGCCCGCGACGCGGGCGCGAGGGCGGCGTACCTCGTGGACGACGAGAGCGGCATCGACCCGGCGTGGCTCGACGGCGTGTCCACGGTCGGCGTGACGTCCGGCGCGTCGGTGCCCGAGGACCTCGTGGCTTCGGTGCTGGCGTGGCTCGCCGAGCGCGGCTTCGGCGACGTCGAGGAGGTGCGCGCGGCCGAGGAGCACCTGCTGTTCGCGCTGCCGCAGGAGCTCCGCCGCGACCTCAAGTCGGCTCTGCCGCCCGCGCCCGTCGCGGAGTAGCCTCGGGCGCATGGCGCTCGGGGGATCACCTGTCGTGGACGGACGCGCGAACAGCCGCTGGCGCGCGGCGATCCTCGCGGAGGCGGACGCGATCCGCGCGGAGGTCGTGCTCGTCGCGAAGGAGCGCAAGCTCACGCTCGACCACGACACCGAGCCCAAGAAGGTCACCGGCGGCAGCGACGCCGACCGCAGGATCGCGCAGATGGTCCTCGAGCACGTGCGGGTCGCCGAGGAGTTCGTGAAGCAGAGGGTCGTCGGCCTCAAGTGGATCGGCGGCGGCGCGAACGACGGCGCCTGGACCGAGCTCCACGCCGCCGACGCGCTGCTCGTCGAGCTGGTGTCGCCGCAGCGCCTCGCCTCCGCGATGCCGCGGATCGTGCGGAGGTGCCGGGTGCTGGCGCCGAGCGACCCGCAGCGCGCGGCCGTGCAGCGGATCGCGCGCGCGAGGTCGCAGCGGTTCGGCGAGCGCGAGCGCGGCGTCCTGCGCGACGCGCTGAAGCGCGCGTACGAGCGCGACGAGGGCCGCTACCAGCGCGCCCGCAGCCTGCGGAACCTCATGCTGATGATGGCCGCCGTCCTGCTGGTCCTGACCGTCGGCACGATGATCGTCGTCGGCTTCCGGGAGACGACGTTGCCGATGTGCCTCAAGGGCGACGCCGAGGGCACCTGGGTCTGCGCGACCGGTCGCGGGAAGCCGAGCGGCGGCGACATCGTGCTCGTCGGGATCGCGGGCATGGCCGCGGCGTCGATCTCGGCGGCCCGCGCGCTCACGGGCACCTCGACGCGGGTCGGCCCGTACACGACCGTCATCGCCAGGGGCGCGTTGAAGATCACGCTCGGCGCGGTGCTCGCGATCGCGGGGATCACGTTGCTGCGCGCGGGCTGGGTGCCGGGCGTCGACGACGTCGACAAGGGCGCGGAGATCGTGGCGTGGGCGCTGCTGTTCGGCTACGCGCAGCAGGCGCTCACGAGCGTGCTAGACCGCAAGGCGGAGCAGGCGATGGAGTCGGACTCGCAGGTCGCGGGGCCGTCCGCCGAGGCCGCCGCCGAGGCCGACCTGCCGCCGGAGGGCGACCCGCCGGGCGTCGCGTCGGGGGAGGCGACGGACGTCGGTGAGGTCGACACGGGCGACGCCGGGAACGACGCCGGGAACGACGCCGGGAACGACGCCGCGAACGAGGTCTTGGACGAGGCGGACGCGGGGGAGGACGAGGGCGACGCGGCCCCGCCGATCGAGGTCCCGCCCGTACTGCCCGCGGGCGGCGTTCCCCTCGCGGCTACGCCACCGGCGCGGTCAGCAAGGAGAGCCGCACCCGCAAAGCGCGCTGCGCCTCGGAAAGGTGCGGCGCCAGGCGGTTGACGCCGACGTTGCCGGTGAACGGCGTCGTCAGGTCCGTCAGCACCCCGATCGCCGCGCCGTCGTCGGTCGTCACCGGCCCGCCGGAGTCGCCGACCGACGCGGCGCCGTAGAAGTAGACGTAGTCGGGGCGGTAGAGCCCGAAGAACATCTCGCCGGTCCGCGCGGGCAGGTAGTCGAGCCCCGTGCCCTGGCCGTAGTGGTGCACGAGCAGGTCGGTGCCGCTGACCGTCGTGTCGATGCCGGTCGGGCCGCCGAAGTGGCACATCGCGGGGTCGGACGCGACGCCGCTGTCGAGGCGGATCAGCCCGAAGTCGCGGAACTGGCCGTCGAGCACGGCGTACGCGAACGTCCCGAGCCGCTTGCCGGCCGCGTCGGTGACGACGGGGCCGGAGCCGTTGCGCCAGACCTTGGTCGCGTCGACGTCCGGGTCGAACGCGCAGTGGCCGGCCGTGGCGGCGTAGCGGCGGCGGTCGCTGCCCTGGAACAGGAACGCGAACGTGCACACCTCACCGGCGGAGAGGTAACCCGACCCAGGCCGGACGCCGGGGCAGGCGGTGGTGCCGACGGGCAGCGCGTCCTTCGCCGGCGCGGTGCAGAGCCGGTCGGCGGCGTAGGCGGGCGGCGCGACGAGGGCGGCCGCGAGCACGGCGACGCGCAGGGCGCGGCGGAGTGCGGGCATGCGGCGGCTCCTCGGAGGGTCGTGCTGGAAACGACGCGCGGCGCCGGAGGTGACGGTCAGCGGGCGAAGCGGCGGGCCAGCGCGACGACCGCGGCGAGCCCGGTGGCGATGAGCATGCCGGGCGCCTTGACGACGAGGTCGCTCATCAGCTCGAGCGCCTGCTGCTTGAGGAACGACCCGCCGGTCGTGCGCGAGGTGAGGTTCGCGGCGACGGCCAGGGCGACGTAGGCGAGCGGCGGGATCACGACGGCGGCGAGCAGGTCCTCGCGGTGCACCTTGTACGCCGCCAGCACGCAGCCGACGATGAACGCCACCCTGAAGACGTCCCGCAGCCCCTCGCCGGTGAGGACGTCCACGAGCCCGCCGGCCGCGCCCGCGCCGAGGGCGAGGAACGCGGCGCCGGCGGCGGTGAGGCCGCGCGAGTCGCCGAGGAACGCCAGCGGCGAGCGCCGACCACGGGTCGGGGCTGGGCGCGGGTTCGGCATCGTCATGGAGTGCGTCGCGGTCATGGCAGGGTGCCCGTTCGTCGGCGTGCGTACGACGCTAACCGCCCCCGGCGCCGCCGTCGAACACCTCGGCCTCGACGCGCCGCGAGCCCGCTACGCGAGACCCGCGACCCGCAACGTCTCCTCGTCCAGCAGCGGCTCGGCCGTGGCCCCCGGCGCCACGACGGCGACGGGCCGTGCCTCGGCCGCGGACTCGACCAGCTCGGTCGCCTGGAGCTGCGTGGGCGCCGCCTCGATCTGCGCGGGCGTGGCGAGCGCGTCGTCGGCGAGCCGGTACTGCTCGAACCGCCGCGCCGCCGGCAGCACGCGCGACTCGAGCGACGCGATGGTCGTGTTGTACGCGTCGACGCTCGACTTGAGGCTGCGCCCGAGCTTCGCGAAGTGGCCGCCCATCGTGGAGAGGCGTTCGTACACCGTGCGCCCGAGGTCGGCGATCTCGCGGGCGTCGCGCGCCAGCGCCTCCTGCCGCCACCCGAACGCCACGCTGCGCAGCAGCGCGATCAGCGTCGTCGGCGTCGAGACGATGACCGAGCGCTCGGCGCCGTACTCCAGCAGGTCGTTCGCGCCGTCGAGCGCCGCCGACAGCAGCGCCTCGCCGGGCAGGAACAGCACGACGAAGTCCGTCGCGTCGTCCACCTTCTCGCCGTAGCGCTTCTTCGACAGCGCGTCGATGTGCGTACGGACGTGCCGCGCGTGCCGCTGCAACGCCACCCGCCGCGTCGCCTCGTCCGCGCAGTCGACGGTCTCGAGGAACCCGTCCAGCGGGCACTTGCTGTCGACCACGACGTGCCGCCCGCCCGGCAGGTGCACGACGAGGTCGGGGCGCGACGCGCCGTCGGCGCCGTTCACCGTCACCTGCTCGTCGAAGTCGCAGCGCTCGACCATGCCCGCGAGCTCGACCGCGCGCCGGAGCTGCATCTCGCCCCACTGCCCGCGCGCCTGCGGCTTGCGCAACGCCGTCACGAGCGACGCGGTCTCGGTGCGGAGCTGGTCGGACAGCCGCTGCACCTGGGCGACCTGCTCGGTGAGCTGGCGGTACGCGCCCTCGCGCTTGGCCTCCAGGTCGCGCGCGTGGGCGTCGACCTTCGCGAGCCCCTCGCGGATCGGCGCGACGAGCGCGGCGACGGCCTGCTCGCGCTTCGCCAGCTCGCCGTCGGCCTGCGTCGCCTGCGTGCGGAACCGTTCCTCCGCGAGGTCGAGCAGCCGCCTGCCGCCCTGGTCGACGTAGCGCGCCATCATCGCCTCGAGGGTGTCCTTCAACGCCGCCTCGTCGCGCCGGAGCAGCGCGACCTGCTCGGCGGCCGCGGCGCGCTCGTACTCCAGCGCCGTCCGCGCGGCCGACAGCTCGCTCGCCAGGGCGGCCTCGCGGGAGGCCGTCTCGGCCGCGGCCGCCCGCGTCGCGTCGAGCTCGCCGCGCGCGGCGGCCAGCTCCGCGCGCGCCGCCGCGACCGCCGCGTCACCCGCCGCCGAGGCGCGGGCGCGCCCGACGGCGAGGCCGGCTACGGCGCCCGCGGCGAGACCGATCAGGAGGAGCAGGACACTCATGCCTTCGACTCTGACGAACGGTCCGCCGAAAACCCGGTAGGCGCGCCCGTCCGCGTCGTATTGTTCGGGCATGGGGATGAGGGGGGTCGTCGCGGTGCTCGTCGCCGCCGTCGCGCTGTCCGGGTGCGAGTCGGGCGCGCCGCCCGCCGCCGCGCCGACCGCGTCGTCGGCCGCCCCGACGGTGACGCCGACTCCGACTCCGGCGGTCGGTCCGACTCGGACCCCGGCTCCGACGGTGACGCCGTCCGCGAGCCCGTCGCCGTCCGTGGCGCCGGTGACGATGACGACCCGCACCCGTAACGGGCGCGACGGGAGGCACCGCTGGACGGCGGCGTACCCCACGCTGCACGGCCTCGGCGCCACCGCCGCGCGCCGCGCCAACGCCGCCCTGACCGCCGGCGTCGACGCCGCCGTCCGGTCCGACTACGACGGCGGCCCGTCCTCCACCGAGGTCACGCCCGAGGTGTGGGCGGTCGACGACGTGTACGTGACCGTCCGGGTCAGCGCGTACTTCTACGCCGAGGGCGCCGCGCACGGCGCGACCCTGATCACGCACTACGTCCTCGACCGCGCCACGGGCCGGCGGCTGACGCTGCCCGACCTCCTGAAGCCCGGCACGCGCGACGCGGCGCTGCGCGCGATGAGCGCGTTCACGCGCAGGCGGCTGCCCGAGGTGATCGAGGTCCACGACGCGGACGACGGCACCGCGCCGACCCTCGCCAACTACGAGACCGTCACGCCGCTGCCGGAGGGGCTCGAGGTGACGTTCGCGGAGTACCAGGTGGCGTCGTACGCGCAGGGCTCGCCGACGATGACCGTGCCGTGGCGGGTGCTCCAGCCGTACCTCGCCGTACGCCTCCCGAGCGGCGACCGCGACCCGGCGTACCGCGACGGCGCCCGCGCGGGCAAGGCCGTGCTCGACGCCGCGGCGGACGACCCGCGCGTGGGCCGCGTCGCGCTGTCGCGCGCGCAGGTGGCGCAGTACGACGGCCAGTGGGCGGTCGCGACGATGCCCGGCGGCGACCGGGTGGCGTTGCGCTCCACGAACGGCCGGTGGAGCGTCGCCGAGGTCGGTCCCGCGGCGGGCTGCACGGCGTTCCCCGAACGCGTCCGCCGCAGCCTCGCGCTGCGCTGCGGCTAGCCCTACTAGACCGCGAAGCGGATGTTCATGACGTCGCCCTCGGCGACGACGTAGTCCTTGCCCTCGACGCGCAGCCTGCCCGCCGCCTTGGCCGCGTCCCAGGAGCCGGCCGCGACGAGGTCGTCGTAGCCCACGACCTCCGCGCGGATGAACCCGCGCTGCAGGTCCGAGTGGATCGCCCCCGCGGCCTCGGGCGCCTTGGAGCCGCGGCGCACCTCCCACGCCCGCGACTCGTCCTCGCCCGCCGTGAGGAACGTCAGCAGGCCGAGCATCCGGTACGCCGACTCCACGACGCGCGGCAGCGCGCCGGCCGTCACGCCGAACTCCGCCAGCAGCTCGGCCGCCTCCTCCGGCGCCATGCCGCCGACCTCCGCCTCCAGGCGCGAGGGGACCGCGAGGCCCTCGGCGTCCGGGTGCACGGTCCTGGCGAGCTCGGCCGCGAGCGGCGCGGCGGACTCGGCGCCCTCGTCGTCGACGTTGAGGACGACGACGGCCGGCTTGAGGGTGAGCGGCTGGAAGTTCCGGAAGACGGTCAGCTCCTCATCCTCCCAGGGCTCGCCGCGCAGCGTGCGGCCTTCGTCGAGGACCGCCTTCGCGCGCTGGAGGAGGGCGACCTCGGCGGCGGCCGCCTTGTCGCCGACGCGGACCTTGCGCGACGCCTTGTCGGCGGCGGACGAGATCGACGTGAGGTCGGCGAGGGTCAGCTCCAGGAGCAGGTCCGCCAGCTCGGCGGCGGGGTCGGCGTCGGCGCCGTACGCCCGCACGACGATCGCCAGCGCGTCGGCCTCGCGCAGCGCGCCGAGCGTCTGGCCGCTCAGCCCCTCGCCCGCGCCGGAGCCCTTGGCGAGGCCCGCGACGTCGACGAACTTGAGCTGCGCGTAGACCGACTTCTTGCTGGCGTGCAGCCGCGAGAGCACGTCCACGCGCTCGTCGGGGACGGGGACGATGGCGAGGTTCGCCTTGCCGCCGCCGGACGACGACGCGCCCGCGTGCGTCAGGGCGTTGAAGAACGTCGTCTTGCCGCTGTACGGAGCACCCGCGATGCCGACCTGCTTCACAGGCGAGGACCCTACAGACCGAACCAGTCGCGGGTGAGCTCGAGCCACAGGCCGGTGCCCGCCCAGCGGCCGAGCGGCTCGTAGCGGGCCGCGATCTCCTTGTCGGTCAGCGACTCCACGCCGAGCAGGCGGGGGAGCTTCGCGCGGACCCACGAGTCGATCGCGAGCCCGCGCGGGCGGCCGAGCAGGCCGAGCACGCCCTCGGCGGCGTACGGGCCGAAGCCGCGCAGCGCCTTCACCTCCGCGATGACCTCGGCGTCGGTGAGCTCCTGCGACTCCCACCGCGCGACGTCGAGCGCCGGATACGCGGCGGCGAGCTCCACGAACGCCCTCGCGCGGTACCCCGCGCGCACGACCTCCACGAAGTGCGCCTCGCCCGCCTTCACGACCGCGTCCGGCGTGGGGAACGCGCGCTCGCCCTCCGGCCCCTCCTCGCCGAGCGAGTCCACGACGCGCCGGCACATCAGGCGGGTCAGCGCCCACGAGCAGTTGGTCGTGGCGAGCTGCTTCGCCAGGTCCTCGAACGCCGTCGGCGAGCGCAGCAGCCGGCCGAGCCCGCTCGCGGGGACCCAGGTGAGCGCGGGGTGCGCGGCGCAGGCGTCGTAGAGGTCGCCGAGGTCGACGTCCAGCGCGAGCATGCGGCGTAGCTGGGCCTTCACCGCGATCCGGTCGTCGCACGTCCCCTTCACTCGCCCCCAGGACGCCTCGAGGCGTCCCGACCGCTCGCGCACGGAGACCGTCACCGGGCCGGAGTCGGGGAGCAGCAGCGTCCGGTGCAGGGTGCGTCTCGGCGTGTCGTACGCCGTCGGCGCGAGCTGGCACCAGCCGTGGCTGAGCACCACGCGCGACAGGTCGAAGCCCGGCGGCACGGGGCCGAGGGACATGCGGCCCGCGCGCGGCAGCGTCGCCCCCGGCGGGATCTCGCCCTCGACCTCCGCGGTGAGGACGGCGGTCTCGGCCTCGGCGCCCATCAGTCCGTGACGAGCCGCGACATGAGCACCTCGTCGACGTACGCGCCCTCGACCCACGCGGACTCGCGGCGGCGCCCCTCCTCCACGAAGCCCGCGGCGGTGTAGCAGCGGATGGCGGCCTCGTTGTTCGCGAGGCAGGAGAGGTGGACGCGGTGCATGTTGCGGTGCCGGAACGCGAAGTCCACGAGCAGCGCGAGCACCTCGCGGCCGTAGCCCTTGCCGCGCTCGCCGGGCGCGAAGTGCAGCCCGACCTCGCACGACCGCGCGAGCATGTTGAACCCGAACACCCCCGCCCGCCCGACGAGCGTCCCTTCGACGTCGACGGCGAACTCCGCGTTCTCCCGCTCGGCGCTCTGCCGCGCCCGCTCCTGGTAGAGCTCCCACGTCATCGCGTACGCCGGCTGCTCCGTCGTCGCCGCCCACGTGGCCAGGTCGATGCGCCACGTGTACATCGTCGGCAGGTCGTCCTCGCGGACCGGCCGCAACGTCACCCGGTCGCCGCTCAGCACCGGCGCGCCAGCTCGAGGTCGTCGTTCGTGACGCCGCCGGTCGTGTGCGTCCAGCAGGCGATCGTCACGTCGCGGTAGCGGATGTCGATGTCGGGGTGGTGGTTGAGCTCCTCGGCGACGTCGGCCACGGCGTTGACGTAGCGGATCGCGTCGCGGAACGAGCCGAGGGTCACGGTGCGTTCGAGGCGCTGGCCGTCGTACGTCCACCCGTCCAGCTCGTCGAGCGCCTCGTCGATCTCGTCGTCGGTCAGTGATTCGCGAGCCATGCGCCGCAGCGTACGGTGCGTCCGTGGCTGCCGTCGTGGTGGGCGCGGCGATCCTCGACGGTGACCCGCCGGGCTGCCGCGTGCTCGTCACGCAGCGCGCCGAGCCGCCGCACCTCGCGGGCTACTGGGAGTTCCCCGGCGGCAAGGTGGAGCCGGGGGAGAGCGAGACCGACGCGCTCGCGCGCGAGTGCCGCGAGGAGCTCGACCTCGTCGTCTCGGTCGGCGAACGCCTCGGCGACGACGTGCACCTCGACGGCGAGCGGGGCCCGTGGGTGCTGCGCATCTGGACCGCGCGGGTCGTGTCGGGGACGTTGCGGCTCGTCGACCACTCCGACGCGCGCTGGCTCGCTTACGACGAGCTGGACTCGGTGCCGTGGATCCCCGCCGACGCGCCGCTGGTCGAGTCGCTACGCGCGCTGCTGACGCCCTAGCGCGTCGCGCGCCACCACACCCGCGCCGCGAACGGCGCGAGCGCCAGGAGGGCCAGGGCGGGCCACGCCGCCAGCCGTCCCGGCCCGCGCGGCGGGCGACCAGGAGGCTCGGCGGCGGCGGGACGCGGTGCCGTCGCGGGCGCGGTCGATGCGGACGGAGCGGCGGGCGCGGGCGGGCCCGTCGGGACCGGCGACGGCGACGTACGCGCCGCCGGTCGCGTCGCCGACACCGGCGTGCCGACGACCGGCGCGCGCGTCGAGGCCGCGGGCTCCCGGGACGGCGGCGGCGTGAACGGCCGGTACCCCGTCGGTGCGGGCCGTGGCCGCCGCGCGCGCGTCGGCGTCCGTACCGCCATCGAGTCGGGCGACACCATCAGGGACGACGCGTCGACGGCCTCGAACGCGCTCGCCGGCACCTGCTTCAGCTCGCTCACGAACGCGTCGGGCCACGCGTTGCTCGCGGCGCCCTGGAAGTACCAGTTGGAGCCGTTGTCCGCGAGCAGCATCCCGTGCTTCTTCATCGCGCGGAGCACGACCTGGGTGTCCGCGCGGAAGCCCGAGACGTCGTACGACGCCTTGAGCCTGAAGCGCGCGCCCATCGGCGGGACGTTCGGGTCGTTCACCGCGCCGGCGTGGTGGCGCGCGGGCCAGACGTACGACCTGTCGGTACGCGCCACCGTGAAGCGGATCGCGTGGTCGACGGTGCCCGCGGCGACCTCGTCGTAGCGCAGCAGGCCCGGCAGGATCGGCAGGCCCGCGGCGTCGGCGGACGTCCACCCGTCGGGGCGCTGCGCGTTCGACTTGAGGCTCCAGGTCGCGCCCGACCCTGCGGTCCAGCCGGACGCCGTGTGCTGCGTGTACCAGGTCTCGTAGAGGGTGCACGTGTCCTTGTCGACGGTGACGGTGTGCATGTCGCCGCCGCTGCCGGCGCCGCCCTCGATCGGGGTGTCGTCGCCGAGCGGGTACGGCCCCTGGTCGCTCTCGTCGGCGTACTCGAACGCGACGCTCACCTTGGCGTGGGTGGACGAGACCACGGAGTACGGGATGCCGTACGGCACCGCCGGGTCGCCCGACGACCCGAAGTCGGGGTGCAGGGTGCGCGACGACGCGCTCGCGCTCGACAGCCATGCCGCCGAACGCCCGTGCACGGGCAGCGCGGAGACGTCGGCGCGCCAGACGTTGTCGGCGGGGAACAGCGGGCACGCCGTCGCGCCCGGCACCGGCGACGCCTGCGCGGGGGACCCGGCGAGGAGCAGCAACGACACCGTCAGCAACGGCAGGAGGCGACGCACCTACCCAGTGTCGGCACGCCAGGGGGCCAGATCGAGACCCGGGTAGCGGATCGCCATGGCGTCGAGCGTCTCGGGCGTCCAGAAGTCGTGACCAACCGGGGGAAACCCGAACAGCAGGAGCTGCCGGTACGACATCCGCTCGACGAACGGGTCCCACCGCGGGTCGAAGGACCGGTCGCCCCAGGAGTGGCGGGTCATCCAGTCGTTGCCGCCCGCGCGGTAGTTCGCCATCAGCGTGAACCTCGCGCCGCGCGGGTCCGTCATCTCGACCGCGCGGTGGAACGTGTCGACGCTGTACGCCACGACGGTGCCCGCGGGTCCGGCGGCGGAGACCTCGCCGTCGTACATCGCGGGCTGGTCCTCGCGCGACCACCAGTGCGGGCGTACGGGCAGGTGCGCGGTCAGCGCGCGCGGGACGTAGCGCGTCGGCGCGCAGCCGTCGGGGACGTCCGAGAGGTACACGAACATCTCGAGCTGCCGGTAGCGCGGGTCGCGGCTCGGCACGAGCGGCGTGTGGTTGAAGAAGTCGCGGTGGTGCGCCTGCTCGTAGCGCGCGGCACCCGCGTACTTCGCCCACGCCTCGCAGGCGTAGAGGCGCACGTCGTCCGTGCCGAGGACCGCCTCGGCGAGCGCGACCACCTTGGGGTGCACGGCGAGCAGGCCGAGGTCGACGCCGTCGAACGGCAGCGTCTCCACGCCGCCGTACTCGTCGTCGCGGAAGCGCGCGTCGCGCGCGGGGTCGGTGTCGTCGTGGAACTCCTCACCCGTCGGGAACATCGCGCGCACGTCGCGCAGCGCGGCCGCGAGGTCGTCGTCCGACAGGTACCCCGGGAGGATCGCGAAGCCGTTCTCGGCCCACTCCGCGACGGCCGTGTCGAGGTCCATGACGGGCAGCGTCCCGCTACCGTCGGCGGATGACCACCGAATACGCGCAGCGCGCCGTCGACGCCGCCGAGACGCTCGACCCGAAGACGTCCTCGCACCTCACGATGGGCGGCATCAGGGCGATCACGTACGCCCTGCTGGAGGTCGCCGACGCGATCCGGAGTCACGGCCGGTAGACTGGTCGCGCCGGCCGTTCGCCGCGCGTCCCCCTTCCCGCAGTGACGGAGTGCCGCATGCCCACGCGCGATGACCTGCGCAACGTCGCGATCGTCGCGCACGTAGACCACGGCAAGACCACGCTCGTCGACGCGATGCTCTGGCAGTCGAACGCGTTCGGAGACCACGCGAACGTGCAGGAACGCGCGATGGACTCGATGGACCTCGAGCGCGAGAAGGGCATCACGATCCTCGCGAAGAACACCGCGGTCCGGCACGGCGACCTGACGATCAACATCATCGACACGCCCGGCCACGCCGACTTCGGCGGCGAGGTCGAGCGCGGCCTGTCGATGGTCGACGGCGTCGTGCTGCTGGTCGACGCGAGCGAGGGGCCGTTGCCGCAGACGCGGTTCGTGCTGCGCAAGGCGCTCGCGCTGCACCTGCCCGTCGTCCTCGTCATCAACAAGGTCGACCGCCACGACGCGCGCATCGCGGAGGTCGTGGACGAGACGTACCAGCTCTTCCTCGACCTCGACGCGACCGAGGAGCAGATCGACTTCCCGATCGTGTACTGCCAGGCCAAGACCGGGCAGGCGTCGCTGACGAAGCCGCCGGACGGCGGCCAGCCGGACAGCCCCGACCTGGAGCCGCTGTTCCAGGTGCTGCGCGACACGATCCCGCCGCCGTCGTACGACGAGGGCGCGCCGTTGCAGGCGCACGTCACGAACCTCGACGCGTCGCCCTACCTCGGCCGCCTCGCGCTGTGCCGCGTCCACAACGGCACGCTGCGCAAGGGGCAGCAGGTCGCGTGGTGCCGTACCGACGGCTCCGTCGAGCGCGTCAAGGTGTCCGAGCTGCTCATGACCGAGGCGCTCGACCGCGTGCCCGCCGAGCAGGCGGGCCCCGGCGACATCGTCGCGATCGCCGGCATCCCGGACATCACGATCGGCGAGACGCTGACCGACCCCGACGACCCGCGCCCGTTGCCGGTCATCACGATCGACGAGCCGAGCCTGTCGATGACGGTCGGCACCAACTCCTCGCCGCTCGCCGGCGAGAGCGGCAAGAAGCTCACCGCGCGCCTCGTGAAGAACCGCCTCGACCAGGAGCTCGTCGGCAACGTCTCCATCCGCGTGCTGCCGACCGAGCGCCCGGACACGTGGGAGGTCCAGGGCCGCGGCGAGCTCCAGCTCGCGGTGCTCGTCGAGATCATGCGGCGCGAGGGCTTCGAGCTGACCGTCGGCAAGCCGCAGGTCGTCACGCGGGTGATCGACGGCAAGGTGTCCGAGCCGATGGAACGCCTCACCATCGACGCGCCGAGCGACTACCAGGGCGTGCTGATCCAGCTCCTCGCGCTGCGCAAGGGCCGCCTGGAGCAGATGGTCGACCACGGCTCCGGCTGGATCCGCATGGAGTACATCGTCCCCGCGCGCGGGCTCATCGGGTTCCGTACGGAGTTCCTGACGGAGACGCGCGGGACGGGCCTGCTGCACCACGTCCACGAGCGGTACGAGCCGTGGCACGGGGAGCTGCGCACGCGCCCGACGGGCTCGCTCGTCGCGGACCGCCGCGGTCCCACGACGGCGTTCGCGCTGGCGAACCTCCAGGAGCGCGGCACGATGTTCGTCGGCCCTGGCACCGAGGTCTACGAGGGCATGATCGTCGGCGAGAACTCCCGGTCGGACGACATGGACGTCAACCCGACCAAGGAGAAGAAGCTCACGAACATGCGCAACTCCACGGGCGACGTGCTGATCCCGCTGATCCCGCACCGGCAGCTCTCGCTGGAGCAGGCGCTGGAGTTCTGCCGCGAGGACGAGTGCGTCGAGGTGACGCCGGCGACCGTACGCATCCGCAAGGTCGTCCTCGACGCGGCCGAGCGCGAGCGTTCGCGCGGCAAGCGCGCCCGCGCCCGCCTGGAGTCACAGCAGGCCTGAGGTCATTACGGCAGCCGCAGCCGCGCTCCTGGCACGCCATGGCCCACGGGCTCGTTCCTTGCACCCGGCCGAGCGGTCTGTCGCGTAGCGATCTTCAATGTTCGCGTCGGGCGGCGCCTGCTGCCGTCAGTCGCCCGGCCAGGGGGCGGGGAAGCCGCCGTCGACCTGCTTGGCGATCTCCCCGAAGTACCAGCGGCGGAACGACTTGAGGTCGGCCGGCGTCACGAGGTCCTCGCGACCGGCCTCGGCGGCGTAGGCGTCCAGGTCCTCGAGCGCGTCGAGGAAGTCGTCGAGCTCGGCGCGGCCGCGGCGGGGGACGGGGTACGCGACGTCGACGGAGGTGGCACGGCGTACGCCGGCCGATCGCAGCTCGGCGTCGGCCGTCTCGGCCACCGTGGGGTACGCGTCGCGCAGCCGCGCGCGCAGGGCGGCGAGGCGCGCGGGGACGCCCTCGGCCGTCCCGAGCGCGGACAGGGTGCGGTCGAGGTGGTCGCGCCACCGCGCCCACAGCGCAACCGGAACGTCGAGGAGGATGACGTCCACGACCGGGTCGTTCACGGCGCCCCTTCGTCTACTTGCCGCCCGGCAAGTAGCCGGTGGGGTCACACTCTCGGGAACGGGTGCGCGAGGCAAGTGCCGATGGACCGGGCCGAAAGGCCTCAAAAGGGGACGAGATGACCGCGACGCCAGCCGCCGCGACCACGACGCGGGAGCAGATCCTGCGCGCCGCCCTGGAGCTGTTCTCGTCGCAGGGCTACGACGCCACGTCACTGCGGCAGATCGCCGAGCGGCTGGGCCTGACGAAGGCCGCGCTGTACTACCACTTCCCCGCGAAGGAGCACCTCGTCGTCGAGCTGACGAGGCCGTTCCTCGAAGGGTTCGCCGAGGTCGTCGGCGAGGCGCGCGCGGCGACCCGCGAGGGCTCGCCGATCGACGGCGACGACCTGATCGCGCGCTACCTCGACCTCGTCCTCGAGCACCACGAGGTCCTGCACCTGCTGACGTACGACCCCGCCGCGCAGAACCACCCGGACGTCGGCCAGCGCGCCCGCGTGCTGTACCACGCGCTCCAGGCCGAGATCGTCGGCCGCGACGCCGGCGGCGCCGACTCGATCCGCGCGGCGTGCGCGCTCGCGGCGGTGTCGGCGGCCGCCACGATCCCGGCCCCCCGGCTGCGCTCCGCGCGGCGGCACGTGCTGGCGTCGGCGCTGGCCGCACTGCACGCCGAGTGACGAATGCCGGGCACCGAGTCTCGGTGCCCGGCCTCCGTCGGGAATTCGTCAGCGAACGACGATCGAAAGTCCCAGGTGCCCCAGCGTGCTGCCGATGCCCTGGAAGTAGACGACGTAGTCGCAGTTGTTGCCGCGCGTGCCGACCTCCATCACGTTGTTCGGGCAAGGCGTGCTCGCGTTCGCGCGGATCGCCAGGATCGTGCCCGCGATGTAGATGTCGGTGTCGGTTCGCTGCTGGTACACGGGACCGCCGCTGTCGCCCGGGCCCGCCATCGCCGCGCCGCCGAGGTTGGACGCCTCGTTGACGTGCATCGTGACGCCGCCGTCGGACCCGTCGAGGATGTCGATGTCGAACGCGGTGATCTCGCCGTTGCAGCGCTGGCCGCTGAAGGCGCCGGACGCGCAGACGACCGTGTTCTCCGCGGCGCGGAACGTGCCCTTCTGGTCGCCCTTGCCCGTCGTCTGGAACGGCGTCGACGACTTCCAGACGATGCCGCTGACGCCGTCGTCAGGGTCGATCACGGCGAGGTCGTAGCCCACCTCACCGGGACCGGGGTTCTCCGCCTTCGCGTACCCGATCATCACCGGGTCGTCGCTCGTGTAGTGCTCGGACCCCTGGAAGACGCGGTACACGAAGCCCGACGACCCCGACTGCCTGAAGCAGTGGCCGGCGGTCAGCAGGTACCTGTGGCCGGCGCTGTTCTTGACGGCGCCACCGGCGGAGCAGTCGTTGCCGGTGCCGTCGCCGGAGATGAAGTCGCCGCCGTTCCAGGGCGCGGCGTCGTCCAGGCGGGACGCCGCCGCGGTGGTGGCGACGCCGTCCTGGACCGTCACCGGCAGGCCGCGGTACGTCGAACGCACGGCGGCGGCCTTCGCCGACGTGAGCTTGTCGACGCGGACGAACACGGAGTTCTGCGAGTCCTTGACGCCCACGGCGACGACCTGCACGCCGCGCGCGCGGAGCGAGTGGCGGTCGCCGACGATCCGCCGCTGCAGCGCCTTGAGCGTCGTGTACGAGTGCTTCACGAGCGTGAACCGCAGCGGGGCGTCCTTCGCCGCGGCGCGTGCCGCCGCCTCGAGGCGGGCGTCGTGCCGCGTGACGTACACCTCGATCGTGCTGTGGTCCGGCGTCAGCCGGATGCCGCCGAACGCCGGGTGGTTCTCGACCGCCAGCGCCGTGTCGCTCACGTGCTCGTCGGCCGCCGTGAGGGCGCGGACGTCGTCCGCGGCGGCTGCGGAACGTGTCGTGGCGGCGGCGCTGGTGGTGACGACCGCGGACGTTCCTGAGACGGTCATGGTGGCCGCTACGGCGGCCAGTGCGAGCATTGATCTACGCACGAGATTCCCCCCCTAGGGAAATGTGGAGTTGTGGAGGGGCATACCTTGCGCCCGCGTCACCGGATTGTCAGCACGCTCGCCGGAAAATAGTCCGAACTAACAGTGCGGTATTGGCCGAACGTCCCGACCGATGTGCGGCTTTCCGGGTCAATCGTCACGGGCAGTAGGGTTCCGCCGTGACGCGCCGCCTGCTGCTGGTCCACGCGCACCCGGACGACGAGTCGATCGCGACGGGCGGCACGATGGCGCGCTACGTCGCCGAGGGGGCGCTGGTCACGTTGGTCACCTGCACCCGCGGCGAGCAGGGCGAGATCGTGCCCGAGGACCTCAGGCACCTCGGCACCGGCAAGCCGCTCGCCGACGTGCGCGTCCAGGAGCTGGCCGAGGCGATGCGCGTCCTCGGCGTCACCGACCACCGCTTCCTCGGCCCGTACGAGGACTCCGGCATGATCGGCACGCCGGAGAACGAGCGGGCGACGGCGTTCTGGAACGCCGACCTCGACGAGGCGTGCGCGCACCTCGTCAAGGTGATCGAGGAGGTGCGCCCGCAGGTCGTCGTGACCTACGACGAGCACGGCGGCTACGGCCACCCCGACCACATCCAGGCGCACCGCGTCACCAACCTCGCGGTCGCCGCCGCGGAGTGGAAGGTCGCCAAGCTCTACCACTGCGCGTGGGGCGGCCCGGAACGCCGCGCGCGCGAGCGCGACGAGTACGACGCGGCGGGGCGGCCGGGCGGGTTCGACCTGCCGGACCCTGCGACGGCGGCCGCGCCGCCGGGCCCCGTCACGACGAGCATCGACGTGAGCGCGTACCTCGACGCGAAGCTCGCGGCGATCGCCGCGCACCGGACGCAGGTGACGGTGGTCGGCCGCTTCTTCGCGCTGAGCAACAACGTCGCCCACGCGGCGTTCGACCGGGAGCACTACACGCTCGCGATCGGCACTCCCGCCGGCGAGCCCGAGGACGACCTCTTCGCGGGGGTGGACGAGTGAGCCACGGCATCCTGTTCGTGCACGCGCACCCGGACGACGAGTGCATCCCGACCGGCGTGACGATCGCGAGGTACGCCGCCGAGGGGGCGCACGTCACGGTGGTCACGTGCACGCGCGGCGAGGCCGGCGAGATCGTCGTCGACGACCTGAGGCACCTCGACGCCGACGGCCTCGGCGACCACCGCGAGACGGAGATGGCCGAGGCCGCGAAGGCGCTCGGGCTCTCGGACCACCGGTGGCTCGGCGGCGCGGGACGCTGGCGCGACAGCGGCATGATCGGCACGCCCGAGAACGACGACCCGCGCTGCTTCTGGCGCGCGGACATGGCCGAGGCGACGCGCGCGCTGGTCGACGTGATCCGCGAGGTACGCCCCGCGGTGGTGGTGACCTACGACGCCAACGGCGACTACGGCCACCCCGACCACATCCAGGCGCACCGCGTGACGATGGCCGCGGTCGACGCGGCGGCGGACGCGGCGTACGGCGACGGCGAGCCGCACGAGGTCGCGAAGGTGTACTGCACGGCGTTCCCCAAGAGCGTGCTGCGGGCCGGCTTCGAGCACTTCAAGGCGACCGGCGACGGGTTCTTCGCGGCGTACGAGAGCGCCGACGACATGCCGTTCGGCGTGCCGGACGAGCAGGTCACGACGCGGGTGCGGGCGCCCGAGCACCTGGAGCGGAAGTTCGCCGCGATGCGCGCGCACCGCAGCCAGATCGCGCCTGACGCGGTGTTCTTCAGCCTGCCCAAGGAGATGGCGGCCGAGGGGATGGGCGCGGAGCACTTCACGCTGCTGCGCGGGGAGGCGGGTCCCGACAGGGACGCCGACGGCTGGGAGACCGACCTGTTCAGCGGCCTCGCGTTCGACCACGCGGAGTAACCGAAGCCCCCGCCGCGCACTACTCCGGTCGGGTGAATCGCTCACCCTGTGTAGTCAAAGGGGCGTTCCGGTGGAATAGTCCGTCTACGGACGCACCCCCGCTGTCCCGACCTACATCGGCACCGCGGGCACCGGGCTTGAGCCCTCGGGCACAAGTTTCTTCCCGGGGCCCGCGCACGCATACGACGGAGCCGCTCATGTCGACGGTCCGCAACGCCACCGCCGCCACGCTGGACGCGCGCCTCGCCAGCGCGGGGCTCGTCTCCGTGCACACCGCCGACGTCGGGCAGAACCGCGAGGCGCAGCGCAGGCGCAGGCTCCGTACGGTCGCGATCGTGCTCGGCATCCCGGCCGCGTACCTCTGGTACCGCGCGCTGGACGGCCGGCCGTTCGACGTGTTCGCGTTCCCGAGGATCGACTGGCTCGTCGCCATGCCGATCATCTTCTTCCTGCTGCTCATCCTGCTGCTCGGCGGCTCGCAGGTCGCGACGGGGCGCTCGCCGCACATCCTGTTCCGCCCCGAGCAGATCGACGTGCGCCTGTCCGACGTCGTCGGCATCGACCCGGTCAAGGACGAGGTCGTCCGCTCGCTGAACCTGTTCCTCTCGCACGAGACGTTCGCCCGCGAGATGGGCGGCCGGCCGCGGCGAGGGCTGCTGTTCGAGGGCGGCCCCGGCACCGGCAAGACGCACACGGCCAAGGCCATGGCGGCCGAGGCGGGCGTGCCGTTCCTGTTCGCGTCGGCGTCGTCGTTCCAGTCGTCGTTCTACGGCGCCACCGCGCGCAAGATCCGCAGGTACTTCAAGGAGCTGCGCCGCGCGGCGGCCCGCGAGGGCGGCGCGATCGGCTTCATCGACGAGTTCGACGCGATCGGCGGCGCGCGCCGCGGCATGGAGATGACGGCCTCGCCGCTGGCGAGCAGCGGCGCCCTCTGCTGCGGCGGCCTCACCGGCCTGCCGTCGCGCTACACGCACGCCTCGGGCGGCTCGCTCTCCAGGCCGCAGGTCAGCGCGTTCGGCACCAGCGACAACGCCGGCCCCGTCGTCAACGAGCTGCTGGTCCAGCTCCAGTCGTTCGACACGCCGACCGGCTCGCAGAAGGTGCACAACTGGGCCGTCGAGAAGGTCAACCTGCTGCTCCCGGCGCACCGGCAACTCCCGAAGCCCGCGCCGAAGCCCGCGAACATCATGCTTATCGCCTCGACGAACCGCGCCGACGGCATCGACCCGGCCCTGCTGCGGCCCGGTCGCTTCGACCGCAGGCTGTCGTTCGAGGAGCCGGACAAGGCGGGCCGCCGCGCGCTGCTCGACCACTTCCTCGCCCGCAAGTCGCACGCGCCCGAGCTCGACGCGGACGAGCAGCGCGACGCGATCGCCGCCGTCACCACCGGCTACACGCCCGCGATGATCGAGGGCCTGCTCGACGAGGCGCTGGTCAACGCCGTCCGCCGCGGCGACAACGCGATGACCCGCAGCGACGTCGAGACCGCGCGGCTGACCACGCAGGTCGGCATGGGCCAGCCCAAGGCGTACACCGACCACGAGCGCCGCGTCATCGCGACGCACGAGGCCGGCCACACCGTCACCGCCTGGCTCCGCGCGCCCGAGCGCCGCCTCGAGGTCCTCACGATCGTCAAGCGCCGCGAGGCGCTGGGCCTGCTCGCCCACGGCGACCGCGAGGACGTCTACACCCACTCCCGCGCGCAGCTCACCGCGCTCATCCAGATCGCGATGGGCGGGCAGTGCGCGGAGGAGATCTGGTTCGGCGACGTCACCACCGGCCCGGCGAGCGACCTGCTCTACGCCACCAACGTCGCCGCGCAGATGGTCGGCGAGTGCGGCATGGACGACACCCTGATCTCGTTCGCCGCGATCCAGAGCGGCCCGCTGAGCGACTCGAACATCGTCGCCCGCGTCCTCGGCGACGACGCCGGCCGCGCCTCGGTCGAGCGGCTGCTCACCGAGCAGCGCGCGTCGACGCTCGCGTTGCTCGACGCCAACCGCCACCTCGTCGAGGCGCTGCGCGACGCGCTCCTGGAGCGTTCCGAGCTGATCGGCCACGAGATCACCGACGTCCTGGAGGCCGCGCAGGAGCGCCACTCCAAGGTCATCGACCTGCGCGACCGTACGCACGCGCCGTCGGAGGTCACGCTCGACTGACGCCGCCCCGGCCCCTTGTCCCCGGGCCCGTGACGGAACCAGCGTTGCACCACCCCCGCACCCGAGTCGCATCCCGACCTCGAGCGGAGGCAACGTGGGAAAGAGGCATTCGCGGCGGCTGCCGCGATCCTGGTGGTCGTCGTCGCGGCCTGCTCGCCGGACGCGCTCGTGCCGTTCACGCAGCCGACGGTCCCGGGGAAGTTCGTCTACCACTGCCACATCCTCGGGCACGAGGACAACGGGATGATGGCCAACATCGTGGTGGCGCGGTGACCGCGCCTCCGTAGCGACGCGAGGTCGTAGGGTCGGGGCGTGACCCTCGACCGCGCGATCCTCATCGCGCTCGTCGTCTGCGGCGTCGCCGGGGGCGTCCTGCTGGCCGTCGTGGGCGCGTTCTACATCCCCGCGTCGTACGGCCCGCTGTCCCTCGGCGACGCAATCGCGCTGCTTGCGGTGGGGCCGTTCTGCCACTTCGTGGGACGCGCCGCCAGGAGCACGTGGGTCGGCACGGTCCCCGGGGTCGTGTGGGTGCTCGTGGCGATGGTCCTCGGGGCGCGTCGCCCCGAGGGCGACCTGGTCGTGCTGCTCGACGTGCCCGGGGTGGCGTTCCTCCTGCTCGGAACGGTCTCCGCCGCGGTCGGGATCGGCACGATCGCGGCGGGCGTCCGGCTCGACCAGGCGCGGGTCGTTAGCCCGAACGGTTCAAGCGAGCGCGAGTTCGGCCGATAGATCACCCAGGTAACCGTCCTTGGGAGGGTCGCGGGTGAGCCACGTCGTCGTACGGCTCGGCGGTGGGCGCTTCGCGCTGCCCATGGACGCCGTCGCCGAGGTGGGCCGTACGCCCGCCGTGACGCGCGTGCCCGGCACCCCCTCGTGGGTCTCAGGCGTCGTCAACTGGCGCGGCCGGATCCTCGGCATCCTCGACCTGCGCGAGCTGCTCGGCGTCGAGCGGGCGGACGCGGGCGAGGGCCGCCTCGTCGTCCTCCAGCACCACGGCACCGCCGTCGGCGTCGTGGCGGAGCGGGTGGACGGCGTGATCGAGGTGGACAGGGAGACGTTGGAGCCGGTGCTCTTGACGCTCCGCGCCGAGGCGGGGTCGCTGCTCGAAGGTCAGCTCACGGACGAGGAAGGCCCGGTCGGCGTCGTCGACGCCGACGCGGTGTTCGCGCTGCGGCGCTCGGCGAGCGCCGCGCGGCGCGCGGGATAAGGGGAGAGGGATGGACTTCTCGAAGCGGCTCGCCAGGGTCGCGGCGGTGGCGACGTGGATCAGCCTCGTGCTGTCCGTCGTGGCGTCGTGGGTGCTGGCCAACGTCGGCGACGGCGACGACGCGATCAAGCCCGGCTGGGTGATGTTCTTCGCCGGGGTGGGCGCGATCGACGCGACGTTGCTGACGATCCTGCCGTACTGGGAGGAGACCCGCGCGGGCGTGCGCAAGCGCATCGCGCTCTGGCGCGGCTCGCTGCTGATCCTCGACATGGTGTTCGTCACCGGCGTGACGGCGGCGACGGGTGGCGTGGGCGGGCCGTTCTGGCTGCTCTACATCCCGATCGTGCTGTTCGCCGCGGTGTCGCTCGACAAGTACCAGTCGATGGCGTTCGGGTTCGTGGCGATGGTGTCGCTGGTCATCGCCTCGCTCGTCTCGAACACCCTCGACGCCGACCACGCCGGCATCCTCGTGCTGGTCTGCCCGATCTTCCCTGCCGTCGCGTGGTTCAACTCCAACCTGTCCAACGCCGTCTGGCAGATGCGCAAGCGCGCCCGCGCCGAGCGCGACGCGCTCCAGGCCCGCGTCGAGGAGCTCTCGCAGATCCTCGACCGCGCGGCCGCCGGCGACCTCGCCGTCGACCTCAACGTCGACGAGAGCGAGGAGGCCGCGCCGATCGCGACGCTGTCGACGTCGTTCAACCACACGCTCGGCAACCTGCGGAACCTCGTCGGCCAGATCCGTACCGGCGGCGAGCACATCGCCGCCTCCGCGGGCGAGCTGCTCGCGACGGCCGAGGAGCACGCGGTCTCCGCGACGCAGCAGTCCTCCGCGGTCTCCGAGACGACGAGCACGATCGAGGAGCTGGCCGCCACGGCCGCGCAGATCGCCGACACCGCCGAGGCCGTCGCCCGCTACGCCGCGGAGACGCTGCGCTACGCCGAGCAGGGCCGCGAGGCCGTCGGCCTGTCCGTCGACTCCATGGACAAGATCGCGTTCCGCGTCGAGCAGATCGCGTCGCGCGCGCTGAGCCTCGGCGAGAAGTCGCACGAGATCGGCCGCATCCTCGACGTCATCGACGACCTGTCCGACCAGACCAACCTGCTGGCCCTCAACGCCGCCATCGAGGCGGCGCGGGCCGGCGAGCACGGCCGCGGGTTCGCGGTCGTCGCGTCGGAGGTGCGCAAGCTGGCGGAGCGTTCGATGGCCGCCACCAAGGACATCCAGGGGATCATCGCCGAGATCCAGGCCGAGACGAACTCCACGATCATCGCGAGCGAGGAGGGCGCCAAGGAGGTCAAGCAGGGCACCGGCCTGGCGCGCGGCGTCGTCGAGGCGCTCGAACGCATCTCCGGCATGGTCGACGAGACCACGACCGCCGCGAAGGAGATCTCGATCGCGACGCAGCAGCAGCGCTCCGCGTCCGACCAGGTCGTCGCCGCGATGAACCAGGTCAGCGACGTCTCGCGCCAGTACGCCGTCGGCTCCAAGCAGGCCGCCGCGGCCGCCGCGCAGCTCAACGTCCTCGCCGCCGAGCTGCGCGCGTCCATCGCGCAGTTCAAGGTCGCCTGACCCGCACGCCGACCGCCGACCGCCGCCTCGCCGCCCGCTCCCCGGAGGACCGAACATTGAAGATCGTCACGCGCGGGAGCGCGTCACGGGCTGCAATGTTCGAGTGCGGCCGGAGGTGACCGCGTGAAGGACTGGGGCAACGACCCCGAGCTGGTCGCGACGTTCCGCGCCGAGGTCGAGGAGCGCCTCGCGTCGCTGTCCAACGGCCTGCTCTCGCTGGAGTCGCACCCGCGCGCGCGGGACCAGGTGGCGGCGCTGTTCCGCGACGCGCACACGGTCAAGGGCTCGGCGAAGATGCTCGGCCTCGACGCCGTCGTCGGCGTCGCGCACGTCATGGAGGACCTGCTCGGCGACCTGCGCGACGGGCGCCTCAAGGTGCGCCGCGACCTCATCGACCTGCTGCTGCTGTCCTGCGACGGCATCGGTCGCGGCATGCCCGGCGCCGACGCGCCCGTCAGCGAGGACGACCTCGCGCCGGTCGTGGCGGCGCTCGACGCGGCCCGCCGCGGCGCGAACCCCGTCGAGCTCCCCGTCCTGCCCGAGGTGGAGGCGCCCTCCGTGGAGGGCGACGCCGGCGAGCCCGAGCGCGCCGAGCGCGCTTCCAGGGACGCGTCGGACTCCGTACGCATCGCGGCGCACAAGGTCTACGACCTCATCGACGTCGTCGGCGAGGCCGCGCTCGGCGCGCGCCGCGTCGAGCAGGTCAGCAACGTCCTGCTCGACCTGCTCGCCGAGCACGCCCGCTGGACGAAGTCGCTGCGCCTCGCGGCCGGCGACGAGTCGCTGCCCGAGCAGGTGACGCTGGCGCTGCACAGGCTGCTCGCGATCGGCGACCAGGCGCAGGGCGCGGGAACGCAGCTCCGCGAGCTCGTCGAGGTCCAGCTCAACCGCGTCTCGCTCGTCCGCGACGGCGCGATGGGGCTCGCGATGGTGCCGTTGCGGCGCGTCGTGGCGGCGTTCCCCCGGCTCGTCCGCGAGGTCGCCGCGGCGTGCGGCAAGGACGTCGAGCTCGTCATCGAGGGCGACGACGTCGAGCTGGACAAGCAGGTGCTCGACGGCGTCGCGGACGCGTTGAAGCACCTCGTCATCAACGCCGTCGACCACGGGTGCGAGCCCGCCGCCGAGCGCGAGGCGCTCGGCAAGCCGCGCGTCGCGACCGTGCGCGTGACGGCGCGCACGGCCGGCGGCCACGTCGTGGTCGAGGTGTCCGAGGACGGGCGCGGCATCGACGAGGACGCGGTGCGCGCCAAGGCCGTCGAGCGTGGCCTGCTGCCCGCCGACTCCGCGCTGACCGGGAGCGCGTTGCTCGCGCTGCTGTTCACGCCTGAGTTCTCCACGGCGGCGAAGGTCACCGAGACGAGCGGGCGCGGCGTCGGCCTCGACGTCGTGAAGACGAGCGTGGACGAGCTCGGCGGCTCCATCGACATCCGCAGCGAGGTCGGCGCGGGGACGACGTTCGCGCTCACGCTTCCCGTGACGCTGGGCGTCATGCGCTGCCTGATCGCGCGGCTCGGGTCGGAGCGCTTCGCGATCCCGGTGACGAGCGTCGTGGAGTCGATCGGCCTCAACGACGCCGGCGTCACGTCGCTCGCGGGCGCGCCCGTGATAACGCGGCACGGCCAGTCGCTGCCGCTGCTCGACCTCGGCGACGCGTTGGGGGTGCCCGGTGAGCGGGAGCCGCGCGCGGCGCTGATCGTGCGCCACGGCGACCGCCAGCTCGCGTGGTCGGTCGACCGCCTCGAAGGCGAGACCGAGCTGGTCATCAAGGACCTCGGGTCGTTCCTCCGGCGGGTGCCGGGCGTGTCAGGCGCGACGATCGCGGGCGACGGCACGGTCGTCTGCCTGCTCGACCTGCGCGACATCGCCGAGCGCGCCATCGGCGTCGGCGGCACCGGCCTCACCTCGCGCTCGACGCCCGCCGCCGCGCCCCGCGACGACAGGCCGCGGGCGCGCGTGCTCGTGGTCGAGGACTCCCTCGGCGTGCGCGAGCTCGAACGCGTGATCCTCGAAGGCGCCGGCTACTCCGTGGAGACCGCCGTAGACGGCCTCGACGGCGCGTCGCGGCTGCGGGAGAACCAGCCCGTCGACGTCGTCATCAGCGACGTCGAGATGCCCGGCATGACCGGCTTCGAGCTGACCCGCACGATCCGCCGCACGAAGGGCTGGGAGAACGTCCCCGTCGTCATCATGACCTCGCTCGGCAACGACGACGACCGCCGCATGGGCCTCGAGGCGGGCGCGAACGCGTACCTGCTCAAGGGGGAGTTCGACCAGGCGCAGCTCGTCGAGACGGTCCGTCGCCTGGTCGGTAGGTAGGCTCGACGGGTGCCTCGCATCGTCATCGCCGACGACAGCCCCACGCTGCGCCGGATCGTGTCCTCCGTCCTGACCTCCGCCGGCTACGAGGTCGTCCAGGCCGAGGACGGGGTTGACGCGGTGCAGACGGTGTTCCGCGAGCAGCCCGACGCCGTCGTGATGGACGTGCAGATGCCACGGGTCTCCGGCTACGTCGCCACGCGGCTGCTCAAGGACGACTGGCAGACCGCGGACATCCCGGTCGTGCTGCTCACCTCGCTCGACGCCGCGTCCGACCGCTACTGGGGCACCAAGACCGGCGCGGACGGCTACCTCACGAAGGACTTCGAGGCGCCCGACCTGACCGGCGCCGTGGCCGCCGTTCTCGACAAGGCGGCGTCCGACCGCCGCGGCCGCGCGCGGATGGCGCCCGACCCGATCGACCTGTCCGCCGACGACGTGCTGTCCAAGGTCTGCGACCTGCTCGACCGCAAGCTGTTCGAGACGCAGGTGCAGGCCGAGGTCATCGAGCTGGCCGCGATCGCGCACGGCTTCGACGACACCGTGCGCGCGCTGCTCGACGTCGTGCGCAGGTTCGTGGACTTCCACCTCGCGGGCGTGCTGCTCGTGGACGAGCAGCAGGCGTACGTCGGCGTGGCGCACGAGGCCAGCACGGGTCACTTCCAGGAGTTCGTGAGCCGGTCGGCCGAGTCGATCGCCGGCGCGACCGGGACGGCGTTCGACACGGGCAACCTGCGCCTCAACGTCGTGGACCCCGAGCAGCTCCTCGGCGACCTGGACGAGGGGCCGATGTCGACGTTCCTGTCGATGCCGCTGCGCGGCCACGGCGGGCGGCTCGTCGGCGTGCTCGCGCTGTCGTCGTCGCTGCAGAACGCGTTCTCCGAGACGTCGCTGTCGACGCTGAAGCTGCTCGAGGGCCCGACCGCGATCGTGGTCGACAACGCCCGGCAGTCGGTCGTCCCGCGCGTCGTATGAGCCTCGACGGCGACGCGTACCGGCGGGTCGTCGGCCACTTCGCGACCGGCGTGACGGTCGTCACGACGTTCGCCGACGGGCGCCACTACGCGATGACCGCGAACTCGTTCACGTCGGTCTCGCTCGACCCCGTACTCGCGCTCGTCGCGGTGGAGACGCGGGCGCGCTTCCACGACGCGGTGCTGGCGTCGGGGACGTTCGCGGTCAACGTCCTCGCGGAGGACCAGGAGGACGTGTCGCGGTGGTTCGCGACGCGCGGGCGGCCGCACGACGAGTCGTACATGGGCTCGTGGGCGCTGACCGAGGGCCCCGCGACGGGCGCGGCGCTGCTCGAAGGGGCGCTCGCGATCCTGGAGTGCAGGACGCACGCGACGTACCCCGGCGGCGACCACACGCTGCTCGTCGGCGAGGTGCTGGCGCTGTCCGCGCCGCGCGAGGGCGTGGGCCCGCTCGTCTACTTCAAGGGCAGGTACCGGCGGCTCTCGCCGGAGTAGCGCACCTCGCCCGTCGACAGCCACCACAGCCACGCGACCTCGTCGGCGTCGGCCGGCAGCGCCGCGAGCCACGCCAGCGCCTCGTCCGCCTCGTCGGCGTGCCCGTCGCACCAGTCGTCCGGCGTCGCGCACCTGCGGCCGTACTCGCCGCCGCCGGGCCCGCAGGTCAGCACCAGGCGCGGCTCCGCGCCGCAACGGTCGCACTCGCCGGCGCCGACGTTGCGCGGGCCGAAGCGCGGGTCGTCGAGCCACGGGTGCGTGGCGCGGAGGCGTTCGCGCAGCTCCGCCTTCGGCGGCACGCCATCGGGCCACGCCATAACGGGCAGTATGGCGGCGTGGCGAAGACCAAGGTCGTGGCGACGCTCGGCCCCGCGAGCAGGGACCCCGCGGTGCTCGCGGGCATGATCGAGGCGGGTGTCTCCGTGGTGCGGGTCAACTGCTCGCACGGCCGCCGCGACGACCACGTCGCGCTCGTGCGGGTGGTGCGCGAGACGGCCGCGAGGCTCGGCGCGGACGTCGCGATCCTCGCCGACCTGCAGGGCCCGAAGATCCGCGTCGGCACGCTCGACACGGCGGGCGTCGTCCTCAACGGCGAGGTCGTGCTGCGGGCGGGGTGCGACTCGACCTACGACGGCGCGGTGCCCGTGTCGTACGCGAACTTCGCCTCCGACGTCGGCCCCGGAGCGTGCGTGCTGCTCGACGACGGGCGGCTGGAGCTGAAGGTGCGCTCGGTCGCTGGCCGCGACGTCGCGTGCGACGTGGTGCGCGGCGGGCGGCTGACGAGCAACAAGGGCATCAACCTGCCCGGCGTCGCGGTGTCCGCGCAGAGCCCGACGCTCAAGGACCTGCAGGACGCGGCCGCGATGGTGGAGGCCGGCGTCGACTACCTGGCGCTGTCGTTCGTACGGTCCGCGGGCGACGTGCAGCGGCTGCGTACCGCGATGCGCGGGATCGGCCACCGCCTCCCGATCGTCGCGAAGCTCGAACGGCCCGAGGCCATCGACGACCTCGACTCGATCCTCGACGCGGCCGACGCGGTGATGGTCGCGCGCGGCGACCTCGGCGTGGAGATGGGGCCGGAGCGCGTACCCGTCCTGCAGAAGACGATCATCTCGGCGGCCAACGCGCACGCCCTCCCCGTCATCACCGCGACCGAGATGCTCGAGTCGATGGTGGACGCCGCGCGGCCCACGCGCGCGGAGGCGTCCGACGTCGCCAACGCCGTCTTCGACGGCACGTCGGCCGTGATGCTGTCGGCGGAGACGGCGGTCGGCATCGACCCGGCGAACGTCGTCAGGTGGATGGTGCGCATCTGCGAGCAGGCCGAGGCGGCGCGGCGGTTCGCGGTGCCGCCGCCGCCGGTCGAGGGCGTGCTGACGCCGGCGCGGGCCGTCGCGCACGCGGTCGTGCAGGCCGTACGCGACCTGCGCGCCGTCGCGGTCGTGGTGCACACGCAGACGGGGTCGTCGTCGCGGCTCGTGGCGTCGTTCCGGCCCGGCGTGCCGATCCTCGCGCTGTCGCCGTCGGAGGAGACGTTGCGCCGGGTGGCCCTGCACCGCGGGGTACGCGGGGTGCGCGTGGAGCACGCGGACGACTCGCTGACGTTGATGGCGCAGGCCAACGACGTGGCGTTGCGCGAGGGGCTGGCGAAGCCCGGCGACACGATCGTCGTCGTCGCGGGCGTGCCCGGTCAGGTGGGCGGCACGAACCGCCTGCTCGTCCACACCGTCACGTCGCCGTGATCCCGCCGCCGGAGCACGACCTCGTCCCGCGGATGACGTCGCCGGACGGCTCGATCGTCGTGGTGTTCACCGGCCAGGAGATGCGCATGTCGGTCTGGGTGCACGAGCCGCTCGTGTACCGGACGCGGGACGAGGCGCTGGTCCTCGCCCTCGACGGGACCCTGCTCGACGCGACGACCGGCCTGGAGTTCCCCGGGCCGCACCTCGTCAGGCTGCCGCTGCGGAGGTACCCGCGCGGCGACAAGGTCCGCTACGACCTCCTGGTGGACGTCGAGGCGGAGACGTTCGGGCTCGACGGGGCGGAGCCGACACGGCCGCTGTGGGCGCTGCGCAAGGTGGTGCGCGAACTGGGCTGACATCGCTATGATGTCATCGTGATGTCGTGCTGACGTTGCTCCGGCGGCACGCCGACCTGCGCCGCCTCGCCGCCGCCGGGCTCGTGTCGATGTCGGGCGACTACCTGCTGTTCGTCGGGCTGTCGTACCTCGTCTACGACCTCACGGGGTCGACGGTCGCGGCGGGCGGCGCGCTGCTCGCGAACTTCGCGCCGCAGGTCCGCGTGGGGTCGTTCGCCGGCGTGATGGTGGACCGCTGCGACCGCCGCCGCACGATGGTGCTCTCCGACGTCCTGCAGGCCGTCGGGCTGCTGCCGCTGCTCTGGGCGGGAGAGGGGCGGATCTGGGTCGTCTACGCCGTGCTGCTCTGGCAGGGCACGGTCGAGCAGTTCTTCCACCCGGCGCAACAGGCGCTCGTGCCGTCGCTGGTGCCCGAGGAGGACCTGCTCGCGGCCAACGCCGTCACCGGCCAGTCGCAGCACCTCGCGCGCCTCGCCGGCTCGGCGGCCGGCGGCGTCGTCGCGGCGTGGGGAGGCATCGCGGCCGTCGCGCTGGCCGACGCGGGGACGTTCGTCGTGTCGGCGCTGCTGCTGTCGCGGATCGTCGCCCGCCCGGCGCCGCGCAGCGAGGTGGCGGTGGAGACGGCGGTACGGCGGCTGACGGCGGAGTGGCGTTCGGGGCTGCGGCTCATCGGGCGGACGCGCGGGCTGCGCGTCGTGCTCGTCTTCGGGCTCCTGACGGGCGTGGGGGAGGGCGTGCTCGGGACGCTGCTGGCGCCGTGGGTGCGCGACGTCGTGCACGGCGACGGCCGGGCGTACGGCCTGCTCGTCGGCCTGCAGGCGATCGGCGGCGTCGCGGGCGCCGCGCTCGTGACGCCGGTGGGGCGGCGGGTGGCGGCGGCGCGGATGTTCGGGTGGGGCGCGGTCGGGCTCGGCCTGGTCGACTTCGTGCTGCTCGGCTACCCCGTGCTGTGGCCCGACGTGCTGCCGTCGTTCGTGCTCATCGTCGTCGGCGGCGTACCGGCCGCGCTGTGCTTCGCGGGCTACGTCACGGTCGTGCAGAAGCTCACGTCGGACGAGTACCGGGGGCGGGTCGTCGGCGCGTTCATGGCCGCGCGCGGGCTCGCGATGCTCGCGGGCATCGGCCTCGCCGCGTCGCTGGGCGAGACCGTGGGCATCCTGCCGATGGTGATGACGCAGGCGGCCGTCTACACGCTCGGCGGCGCGTTCGTGCTGATCTCGCGGATCGACCACTCCTGACCGTTCGCGGTGTCGCGTACGTCCACGCCGAGCGTCGCGAGGTCGTTGCGCAGCCGGTCCGACTCCTCCCACCGCCTTCCGGCGCGCGCGTCGCGGCGGGCGTCCAGGAGCGGCTGCGCGCCCTCCGGCAACGACGCCGCCGGCTTGCCGACGTCGCGCGCGAGGTCGAGCCCCAGCACGTGGTCGAACCACGCGAACGTCTCGAACCTGCTCCCGTCCGGGATCGAGTCGTCGCGCTCCAGCTCGCGTACGACCTGCAACGCGGCGGGCGTGTCGAGGTCGTCGTCGAGGGCGTCGCGGAAGCGGGCCTCGTACTCCGCGCACATCGGCTTCGACGGCGACTCGGCCCACGCGCGCACGCGGTCGCGCCAGCGCTTCAACGTCCGGTCGGCCGCCGCGATCTCGTCCCACGTCAGGTTGATCTGCGTGCGGTAGCGCGAGCCGAGGAACGACAGCCGCAACGCCAGCGGGTCGTAGCCGCGCTCGGCGACGTCGGGGACGAGGACGACGTTGCCGGTCGACTTCGCCATCTTGCGGCCCTCGAACAGCAGGTGCTCGCCGTGCACCCAGTGGCGTACGACCTCGTGCCCGACCGCCGCCTCCGACTGCGCGCGCTCGTCCTCGTGGTGCGGGAAGCGCAGGTCGATCCCGCCGGTGTGCACGTCGATCGTCTCGCCGAGCAGCGCGAGGCTCATCGCGCTGCACTCGACGTGCCAGCCGGGGAAGCCGCTGCCCCACGGCGTCTGCCAGACCTGCGCGCGGTTCGGGCCCGCGCCCTTCCAGAGCGCCCAGTCGGCGTGGTGGCGCTTGAGCGGGTGCACGTCGCCGTCGGTGCGGTGGCCGGCGCGCAGGGCGTCGAGGCGGTTGCCCGACAGCGCGCCGTACGGCTCCCACGACGACGCGTCGAAGAACACCGAGCCGTCGTCGGCGACGTACGCGTGGCCCTTGTCCACGAGCCGCGCGGTCAGCTCGACCATCCGCCCGACCCACTCCGACGCCCTCGGCTCCTCGTCGGCGCGGTGGACGTTCAGCGCCGCCAGGTCGCGGTGGAACGCCTCGGTGTAGAACGCCGCGATCTCGGCCGCCGTCTTCCCCTCGCGGCGTGCCTGGGCGAGGACCTTGTCGTCGCCGAGGTCGTTCGTGTCGTCGGTCATGTGGCCGACGTCGGTGATGTTCTGCACGACCTTCACGCGCCACTTGTGCGTCTCCGCGACGCGGCGGATCAGGTCGGTCAGGAGGAACGTCCGCATGTTGCCGACGTGCGCGTAGCGGTAGACGGTCGGGCCGCAGGCGTAGACCTTGAGCAGCCCCGGCGTCGACGGCTCGATCGGCACGACGGCGCGGGCCATGGTGTCGTACAGCCGCATCACGGGATCAGCCTAGGCCGCCACTGGGCCAGCGCCTCGTCCAAGGCGATCGGCGTCGTGAGGACGAGCGTGCGCAACGGCTTGCCGACCTCCCTCTCGAACGTCAGCCGGTACGAGTCGGCGACCGTGACGAGCTCGGTCAGATCCCGCGGAGGACCTTGCGCGCACCCGGCCACCACGGCGCCCGAGGCGTCCGGCGGCGTCGAGGCGCTGCCGTACGTGCACCGCGCGCGGCCCGTCCAGGAACGCCACGCCGGGCAACGACGGCGGCTCGTCGTCCGGCGCGGGCCCGGGCGGGGTCTCGTACGGGTCGGTCGTGACGCGCCAGGTGCCGCGCACCTGCGAGGTCCGGCGCGTGCCGTTCCACAGCCGCTGCTCGTAGCGGCCCTTCGGATCCGGGTACCACCCCGCGTCCACTGCTCCACACTAGGGGCCGTGCGCCGCGCCAGGCTCGTCCTCGGAGGCGCCGCCCTCGCGCTGGCCGCGGCGGTCGGCGCGCAGGTCGCGCGGACCGGCTGCCTCGAACGCTCCCTCAGCGCGTACTACTGGACGCCCGCGCGGGTGCCGTACGTCGCGGCGCTGCTCGCGTTCGCGGCGTGGCTCGTCGTCGCGCCCGCCGCGACCCGCGCGGAGGGCGTGGCGCTCGACGTGACAGGCGCCCTCGCCGCGCTGGTCGCCGTGCTGCCCGCCGACGTCGCCACGGCGTGCTCGCCTGGCGGACACGCCCGCTCCGGCGCGCTCGGGAGGGCGCACGTGGTGGCGGCGTTCCTGCTGTTCCTCGGGCTGTTCGCCGCGGTCGTCGCGGGTCGCCACGGGAGCGCGGTCGCGGCGATGGGCGCGGCCGGTGCCGTCGCCGCGGTGACGTGCCTCGCGGGGTGGGGCCACTGGTTCGTCGTGGCGGAGGCGGCGTTCGCGGCGGCGTTCGGGCTCAGCCGAACGCGAACAGCCGCAGGCCAGGCACGAACGCCGCGGGCTCGCCCACCAGCACGTGCACCCCGACCGACCACCACTCGCCGTCCGGCGCGTCGAACGCCCGCTCCTCGAAGCCGCTCTCCGCGAACCACGCCCTGACCGACGGCGTCAGGTCGGGCGCCTTCGTGTGGCGCGTCCAGATGACCGTCGCGCCCGGCGCGCAGAGGGTCGGCAGCGCGAGGACGGTACGGCGCACGTCGTCGTCGGGGACGTTGCCGAACACGCCGCACACCATCACGAGGTCGGCGGGAACGGCGCCCGCGTACGCGTCGCTCACGCCCGCGTCGCCGCACACGACCTCGACGTCCGGCCCCGCGACCGAGGCGGCGACGGCGGCGTTGCGCGGGTCGAGCTCGACGAGCCGCGCGCGGATGCCGCCGGGCAGCGGCAGCAGGTCGCGGCCCTGACCGGCGCACGCGCTCACGACCCGCGCGCCCGGCTGCGCCGTCGCGAGCCACGTGGACACGTGGCCTCGTACGCAGCGCAGCCGGTCGGCGAGCGGCGACGCCGGGTCGTCGTACGGCGCGTGCCACGCCGCCCAGTCCTTCACGACAGCCGGGCCCGCGACATGCGCGCCGCCCGCAGCGCGTGGTCGGCCGCCTCGGGGTCGACCGGCGCGACGGCGTGCGCGTACGCCTCCAGCTCGAACGCCGCCGCGAGGTAGTCGCCGAGCTGGATCAGGATCTCGCCGCGCTCGCGGCGCAGCGCGACCGAGTGCGAGGGGATCAGCATCGACAGCTCGACGGCCCACAGCCGCGTACGCAGCCGCTCGCGCGTCGCCGACGCGGCGCGGACGTTGCCGAGGACGCGGGTCACGATCGCGGGCACGTCCCACGGCTCGAAGTGCGCCTCGCGCAGTCCCTCGATCCGCTGCGCCAGCTCCGCGCGCGAGACGAGGCGGCCGCCGTAGAACGGGTCCGCGAGCTGTCCCGCGACCTCCACGACGAAGTGCCCTGGCAGCCCGATCCCGGCGGCCGGGATGCCGGCTCGGCGGGCGACCTCGAGCCACACGACCGAGAGCGTGATCGGCAGGCCGCGGTGGCGGCGCAGCACCTCGTGGAGCAGCGAGGAGCGCAGGTCGGCGTAGTCGTCGCCGTAGCCGCGGAACTCCTGCAACGCCTCCCGCACCGACCCGGCGTCCGCGCCCTCGACCGAGGCGGCGAGCGCGTCGAGCGCGGCGAGCGACGGCGAGACGTCGAGGTCGGGGAACACCTCGGACCCGATCAGCAGGCAGGCGAGCCCGAGGTCCGGCTCGGGGGAGCGCATGGTCTCGGCGAACGCGCGCCGCGACTCGGCGGTCACGGCGGCGTCACCGGGCCGACCACCCGCGCGGCGACGAGGTCGATCTCGGCCACGGCGACCACCGAGCCGTCGCGGCGGCGTACCTCGAGGACTCCGTCGGACCACGACAGGAGCTCGCCGACGACGTCGGAGACACCGCCGGGAACGGCGCGCCGCAGGGTCACCCTCGACCCCACGTCGGCCGGGGTGGCCGCGACTCGGTACACGCCACCGGCTGGAATCGGCACTCCTCGGGTCGCTGTGATGCAATGGCGTCCGCCGCCGCTGCGATACTAGGCAGACCCGCGCAAGGAGGAGCCGAACCGTGACCTACACCATCGCCGAGCCGTGCGTCGATGTGAAGGACAAGGCCTGCATCGAAGAGTGCCCGGTCGACTGCATCTACGAGGGCGTCCGGTCCCTCTACATCCACCCGGACGAGTGCGTGGACTGCGGCGCGTGCGAGCCGGTCTGCCCGGTCGAGGCGATCTTCTACGAGGACGACGTCCCCGCCACGTGGAAGCCGTTCACCAAGGACAACAAGGACTTCTTCAACGACCTCGGCTCGCCCGGCGGCGCGAGCAAGATCGGCCCCCAGCCGTTCGACGGCCCGTACGTCGCCGCCATGCCCGCCGAATAGGTCCTCCTGTACGTCCGCGCCGCCCGAGCCGCTTCCGGCCGGGCGGCGCGTCGTGTCCGAGGGTGGGGTGAGATGCGCGCGCTGCCGGAGTTCCCGTGGGACCGGCTGACGCCGTACGCCGAGCGCGCCCGCGCGCACCCCGGCGGCCTCGTCGACCTCTCCGTCGGCACGCCGGTCGACCCGACCCCGAGGGTCGTCCAGGACGCGTTGCGCGCGGCCTCCGACGCGCCGGGCTACCCGCTCACGGCAGGGACGCCGGCATTGCGCGAGGCCGCGGCGGCGTGGCTGTCGCGTCGGCTCGGCGTCGCCGACGCGGGGACGGTCCTGCCGACGATCGGGTCCAAGGAGCTCGTCGCGTCGCTGCCTTCGGCGCTGGGGCTGCGAGGGCGCGTGCTGTTCCCCGACCTCGCGTACCCGACGTACGACATCGGCGCGCGGCTCGCCGGCTGCGAGCCGGTGCCGGTGCCCACGCGCGACGGGCTGCTCGACCTCGCGGCGCTCGACGCGCTCGACGCCACGGACGCGGCGCTGCTCTGGGTCAACCACCCCGCCAACCCGCACGGCGCCGTAGCCCCGCCCGAGCACCTCGCCGCGGTCGTCGCGTGGGCCCGCGCCCACGGCGTCCTCGTCGCGAGCGACGAGTGCTACGCCGAGTACGGCTGGACCTCGCCCGTCACGTCCGCGCTCGCCCACGGCACCGACGGCGTCCTCGCCGTCCACTCGCTGTCCAAGCGCAGCAACCTCGCCGGCTACCGCGCGGGCTTCGTCGCCGGCGACCCGGCCGTCGTTGCGGCGCTCCTGGAGGTACGGCGCCACGCGGGGCTGATCGTGCCCGCGCCCGTGCAGGCCGCGATGGTCGCCGCGCTCGGCGACGACGCGCACGTCGAGGAGCAGCGCGAGCGCTACGCCGAGCGGCGCGCGCTGCTCGCGGAGGCGCTCGCCGACACCGGCTGGCGCGTCGACCACTCCGACGGCGGGCTGTACCTGTGGGCGTCGAACCCCGACGTCGGCGACTGCTGGGCCGCCGTCGGGTGGCTCGCGGAGCGCGGCGTGCTCGTCGCCCCCGGCGCGTTCTACGGTGCCGCAGGAGCGAGCCACGTACGCATCGCCCTCACCGCCACCACCCCCGAGGTGGCGGACGCCGCACGACGCCTGGAGAGCCCGTGAGCATGGAGCAGGACATCGCCGCCCTGTGGGACCGCCGCAACGGCATGAGCGAGAACGACCTGCAGGCGCGGCGCGTCGTGAGCGACGTCATCGACGCGCTCGACCGGGGCGAGATCCGGGTCGCGGAGGTCGGCGCCGACGGCGAGGTCGTCGTCCACGAGTGGGTCAAGCAGGCGATCCTGCTGTCGTTCCGCCTCCTCGCGGTCGAGGACGTCGCGTTCGAGCGCTACACGTACCGCGACCGCATCCCGCTCAAGAAGACGTTCCAGGGCGTACGCGTCCTGCCCGGCGCCATCGCGCGATGGGGCTCGTACTGCGGGCCCGGCGTCGTGCTGATGCCGTCGTTCGTGAACATCGGCGGCTACGTGGACGAGGGCACGATGGTCGACACGTGGGCGACCGTCGGGTCGTGCGCGCAGATCGGCAAGCGCGTGCACCTGTCCGGCGGCGTCGGCATCGGCGGCGTCCTCGAGCCTCCGAACGCCGTGCCCGTCGTGGTCGAGGACGACGCGTTCATCGGGTCGCGGTCGATGGTGGTCGACGGCGCGCGGGTGCGCCGCGGCGCGAAGCTCGGCGCGGGCTGCATCCTCACCGCGTCGACGCACGTGTTCGACGCGGAGACGGGCGACGAGCTGCCGCGAGGCGAGGCGCCCGAGCGTTCGGTGTGCGTGTCGTCGGTGCGGATGAAGTCGTTCCCCGGCGGCGACTTCGGGATGCCGTGCCTGCTCGTCCTGCGCTACCTCGAGGGCACCGAGCACGACAAGCTCCACCTCAACGAGGTCCTGCGCAGGCACGGCCTCGCGCAGTGACCGCGCTCGACCTGTCGCTGCCCGCCGCGGACCTCACCGCGGCCGTGGTCGACGTCGAGTCGGTCAGCGGCAACGAGGCCTCGCTCGCCTCGCTGGTCGAGGACGCGCTGCGCGCGCTGCCGCACCTCGAGGTCCTGCGCGACGGCGACGCCGTCGTCGCGCGCACGACCCTCGGGCGCCCGGCGCGCGTGCTGCTCGGCGGCCACCTCGACACCGTTCCGGTCGCGGGCAACCTGCCGTCGCGCCTGGACGGCGGCCGCCTCCACGGCTGCGGCACGTCGGACATGAAGTCCGCGATCGCCGTCATGCTCCGGCTCGCCACCCTCGACTCGCCGCGCCACGACGTCACGTACGTCTTCTACGACAACGAGGAGGTCGAGGCCGAGCGCAACGGCCTCGGCCGCCTCTCCCGCACGGCGCGCGCGTGGCTCGACGCCGACCTCGCGATCCTCATGGAGCCGACGAACGCCGCCGTCGAGGCCGGCTGCCAGGGCACCCTCCGCGCACACGTCACGGTGCCGGGCGTCCGCGCGCACAGCGCCCGCTCGTGGCTCGGCGACAACGCGATCCACAAGGCCGGCGAGCTGCTCGCGCGGCTCGCGGCGTACGAGGCGCGACGGCCCGTCATCGACGGGTGCGAGTACCGCGAGGGGCTCAACGCCGTCGCCGTCAGCGGGGGAGTGGCCGGCAACGTCGTGCCCGACGCGTGCACCGTCACGGTCAACTACCGCTTCGCGCCCGACCGTTCGGAGTCGGAGGCCGCCGACCACGTGCGGGAGGTGCTGGCGCCGTACGACGTCGTCGTCGCCGACTCCGCGCCGGGCGCGTTGCCGGGCCTGTCGGCGCCGGCCGCGCGGGCGTTCGTCGACGCGGTCGGCGCCGTGCCGGTCGCGAAGCTCGGGTGGACCGACGTCTCGCGCTTCGCCGCGCTCGGCATCCCCGCGCTGAACTACGGCCCCGGCGACCCGAACCTCGCGCACAAGGCCGACGAGTCCGTCGACGTCGCGCTGATCGGCGAGTGCGAGCGCGTGCTCCGCGAGTACCTCGGGTAGGAAGATCGTCATGACCGACGACCCGGCGGCGCTGCCCTCGCGCAACCCGATGCCCGAGAAGCAGCGCGGGCAGACCGTCCTGCGGCGCGAGCACGCGACCGAGACGACGACCGACCAGCGGCTGCTCGACAGCCGCGGCTCTGCCGACTGGGTGCACACCGACCCGTGGCGGGTGCTGCGGATCCAGGCGGAGTTCGTCGAGGGCTTCGGCACGCTCGCCTCGCTCGGGCCTGCCGTGAGCGTGTTCGGCTCGGCGCGTACGCCGAAGGACACGCCGGAGTACCGGCAGGGCGAGGAGCTCGGCGCGGCGCTGGCGCGGGCCGGCTTCACGGTCATCACCGGCGGGGGCCCCGGCCTCATGGAGGCCGTGAACAAGGGGTGCTGCGAGGCCGGCGGCACGTCCGTGGGGCTCGGCATCGAGCTGCCGTTCGAGCAGCGCATCAACGACTGGGTCGACATCGGCATCCAGTTCCGCTACTTCTTCGCGCGCAAGACGATGTTCGTGAAGTACGCGCAGGCGTTCGTGAACCTGCCCGGCGGCTTCGGGACGCTGGACGAGCTGTTCGAGGCGCTGACCCTGGTGCAGACGAACAAGGTCACGCGCTTCCCCGTCGTGCTGCTCGGGTCGGAGTTCTGGGGCGGGCTGATCGACTGGGTCCGCGAGCGGCTGCTCGCGACCGGCAAGATCGACCCCGAGGACGTCGACCTCCTGACGGTCACCGACGACGTCGAGGAGGTCGTGGACGTGATCGTCAAGGCGGCGGCGGCCCGGCGGCAGGAAGGTCGCCTGTGAGCCTCACGATCTGCGTCTTCTGCGCGTCCAGCGAGGCGATCCCGCGGCGCTACGTCGACCTCGCGGCCGAGGTCGGCGCCGAGATCGCGCGGCGCGGGCACTCCCTCGTCACCGGCGGCGGGTCCGTCTCGATGATGGGCGCCGTCGCGCGCGCCGTTCGCGAGGGGGGAGGGCGGACGGTCGGGATCATCCCGCGCGCCCTGCTCGAACGCGAGATCGCCGACCACGGCGCCGACGAGCTCGTCGTGTGCGACACCATGCGCGAGCGCAAGGGCGAGATGGACGCGCGCTCGGACGCGTTCATCACGCTGCCCGGCGGCATCGGCACGCTGGAGGAGCTGCTCGAGATCTGGACCGCGCGCACGCTCGGCATGCACGACAAGCCGGTCGTCGTGTGCGACCCCGACGACGCGTTCGCGCCGTTGCGAGCCCAGATCGACCAGCTCGTCGCGCGGGGCTTCGCTCGGCCCGACATCAACGACGCGCTCGTCTGGTGCACGACCGCCGAGGAGGCCGTACGCCTCGCCGAGGGCTCGGGCCACGTCCCTGCCCCCGACGACGACGAGCTGCTCGAAGCCGAGCTCTAGCCCGCCCCGGCCCCCGACGTTGCAGCCCACGCCGCGCTCGCCCGCGTGGCGATCTTCAATGTTGGGGACAGGGGCGGCCCGCCTCTAGAGGCCCTTGTAGTTGAAGACCTGGGACAGCGTGTGCTGGATCGTCACGAGGTCCTTCTGGTCGGCCATGACCTGGTCGATGTCCTTGTACGCCGCCGGGTGCTCGTCGAGCAGGGCCGTCGCGTTGGCCGCGAGCCACGACTTGCCCTTCATCGCCTCCTTGAGCGACTCGACGGACAGCGACCGCTTCGCCTGGCCGCGCGAGAGGCGGCGGCCGGCGCCGTGGCTGCACGACGCGTACGACGCCGTGTTGCCGAGCCCGGTGACGACGTAGGACCGCGTCCCCATCGAGCCGGGGATGACGCCCTCGTCGCCGACACCGGCCCTGATCGCGCCCTTGCGCGTGACCCAGATCTCGCGCCCGTCGTGCACCTCGCGCTGGGTGAAGTTGTGATGACAGTTGATCGTCCGAACGGCGCGGCCGCGGCCGACGACCTCGAACAGCGACGCCGTCGCGCGCTCGCTCATCACGCCACGCGACGCCATCGCGTAGCGCTGCGCCCAGAGCATGTCGGTGACGTACTGCTCGAACTCCGGCGTCCCCTGCACGAAGTACGCGAGGTCGCGGTCCTCCAACGTCTCGCCGAGGCGCTTCATCACGCCCTTCGCCTTCTCGATGTGCTTCTGCGCGAGCTGGTTGCCGATGCCGCGCGACCCGGAGTGCAGCACCGTCCAGACGCGCGAACGCTCGTCCAGGCAGACCTCCACGAAGTGGTTGCCCGAGCCGAGCGTGCCGAACTGCGTCGCCGCCACGACCGCCTGCTTCGGCGACAGGCCGGTCGCGGGCTTGCCCAGCGACTCGTAGCGGCCGGGGGAGACGGCGTGCTCGTGGCCCTTGCCGACGCCGGCCGGGATGCGCCGCGCGACCAACGGCATCAGCGCGTCGAGCGAGTCGGGGAGGTCGGACGCGGTGAGGTCGGTCTCGACGGCGACCATCCCGCAGCCGATGTCGACGCCGACGGCCGCGGGGATGATCGCGTCGCGGGTCGGGATGACGGAGCCGACGGTCGCGCCGATGCCGACGTGCGCGTCGGGCATCAGGGCGACGTGGCCCTCGACGAACGGCAGCCGCGCCGTTCGCGCCGCCTGCGCGGCGGCCTGGGGGTCGAGGTCGGAGGCCCACGAGAGCAGCTTCGGGGCGACCTGGGTCGGGGGCATCAGGCGCTCCTTCCTTCGGGTGCGACGGAGACGTCCCCGCCGACGCGCCCGCTACTCCAGCGGCAGCACGACGACGTCGTGACGTACGGCGCCGCCGCCGGCGGCGACCTCGGTCGCGCGGTAGTACGCGTGCCCGGGCCCGCCGAACCACAGCCCCGGCTGCACCTGCCACGCGACGTTGCCGTCGAGCAGCGGTCGCGGGTCGGCCGCCGTCTCGCCGCACGGGTCCGAGCCCGGCGCGACGCAGAGCGTGCCGGCGCGCGCGGCGCTCGCGACGTACGCCCTGTCTACGGTCTGCAGCACGAACGCGCGCCCGGTCGGGTTGGCGAACGCCACGTCGCTCGCGGCCGTCCCGGTCACGTCGGGCGCGACGGTCCGCGTGACGGCCGTCGCCGGCACGGGCGCCGTCGCCTCGACCGTGAGCCGCTGCCCGAGCCCGGGCGCGGGGATGCGGACGGTCGTACGTCCCGCCGTCCAGACGCGGATCGCGACCCGGCCCGCGGCGAGCGCCGACGCCGAGCCGAACGTCCCGCCGTCGCGGAACCGCACGAGCCACGCCCGCACGACGCGGTCGCGCTGCGCGGACAGGACGACGTACGGGCTCGCCGTCTCGAACGTCACGCCCGACAGGTCGAGCGCCACGTCGGACGGCAGCGTGACGACGGCGGCGCCGGGACCGTTCGCGACGACGACGACCTCGCCGGTCGCCGCGGACGCGGAGGCCGGGCACAGCGCGAGGCAGGCGAGGATCGCGAGGAGGAGGCGCACCGCTACGCGAGCGGGAGCACGACGAGCTCGTGCAGCACCGGCGTCGCGTCGAACGTGCGGCCCGTGCCGCGGTAGATCGAGTGCGCGGTGCCCTGGTACGGCCACGCGACGTGCTGGTCGACCTGCCGCTCGCTGCCCGACGACACCGGAGGCGACTCGGTCTCGCAGTAGTCGCCGGACACGGTCACGCAGAACGTCTGCGTCCCCAGCACGCGCAGGGTGTACGAGCGCTCGTACGACGCCAGCACGAACGCTCGCGCGGCCGGGTTCGTGAACGCGATGTCCGACTCGACGTTGCCGTCCGCGTCGGGGACGACGGTGCGCGACTCGGACGTGGCCTGCACCGGCGTCTCCGGCGCGATCGTCAGCGGCGCCGTCAGCCCCGTGCCGCGCGTGCGGAACGTCATCGGGCCGTCCGTGTAGACCGTGAGGACGACGTGGCCCGCGGGCAGCGTGCCCGCGCCCATCCAGTTGCCGTCGCTCCACTTGGCCATCCAGAACTCCACGTCGGGGCCGAGCTGCGCGGTGATGACGACGTACCTGCTGCTCGTCGTGAACGTCAGATGCTCGGAGTCGATCGCGACCGGCGCGTCGAGGTCGACGGCGACGGTCGACGGGTGGTCGGCGACGATCGTGAGCTCGGGTGCGGCGGCATGCGCGACGGGCAGGGGGAGCAGCAACGCGCCCAGGAGGGCGGCGGCGAGTCGGCGCATGCGGGACAGAGTTCGTCACGCAGCGTGACGCACCTGCTACGCGCCCGGGCGGACCTCTGGCATCGGCAACGGCACCGGCAGCGTCGCGCGCCCCGGCGCCGCCGCGCCGTCGGCGAGCCCGAGCCGCGCGGCGGGCCAGCGCTTGCGCGAGGCGAGGGAGAGCTTGTCCATGAGGTTCAGCGCCGCCGGGTCGTCGGTGCCGGGCCGCACCTCGATCAGCCCCGCGTCGCGGAGCCCCTGCATCCACTCGAGGCCGCGCTGCGTACGCACCAGCGTCAGCGTCCACCCGTCGCCCTGGCCGAGGCCGCCGGTCGAGATGTCGGCGTGCTGCGCGGCGAAGTCCGGACACGTCGTGCAGCCGGGGCGGGTGTGCTTGTGCGTCTCCTTGAGCGGGATGTCGACCCGCTCGTCGTCCGGGCCGTGCCAGACGATGAACTTGCCCTTGATGTTGACCTTGCCGATCGAGTCGAGCGGGATGCCGTACTCCTCGGCGAGCATCCCCTCGTACATGCCGTCGTAGGTGAACGTCTTCGAGCAGAGCAGCCCGATCGTGATGGCGATGCGCTTGGCGTACTTGTTGAGGCGGTTCGCGACGACGGTGCCGTTGATCGACGCCTGGCACGACATCCCGACGAGCGCGAGCGACTTGAGCCCCTGCGCCTCGGCGTCGCGCATGGCGAGCGGGTTGGCGGAGTACGTGTAGCGCGAGCCGGCCGTCCGCAGCACGCCCTCGCGGTCGGTGACGACGGCGGGCACGGCGTCGAGCGTGCGAGACGGCGAGAAGTCGGAGACGAGCGCGCCGTCGATGCGCCCGGTCTCCAGGCCCCAGATCAGCAGCGCCGACACGAGCCCGCCGTCCTGCCCCGCCTCGAACGTCGCGGTGTCCGTCGCGCGGACGAGCAGCACCTCGGACGCGATGCCAGCGGGCTCGTCCGCGGCGCGCTCGCGGCCGAACAGCGCGACGTCCGACGCGGTCTCCCAGTCGCGGAAGCGCGGGCACGCGCGCGTGCAGATGTCGCAGCCCTTCTGGCCGTACACGCAGTCGTCGGCGCGGGTTGACGACTCGACGTTGAACGGCTGGTACGTCACCGCGTGGTCGTAGCCGAGCACGTCGCGCGGGCACGCCATGACGCAGGCGGCGCAGCCGGTGCACAGGCCGGTCTGCACGACCTCGTGGAACAGCTCGTGCCACTGCGTCTTGGCGTCGTCCATCTTGCGGACGATACCTACAGTGGTCCCGTGGACTACGAGCGCGCGCTGGCGCGCCGCTGGGCGTGGATCGCCGTCGCCGTCACGGCCGTGCTGACGTACGGCGTCGCCCAGCTCCTCCACCACGACCTCGGCGCGACGACGGTGTCGTTCGCGATGTTCGCGGGGCTGTTCGGCGGGACGGCGTGGTTCGTCGGGCACGAGGTGGCGACGTACCGCCGTTGCCCGCGCTGCGGCACGCAGCAGACCGCGCGGCCGACGACGTGCGAGAAGTGCGGCTACGACGTCGCGGCACGCCCGCGGTGGGTGTGCGAGCAGGGGCACCAGGCGTTCGAGCCGGGCGTGTGCGACTGCGGCCGCCGCCGCCGGGAGTACGTGCCTCCCGACGTCGGCGGCCGCGTGCGCCGCATGCTCTGGGTCGGCCTCGCGTTGCTGGCCGCCCTGGTGATCACGGGCCTGCTTCTCTCCTAGCGGAGGAAGCCCACGCCGTCGATGCCGACGTACGGCCTGCGGCTGGTGCCGTAGACGCGGACGCGGATCGTGTGCGCGGTGTTCGACAGGCGGCCCACGCCGTACAGCACCTTGCGGTACTGCACCGACGAGGCGTACGAGTCGATGAGGCCGGAGTACGCGCCGCCGTCGATCGAGACCTGGAACTGGCCGTAGTTCGTCGACTTCGTGCCGACCAGCCAGATCGTGGTGCCCGTCGCCTTGAACGTGTACGTCGAGCCCGCCGTGCCGCTGTAGCGGTGCGAGCCGCCGTAGAACGACCCGCCGGAGCCGGTCGCCCACGAGCCGGTGTAGACGGTGCCGGTCGCGTTGTCCTGGTACGGCACCACGGTCGTCCGCACCGAGCTGAACGCGCCGATGCGACCGGCCGGGTCGACCGCCGCGACGCGGAAGCGGTACGTCGTGCCGGGCGAGCCGCCGTACGCGACCGACAGGGCGCCGGTCGTCGTCGCGAGGCCGAACGCGCCGCCGTTGATGGACCGCTCGAGGCGGTACCGCGTGCCCGCCGGCGCGCCCGCCGGAGGCGTCCACGACACCGGGAACGTCGTCGACGGCGTGACGTCCGTCGACAGCGCCGGCGCGGTGAGCGACGGCGCGGCGAGCGCCGTGCGGCTGACGAAGATCGAGCCGCTGACGGGCGACGAGCCGTTGGCGCGCAGCACCGGCGCGGGCGCGGCGCCGCCGCTCTCCAGCGTCCAGTAGTACGTGCCCTGCGCCACGTCGGCGTCCTCGCCGTCCGTGCCGTCCCAGGTCGTGCTGATCTCGCCGTTGAGCGTGCTGACCGGGATCGACTTCACGACCGGCCCGGACGTGCTGCCGGAGTGGATCGTGAGCGTGCCGCCGGTCATGTTCTGCGAGAGCAGGAGCCTCGCGTCCCACTCCGGCGCCGCGTCGGTGCCGAACGCCGTGGGCACGCCGCCGCCGAGGTAGCGCAGCGCCGGCGTGTGGCCGGGCACGAAGTCGCGGACGTCGCGGACGACGGCCTTGAGGTCCGACAGCGGCCGCCACGCGACGACGTTGCCGTCGAGCGCGAACGGCTCCTCGGCGAACGTGTCGACGATGCTCTCGGTGGCGGCGTTGCGCATGTCGTAGAGGCGGACGCTCGCGTTGTTGCGGGCCACGAGCAGCAGGCCCGACCAGTACGCGACCTCGGTGTACAGCGCGCCCTCGGCGTCGCTGAGCATCGGCATCGCGGTCGTCGCGTTGGTGTTGCCGTTCCAGAGGCCGGCGACGTGGTCGGGGACGGTGCCCTGGTGACCGAACGCGTACACGACCTCGTGGCCCCACGCCGCGAGCGCCCAGTTGTCGTCGTCGACGCAGGGCGACACGCAACCGGGGACGGCCGCGCGGACGGTCTGGACCGTGCCGTTGTCGAGGTTGCGACGCGTGACGGCCGCGGTGTCGTAGCTGATCATCGCGACGTACTCGCCGAAGATCGCCGCGTACGTGTGGCCGAGGTCGGTCACCGCCTGCGTCTCGGCGTCGATGACGCGCGTGCGCGCGCCGCCGGTGACGAGCACCCGGCGGCCGGAGAGCGCGACCTTGCCGCTCTCGCTCATCGGCACCGTCGTCGTCTTCATGGCGCCGTCGAGGCGGCCGTAGACGACGTCCATCTTCGACGGGTCCGCGTTGTACCGGAAGTACGCGACGTACGGGCCGGAGATCGCGACCTGGCCGGCGGTCGCGCCGGTGACGAGCGACTCCGGACCCGGGAGGCCGTCGGTCACGGTGCGCGTGAACAGCGGGAGGTCGGCCGTCATGTCGTCGGCGTAGACGGCGCGGCCGTGGGAGACGCCGACCGAGAACGTGTTCGCGCCGCGGACCGGCACGAGGCCCGTCAAGGAGCCGCTGTACGAGCCCGGCGTCACCTTGTAGAAGCCGGGCATGCCGGCGAGGCGGTCGTTGATGAGGATCTGGTTGGTCGCGAGGAACGGCGCCAGCGCGTTCGTCGTCAGCGGGCGGGCGTACTGCACGGGCGTGCCGTCGTACGCCATGGTCCACAGCGCCGACGTGCCGTCCCCGGCGTCGCTCGGGATCGTGTACGCGACGCCGAAGTCGTTGGCGACGAGGTCCTCGATCGGAGCGTCGGTCAGCGCGCGGACGAGCGCCGGCGTCGGGTTCGGCTCGGTGGTCGAGCGCAGCACGCGGTAGACGTGCGTCTGGTCGAAGTCGGGCTCGACGACGCCGACGATGTACCAGACGACGTACGTCGGCGTGAGGACGGCGCCCGTCCCGTCGCCGAGGTAGTGGACGGTGCCCGCTCCGCTCGCGGCCGCGCGGTTGACGTACGTCACGTCACCGCCGCCGGAGACGGCGATGCCGGTCGCGTCGCCGCGCGCCGTGGGCGGCTCGTCGTCGTCGGAGTAGTCGGCCGGCATGAGCCACTGGTTGGTGACCGAGCCGCCGGTCCAGCCGATGAGGCCGAGGTTGTTCGTGGCCTTGTGGTAGATCACCGCGCGGTCCTCGGCGTTGCCGGCGTACACCCAGCCGGCCGGGATCGTCAGCGTCGACAGCGTCGGGCACGTGCCGATCAGGCACGAGCGCACCTGCGTGATCGGCGTGTCGAACTGCGCGCCGGCCACCGGCATCGCGATGCGGCTGCCGCTGATCGTCGTCGGGGTGAACGTCCGCGGGCGCGGGCCGAGGTCGACGGTCGACGTGGCCGTCGTCATCGTGCCGGGGGCCAGGTAGACGCGCCCGAACCCGCCGTTGTCGGTGGCGTAGACGGTGCCGCCGGTCGACGAGAACACGTCGAACGCGCGCGGCGCGATGTGCGAGTCGTGGTCGTCGATGACGGCCGGACCCGCTCCCGCGGTCGCGGGCGGTACGGCGACGCCCACCGCGAGGAGGATCGCGGCGGTGACGGCGGCGGACCGCCGGGTGAACAGGCGCATGCGGGAACTCCCCGGAGTGATGGACGGGTGCCGCGCACATCATGCGGTCGGCCGGGGGTCTACGTCACGATTTCGCCGGGAAACGGCCCGTCCTGACCACGCGCCGGGTGGTCACCTTCGGGGGCGCGCCGCGCGCGTCGTTGCTCCTGACGAGGCGCGAGGCGCGCCTCGTCAGTCGGGCGCTGCGCGGGTCGGGCTCCTGACGAGGCGCGAGGCGCGCCTCGTCAGTCGGGCGCGATGAAGTCGTCGGGGGTCAGGCGGAGCATCTCGACGACGCGGTCGTTCACGCAGTGCTCGACGACGATCGCGTCGCAGTCCTCGACCGTGACCCCGCCGTACCAGACGTTGTCGGGCATCACCGCGACGACGGGCCCCGCCGTGCACGCCTCCATGCAGCCGCCGTAGACGACCTTGATGTTCGTGAGGTCGTGGCGGCCCTGCGCCTCGCGCAGCTCGTTGAACACGTCGGCGGCGCCGCGCTGCATGCACGACCCGCGCGGGTGGCCCTCGGCGCGCTCGTTGATGCAGACGAACAGGTACCGCTCCGGCATCGCCACTAGTGGTTCTCCCCTTCGCAGGTCGCGGCGTGCGTCCAGGTGAACTCCGCCCCGTACGGCGTCACGACGTGGTCGAGCGTCGCGCCGGGCAGCCGCAGCATCGTGGGCACGTCGACGTAGAAGCGGACGCCGTTGTCCTCGAACGCGATCTCGTCGGGCTCGGGCTCGGACGCGACGTCGAGCAGCGCCGCGAACCCGTCGCACCCCGACGACTGCACGACCACCCGCAACGCCGCGCCGCCGTGCCGCGCGAGCAGCTCGCGCGCCCGCTCGGCCGCGCGGTCGGTCACGGTGACGACGTCGCCCACGGCCCCAATCTATGCGAGGCCGCGCCGGGCCACCGCGACGTCGGTGTCGCCCTTGATCGCCGACACCATCCGCAGCACGCGTACGGTCTCCGCGACCTGGTGCGCCCTGAACATCCGCGCGCCGAGCCACGCGCTGACCGCCGTCGCCGCGAGCGTGCCTTCGAGCCGCTCGCCGACGGGGAGGTCGAGGGTCTCGCCGACGAAGTCCTTGTTCGACAGCGCGACGAGGACGGGCCAGCCGGTCGCGACGAGCTCGGGCAGCCGGCGCGTCACCTCGAGCGAGTGGCGGCTGTGCTTGCCGAAGTCGTGCCCGGGGTCCACGACGATGCCGTCCTCGCGCACGCCGTGGGCGACGGCGGTCTCCGCGAGCCCCGTCGTGACCGCGACGACGTCGGCCATGACGTCGGCGTACGCCACCCGGTGCGGCCGCGTGCGAGGCTCCGCGCCGCCCGCGTGGGTGCAGACGAGGCCGACGCCGTGCTTCGCGGCGACCTCGGCGAGGCCGGGGTCGAAGCCTTGCCAGACGTCGTTGAGCAGGTCGGCGCCCTCCGCGCAGACGGCCTCGCCGACCTCCGCGCGCCAGGTGTCCACGCTGATGACGACGTCCGCGTGCCGCGCCCTGATCGCGGCGACGAGGTCGGCGGTGCGGCGGATCTCCTCGGCCGGGTCCACGACCTCGCCCGGCCCCGCCTTGACGCCGCCGACGTCGATCACGGCCGCGCCCTCGGCCACGACACGGTCGGCCCTGTCGAGGGCTGCGCCGAGCGCGTACGTCGCACCCTTGTCGAAGAACGAGTCCGGCGTGCGGTTGACGATCGCCATGACGATCGGCTCGTGCGGCGCGAACGTCCGCGTGCCGAGACGTAACGGCCGCTGCTCCCGTGGGACCATGCACGCGACCGTACGCGCCGCCGGCCGAAGGGAACGCACGCGTGATCCAGCTCTTCTTGGTGCTCGCCGTGCTGGCGGTCGTGTTCGGGGTCGCGGCCGCCGTGACGGGCAAGGCCGAGGGGTTGTCGCACGAGCCGCAGGACCTCGCGTCCGTCGGCATCCCGCGCGACCGCGCGATGACGGTCGAGGACGTGCTCGGGCTGCGGTTCGCGCTCGCGGTGCGCGGCTACCGGATGGACGAGGTCGACGACGCGCTCGACCGGCTCGCCGCCGAGATCGCGTCGCGCGACGCGACGATCGCGCACCTGCACGCCGAGCTCGACGCCGCGCACGGGCCGGCCGACGCCGAGGACGACGCGTCCGCGGGGGACGCGGACGTGGCGGAGGTCGCGCAGGCGTTCGCGCCGATCGACCCGGCGCCGGAGCGCAGCGTGTTCGCGCGGCCCGCCGAGCCCGTCGCGCCCGTGGAGCAGGACGAGAGCGACGAGGACGAGTACGTCCCCTCCGACGCGACCGGCGACGTCCCCTCGGGCACGCCCGTCGACCCGATCCCGCCCGCGCCCGCAGAGCCCGCGGAGCCCGACCCGGTGACGCCGGAGTTCGTCGCGCCCCCGGCGAACCCGTTCCGCCCCGAGGTCCCCGACATCCCCACGTACGACCCGTGGGCCGTGACGCCGCGCAGCCGCTACACCGAGGGCCCGACGTTCGTCGAGGTCGAGCACGACGACGACGCCGACCCCGTCGACGCGATCGCCGAGCACCAGACTGGCTACGCCCCCGCGCCCCCCGACGCCACCGTCGCGACCCCCACCGCTCCGGCCGCTCCCGCGGCACCCGCCGAGGACGACGACGCGCAGCCGACTGAGCAGCCGACGGAGCAGCCGCCCTGGCCGAGCTGAGCCTCACCGTCGACGTCCCCGCCTCCGTCGAGGAGGCGTGGGCGGCCGCGACCGACTGGGCGGGGCAGCGCGAGTGGGTCGTGCTGACCGACGTGCGCCGGACCGGCCCGGACACCATCGAGGCGTTCACCGGCTGGCGCGGGATCGGCTTCGTCGACCCGATGACGGTGACGACCTGGGAGCCGCCGTACCGCTGCGTCGTACGCCACGAGGGCCGCGTCGTGCGCGGCTGGGCGGCGTTCGAGGTGGAGCCCGCGCCCGGCGGCGCCCGCCTCGTCTGGACCGAGTGGCTGGCGCTCGGCACGCTCGGCGAGCTCGGCTTCGCGCTCACGAAGCCGTTCTGGGCGTGGTTCCTGCGGCTGAGCCTGCGGCGGTTCCCCGCCTACGTCAGTAGCCGCGGAACGTCGGCCGCTCCTTCGCGAGGAACGACCTGACCGCGTTCACGTGGTCCTCGGTACGCCCCGCCGCCGCCTGCAGCTCTGCCTCGCACTCCAGCGACTCGGCCAGCGTCGCGCCCGACGACATCGCGACGAGCCGCTTGATGTAGCCGTACGCCACCGTCGGCCCGTCGGCGAGCGACCGCGCGAACGCCGCCGCCTCCTCGCGCACCGACGCCGCCGGCACGACGCGCGTGACGAGCCCGATCCGCAACGCCTCCTCGGCCCTGACCGGCTCGGACAGCATCAGCATCTCGAGCGCCTTCGCGCCGCCGACGAGCCTGGGCAGCGTCCACGACGCGGCGGTGTCGGGCACGAGCCCGATCTTCGAGAACGCCATCGCGAACGACGCCGTGTCGGCCGCGATTCGGAAGTCGCAGGCGAACGCGAGCGACGCGCCCGCGCCCGCGGCCGCGCCGTTGACGCAGGCGACCGTCGGCTTCGGCAGCTCGACCAGCGCGGTCGCGACGTCGTTGAAGCCGGCGACGATGCCGCCGAGGTCGGGGTCGTCGGCCTCGTAGAGCGGCAGCAGCTCCTTGAGGTCCTGGCCCACGCAGAACGCCCGCTCGCCCGCGCCGCTCACGAGCACCGCGCGCACGTCGGGGTCGTCGGCCGCCGACGCGAACGCCTCTCGCAGCCCCTCGCGCACGGCGGCGTCGGCGGCGTTCATGGCGTCGGGGCGGTTGATCGTGACCTCGGCGAGGCCGCCGGTCACGGTGTAGAGGACGGCGTCGCTCATACGGCGTTCCCGCTGTCGTCGACGACCTCGGCCGTGAACATCGTCACGAGGTCCATGCCGCCCCAGGACTGGAGGTTCTCGCCGGAGGTCCGCCACGGGTCCGTCCTGAACGCCGCCTTCATCGACTCCACCGAGTCGAAGTAGAGCTCGGCGAGCAGGTAGTAGGCGGGCTCGCCGACCATCATCCGCGTCACCTTGGCGAGCTCGGTGCGGACGAGGCCGGGGGTGTCGTTGACGATCGGCACGTGCGTCCCGAAGTAGTCCTTGTCGAACCGCTCCGGGTCCTCGGGCGTGCGGTACAGCGCGACGTACTTGATCACTCGATCTCCAGACAGGCGTCGACGAATCGCGAGGCTGCGGGGAGCAGTCTGGACGACTCGGCGTCGAAGTACGCGGCGGCCTTGGTCCCCGGCCAGTCCACGGGCAGCAGCGCGGGCGGCAGCGCGGGGTCGGAGAACAGGAACTTGCGCCACTCGTGCACGAGCCTCGACCGCGCCACGAACGCCGCCTGGTCGTTCGCGTCCGCGCCGTCGGTGAACGTCACCGCGTCGTCGAGGAACCGCAGGTACGACCGCGCGAGCCCGTCGAGGTCCCACGCGCGGCTGATCAGCATCGCCGAGTCGCCGTCGTGGGAGGCGGTGAACCGCTCGGCCCGCGCCCCCTCGCCCGCCAGCAGCGCGTCGACCTCGCCCGCGGGACGCGGCGCGACCCACGCCGCGTCGTCCAGCGGGCCGTAGCCGAGGAACGACAGCCCCGCCCGCACGCGGTCGCGCGCCGAGCGCCCCGCGGGCAGCGTGACCACCAGCAGGTGCCACGTGCCGTCCCACGGCTGGTGCGACGTGCGGTAGATGCGGGCGGCGGCGTCGTCGAGGCGGCGCGTGGCGCGCGGCGTGAGGGCGTAGCCGGGAACGCCGGAGACGCGGGTCGGCGTGAGCCAGCCCTGGCGCACCATCCGGGACACCGCGGTACGCACCGCGGGCGGGGCGACGCCGAGCGGCGCGAGCAGCTTCACGAGGGACGCGACGGGGGCGGCGCCACCGCGTTCGCGGAGGTGGTCGCCGTACAGGTCGAACAGCGCGGAACGGGCGTTCACAGGGCGAAGTATGGCCCCGGTTTCCGTCCTCGCGGCATCTGCGGGAGAATCGTCGCAAGAGCACGTACGCGGGAGGAGACAGCATGGCGGCGATGAAGCCGCGGACGGGTGACGGTCCGCTGGAGGTCACCAAGGAGGGTCGCGGCATCGTCATGCGCGTCCCGCTGGAAGGTGGCGGGCGGCTCGTCGTGGAGCTCTCCGCGGACGAGGCCAGCGCCCTCGGCGACGCGCTCAAGGGCGTCGGCAACGGCTGAACGTAGCGTCGGAAGGCGGCGGGTCTCCCGCCGCCTTCCGCATGTTCTCGGCAGTGTTCCCGGCAGGAGATGAACCGCGTGGCCAAGCTGGACCTGAGCATCGTCGCCCTCTCCGACCTGCGCGCGACCGGCGCGCACGCGGTCGCGATCCCGGTGATCGGCGGCTCGCCCGTCGGTGCCGAGCAGGTCGCGGGGGCGCTGGGCATCGACCTCGCCGCGCACCTCGAGCGCGAGGGCTTCAAGGGCGAGGCGGGCGAGGTCGTCGCGCTGCCCGCGTACGACCGCATCGGCGCGACGCGCACCGTGCTGCTCGTCGGTCTCGGGTCGGCCGAGGACGCGACGGCGGCGACGTTCCGCAAGGCGGGCGCCGCGCTCGTCCGCAAGGCCGGCAAGGCCGACACGATCTACTCGGCCGTCACCGCCAGCGCGTCGCCGAAGGAGCTCGCGGCGTTCTGCGAGGGCGCGTGGCTGGCGTTCTACACGTTCACCGAGCACAAGTCGGAGCCGAAGCCGCAGACGCTCCGCTCGATCGTGCTCGCCGCCCGCAAGCCCGGCGACAGGCTGACGGCCGCGCTCGAACGCGCCCGCCACCGCGCGTCGGCGACGGCGCTCGTGCGCGACCTCGCGAACGAGCCCTCGCTCGACAAGACGCCCGAGTGGCTCGCCAAGCAGGTCGTACGCCTCGGCCGCGACACCGGCATCGCCGTGCAGGTGATGGAGCCGAAGGAGCTGCGCGAGAAGGGCTTCGGCGGCGTGCTCGCCGTCGGCTCGGGCTCCGCGCGCCCGCCGCGCCTGATCCGCATGGACTACGACCCGCCGGGCAAGCACCGCGCGCGCGTGCTGCTCGTCGGCAAGGGCATCACGTTCGACACCGGCGGCCTGTCCATCAAGCCGAACGACGGCATGGCCGCGATGAAGACCGACATGGCCGGCGGCGCGGCAGTCATCGCCACCATGCAGGCGTTGCCCGCCCTGGGCCTGCCCGTGCGCGTGACCGGCCTCGTGCCGGCGGCCGAGAACATGCCCTCGGGCACCGCCGCGCGTCCCGGCGACGTCATCCGCCACTACGGCGGCCGCACCGTCGAGGTCCTCAACACCGACGCCGAGGGCCGGCTCGTGCTCGCCGACGCGCTGGCGTACGGCATCGAGCAGACGAACCCGGACTACGTCGTCGACCTCGCGACGCTCACGGGCGCCATCGGCATCGCGCTCGGCAAGCGCATCGCGGGCCTGTTCGCCAACGACGACAAGCTCGCCGCGGCGTTGCTGCGCGCCGCCGAGGAGGCGGGGGAGCGGTACTGGCGCATGCCGCTGGTGGAGGACTACCGCCGCGACCTCGACTCGCCGGTCGCCGACATGAAGAACATCGGCGGGAAGTTCGGCGGAGGCTCGATCACGGCCGCGCTGTTCCTGCGGGAGTTCGTGGACGGGCGGCGCTGGGCGCACATGGACATCGCGTCGGCGGCGCGCTCGGACGGCGACGAGGACGAGATCTCGAAGGGAGCCACGGGCTTCGGCGTGCGCACGCTGCTGACCTGGCTCGAGTCGCTGTAGATGGAGGCAGCCGAGTTCCGCGGGCCCGCCGGGGTGCTCGCGGTGATCCTGCTGGAGTTCGCGCTGGGCAGCCTCGGCGTGCTCGTCGTCGCGCCCGTGTGGGGCGTCGTGAAGCGCGGCTACTTCCTGCTCGTCGGCTGGTCCGTCGTCGTCTGCGCGCTGCTCGCCCGGCTCTCGGCCGGCGGCGCGCTGTCGCGCATCGGCGAGAGCGGGTCGTTCGCGTCGTACTCGATGTGGGCGTTCCTCCTGCTGTCGGCCGTCACGCTCGCGCTGCTGCACGCGCGCTCCGGCCTCGCGCGGTGGGCGGGGGCGCTCGCCGCCGTCCTGGGCCTCGTCGCCGTGCTCGCGATCGCGGACCTGCGCGGCGTGGGCTCGACGGAGGTCGGTGGGCTCGCGGCCATGGTGACCGGCGCGGCGTTCCTCGGCGCCACGTGGGACGGCATGCTGCTCGGCCACTGGTATCTCGTGGACCGCAAGCTCACGAACGACCCGATGCGCTGGCACGCCTGGGCGTACACGGCCGGGTGCGCGCTCGCGCTGGTGTCGGCGGGCCTGGCGAAGGGCGGGCGGCCCACGGGGAGCGAGGCGTCGCTGAACCCGTTGCTGCTCGTCTCGGACCTGACGCTCTACCTGGCGTTCGGCCTCGTCGCCGTCTGCGCGCTGCTCGCGTTCTTCACGCACAAGCTCGTCAACGAGGGCTCCATCCGCGCCGCCACCGGCATGCTCTACCTGGCCGTGATCATGGCGTTCGCCGCGGAGTTCGCCGCCAAGGCCCGCTTCTTCACGATCTGACCGTAACGGGCGCCCTGGACGTTCTGTGAAGCCCGCACCGCGCCCTCCCGCGTGACGATCTTCAAGGTTCGCGCGGCGGCTACGAGGGCAGCAGGCCCTTCACGGCCACGAGCAGGCCGTCTCCGACCGGCAGGAGCGCCGACACGAGGCCGGTGTCGGACGCGACCGTCTCCAGGAGCGCGCGCACGGCCTGGGTGTCGGGGTCGTCGGCGTCGGGGTCGGCGACCTTGTCGTGCCAGAGCGCGTTGTCGACGGCGACGATGCCGCCGGGCCGCAGCAGCCGTACGCCCTCCACGAGGTACTCCGGGTACTCCGCCTTGAGCGCGTCGATGAACAGGAGGTCGTACGCCTCCTCCTGGAAGCGGGGCAGCACCTCGAGCGCCGCGCCGCAGATCAGGCGAACCCGCGACGGCTCGAAGCCGGCCTCGACGAACGTCAGCCGCGCCAGCCGCTGGTGCTCCGACTCCACGTCGATCGACGTCAGCACGCCGTCGGGCCGCATGCCGCGCAGCAGCCACGTGCCCGACACGCCCGTGCCCGTGCCGATCTCGATGACCGAACGCGCCGACGCCGCGGCCGCGAGGAGCCGCAGCGCCGCGCCCCCGCCGGGCCCGATCGGCGTGCAGCCGACCTCGTCGGCGCGGCGGCGGCCGTTGCGCAGCGCGTCGTCCTCGGGGACCCAGCGCTCGGCGTACTCCCAGCTCCCGCGCGCGTTCCCCATGCGGCCAACCCTACGGGAACGCGGCGGGCGCCCGGGCCGTTGCAGAGGATGGCGGACGCCGCCGGGACCGAACCCGACCCGATCCCGGCGGCGCCGTCCGCCGTCCGGAGCACCCCGCTGTCGCGAACGTCCGTTGGAGCAGATGATGGAAAGCGCCGTGCTGGACCGGGGAGGTGTCGTGGAGGACGTGCCCGCCGTCGCCGCGGACGCCCCCTGGGTGCCGCCGACGTGGGACGAGGTCGTCCGCACGCACTCCGCGCGGGTGTTCCGCCTGGCGTACCGCCTCACCGGCAACAAGCACGACGCCGAGGACCTGACGCAGGACGTGTTCGTCCGCGTCTTCCGCTCCCTCGCCGACTACACCCCGGGCACGTTCGAGGGCTGGCTGCACCGGATCACGACGAACCTGTTCCTCGACGGCGTGCGCCGCAAGAACCGCGTGCGCTTCGACCCGCTGCCCGACGACGCCGAGCGCGTCGCCGGCACCGCGCCGAGCCCGGCCACCGAGGTCGACGACAGGCTCTTCGACTACGACGTGCAGAAGGCGCTCGACTCGCTGTCGCCGGAGTTCCGGGCGGCGGTCGTCCTCTGCGACATCGAGGGGCTGTCGTACGAGGAGATCTCGGCGACCCTCGGCGTCAAGCTCGGCACCGTACGCAGTCGCATCCACCGCGGCCGTGCCCAGATCCGCGCGGCCCTGGAGACCACCCGATGAGCCACCTCGACGACCTCGCCGCCGCGCTCGTGGACAACGAGCTCTCCCACGACGCCCGCGACCGGGCGCTCGCGCACATCACCCGCTGCGACGGGTGCCGCGCCGAGGTGGACGCGCAGCGCCGCCTCAAGGCGCTGCTCGCCAACCAGTCCGACCCCGAGGTCCCCAGCGGCCTCAACGCCCGCCTGCTCGACATCGCCCGCACCGCCGCGGCGCCGAGCAACGACGGCGACGTCGTCCGCGGCGCGTCGACCCGCCCCGGCCCGCCGCGCCGCCGCGTCGCGCGCCGCCCCGCCGAGCGCGCCTCGCTGCGCAGCCGCGCGGTGTCGTACTCCGCGCTCGGCGTCGCGCTCGTCGCGGGTGTCGCCGCCGTCGGCGGCGAGAAGGGCGGACATCCCGTACGTCCCCCGGTCGAGTCGTTCGTCGAGGACCACGCCGCCACCACCGGGCGCCTCGGCCCGCTCAACGACCCGGCCGGCAGCGTCATCCTGTCGTCGTTCGGGCGATGAGGCGGGGGCTGCTCCTCGCCGCGACCGGCGGGTGCCTGGTGGCGCTCGCCGCGCCCGTGTACGCCGTGCCCGCCGAGCCGCTCGCGTGGAGCGCGGCCGACGACGCGCTCGCCCTGCTCGAACGCGCGGGCCGCGCCGCGCAGGACCTCACCTACCGCGGCACGCAGATGGTGTCGTACTGGTCGCCGAACGGCTCCACCAGCGCCGTCGTCGACGTCTCGCACGTCGCGGGCCAGGGCCTGCTCGTCCGCGTGCGGCCCACGCCGCAGAGCCCGGGCGGCGCCGTCTACGACGACGAGTCCGGCGGCCTGCCCGACGTCGTCGGCTTCGCCAACGGCACGTTGACCCTGCTGTCGAAGCACTACGAGATCGCGGTCGAGGGCAGCGGCGAGGTCGCGGGCCGCCTTGCGACGGTCGTCGCGGTACGCCGCCCCTCGACGTCGCCCACGGCCCGCTACTGGATCGACAGGGAGACGTCGCTGCCGCTGCGCCGCGAGGTGCTCGACGGCGAGGGGCGGACGGTGCGGGAGAGCGCGTTCCTCGACCTCGTCGTCGGCACGGCGTCGTCGCCGCGCGAGTCGAGCATGGACGGCGTGCGGGCGATGCCCGTCGCCGACGGCCAGCCGCTGGCGTTCCCCGACGTCGCGCTGATGCGCTCGGACGGCTGGCACGTGCCGGAGGGGCTCGCGTCCGGGCTCGAGCTGTTCGACGCGCGGATGACCGGCGACGGCGACGCCCAGGTGCTCCAGCTCACGTACTCCGACGGCGTCTCGTCGGTCAGCGTGTTCCAGCAGCGCGGCCGGCTCGCGGACGGCAGCGTCGACGGCTGGCGCGAGGAGCAGGTGGCGGGCGCGGACGTGCACGTCCAGGGCGCGTTCCCGCAACGGGTGGTGTGGGCCGGGGACGGGTACGTCTTCACGGTCGTCGCGGAGTGTCCCGCGCAGACGCTCGCCGACCTCGTCGGGGCGCTGCCGCACGGCAACCCCGGGCCGGGCATCGGCTCGCGGCTCGGCAACGGCATCGCCCGCGTCGGGTCGTGGTTCAACCCGTTCGCGTAGGGAGACCGATGACCGAGCAGGACCCGTGGCTGCAGCCGCCGCCGGTCGAGGACGGCGCGTGGCGCTCGACGGAGCAGCTCTGGTCGCCGTACTCCGGAACGCCGCGACGCGGCCTCGGCAGGCTCGGCACCGTCGTCGCGGTGGCGCTCGGCGCGCTGCTCGTCGGCGGCCTCGGCGGCGCGGGTGGCGCGGCGCTGGTCATGCGCAGCGAGGAGCGTTCGGGCCGCGACCCCTCCTACACCGTCGCCACCGGCGTCACGACGCCGCGCGACACGACGCCCGGTACCGTCGCCGCGATCGCGCGCGACGTCGTTCCCGCCGTCGTCAGCATCCGCGTCGCGAACGGCGCGGGCTCCGGCGTGATCATCGGCCGCGACGGCTACATCGTCACCAACCACCACGTCGTCGCCGACGCCGACGAGATCGACGTCACGCTCGCCGACGGCACCACGGCCGAGGCGACGCTCGTCGGCTCCGACGACGACACCGACCTCGCGGTCGTGAAGATCAAGGTGACGAACCTCCCCGTCGCTCGCCTCGGGCGTTCGAACGACCTCCAGGTCGGCGACCCCGTCGTCGTCATCGGCTCGCCGCTCGGCCTCGCCGGCAGCGTGACGGCCGGGATCATCAGCGCGCTGCACCGTTCGCTCGACATCCCGAACGAGGACGGCTCGACGCTGCTCGTCGACGCGATCCAGACCGACGCCGCGATCAACCCCGGCAACTCCGGCGGCGCGCTCGTGGACCGCGCCGGCCGGGTCATCGGCATCAGCTCGGCGATCGCCTCGCTCGGCAACGTGCTCGGCGGCGGCGGCGGGTCGATCAGCATCGGCTTCGCGATCCCGGTGGACGAGGCGCGCGCCGTCGCCGAGCAGATCATCCGTACCGGGCGCGCGACGCACCCGTACCTCGGCGTCAGTGGCAACGACCTCACGCCGCAGACCGCCAAGCGCTTCGGCATCGGCGTCCAGCAGGGCGCGCTCGTGATGGAGGTCGTCGAGGGCGGGCCCGCGTACGTCGCCGGGCTGAAGGCGCGCGACGTCGTCGTCCGGCTCGGCTCGCACAAGGTCGCGAGCATGGGAGACCTGATTGCGGCCATCCGCGCGCACCGCGTGGGGGAGACTGTCGAGGTGGCGTACGTCAGGGACGGCCGCGAGAGCACCGTCCGCGTCACGCTGGGGCAGAAGCCGGACTAGGCGGGAGCCGCGTTGTTCAACAACCTCGGGTGGGCCGAGCTCGCGGTGCTGTTCGTCCTCGGCATGCTGATCTTCGGCCCCGAGCGCCTGCCCAAGGTCGCCGCCGACGCGGGCAGGCTCGTCCGCGAGCTGCGCCGCATGGCGACCGGCGTCTCGAAGGACCTGCGCGACGAGTTCGGCGTGGACGTGGACGAGATCCGCAGGCTCGACCCGCGGCGGTTCTTCGACGACGACGAGCCGGACGTGCCGAAGGCGGCGACGGCCGCCCTCCCCGCGGGAGAGCGGCCGCCCTACGACCCGGACGCGACCTAGTAGGTCACGGCCTCGCGGCCGCCGTCTGCGGCAGGCGCTCCTCGGCCCAGTCCTCGCACGTCTGGGTGCCGACGTAGCACCCGGTGTCCACGAGCGGCCCGCCCTTCGGGTCCCGCGAGACCACCGGAGCCGGCGCGGACACGGGCGTGCAGGACGAGCCGACGTGGACGCACTCGCCGACCGACCCGCCGGTCGGCTCGACGCGGGGCGTGTTGTCCGGGGTGGCGCAGACGCGTGCGGCGTCGAGGCCGTAGCAGTCCTCGGCACCGGCGACGGTGTGGAAGCCCGCGCCGATCGCGCCCGCGAGGGCGACGGCGGCGAGGCTGGGGAGCAGGGCGCGGTTCAACGTTCCTCCGGCTGGGACGGACGGATCGGACGGCGGCGAACGTAACGGGGCGAACCGGACGCGTCCAGTGCGGCTCTCACAGGAGAGTCGCTCGCAGTGGCGAACTCCGCCGCGTTCACATCACCCAGACCAGGAGGGGGACGCGTACCCATGCGCCGTCTCGTTCTCGCGCCCGCGCTCGCGCTGGCGCTGCTCGCCCCGCACGCCGGTGCCGCGCCGGCACCCCAGGTCACCGACCCCTCCGGTGACGCGAACTTCACGGCCAACGTCAACCACGAGGCCACCCGCGACAACACCACGGTGCCGCTCACCCAGGCGTACGCCGACGTCACGTCGGTGCTGTGGCAGACGACGAAGACGACGAAGAAGGTCAAGGGCAAGACCGTCACGACGGTCACCGGCTTCACGGTCACGACGACGCTGTCGGGCCCGCCGACGCCGCCCGACCCGACCGCGCTCGTCTACCGCATGCTCGGCACGACGCCGAAGTGCGGCATCTTCGGCGTCGTCTACTACACCAACCCCGGCAGCGACGACCAGATCCCGCAGTCCGCGCTGCGCGACGACTGCATCGACGAGACGATCCGCCTCACCGCGATCCCCGCGCCGGTCATCAAGGACAACACGATCACCTGGACCGTCCCGATGTCCGCGATCCCGGCGGACTCCGGCGTGAAGGCCGGCACGAAGATCACGGACCTGTGGTTCGAGGTCCGCGAGCTGCAGGACTACAACACCTGCACGCCGGACGACACGCCCGAGCTCGGCCGCACCTGCGGCGCCGCCAACGGCGTCGTCGACAACTCGGCGAAGGACGGCGACTCGTTCACGCTCGCGTAGCGGGCACGCGCACGACGAAGGGCCGCGACCTCGGTCGCGGCCCTTTCGCGTGCGCTACGCGGGGGAGAGGCCGAGGGAGCGACCGGCGAGGCCGCGCGAACGCGTGCCGAGCTGGTCGGCGATGCGGCGCAGCTCCTTCGCGGCGGCGGAGTCGGGGTCGCTGAGCACGAGCGGCGTGCCGTTGTCACCGCCCTCGCGCAGGCGCACGTCGATCGGCACCTGGCCGAGCAACGGCACCGGCGCGCCGATGGTCCGCGTCAGCGCCTCGGCGACCGCCTGGCCGCCGCCCGAGCCGAACACGTCCACGTGGTCGCCGCAGTGCGGGCACGCGAGCCCGGCCATGTTCTCGACGACGCCGGCGAGCCGCTGGCGCGTCTGCACCGCGATCGAGCCGGCGCGCTCGGCCACCTCGCGCGCGGCGAGCTGCGGCGTCGTGACGACGAGGATCTCCGCGCTCGGGATGAGCTGCGCGATCGAGATGGCGATGTCGCCGGTGCCCGGCGGGAGGTCGCAGAGCAGGACGTCGAGGTCGCCCCAGAACACGTCGGAGAGGAACTGCTGCAACGCCCTGTGCAGCATCGGGCCGCGCCACACGACCGGCTGGTTGCCCTGCACGAACATGCCGATCGAGATGACCTTCACGCCGTGCGAGGTCGGCGGCATGATCATCGACTCGACCTGCGTCGGGCGGCCCTCGACGCCGAGCATGCGCGGGATCGAGAAGCCGTAGATGTCCGCGTCGACGACGCCGACCTTCAGGCCGTTGGCCGCCATCGCGGCCGCGAGGTTGGCGGTGACCGACGACTTGCCGACGCCGCCCTTGCCGGACGCGACGGCGTAGACGCGGGTCAGCGAGCCCGGCTGCGCGAACGGGATCTCGCGCGTGGCCTGCCCGCCGCGGAGCTGCGTCTGGAGCGCCGCGCGCTGCTCGTCGTCCATCACGCCGAGGTCGACGCGGACGCCGGTGACGCCGGGCAGCGCGGAGACGGCCTCGGTGACGTCGCGGGTGATCTTGTCCTTCAACGGGCAGCCGGCGACCGTCAGCAGCACGCGTACGGAGACGACGCCGTCGGCGCCGACGTCCACCGACTCGACCATGTTCAGCTCGGTGATCGGCTTGTGGATCTCCGGGTCCTGCACGGTCGCCAGCGCGGCGTTGACCTGCTCGACAGTCGGCATCGAGAACGTGTCCTCACAAGGGATGGGGTGCGGCGCGTGTCCCGCTGCCGCCTCGCTCGTTCAGTGTACGGGGCCGGGCAGGGCACGGCTTCCCAGCGTCGAAAGACCCAGAGATGGCCGTTACCCAGAAGGGGACCTCCCAGTGAAGATCCGTACCGCCGCCGCCGCGACCCTCGCCGTCGCGCTCGCCGTGCCGGGCGTCGCCAACGCCGCAGCCAAGAAGCCGGCCGCGCCGAAGCCGCTCGTGTTCACCGACCTCGCCGGCGACGCCAACGCGCTCGACCCCGGCCTCGGCGCCGGGCCGTCGGGCGGCACCGCGACCCCCGGCCAGGTCGACGCGTTCGACATCCGCGAGGTGAAGATCGTCACGGACAAGGCAGGCAGCGCCGCGACCAAGGTCCTCGTCAGCCTCAAGCTCGCGGCGGCGCCGACGATCGGCATCTACCGCGTGGTCGGCGACATCGGCGGCTGCGAGTTCTGGACCGAGCAGAGCATCAACCCCGACGCCTCGCTCAACGGCGCCGCGGTCCGTACCTGCGACGACGGCACGACGGGCTACGCCTACACGGACGTGTCGGCGAAGATCGACGGCAGCACGATCACGTGGACCATCCCGGTCAAGGCGTTCAAGGCCGCGGGCCTCAAGGCCGGCGCCGTGTGGGGCGGCCTGGGCGCCGACGCCCGCGGCAACGAGGTCGCGCTCACCGCCCCGTCCGTGGACCGCGCGGAGACCGACGCGGTCTACAAGGTCGGCAGCTAGTCCCTCCGCTTCCACGAAGGAGCCCGCCCCCGAGGGGACGGGCTCCTTCGTGTTTCCCGGGCTCCCAGCCAAGCCCGGATCACCGCGGTGCTACGCGTCGCGCTTCACCGCGGCGATGTCGAGGTTGAGCTTCACCTTGTCGCTGACGAGGATGCCGCCGGCCTCCAGGGCGACGTTCCACGTCAGGCCCCAGTCCTTGCGGTTGACGACCGTGCGGCCCTCGAAGCCGGCGCGCTGCTTGCCCCACGGGTCCTGCGCGCTTCCGGTGAACGTGAGCTCGAGCTCGACCTCGCGGGACACGCCGCGGATCGTCAGGTCGCCCCACATGCGGTACTCGTCCTCGTCCTTGCCGGCCGCCGCGCGGGTGCTCTTGAACGTGATCGTCGGGTTGTTGGCGACGTCGAAGAAGTCGTCGCCGCGCAGGTGCTCGTCGCGCTGCTCGCTGCGCGTGTCGAGGCTGTCGACGTTGATGGTGACCTCGGCGGTGGACTTCGAGGGGTCGGCGGCGTCGAGGTAGAGCACGCCGCTGAAGTCGCTGAAGCGGCCCTTCACGGTCGTCACCATCGCGTGCTTGGCGGCGAACTCGAGGCTCGAGTGGCTGGGGTCGATGTCGTAGGTGCCGGTGAGCTGCTCGACCGAGGTCGTGGTCTGGACGGACATGGGGTGAGCTCCTGTCGGTAGTTGATTGCGTATGCAACTGTTGTGAACGCAACGTACTCGACGTTTATTGCATGCGCAACTATCCTCTAAGACATGGGTACCCGGGTCTCCTCGCTCTCACACGTCGAGCTCGACGCGTGGCGGTCGTTCCTCCGCGCGCACGCCAAGGTGACGCGCCTGCTCGACGCGGAGCTGACGGCCGAGTGCGACCTGCCGCTCGGCTCGTACGAGGTGCTGCTGCACCTCAACGACGCCCCCGGCCGCCGCCTGCGGATGACCGACCTCGCGGACCGCGTGCTGCTGTCCCGCAGCGGCCTGACGCGCCTGGTCGACCGGCTGGAGCGCGAGGGGCTCATCCGCCGCGAGTCGTGCCCGAGCGACCTGCGCGGCACCAACGCCGTGCTGACGGACGAGGGCCTCGCGCGGCTCAAGGCCGCGGCGCCCGTGCACCTGCGCGGCGTGCGCGAGCACGTCGTGGACCTTCTCACGCAGGAGGAGCTCGCGACGATCGCGGCGGCGTTCGGGAGGATCGTCGGGCCGCTGCCCGGCAGCGGCCCCGCCTGCGACTAGGAGGGTACGACCGGCTGCGTTCTCGGTCGCCTGCGGGGCATGACCCAGCCCGCAGCCGCCCTGCGTCGCGCGGACTCGGCGCAGCAGGGCCGGGTTTCGCAGAACCCTCCTAGGGGGCGGTCTCGGGGGCGAGGGCGGCGCGCTCCAGCAGCAGGCAGACCGCGGCCTCGAGGGCGGCGGGCTCGATCGGCTTCGACAGGTACAGGTCCGCGCCGGCCGTCGACGCCTCGGTGCGCATCAGCGGGTCGTCCGTGCCGGTCAGCAGCAGCAACGGGATCAGCGCGGTCCGCGCGTCGGCGCGCAGCAGCCTCGTGACCTCGACGCCCGACAGGTCGGGCAGCACGAGGTCGAGCACCATCGCCGCGACGTCCTCGGTGGCGGCGGCGCGCAGCGCCTCCTCCGCGCTGCGCGCGCGGACGACGTCGCAGATGTCGACGAGCGCCGCCTCCACGAAGTCGAGCACGTGCTCGTCGTCGTCCACCACGAGGATGCGGGGACGGGCGCGTTCGGGCTCCTCGGCAGGGGCGGCCGCGACCGTGCCGCCGGCGGCGGTACGGCACCACGGGCAGACGCGCCACTCGGCGTCGAGCCTGCGCGAGCAGCCGGCGCACGCATGGCGCCCGACGGAGGCCGCGCACCACGGGCAGAACGCCATGTCCTCCTCGAGCGAGCGGTCGCACGTGGGGCAGTGGTTGCCGGTCGCGGAGTGGTCGACCTGCGTGACGCGCAGCACCTCCTCGAGCGTCGTCTCGCCGCGCAGCGCGCGGGCGACGCCGTCGCCGCGCAACGACGCCACGCCGGCCGCGCGCGCGGCCTCGCGGATCGCGTTCTCGGTGGGTCGCGACGTCAGCACCGCGCGCAGCGACTGGTCGACGGGCAGCACCTCGAAGATCGCGGTGCGGCCGAGGTAGCCGGTCTGGCCGCACTGCTCGCAGCCGCGGCCGCGCACGACGGTGGCGCCGGCGAGGTCGGACTCGGTGAGGCCGAGGAGCTGGAGCGTGCGCGGGCTCGGCGTGTACGGCGAGGCGCAGTGCGAGCACGGCACGCGGACGAGCCGCTGCGCGACGACGAGCGTCAGCGACGACGCGATGAGGAACGGCTCGATGCCCATGTCGACCAGGCGGGTGACGGCCGCGGAGGCGTCGTTCGTGTGCAGGGTCGAGAAGACGACGTGGCCGGTCAGCGACGCGCGCAGCGCCAGCTCGGCGGTCTCGCTGTCGCGGATCTCGCCGACGAGGATGACGTCGGGGTCCTGGCGCAGCACGGACCGCAGGCCGGCCGCGAACGTCAGGCCCGCGCGCTCGTTCGTCTGGACCTGCGTGATGCCGCGGAGCTGGACCTCGACGGGGTCCTCGAGCGTGACGATGTTGCGGTCGGGCGTACGCATCTGCGTCATCGCGGAGTACAGCGTCGACGTCTTGCCCGAGCCGGTCGGGCCGGTGATGAGGACGAGGCCCTGCGGCGCGACGAGCGCGTCGAGGATCGCGTCCATCTGCCGCTCGCTGAACCCGACGCGCGACAGCGGCAGCACGCCCTCGCCGCGGGCGAGCAGGCGGATGACGACCTTCTCGCCGTGCATCGAGGGCAGCGTCGAGATGCGCGCGTCGATCTGGTCGCCGTCGACCGACAGCCGCGTACGGCCGTCCTGCGGGCGGCGGCGCTCGGCGATGTCGAGGCCCGACATGATCTTGACGCGGCTCGTGACGGAGGCGACCGCGCTGCGCGGCACCGTCATGACGTCGCGCAGCAGGCCGTCCACGCGGTAGCGGACGCGCAGGCCGTCGAGCTCGGGCTGCAGGTGGATGTCCGAGGCGCGGGCGTGGACGGCGTCGGAGAGGATGACGTTGACGAGCTTGACCGTGGGGGTCGACTCGGCGTCGTTGTCGTCGTCCTCCTCGGGCGCCTGCTCCTCCAGCGCCTCGAACATGCCGGCGACGTCGGACGCGTCCTCCTCGAGGCTCCACGCGCGGGCGAGGTGCTCGCGGATAGCGCCCTCGGTCGCGACGACCGTGACGATCGTGCGGGCCTTGGTGTAGAGGCGTACGTCGTCCAGCGCGACGACGTCGGTCGGGTCGGCCATCGCGAGCGTGAGGCGGCCCTCGGCGTACGCGACGCCGAGGACGGCGTAGCGCTCGGCGACCGCGCGCGGGATCAGCCTGGCGGCCGCGGGCGCGACGCCGAGGCGCGCGACGTCGACCATCTCCAGGCCCATGACGGCGGCCAGCGCCGTCGCGATGTCGCGCTCGGCGGCCATGCCTTTCTCGACGACCATCGCGCCGAGGCGCTTGCGGAGCTCGCGCGGCTGCGACGCCTGCTCGGCGAGGAGGCCGTTCAGCTCGGCCTCGGTGATGACGCCCGAGGCGACCAGGACCTCGCCCAGGCGCCGGCGCCGCGGCGGCGCCGCGTCGGCGTGCCGGGGGACGTAGTCCTCGATGGTCACGGAGTGGTCATCGTCGGGTCCCCGCCGGGGCTGAATAGTCCGCGTGTGCCGTACTGAAGGGGGCGTTCGGCCCAATCCGGGCCATACCGGCGCGCCATTACGATTGGCCGTGTGAACCCTGACTTCGACACGTACCGCCTCGCCGAGGAGCACGACCTCCTCCGCAAGTCCGTCCGCGCCATGGCCGAGGCGAAGATCGGCCCGCGCGCCGCGCAGATCGACGAGACGGGCGAGTTCCCGTGGGACGTGTTCGAGGAGCTCAAGCGCAACGACCTGCTCGCGATCCACGTCCCCGAGGCGTACGGCGGCCCCGGCGCCGACGCGATCTCCAGCGCGATCCTCATCGAGGAGGTCGCGCGGGTCTGCGCCGCGTCGTCGCTGATCCCGGCCGTCAACAAGCTCGGGACCCAGGGCATGCTGCTGTCGGGCGGCGAGGACATCAAGCACCGCTACCTGCCCAAGGTCGCGAGCGGCGAGGGCATGATCAGCTACGCCCTCTCGGAGCCCGAGGCGGGCTCCGACGCCGCGTCGATGAAGACGCGCGCGGTGCGCGACGGCGACTCGTACGTCCTCAACGGCTCCAAGCGCTGGATCACCAACGCGAGCGTGTCGTCGTACTACACGGTCATGGCGGTCACGGACCCCGAGAAGGGCGCGAACGGCATCAGCGCGTTCGTCGTGGAGAAGGACGACCCCGGCTTCAGCGTCGGCAAGCTCGAGAAGAAGATGGGCATCAAGGGCAGCCCCACCGGCGAGCTGTACTTCGACAACTGCCGCATCCCGGCCGACCGGATCATCGGCGAGGAGGGGACCGGCTTCAAGACCGCGCTGCGCACGCTCGACCACACGCGCCTGACGATCGGCGCGCAGGCCCTCGGCATCGCGCAGGGGTCGCTCGACTACGCGCTCGGCTACGTCAAGGAGCGCTCGCAGTTCGGCAAGCCGATCGCGACGTTCCAGGCCGTGCAGTTCATGCTCGCCGACATGGCCATGAAGATCGAGGCCGCGCGCCAGCTCATCTACGTCGCGGCGGGCAAGGCCGAGCGCATGGAGCCGGACCTGACGTTCGTCAGCGCGGCCGCGAAGTGCTTCGCCTCCGACGTCGCGATGGAGGTCACGACCGACGGCGTGCAGCTCCTCGGCGGCTACGGGTACGTCTCCGACTACCCGATGGAGCGCTTCATGCGCGACGCGAAGATCACGCAGATCTACGAGGGTACCAACCAGATCCAGCGCGTCGTGATGGCACGACAGCTCCTCAAGTAGGTCGAGCAGGGCCACGATGCCCTGTCACTGCCGAGGACGTGGACTGGTCGGACTGGTCGTCGGCGCGCCTCTGTGTGACGGTCGTGTGCCAGCGAGGGGGAGGCGTGGGGTCAGGACCTGAAGCGGACGATCTGGCCGCTCTGATGCGGGAGCGCTTCGCGTTTCTCGCCAACTGGGGGTTCGAGGTCGAGTCGGTCCACGAGCGCGCCGTCGTGTGGCGCGCAGCCGACCGGAGGATCACCGTGGCGCGCGACTGGCGGGACGGCTTCGTCGACGTGACCTTCGCCCGCGGTGAGCCTGGTGCGTTCGTCGACCGCTTCGGTCTTCATGAGGGACTGGAGGCCGTTGGAAAGGGTGAGCTCTGGCCAGCGCACGGCTGGCAGGGGTACGACCCCACGGTCGCCCGCTCGTACGTCGACGAGCTGGCGTCGCTGACATCCGCGGTCGCACCGGAGCTGCTGGGTCTGGGCTCCGCTGGTTGGGAGCGGGCCGCGGCTCGCTCCCGCGAGCTGTCGCACGAGTACACGCGGGACCTGGCGGACAGCCGGACGCGCCGGGCCGCGGAGGCCGCCTGGCACGCGCGGGACTGGACGGCCGTGGTGAAGCACTACGTGGCGTTGGAGGCCGGTGGCGCCAGTCTGGCCCCGTCGGAGCTGAAGCGGCTGGCATACGCCCGCAAGCGGCTCTGACGCGGCCCCGGAGCGTGGACGGCCACGTCAGGGCCGTCCAGCAGTGCGACGAGCAACGGGGCGACCCTGGGGTCCTGACGTCGTGACGGCCCGCAACCTGCTCAGGTAGCGGCGCGCGACTCGCGCCAGAGGCGTTCGATCGTCGCGGCCTTCTCCTCGAACCCCGGGTCCGGGGACACCAGCGGCGTGTGTCTCGGCGCGGGCAGCCAGACGCGGAAGCGGCGGCCCTCGACGGTGAGCCTGACCGCCCGCTGGCCGAGGACGCGCGGGTGGTCGACGCCGGCCACCCCGGACCACTCGTAACGCCTGCGGCCGAGCGGCATCGTGACGGTGACGCCCCGCTCGTCCGCGACCGACTCCGCGCGCCGCAGGGCGGCCATCGCGACGATCACGAGGAGCGCCGTGACCGCCGGGGCGACCCGGGCGCCGTCGCCGAACGCGCGGGCTCCGGGCACCAGCAACGCCACGACGCCCGGCACCAGGATCTGCCGCCACGTCAGCCGGTACCGCACGCTCACGCCGTCACCGCCCGAGGTGCCGTCGCGCGCGCCCGCTCGATCCGGGCGACCAGCGGGCGGAAGCGGTCGGTCACGGGACGAGCGTGGCAGAGCGATAGCGTCGCCGTCATGGCTTTGGACCCGCGCCCCGTCGACGCGTCGCGCTGCACGCTGTCGCGCATCATGACCGCGCTCGACGCGAACCTGCACGGCAACATCCACGGCGGCGTGATCATGAAGCTGGTGGACGACGCGGCCGGCGTCGTCGCCGCCCGCCACTCCGGCGGCCGCGCCGTGACCGCGTCGATGGACGAGATGGTGTTCCTCGTCCCGGTGCACGTCGGAGACCTCGTGCACGCGCACGCGCAGGTCAACTGGGCGGGCCGCACGTCGATGGAGATCGGCGTCCGCGTCGAGGCGGAACGATGGGACGAGGTCGGGGAGGCGTTGCACACCTCGACGGCGTATCTGGTCTACGTGGGTCTCGACGCGCGGGGCAAGCCGCGCGAGGTGCCGCCGGTGTCGTTCGACGCGGACGACGAGGTGGCGGCTCGGCGCTTCCGCGAGGCGGAGATCCGGCGAACGCACCGCCTCGCGCGCCGCGAGGCGATCCGGCAGTCGAGGGGGGAGACATGACGCGAAGGCTCCTGGCGGCGGTGCTGCTCCTGGGCGCGACGGCGGTGCCCGCGTACGCGGACCACGACCGGTTCCTGACGGTCACCGGCGACGGCTCGGGCTACGTCGACGTGACGTTCGACACCGAGGTCACCCTCGACACGCTCTACACGCAGTACCGGACGTCCGGGCGCGTGAGCGGCATCTACGTGCACAAGACCGGCGCGAGCCTCGCCGACGACGTCATCGCGATCCAGGAGCACGGCTTCGGCGTCGTGCGGTCAGGGCCGTACGAGCCGCTGCCCGCCGGCAAATACCGCGTGTACCTCGTCGCCGACGGCCGGGCGACCGTACGCGTGCTCGCGCGCGGGCTGCGCCACAACGTCGCCGCGCGCGTCACGCGGCGGACGCGCGTGCCCGTCAGCGCGGAGCGGATGGACGTGCGCGCGGACTCGCCTGTGCGCTACCGCGGCGACACCAGGACGCCGTTGCGCGGCCACGGGTCGATGGTGCTGGCGGCGTACCGCACGACGCTGCCCAAGCGCGAGGTGCCCGCGACGTGGGGCGGCGTCGAGATCTGCGTCGAGCAGCCGGGCGAGCAGCCGTGCGACGACACGACCGCGGGGCTCGTCCCGACCGGCAGGACGGGCAGCACCAGCGCGTACGGCTCGTCGCGGTTCACGACGGCGCGCGACGGCGCGGGCGGGGTGCTGCGCCAGCGCTACGCGGGCACGGCCGAGCCGACCGAGGTCTGGACTATGACCGTGGAGATCCCGCTCTAGCCCGTACTTAGCTCGGGCAGACGGGCGGCAGCACCCAGGTCGCGACGCTCGCGGGGTCGCCCGACGTGGCCCGCGCGACGAGCTCGGCCGGCGGCGGCGGCGTCGGGTCCCAGGCGAGGCAGTCGACCGCGTGGCACTCGGGGTTGCCCTCGGGGTCGTAGTCGCAGCCGGCGCTCGCGGAGCCCGCGAACGGCACGACGGACAGCACGAGGAGCGGCAGCAGGAGTCGGCGCATGGGGCCGAAGGGTGCCGGAAATGTCGCCCTTGCGCCACTCGTCCGTTCAAGCAGGGACTCGCCGGGGCGCGGCGAACGGAGTCCGTAGACAACCACGCACCCCAGACGGAGCCCTCGATGCGTACGACTCCCGTTCTCGCCGCCGCCGCCGCGCTGATCGCCGCCGGTGCGGCCGTCCCCGCGACCGCCGCGCCGCGCAAGCCGATCACCAAGACGTACACCGCGACGGCCCCGCTGCCGGACCCCTCGAACTACGCGGAGCAGAGCCCGTACTCGGTGTGCGCGCAGGCCGTGCCGCAGTCGTACGACTCGGAGGAGTTCAAGGCGCCCGGCGCCGGCAAGCTCAAGGTCGAGCTGAACGGCTTCCAGGGCGACTGGGACCTGCTGCTCCTCGACTCCAAGGGCGCCGAGATCGCGAACAGCGGCGGCACCCAGCCGGTCGACCCGGCCGTCGAGTCGCTGACCGCCAAGGTCAAGAAGGCCGGCACGGTCTACACGATCATCGCCTGCAACTGGGCCGGTGGCCCGACGGGCACGGTCAAGTACACGTTCACCTGGGCGTAGCCCTCCCGGACGCCACGAGAGGCCGCCCGCGCGCGACGCGCGGGCGGCCTCTCGCTGTCCTGGGTCAGGTGGCGACGTTGCCGAGGAAGCCGCGCGCGACGCGCACCGGCGGGCCCTCGTCGGTGTTCCACCCGCTCCACCGCCACAGGTCGCCGTTGTCGACGTAGACCAGCGCGCCGCTCCCGTCCACGCCGCCCGAGGCGAGCGCGTCGGGCGCGGCCATCACGGTCCGCTTGGTCGAGCCGCTCTCGCGCAGCGTCCACTCCACCAGCTGCGCCCGCTGGTCCCAGTCGGGGTAGCAGCAGGCGTGGACGCCGTAGTAGCGGCCGCCGTACGTGAAGTGCACGGCCGCGCCCTCGTACCTCCGCGAGTCGCCGAGGTCGTCGGCGGTCCGCACGTCCAGCGTGAGCGTGTCGGTGTAGTCCTCGTACGCCCGCGACACGACGAGCACGTCGTCGTCGCGCCACGACACGGCCTCGACGCCGGTCAGCTCGTCCATGAACTGCGTCGTCTGCGGCCAGTTCGCGGGGCGCCGGGGCGAGGCCAGCGTCCGCTCGGTGCCGGTGCGCATGTCGCGGACGACGACGGGCGTCCCCTCCCGCGCGGAGTCGGCGCAGCCGGCGTACGCGAGGCGCGCGTCGCGCGGCGAGAACCGCGCCACCCGCTGGCCGCGCAACGTCGTCCGGTCGCCCGTCGCGACCTCGACGAGGGTGAGCGTGCAGCCGCTCTCGGGAGCGACCACGACCCACCGGTGCGTCGGCGACAGCTCGACGGGGTGCTCGCCGGAACGCAGCGTCGCGATCGTGCGCAGCACCGTGCCGGTCGCGCCGTCCATCAGCACGAGCCTGCGGTCGGGGAGCGCGACCGCGATCGCCGTGACGGAGTCGGTCGGCTCCGGCGACGCGGTCGGCGAGGCGCTCGCGGTCGGCGTCGGCGTGCCCGCAGCGGACGACGCGGCCACCGTCGGCGTGGGCGACGCCGGGACCACGTCGGCGCCCCCGCGGCCGCCGATGGCGGCGTTGGCGACGAGCACGACGGCCGCGATCGACATCGCGCTGCCCGCGGCGGCCGCGATGCGGACGTTGCGGCGGTGCCTGGCGACGCGGGTGAAGACGCCGTCGAGGGCGTCGGGCGAGGTGCGCGCGGCACCGGCGCGCTCCTCCATCGCGGAACGGAGACGGTCCTCGGGGTTCATCGGGTTCCCTCCAGGCTGCGGGTCACGGCGGCCAGGCCGCGGGAGGCGTGGGACTTCACGGCGCCGCGCGAGATACCGAGCGTGTCGGCGATCTCGGCCTCGCTGAGCGAGCCCCAGTAGCGCAGCACGAGCACCTCGCGCTGGCGGGTCGGGAGGCCGCGCATCGCGGCGCGTACGGCGGCGTGCTCCTCGCGGACGATCGCGTCGCCCTCGGGCGAGGGCGCTGCCGAGTCGTGGGGCGCGACGTAGCGTCGCGCGGTGCGCAGCCTTCGCAGTCGCGAGTGGCTGCCGTTGACGACGGCGGCACGGAGGTACCCGTACGCCGCGTCTTCGTCGCGTAGCCGCGCCCAGCGCCGGTGCAGCCGCGCGAACGCGTCCTGCACCAGGTCCTCCGCGCTGCCGTCGTCGTCGACGAGCAGCACGGCCAGGCGGACCAGCGAACCGTAGTGGGCGCGGAACAGGGCCGTCACGGCGCCGTCCGCGTCTCTGGGGAGGAGTCCCGCCCCCGTCATCGCTGTCACATCCCAAGGACGCCTCGGCGACGCGGCGGTTTACCCGGCGACCGGCATTTCCTTCGGCTCGCCCTCGAGGGCCAGCTCGGGCTCGGTCACCGCGCGCACGTCGTCGAGCGTCACGCCGGGCGCGAGCTCGCGCAGCACGAGGCCGTTGTCCGTGACGTCGATGACCGCGAGGTCGGTGATGATCCGGTGGACGACGCCGCGACCGGTGTACGGCAGCGTGCACTCGTTGACGATCTTCGGCGAGCCGTCCTTGGCGGCGTGCTCCATCATCACGATCAGCCGCTTCGCGCCGTGGACGAGGTCCATGGCGCCGCCCATCCCCTTGACCATCTTGCCGGGGATCATCCAGTTGGCGAGGTCGCCGGTCTTCGAGACCTGCATGGCGCCGAGCACGGCGACGTCGATGTGCCCGCCGCGGATCATCGAGAACGACGTCGCGGAGTCGAAGTACGACGCGCCCGCCTGGACCGTGACCGTCTCCTTGCCCGCGTTGATGAGGTCGGGGTCCTCGGTGCCCTCGTCCGGGTACGGGCCGACGCCGAGGATGCCGTTCTCGCTCTGCAGGACGACGTGCACGCCCTCGGGGAGGTAGTTCGGGATCAGGGTCGGCATGCCGATGCCGAGGTTGACGTACTGGCCGTCCTCGAGCTCCCGCGCGACGCGCGCGGCGAGCTGCTCTCTCGTGAGTGCCATGTCAGCCCGCCTTCCGTACGGTGCGGCGCTCGATGCGCTTCTCGCCCTCGCCGACGGGCACCACGCGCTGCACGAACACGCCCGGCGTGTGCACCTCGGCGGGGTCGAGCTCGCCGGGCTCCACGAGGTTCTCGACCTCGGCGATCGTGACGCGGCCCGCGGCGGCGCAGAGCGGGTTGAAGTTCCGCGCGGCCATCCGGTAGACGAGGTTGCCGTGCCGGTCGCCCTTCCAGGCGCGGACGAGGGCGAAGTCGGTGACGATCGACTCCTCCAGCACGTACTCGCGGCCGCCGAACTCGCGGACCTCCTTGCGCGGCGAGCCGACCGCGACGCCGCCGGAGCCGTCGTACTTCCACGGCAGTCCGCCCTCGGCGACCTGCGTCCCTACGCCGGCCGGCGTGAAGAACGCGGGGATGCCCGCGCCGCCCGCGCGGAGGCGTTCGGCGAGCGTGCCCTGCGGCGTCAGCTCGACCTCGAGCTCGCCGGAGAGGAACTGCCGCTCGAACTCCTTGTTCTCGCCGACGTAGCTGCTGGTCATCCGCCGCAGGCGCTTGGCCTGGAGCAGGACGCCGAGGCCCCACTCGTCGACGCCGCAGTTGTTCGACACGACCGAGAGGTCGTCGACGCCGGCGTCGAGGAGGGCCTGGATGAGCACGGAGGGGATGCCGCAGAGCCCGAAGCCACCCACCGCGAGCGAGGCGCCCGCGGGGATGTCGGCGACCGCGGCTGTCGGGTCGCTGACAACCTTGTCCATGGCGTCGGAGCCTAGTGCGCCCGCTCGCTCTCGGCTCTCGCGGCCAGCCTCGCGGGGTCGGCGTTGACCGTGAGGACGACGCCGCCGCCCCCGTGCAGGGCCGCCAGCGCCGCGGGCACCGGGTCCTCGTCGACCACCATCACGCGGCCGCTCGCGGGCTCGGCCGCGGGCGCGGTGCCGGGGGCCGACGGGGTGAAGCGGTCGCCGTAGACGGGGATCTCGACGGCGTAGTCGAGGACGCCGGGCGGCACCTCGTCCATCGGCGCGGCCATCGGCTTCAGCGACAGCGCGACGGTCTCGCGGCGCGGCGGCACGCGACCGAAAGCCGCCTCGCTCACGAACGCCACGTCCCCGTCGTCGGCGAGCACGCAGCCCGCCGCCCACACCGCGAGCGTGACGACGACGGTCTGCCAGTGCGGCGGCAGCAGCACGGCGACGCCGTCGCCAGGCTGCGCGTCGAGCCCCTCGCGCAGGAGGTTGGCGGTCTTCGCGACCCAGTTGTCGGTGGTGGCGTACGACAGCTCCGTGCGCTCGCCGGTGGCGTCGTCGTAGAACGTCAGGAACGGCGTCCCCGGCTCCGCCTGCACCGGCCGCCCGAGGACGGCCGCGAGCGCGTGCAGCATCAGCGGCACCCCTCGGGCTCGTCGGCGGCGGTCGTCGTCTTGAGCGGCGACGGCGTCGAGGTCGGCGTCGCGACCGGGGCCGTCGGGGAGGCGGTCGGGGTCGAGACGGTGACGGGGCGGACGCCGCTGTACTGCGAGCCGATCACGACCTCGATCGTCGTGCCGAGCGTCTGGTCGAGCTGGATCGCGCTGCCCGGGATGGCGGCGGCGACGGTGCGCGCGCTGTCGGCCTTGGACGGGCCGTGGCGCACGATCGTCTGCGCGTACGTCGACGCGTCGGCGTCGCCCTTCGCGCGGATCTGGAAGCCGAGCTCGGCCAGGTCGTCGGCGGCCTTGCCCGCCGCGCCGCCCACGCCGCTGCCGTTGAGGACGCGCAGGCGGATGCGCGACGGCGCCACGATCAGGTCGCTCGGCTGCTGCGTCGGCGCGGGGGAGGCGTTGGCCTTGATCGCGTCGTCGCCGCGGATCGACTCGAACAGCGCCTGCGCCGCGGGCACGTCCAGCTCCACGGCGAGCTGCTTGCCGTGGTAGACGCCCTTCGGCTGGTACGGCACGGTCACGAACACGATCCGCGCCGGGTCCAGCCCGCGCAGCTTCGACGCGAGGTTGCGCATGTCGTCGAGGCCGAGCTTGTCGTCGACGGTGAGGTTCTTCGCGATCGTGTCGAGGAAGCGGTAGAGCCGGTCCGGCCTGGCGAGGATGCCGAGGCTCGTCGCGCGGCGCAGCATCGAGCCGAGGAACTGCTGCTGGCGGCGGATGCGCCCGAAGTCGCCCGTCGGGTCGAACTTGCGCGCCCGCACGAATGCCAGCGCCTGCGTGCCCCTCACGCGGCTCTGCCCGGCGGGGAGGTCGAGCGCGGAGTCGGGGTCCTTCACCGCGCGCGGCAGGCAGACGTCGACGCCGTCGAGCGCGTCGACCATCTTGATGAAGCCGCCGAACTTCACCTCGAGGTAGTGGTCGACGTAGATGCCGGTGAGGTTCTCGATCGTGCGGATCAGCGTCGCGGGGCCGCTGCCCTTGCGCTCGCGCTCGCCGCGGCCGTACGCCGTGTTGATCTTCGCCTCGCCGTGGCCGGGGATCTCGACCCATGAGTCGCGCGGGAACGACACCAGGACGGCCTTGTCCTTCTTCGGCGACAGGTGCACCAGGATGATCGTGTCGGTGAGGATGCCGCCGGGGTTGGCCTCGGTGCCGTAGAGCTTGAGCTCCTCGGGCGTCGCGCCCTCGCGGGAGTCGGAGCCGACGAGCAGGAAGTTCAGGGCCTTGCCGTCCTCGCCTTCGGCCTTGCTCGGCCGCGCGCGCTGCGCCTCCTGCGACTCGCCGCAGAAGATGCACTTGCGGGTCACGTGGCTGTTGATGACGGCGAGCGCGCCGAAGCCGATGGCGCTCGCCACGAGCACCGACAGCGACGTGATCACGGCGATCCACGACAAGACGCGGACGACGCGGCGCTTGCGGCTGCGCCGCCGCGGACCGAACGACGCGCGGGACTCCGCGTCGGCCTGCGCGATGATCGCCGCCGCCCGCGGGCCCAGGGGGGTGCCGTCGGCGGTGCGCGGCTCGTCTCCGGGCTCGTCGCCGGGCTCGTCGCCGGGCTCGTCGCCCGGCTCGTCCCCGGCCGGCTCTCCGGCGTCGTCGCCGGCCGCGGCGGGGTCGGCCGCGGTGGGGGACGGCGGGTCGGCCGGGCCGGCGGGGGCGGGCGGGCCGGCGGGAGGCTCGGCGGCGTCCGGCATCGGCACGCCCGCGGGCGCTACGGGCGGGTCCTCGGGCGCGCCGGGGTCCCTCTCGCGGTCGTCGCCCATCACTTGGCGCAGACGTTGTCGGCGGCGGTGGCGACGGGCGCCTGGGTCGCCGAGCGAGACGGGCGCGGCGCGGGCGTGCCCGCGACCTTCACGGCGACCGGCTCCTTGTAGTCGCGCCCGACGACCACCGTGAGCGACGTGCCGCCGGTGCGTACGACCTCGGTCTTGGCGCCGTGCAACGACGCGGCGAGCGTCGCGGCCGCGGCCTCGTCGCCGGCGTTGTAGCGGACGACCGTGCGCTCGAACGCCGTGCCCTCCGCGTTGCCCGTGCCGACGACGCGGAAGCCGACCTGCCGCAGGTCGTTGCCGGCCTGCGCGGCCTGTCCCTGGACGCCGGTGCCGTTGAGGACGGTCACGCGGATCCGGGACGGCGGGACGGTGAGCTTCGCGGGCAGCGCGGCGGCGGGCTTGGCGAGCGGCTCGTCGCGGGCGATCGACTGGAACATCGCGGCACCGGCGACGTCGTCCAGCAGCACGACGGACTGGCCGTGGCGCATCGCGAGCTTGTCGACAGGAGCGGTGACGAACGCCACGCGCGCCGGGTCGAGGTCGCGCAGCGCCAGTGCGAGCGTGCGCATCTCCTCGAAGCCGAGGTCCTGGTCGACCTGCACGGAGTCGGTGGCGGTCTCGAGGAAGCGGTTGAGGCGGGCGACGTTGAGCAGCACACCCTTGCTCGTGGCCCGGCGCAGCAGCGCGCCGAGGAACTGCTGCTGCCGCTCGATCCTGTCGAGGTCGCCGCGCGGCAGGCCGTGGCGCTGGCGCACGAACGCGAGCGCCTGCTGCCCCTTGATGACCTGCCTGCCCGCGGGGAGGTTGATGCCCGACAACGGCTCCTTCGCCGGCTTGGCGAGGCACACCTCGACGCCGTCCACCGCGTCGACGAGGCGCTGGAAGCCGGCGAAGTTGACCTCGACGTAGTGGTCTACGCGGACGTTGGTGAGCCGCTCGACGGTCTCGATCGTCAGCCCGGGGCCGCCGATGGAGAACGCGGTGTTGAGCTTGCCGTCGTGCTCCTTCTCCTTGCCGTGCGCGGGGATCGTGACGTAGGCGTCGCGGGGGAACGACACCAGCGTGACGTGGTTCCTGTCGCCGGAGACGTGCACGAGGATGACGGTGTCCGAACGCCGCCCCGGCGTGAACTCCGTCGCCGCCCTCTTGAGCTCCTCCTTGCTCATGTCGGCGCGCGAGTCGGAGCCGACGAGCAGGAAGTTCAGCGCCTTGCCGGCGACCTTGGGCGGGCGCTTTCCGCCGACGTGGAGCAGGACGCGGTCGATGTTGCCGTCGTAGTGGCGGTAGAGGGCGTAGCCGATGCCGCTCGCCGCGAGCACGGAGAACGACGTCAGCACCGCGAGCCACGACAGCACGCGCGCCCAGCGAGGCTTCGGCCGCGCGTACCCGCGCGGGTCGAGCTCGGGGGGCAGCACGAGGCCGTGCGGGTTGTCGGTCACCGGGTGGCGGTCTCCACGTACAGAGCAGACGAACGAACCGCGGCGTAGGTTGCACGCCGCGAGGCCAGGGTAGCGCCCGGGCCACCTTCCGCACGGTAGGGCGAGGGGGGCGACGTGCCCCGGACCACGCGGCGCTGCTAGCCTGCGCCGCATCATGAAGGCGCTGGTTCTCTCAGGCGGCGCGGGCACGCGGCTGCGCCCGATCACGCACACGTCGGCCAAGCAGCTCGTCCCCATCGCGAACAAGCCGACGCTGTTCTACGGCCTCGAGGCCATTCGCGACGCGGGCGTCACCGACGTCGGCATCATCGTCGGCGACACCGCGCCGGAGATCATGGCGGCGGTCGGCGACGGCTCGGCGCTCGGCATCTCGGTGACGTACATCAGGCAGGAGGCCCCCCTCGGCCTCGCGCACTGCGTCCTCATCGCGAGGGACTTCCTCGGCGACGAGGACTTCGTGATGTACCTCGGCGACAACTTCATCGTCGGCGGCATCACCGAGCTGGTCGAGGAGTTCAAGCGCGACCAGCCCGACGCGCAGATCCTCCTGACCAAGGTCGACAACCCGTCGCAGTTCGGCGTCGCGGAGCTCGGCGCGGACGGGCGGGTCCAGACGCTCGTCGAGAAGCCGCGGGAGCCGAAGAGCGACCTCGCCCTCGTCGGCGTCTACATGTTCCGCCCGCCGATCCACGAGGCGGTCGCCGCGATCAAGCCGAGCGCGCGCGGCGAGCTGGAGATCACCGACGCGATCCAGTGGCTGATCGACACAGGGCGCGAGGTGCAGCCGCACCTCGTCACCGGCTACTGGAAGGACACCGGGCGCCTCGAGGACATGCTCGAGTGCAACCGCAAGGTCCTGGAGTCGCTCGAGCCGGCCTGCCACGGAACGGTCGACACGGAGTCGCGCCTCGTCGGCCGCGTCGTCATCGAGGAGGGCGCGCAGGTCGTCCGCTCGACCGTGCGAGGCCCCGCGATCATCGGCAGGGGCACGCGGATCGTCGACACGTACGTCGGGCCGTTCACCTCGATCTACCACTCGTGCCTCGTGGAGCGCACCGAGGTCGAGCACTCGATCGTGCTGGAGTCGACGCACATCGCGGACATCCAGCGGATCGAGGACTCGCTCATCGGCAAGGAGGTCGAGCTGTCGCGCTCGATCGCGCACCCGAAGGCGTTGCGGCTGATGCTCGGCGACCACAGCAGGGTTGCCATCCCCTGACGCCGAAGTAGCACTCAGGCCGCCTCGGACGGGCGTGCTCCCAGACGCGGGACCAGGGGGGAAACCATGCGCGGAGTGCGCGCGAGCGTCGTCGCCACGGCGCTGTGCCTGATCGTCGCGACGCCGGCCACGGCGGCGCCCGGCGGGCTCGACACGTCGTTCGGCACGCGCGGATGGGTGCGTCACAGCGTCGCGCGGGGCCACGACGCGGCGTTCGGCGTGGTCCGGACGGCCGACCGCAAGACCGTCGTCGCGGGGACGTACGACGACGACCGCTCCCGCGCGCACGTGTACCTCGCGCGGTACCTGCCGAACGGCCGCCTCGACACGTCGTTCGGCTCGCGCGGCATCGTGCGGCCGACCCTCGGCGGCGAGAGCGTCGGGTACGAGCTCGAGCAGCTCTCCGACGGCCGCCTCCTCGTCGTCGGCATGGGCAGGTCCGGGCACACCACGGGCGTGCTCGCCGCGCGGTTCGCGGCGAACGGGCAGCCGGACCGGACCTTCGGCAACGGCGGCTGGCTCGTCCATGCGGTCGGCCGCAGCGGCCTGGCCGTCCCGACGGACGCGGCGATCGGCGTCGACGGCGCGATCGGGATCGTCGGCGTGACGTTCACGTCGTCGGGCTCGCTCACGTCGTTCGTCACGAGGCTGCTGCCGGACGGCAAGCCCGACGCGCTCTTCGGCAACGGCACCGTGATCGACCCCGTGCCGGACACGGTGTTCGCGGCCGTCGTCGTGCCGCCCGACGGGTCCGTCGTGGTCGGCGGCGCGCGGGTGCCCGACGACGCGGCGCCGACGCCGTTCCTCGGGCGGTTCCTGCCGAACGCCGCGCTCGACCCGACGTTCGGCGTGGGCCTCACCACGATGCCGGGCACGGTGTTCAACGCGCTGGCGCGGACGCCGCAGGGGCTCATCGTCGCGGCGGGCTTCGGTACCGAGCAGGGCGCCGCGGGCGGCTCGCTCGTCGGCAGGGTCGTGCGGTTCCTGCCGAGCGGCCTGCTCGACCCGACCTTCGCCCTCGGCGGCACCGCGTCGGTCCCCGCGGGCGAGGCGACGGTCCTCGACGCGGTCGGCGTCGACGGCGACGGCCGCATCGTGGTCTCGGGCGAGGCCGCCGTGGGGCGCACGAGCGACGTCGTCGTCGCGCGCTTCGCGGTGACCGGGCTGCCCGACGCGACCTTCGGCCGCAACGGCATCTCGATCCAGGGCACGACGGCGCTGCACGAGAGCGGGTTCGACGCCGACGTCGCGCCCGACGGCGCGGTGACGGTCGTCGGCGCGATCCAGCCACCCCGTCCCAGGGGCGCGCCGCTGGACTCGATGCTGACGCGCCTCCTGCCGTAGGCGCCTAGGCCCTGCGGCGCTCGATCTCGGCGACGCCGAAGTCGACCAGCGGGCGCTGGCGCATCAGCCGCGCCTCGCCCCTGCCGACGCGACCGACCGTGACCTCGCCGCCGGCGGCCTCGTACGCCGCCCCGATGTCCGGGAAGTCGTCGTCGCTCGTCCAGAGGTCCTCGAACGTCACCCACTCGCGCCGCCCGTCGACCAGCACCGCCGCGCCCTCGGTGTACGTGCGCCGTCCCGGCCACGACGCGCGGTGCTCGGACAGGTGCAGCGACGTGTTGTTCGCGTGGCCGACGCCGAGCAGCAGCACGGAGGCGCCGAGGTCGTAGAGCGAGGCGAGCGGCGACGTGTCGCCGACGCCGAACGGCAGCGGGTGCGGCTCGACCACCTCGCGCGCGCGGGCGCCGTTGGCGGCGAACGACAGGTGCGGGTGCGCCGACCGCACCGTGCCTGGCCAGCGCAGCGCGCAGTCGGCGATCGCGCCCATCTGCCGCGTCGTCGCGACCCGCGGGTCGAACGCCGGCATCTCGTCGCGGATCACCTGCCACCACTCCTCGGGCACGGGCGGGTTGGCCCAGCGGTGCGGGTCCGTGCGGTGCGTCGAGAACGACGGCACCACGAGCGTCCCCTCGGGACCGAGCGCGGCGAGCAGCGCCTCCACGACCGCCTCGGCGCCGCCCACGACCCACCCGAGCGCCTTGAGCGAGGAGTGCACGAGCACCACGCCGCCGCGCGGGACGCCGAGGGACACGAGGCCCTCGGTGAGCGTGCGGACGGTCGGGGGCGGCCCCTGCGTGGCCTCGACGGCGGAGCGTTCACCCATGTGGAGCAACGTAGCGAGAGCGGAAGCAGGACGTGGCGCTGGACCGTCGAAGTCGGCTCCCAACACTCGGAAACTCGTAGGAGCCCCTCCATGCAGCGACCTGTCCTCGCCCTCACGGTGCTCGCGCTCACCGCGTCCACCGTGGGCATCGCCGACGCCGCCGTACGCAAGCCGCCCCCGCCGCCGTGCAAGACGATCACCGACGCGACCGGCGACTCGGAGTACGGCGCGCCGCTCGACATCGTCTCGGGCGACCTCGCGTCGAACGCGAAGACGGTCACTGCGGTCTTCCGCCTCGCCGACGTGTCGAAGAGCAACTCCGACGCCCCGACCGGCCAGGGCTACTACTTCGACTTCACGCCGGCGGGCGCCGCGACGCCGATCTACCTGAGCTACAGCGTCACGCCGACCACCGAGGCGTTCAACTACGGCTGGGTCGACGGCTCGATCCACCGCTCGCTCGGCTCGGCGACCGGCGTCTACGACACGGCGAAGAAGGAGATCCGCATCTCCGCCCCCGTCGGCGCGTGGACGACGTACGGCAACCCGAAGCCGAGCACCAAGCTGCTCGGCCTGACGATGACGACGTACTGGGTCCTCGGCGCGTACGTCCCGAACCCCGCCACCGGCGCCACCACCGGCGGCGGCTCGCTGCAGATGGCGGACGACGCGGTCGGCAAGACCTACGTCGCCGGCTCGGCGTCCTGCGTGGCCGTCGGCAAGTAGCCCCTCGCGCCTCGGTGCCCCGCCCCCCGTCGTGGGGGTGGGGCACCGTCGTATCCAGGGGACGGTGGCGTCTGCGAGGATTCGCGTCATGAGGATCCTCGTCACCGGCGGCGCCGGGTTCATCGGCTCGCACTACGTCCGCACGACGCTGACCGAGCGCGACGACGCGCACGTGACGGTGTTCGACAAGCTCACGTACGCGGGCAACCTCGCCAACCTCGCGCCCGTCGCCGACAGCCCGCGCTACCGGTTCGTGCAGGGCGACATCTGCGACGCGTCGCTGCTGGACGAGGTGCTCCCCGGCCACGACGTCGTCGTGAACTTCGCCGCCGAGACCCACGTCGACCGTTCGATCCACGGCGGCGCGGACTTCGTGCTGACGAACGTGCTCGGCGCGCAGACGGTGTTCGACGCGTGCGTGCGCCACGAGATCCCGCGCGTGCTGCACGTCTCGACCGACGAGGTCTACGGCTCGATCCCGGTCGGCGAGTTCGTGGAGACCGACCGCCTCGACCCGAACTCCCCGTACTCCGCAGCCAAGGCCGGCAGCGACCTGCTGGCGCGGGCGTACCACGTGACCCACGGCCTCAACATCACGACGACGCGCTGCTCGAACAACTACGGCCCGTACCAGTTCCCCGAGAAGGTCGTGCCGCTGTTCGTCACCAACCTCATCGAGGGCAAGAAGGTCACGCTCTACGGCGACGGCCTCAACGTCCGCGACTGGCTCTACGTCGACGACCACTGCCGCGGCATCCAGATCGCGATCGACAAGGGCGCGGCCGGCGAGTTCTACAACATCGGCGGCGGCGTCGAGCTCACGAACAAGGAGCTGACCCAGCTCCTGCTCGACGCGTGCGGCGCCGACTGGGAGTCGGTCGAGTACGTCGAGGACCGCAAGGGTCACGACCGCCGCTACGCCATCGACGACGCGAAGATCCGCGGCCTCGGCTACGTGCCGCGCGGCTCGTTGGAGGAGCACCTCGCCGAGACCGTCGAGTGGTACCGCGCGAACGAGGCGTGGTGGCGCCCGCTCAAGGAGAAGGCGGCCCTGCGCTGACCTCGCTGCGTCCCCTCGTCGTCGGCGCCGGCGGCCAGCTCGGCTCCGACCTCCTGCTGGAGCTCCCGCACGCCCGCGGCCTCACGCGCGCCGACCTCGACGTGACCGACGGCGCCGCCGTCCGCGCGGCCGTGGGGGAGTGGGCGCTGTCGGTGCGCGACATCCCCGGGCCTCTGACGATCTTCAACGCCGCCGCGTGGACGAACGTCGACGGCGCCGAGACCGACGAGGAGGCGGCGTACGCCGCCAACGCGGCCGCCCCCGCGCACCTCGCGCTGGCCGCGGAGGCCGTCGGCGCGCGCCTCGTCCACGTCTCGACGGACTACGTCTTCCCCGGCGACGCCACGAGTCCGTACGACGTCGGCGACCCGACGGGGCCGCGTTCCGCCTACGGCCGCACGAAGCTCGCCGGCGAGCAGGCCGTCCTCGCGGTGTCGGCGGGGTCGTACGTCGTCCGCACCGCCTGGGTCTACGGCGCCGTCGGCACGAACTTCGTGAAGACCATGGCCCGCCTCGAGCGCGAGCGGGAGACGCTGTCCGTCGTCGACGACCAGCGCGGCTCGCCGACGTGGTCGCGCGACCTCGCGCGCGGGCTCGTCGCGCTCGCGCGGCACCGCCCCGCGCCCGGGATCTACCACTGCACCAACGCCGGCGACACGACCTGGTACGCGTTCGCCCGCGCGGTCTTCGAGGAGCTCGGCGCCGACCCGGAGCGGGTGACGCCGTGCACGACGGCGGACTTCCCCCGGCCCGCGCCGCGGCCCGCGTACTCGGTGCTGTCCGACCGCGCGTGGCGCGAGGCGGGGCTCGCCCCGCTGCCGCACTGGCGCGACGCGCTGCGCGCTGCCTTCGCGGAGATACCTGAGTTACGGATGTGAATTAGGTCAAGTCGGGGACGCCGGGTGACGACGCGACAGAGAGTGGTCGTGAACGTCCTCTAGCCCCCTGGACCCGCCCGTGCGCCGCCTGCTGAAGACCGCCGTCGTCCTGTCCGTGACCCCGGTCGCGCTGGCACTGCCCGTGATGTCGCGTCCCGCCGCCCGCCCGCGGCCCGTCGCGCCCACCGTCCGGGAGCACGCCGTACGCGGCGTCGACCTCGCCGCCGTACGCCGCGGCGCCGGCTTCGCCGGGCCCTCCACCACCCGGCCGCTCGCGGTCACGGCGGAGAACGGGTCGGCACGGTTCGAGGCGCTCGGCGTCACGTGGGCGCACGACCGCGGCCTCGGCGACGTGAGGGTCGAGGCGCGGGTCCGCCAGGACGGCCGCTGGACCGGCTGGCACGCGCTCGACGCCGACCCCGACCACGAGCCCGACGCCGCCGAGGCGGCCCGTCAGCGCGCGGGCACCGCGCCCTGGTACGCGGGCCCCTCGGACGGCTGGCAGGTACGGCTCGCCGTCGCGGGCGGCCACGCGCCGCGCGACGTGCGGGTGTCGCTCGTGGACCCGGGACGTTCGGACGCCGACGCGGCCGTGGGACGTTCGCCGGTCTTCGGCGCGTCCGCCGAGGCGTCGGTCGGCCGCCCGCCGATCGTCACGCGCGCGCAGTGGGGCGCCGACGAGTCGCTGCGCGACGGCACGCCGTCGTACTCGGACACCATCAGGATGGGCTTCGTCCACCACACCGACACGTCGAACTCGTACTCGTCGTCGCAGGCGGCGGCGATGGTGCGCAGCGTCTACGCGTTCCACACGCAGAGCCGCGGGTGGAGCGACATCGGCTACAACTTCCTCGTCGACAAGTACGGCCGCGTGTTCGAGGGCCGCTACGGCGGCGTCGACCGCCCGGTGATCGGCGCGCACACGGGTGGGTTCAACACCGACACGTTCGGCGTCTCGCTGCTCGGCAACTACTCCTCCGTCGCGCCCTCGTCCGCGCAGCTCGCGGCGGTGCAGAGGACGTTCGCGTGGAAGTTCTCCCTGCACTTCGTGAACCCGCTCGCGACGACCGTCCTCACCTCGCGCGGCGGCTCCAAGTACGAGAACGGCACGCAGGTCCGCTTCAACAACGTCTCCGGCCACCGTGACGCCGGCCTCACCGCCTGCCCGGGCACGCAGACGTACAACCGGCTGCCGTCGATCCGTACCGCGATCAAGAGCCTCATGGGCGCGTCGCTGTACACGCCGACGGTGTCGACCCCGACGCCGATGTACCTCACGTCCGGCGTCACCGTGCGCTCCGGCGTGCCCGCCACGCAGTCCTGGCAGCTCGACGTCCGGGACGCGCGCGGCACCGTCCTCCGCACGTACAAGGGCACCTCGACGTCCACGGCGCTCGCCGCGACGTGGGACCTGCGCGACGCGTCGGGCGCGCTCGTCGTCCCCGACCGCTACGAGCTGACGCTGTCGTCGTGGAACGCCGCGACCCGCGCGTACGCGTGGAAGCAGCGGGTCGACGTCGTCTCCCCGCTCCCGAACGGCGCCACGCTCGGCTCGTCCGGCGTGCCGTTCGCCGTGGTCGAGGGCGGGCGGCTGTACCCGGCGTCGGCGGCGTTGCTGTCGGCGATCCGGCAGGCGCCGCCGCTGCCCGCGTACCCGGGCCAGAAGGCGGCGCTCGGCGCGCCGTTCAGCGGCCCGCGCGACGGCATGTACGTCCGCAACGCGGCCGGCGCCGCGTGGCTCGTCGTGGACGGCGCCCGCCGTCCCGTGACGTCGGCGGTCGCCACGGCGCTCGGCCTTTCCGCCGCCCGCCTGCTGCCCGACGCCGTTCTCGACGTCGTCCCTGTCGGCACGCCGTGGACGCGCGACGACGCGCACCCCGACGGCACCGTCGTCACCACCGCCGAGGGCGCGTGGCGGATCGAGTCCGGCGTGCGGCGGCCGTTCACGTCGCCCGTATCGCGTACCGCGTGGTCCAAGGCGCTCGCCGTCGCCGCTGCCAAGCCGGCCGACCTCGCGCTGCCGGTGGGCGCGCCGTTGGCCCCGCCGGAGGGCGTCGTGCTCAAGCGCGCCGACGGGTCGTTCGTCGTCGTCTCGAACGGCGCCTGGCGCCCGGTCGGCACGGCACCCCTCGGCCTCACGTCCGCAGTCGTCGCGACCGCCGAAGACCTCGCCGCGCTGCCGCTCGGGGAGCCGGTGGGGGACAGGCACCCGTCCGGAACGCTGCTGCGCACCGGGACGGCGTCGTACGTCGAGATCACCGGCCTCACCCGCCGCGTCATCGACGCGTCGCTCGTCGCGCTCGACCCGCGCGTGCCCGTCGCGCCCGCCGGCACCGAGCTGAACTCGCTCGTCACCGCCCGCTGGGTCCCGCCGAACGGCCTCGCCGCGCGCGGCTCCGACGGCGTCGTCCGCGTCGTCGACAACGGCCGCCTCGTCGTCGTGACCGCCAAGGCGCTCGGCTACGGCGCCGCGTCGCTGCCCGCGCTCGGCCCGTCCGACTTCGGCTCGCTCCCCGTGGGCGCGGCGCTGTCGAACGCCGCCCGCCACCCGGCCGGCTCGCTCGTCACCGACGGCACGTCGGTGTGGGTGCTGGACGCGGGCGTGCGCCGGCCGCTGGCCGCGTCGCTGGTCTCCACCTACCTCGGGCGCCCCGCCCTGGCCGCCACGGCCGCCGACCTCGCGCTGCCCGTCGGCCCGCTCGCCGCGCCCGCCGACGGCGCGTGGGTGCGGCTGCCCGACGGCTCGCGCTGGCTCGTGCAGGACGGCGTACGCCGCTCCGTTCCTGCGGGCCCGACCAAGCGCCTCGGCCTCGTCGCCGTCCCGACGATCCCCGTCGTCGCCGACGACCTGACGAAGTCGACCGTCCTCGGCCCCTCGGTGCCGTAGCGCGCGCACAATGGCCGCGTGCCGACACCGACGCTCGCGCTCGCCGTCGCCGTCGCCGTCGTCATGACCGCGATGGGATGCGCGGCGCCGCACGGCGCGCCGCTCGCGGCGCCCGTAGCGTCACCGGCCGTCCGTACGCACGCGCCTCCGCCGGCGCCCGCGCGCACGCTGCCCCCGCGCCGTGGCTGCTCGGCGGCCCGGGTCGGCACCCTGCGCGTCTGCCCCGCCTCGGGGCACGTCGGAACGCCCCTCACGATCGAGGGCGTCGGGTGCTCGCCGTCGGCGACCGTCAAGGTGTCGTTCCGCAACGAGGGGTGGTCGCCGGGCACGCGCGGCGCCGAGCTGCTGACGGCGACCGCCGACGCCCGTGGCTACTTCCGCCTCGACTGGACCGTCCCCGCCAAGATCGGCGCGCTCCAGGGCGAGGGCGGCGGCGCCGTGCGCCCCGGCACGTACTACGTCGTGTCGCACCCGCCTGGATGTGACTTCGCGCCGTTCGAGGTGACGGGCTAGCCACAGTGCGAGTCCTCTACGGATGGCAGGCACGATGACGACGGTCGTAGCGCGGGTCGCGCCCGTGGCGATCGCGCTCGTCACCGTCGCCTGCGTCGAACCGTCACCGTCCGGCCGAGGGACCGCCTCCCCTGCGCCGTTGAGGACGGCGAGGCTCACGCCGTCGCCCGCACCGTCACCGACGCTGCTCCCGCGCGAGGGCTGCTCGCTCGGCCTCACGCGGAACATGCGCGTCTGCCCCGCCTCCGGCCCGGAAGGCACCGTCGTCACGATCGAGGGCGTCGGCTGCAGCCCGGCCGCCGACGGCCATGTCACGCTCTCGTTCAGGAACGAGGGTTGGGAGCCGGGCACCCGTGGGGGTGCGATGCCGGGCCGCTTCCACCAAGACGCGAACGGCCGCTTCCGCATCACCTGGACGGTCCCGCGCCGGCTCGCCCCCATCCAGGACGTCGGAGGCGGAGCGACGACACCCGGCCGCTACTTCTTCTACACGCGACCCGCGACCTGCGACTACACGCCGTTCGAGGTGACGGGCTAGCCGAGGCCGAGGTCCTTCGCGATCTCACGCCAGCGCTCCGCGAACGCGTCCTCGGAGAACGCCGCCGCGCGCTTGACGGCACTGCCCGCGAGCCGCGCGCGCAGGGCGTCGTCGGAGGCGATCATCCGCGTGTACTGCGCGAGCTCGGCCGGGGTGGACCAGCGGAAGCCGTCCACGTCGTGCCGCACGATCTCGCGCTGCCCCGCGCGGTCGATGACAACGGGCACGCAGCCGCCCGCCATCGCCTCGACGGTCGTCATGCCGAAGTGCTCCATCGCCCACGGAGCCTTGTCCTCGTTCTCGCCGAAGCCCGTCGCCGACCAGAACACCGAGGCCTCGTCCAGCAGCCGCTCGACCTCCGAGCGGGGCGCGTTCGGGTGCAGCTCGACGGGCAGCCCCGCGCCGGCCGCGCGGACCTCCTCGAGGTACGGCACCTGCGACGGCTCGCACCCGCCGACGACGTGCAGCGTCCAGCCCTCGAGCCCGCCCGCGCGGTACATCTCCCCGAACATCCGCACCATCTCGAGCTGCCGCTTGGCGTGCCCGAGCCCCGGCCTGAAGAACCGGCCGACCGTGACGATCGACGTCGTGCGGGTCGCCGACGGCTCGAGGTCGTTGATGCGGATCGGCGGGAACAGCACCGCCGCGTCGCGCTTCCAGAGCTTCTGTATCCAGCCGCGCGTGTACTCGGAGTTCGCCAGCACCTCGTCGTACGACTCCAGGAACGACAGGTCCGTCGGGTCGAGCGTGAGCCACGGCAGCCGGTGCACGACGTACCACCGCATCCCGCCGTCGCCGTCGACGAGCCGCAGCCGCGAGACGGCCACGCCGAGGTCGCGGTTGTCGTTCACCGCCGGGGTGAACGTCTCCGACACGAAGTGCAGCTCCATGCCGTCGGTGCCCGCGCCGAGGTCGAACGTGTGCTTGCGGAAGTCGGGCGTGACGGTCACCCGCGCGAGCACCGTGCCCTCGCCGTCGCGCAACGTCAGCTCGACCGGGTCGCCACCGGGGCGCCCGAGCAGCATCGAGACCTTCTTGCGCCTGCCCCTCGGGATCACGACGACGCCGTCGCCCTGCGACCAGACCCACGACCGCCGCAGCCCGCCCTCGGGCGGGTACCAGCCGAGCCCGTGCGTCAGGTGGTCGGGCAGCCCGCGCGCGATGCGCGGGGCGACGTGGCGGAGCACGACCTGGCGCCAGCGCTCGACGTTGTAGTCGAACGGCGTCGGGAAGTAGCAGAGGTAGACGTTGCGCTTGGCGCGCGGGGCGAGCCGCGACATGAACGTCGCGTTGACGAACAGGTCGTACTCCTCCGACAGCTCGACCAGCGCCGCGTCGCCCTTGTCGGGGACGACCCGCAGCGTGGTACCCGAGAGGTCGAGCCCGAGGTGGTCGGCGAGGCTGTCGCGGCCGACGTCGGTGTGGCCGATCAGGTCGACGTGCCACCCGTCGGCGGCCAGCACCTCGGCGATCTTGCCGGAGTGGCGCTCGCCGCCGCCCATGGAGTGCCAGAAGCGGTTGTAGACCGCCGCCCTACGCATCGTCGCTCACCTGCCGATCACGGGCGTCATCGTAGGGCTCGCAGGTACGCATCCATCGCCTCCGCCGCGCAACGCCTCCACGTGTACTGCCGCGCGTGCTCCCGCCGCGCCTCCGCGGACGTCGGCGGCGCGTCCAGCGCCTCCGCGATCGCGGCCGCCAGCGCCTCCGCGTCGCCCGCGGCGGCGTATGTCGCGTGCGGCCCGAGCACCTCGCGCAGCACCGGGATGTCGCTCGCCACGACCGGCGTCCCGCAGGCGAACGCCTCCACCGGCGGCAGCCCGAACCCCTCGTACCGCGAGGGGAACGCCAGCGCGCTCGCCCCGGCGACGGCGCCGCGCAGCGCCTCCTCCGACAGGTAGCCGGGGATCACGACCGCCTCAGGCGGCAGCCCCGACGCGTCGAGCGCGGGGCCCCAGCCCGAAGGGCCGACGAGGACGAGCGGCGGCACCTTCGGCCACAGCCGCGCCATCGCGTCGAGGAGGACGGGGAGGTTCTTGCGCGGCTCGCGGTTGCCGACGAACAGCACGTACTCCTCAGGCAGCCCTGCCGGGCGCGCCGCGGGGGCGAACCACTCCTCGTCCACGCCCGGCCGCGCCACCCCCACCCGGTCGGCGGGCAGGTCGTAGTGGTCGCGCACCTCGCCCGCGACGGTCTCCGTCAGCGCCAGGACGTACGCCCCGCGACGTAGCGCGCGGGGCACGAGCGTCCGGTAGCGCAGCGTGGCTGCCGTGACCGTGTCGGCGTGGTGCTCGTACGACAGGTCGTGCACCGACAGCACGCCCGCCGCCTTGCGTGACGGCGGCAGCACGTAGTTGGTGGCGTGGAACACGTCCACCCGCCCCGACAGCCACTCGACCGGCGGCGCGTCGGCGCGCATCCACGCCTCCTGCAGGATGCGCGCGGGGAAGCGTCGCCCCCGGGCGTACCCGTCAGGCAGCCCTTCGGTGCCGCGCCAGGTGAACGCCGTCAGCACGACCTCGGGAGGCTGCGTCACCTGACGTAGTCCGGAGAGCAGCCCGGCGACGTACGTCCCCACGCCGCTGCGCTGCCCGAGCAGCGGCGTCGCGTCGAGCCCCAGCCTCACCGGTGCTCGACCAGCCACCGGCGCTCGAGCTCGCGCCGGGACACGACGCGCTCGACCGCGCGACGGCGCGCGAGCATGCGGGGCAGCAGGCGCAGGTACGACGCCATCACGCGGAGGCGGCGCTTGGTGTCGGCGAGAGCCGCGCGGTTGCGGGTCCGCACCGCGCGCACCGCGATCGACGCGGTCGTCACCGGGTAGCGGAGCACCTGCGGCAGCGCGAGGCGCCACGTGGCGTTCTTGGTCAGCATCAGCAGCCGGTTGCGGTCGACGTGGAACCGGAAGACGTACGACGCCTCGCCGCTGCTCGCGCTGTGGTGGTGGCGCAGCACGGCGGTCGGCTCGTAGCGGATGTCGTAGCCGGCCGCGCGGACACGCCACGACAGGTCGGTGTCCTCGTAGTAGAGGAAGAAGTCGTCGTCGAAGACCCCGACCTTCTCGATCACCGAGCGGGGGAACGCCGCGCCGTTGCCGCAGAACGTGAACACGTCCTCCGGCTTGTCGTACTGGCCCTCGTCGACCTCCTGGAAGCCGCGGTCGGCGCCGTAGCCCAGCGTCGTCACGATGCCGCCGACGTTGTTCACGACGTCCACGGTCTCGACGTCCTCGGGCAGCGCGAACGTCGCCTCGCCCCCCGCCTCCGTCACGCGCAGCGTCGCCGAGCCGCCGGGCCACCCGATCGTCACGTCCTTGTCGCGCTCGGCGGCCCAGGTGAGCGTGACCGAACGCCCCACCGGCAGCAGCCACTCGCCGCTCGGGCGGGTCCACGTGTAGCCGCCCTCGTCGCCGTACGTCAGCCGCTCCCAGAGCGCACGAGCGGGAGCGCCGTCCACCTGGACGCCGTGGATGCGCACGCCGAGCTCGCGCGGGTCCGCGCCGCCGGGGACGAACCCGTCGGTCGTCAGCGTGAGGCGCACGAAGCGCGGCAGGAACACGATCTTCGGCGTCACGACGACGCCGTCGGCGCAGGCGTCGAGCGTGTTGCGCAGCCACGAGGGCTCGGGGACCGCGTCGTTGTTGAGAAGCACCGCGTAGGGCGTCGCGAACGTCCGCAGCGCCGCGTTGTTGCCGCCGGCGAAGCCGAGGTTGGCGCCGGTCTCGACGACGCGGACCTCGGGGTAGTCGCGGCGCAGCATCTCGACCGAGCCGTCGGAGGAGGCGTTGTCCACGACGACGGTCTCGAAGTCCTGGACGTCCTGCGCGCGCAGCGCGTCGAGGCAGGGCGGGAGCAGGTGGCCGCCGTTCCAGTTCACGACGACGACGGTCGCGCGGGCGGTCACCCGTCGGCCCGCCACGTCTCCGCCGTGTAGCGGACGTCCACGATGCCGAGGTTGGTGTTGCCCTTGAAGTGCAGCGTCTCGTAGAAGCGCGCGTGGGCGAGGACGTCGTCGGTGTCGGGGTCGTTGACCGACACCGCGAAGATGAACGACCCGACGACCGGCGGCAGCTCGGGCACGACGAAGTCGACGTGGTAGCGCCCCGGCACCGGCGGGACGACGCCCCGGCCGTCCTGGCCCATCACCCAGATCGGGATGTCGCCCGCGCCGAGCACGATCAGCGTCACCTGGCCGCCGATCGGGTCGGTGCCGTCGAGCACCTCGACCTCGACGCGCACCGACAGCGGCTCGCCGCCGAAGAAGTCGCTGCGCGGCTCGCCGCCCGGGCGGTCGCTGACGGTCGCGCCGTGGATGTACGCGCCGCCGCGCGGGTCGTCCACGATCGTGGGAACCGCCGTCTCGCGCGGCTTGTCGGTGCCGAGGATGCCGCGCAGCGTGCCGGTCGCGAACTCGGGCTCGCCGATGTAGCGGACGCGCCCGTGGTCGAGGACGACCGAGCGCGAGCAGATCTGCTCGACCAGCTCCAGCGAGTGCGAGACGAACAGGATCGTGCGCCCGTCGCGCTGGAACTGCTCGATCTTGTCGAGGCACTTGCGCTGGAACGCCTCGTCGCCGACCGCGAGCACCTCGTCCACCAGCAGGATGTCGGGGTCGATGTGCACGGCGACGGCGAAGCCGAGGCGGACGTACATGCCCGAGGAGTAGTTCTTGACCTGGTTGTCGATGAACGGCGCCAGCTCGCTGAACGCCACGATGTCGTCGAAGTGCCTGTCCACCTCCTTGCGCGACAGGCCGAGCAGCGAGGCGTTGAGGTAGACGTTGTCGCGGCCGGAGAGCTCGCCGTTGAAGCCGGCGCCGAGCTCCAGCAGCGACGCGATGCGGCCGTTGACGGTGACCGTGCCCGAAGTCGGCTGGAGGATGCCGGCGAGCAGCTTCAACGTCGTCGACTTGCCGGAGCCGTTGGCGCCGACGAGGCCGACGGTCTCGCCGGGCTCGACGTCGAGGGAGAGGTCGCGGACCGCCCAGAACTCCTCGGCCTGCGCGCCGCGGTTGATGAAGCGTTCCTTGAGGCTCGTCGCGCGCTTGCGGTGGATGAGGAACCGCTTGCTGACCTCCCGCGCGCTGATCGCGGGCTGACCCACTAGAGCTCCTCGGCGAAGTCGCCGCGCATCCGCTTGAACACCACGACGGCGACCGCGAGCGTCACCAGCGAGACGGCCATGCCGACGCCGAGCTGGAGCAGGTAGCCGCCGTAGCCGTGGTACGCCAGCACCTGCTGCGGCCCGACGACCGTCGGGACGTCGGGCGTGACGTAGAGCGCGCGCTGGTACGCCGTGACGACGCCGGCCATCGGGTTGAGGAAGTACGCCCAGTACGCGCCGCGCGGGAGGAGCTGCGCGCGGACGAGCTGCATGCCGTAGATGACGGGGTTCAGCCAGAACCACGCGAGCAGCAGCACCTCGAGGAGGTGCTGCACGTCGCGGTAGCGCACGGTCAGCGCGGCAACGAGGATCGCGACGCCGCTCGCGAACACGATCAGCACGAGCGTCGCCGGCAGCAGCAGGACGAGCTGCGGCCCGAACGCCTTGCGGTGGAACAGCGCGAGGAACGCGAAGAACACGCCCATCTGCAGCACGAAGTGGACGGCGGCGTAGCCGACCGCCGACAGCGGCAGCACCGAGGTGGGGAAGCGGACCTTCTTGACGAGGTTCGCGTTGGCGACGACGGAGCCGCAGCCGTAGACGGCGGCCGTGGAGAACGCGTTCCAGGGCAGCAGGCCGGCCATCAGGTAGACCGCGAAGTTCGGGACGCCGTTGCGGAGGATGAAGCCGAAGACGAGGTAGTAGACGGTCAGCAGCAGCAACGGCGTGGCGAGCGACCAGATGAAGCCGAGCGCGCTGCTCTGGTACTTCACCTTGAGGTCCTTGCGGACGAGGTTGGCGAGCAGCTCCCAGCGCAGCCGGGACTGCGCCGTTCCGCGCTCCGCGGCCGCGACGGTCATGGCGGCGATTCTACGGACGAGCGAACCACCCGCCGTCCCCGGGGCTCTTGGATGCCGTACCACCCCATAGGGAGGCCCCTCAGATGCGACTTCGACTCGTTCCCGCGCTGGCCGCCGCGACCCTGCTTCTCGCGGTGCCGGCCAACGCCGCGACCGACCGCCCGCAGGTCCGCGACCCCAAGGGCGACGTCAAGGGCGGCATGGCCGAGCTCGACATCGTGAGCGCCCGCTGGAGCACGACGGGCAAGGGCGACGCGATGCGCCTCGTCGCGACGCTGACGCTCGCGGCCCCGCCGAAGAAGGACGTGCCGTACATCTACGACATGAAGTCGCAGGTGCGCGACTGCGGGACCCTGTGGTTCCAGTACACGCCGGGCACCGTGATGACGCGCGCGGACGACGTCAACCACCCGCTGGTCTCGGACGGCGACACGACCGCGACGGTGTGGACCGCGTGCGGCTCCGGCGCCGAGGACTCCGACGGCAGGGCGCTGCTCTACAAGGAGCTGCAGTTCGTCCAGGCGGGCAACACCATCTCCTGGTCCGTCCCCGTCTCGGCGCTGCCCGACCGGATCGAGGTCGGCTCGGTGTTCTACGACTTCAGCGCCATCGCCGACGTCGGCGACCCCGTCGTCGGCCACTCCCCGCAGTCCATCGCGGGCGGGTCGCTCGACAGCGCGTACGGCGACGGCACCTGGCGCCTGCGCTAGCTCGACCCCCACCACCCCCGAAAGGCCCCTGCCCCCATGCGACTCCGTCTCGTCGCGGCGCTCGCCGCCGCCACCGCCGTGCTGGCCACCCCCGCGGGCGCGGCCACCGGCCGCCCGCAGATCACCGACCCCAAGGGCGACGTGCGCGGCGGCGTCGCCTCGCTCGACATCGTCTCCGCGCGCTGGAGCACCGCCGGGCGCGGCGCGGGCGCGCGGCTCGTCGCGTCGCTGACGCTCGCGGCCGTGCCGATGAAGGACGCGCCGTTCGCGTACGAGCTCAAGTCCCAGGTGCGCGGCTGCGGCACCGTCATCTTCGAGTACTCGCCGGGCGCGCTCGTGACGTACCTCGACGAGCTCGGCCAGCCCGCGATCTCCGACGCCGACCAGACCGCGACGATGTGGCTCGAGTGCGGCGCGGGCACGTCCGACACGACGGGCTCGACGCTGCTGGTCGAGGAGGTGACGTTCGCGGTCGCGGGCAACACGATGACGTGGTCGGTGCCGGTCGCGGCGCTGCCGTCGGAGGTCCGGACGGGCTCGGTCTTCTACGACTTCACGGCCGCAGCCGACGCGGGCGACCCGGTGTTCGGCATCCCGCTGGCGTCGGGCGCGAGCCAGTCGTTCGACAACGGCGTAGGCGACGGCACGTGGAGGATGAGCTAACCGTGGCACTCCGACTCGTGGCGGCCGTTGCGGCCGCGACCGCGCTGCTCGCGCCTGCGGCGTACGGCGCCTCCGACCGCCCCCAGGTCCGCGACGCCAAGGGCGACGTCCGCGGCGGGATGGCCGAGCTCGACATCGTCAGCGCGCGGTGGAGCACCGCCGGTCGCGGCGCGGACGAGGCGCTCGTCGTGACGATGACGCTCGCCGCGGCGCCGAAGGACGGCGTGCCGTTCGCGTACCACGTCCGCGCGGACGTCCGCGACTGCGGCGAGGTGTCGTTCTCCTACCACCCGGGCAGCGTCTCGGCGCGGCAGGACGGCAACGTCAGCACCGGCTGGGCCGCCTGCGGCGACGGCATCTACGACGACGTCGTCACCACGACCGTGAAGGGCACCACGATCACGTGGTCGATGCCGGTCGCGGTGCTGCCCTCCCAGGTCAGGCCGGGCGCGGTGTTCACGAAGTTCGAGGCGCTGGCCGACGCGAGCGAGCCGATCTTCGGCTACTCGGTCGCCGGCATCGCCGACGAGCCGCTCGACTACGCGCAGGGCGACGGCTCCTGGCGGATGGCGTGACGCGACCGCGGCTCCTCGCCGCCGTCGCCGCCGCGACCGCGCTGCTCGCGCCGTCGGCGTACGCCTCGCCGAACCGCCCGCAGATCACCGACCCGAAGGGCGACGCCGTCACCGGCGCCGCCGAGCTCGACATCGTGAGCGCCAGGTGGAGCACCAGCGGCCGCGGCAACGACAAGGCCCTGGTCGCGACGATGACGCTCGCCGCGCCGCCGAAGGACGGCGTGCCGTACACCTACGAGCTGTCGTCCGTCGTGCGCGACTGCGGCGTCGTGTGGTTCAGGTACACGCCGGGCGCGCTGCTCATGACGCTCGGCGGCACCGTCCCGGGCGAGGTGTGGGCCGAGTGCGCGGACGAGGTCTACGACAGCGTCATCACGCTGACCGTCACCGGCAGCACGATCACGTGGTCGATCCCGGTCGACGTGCTGCCGCCGCAGATCACGACGGGCTCGCTGTTCTACGACTTCGCGGCGCTCGCCGACGCGGGCGAGCCGGCGTACGGGCACTCCGTCGCGGGCATCGCGGACCAGGCGCTGGACGACGCGTTCGGCGACGGCTCCTGGCGCCTGCGCTAGCCGGCTACGCGCCGCTGTCGTCGTCCTTGAGGTCCTCGGCGAGGCGCGCGAGCTCGGAGCGCAGGAAGTCGCGGGTCGCGACGTCGCCCAGGGCGAGGCGGACGGCCGCGACCTCGCGGGTGAGGTACTCGGTGTCCGCGACGGAGCGCGCGTACTGCGCCCTGTCCTCCTCCATCGAGACCCGGTCTCGGTCGGCCTGGCGGTTCTGCGCGAGCAGGATCAGCGGCGCGGCGTACGCCGCCTGCAGCGACAGCGCGAGCGTCAGCAGGATGAACGGGTACGGGTCGAACACGTCCCTGTCGTCGCGGCACTCGGCGGCCGGGCTGGCGCGGCGCAGGTCGCGGCACTCCTCGTTCGCGCGGTGCGCCTGCAGCCCGAAGTAGCCGTTGTAGCCGACCCAGAGCAGGCAGATGATCGTCTGGATGACGAGGAACCGCGCGGTCCCGATGAACCGCGCGATCGTCTCCGAGAACCGCCCGAACGCGTCCGGGTCGTAGTGCGGGCGCGGCAGGCCCCGGCGCAGGACGCGCGGCTGGTCCAGCCGGTCCCTAGCCCGCGCCACCGTCCACCTCCTCCTCGCGCCAGTTCTCGGGCAGGAGGTGGTCGAGCACGTCGTCGACCGTGACCGCGCCGAGCAGGTGGTGGCCCTCGTCCACGATCGGGACCGCCGTGAGGTTGTACGTCGCCAGGTGCTGCGTGACCTGGCGCAGCGACGCGTCGGCGCCGAGCGGGTCGAGGTCGGTGTCCACGATCGAGGACACGAGCGCCGACGGGGGCTCGCGGAGCAGCCGCTGGATGTGGCAGATGCCGAGGAAGCGTCCGGTCGGCGTCTCCGTGGGCGCGCGGCAGACGTAGACCTGCGACGCGAGCGCGGGGGAGAGGTCGGGGTTGCGGACGTGCGCGAGCGCCTCGGCGACGGTGGCGTTCGGCAGCAGGATGATCGGCTCGGTCGTCATGAGACCGCCGGCCGTGTTGTCGGCGTAGAGGAGCAGGCGGCGTACCGGCTCCGCCTCGTCGGGCTCCATCCGCTCCAGCAGGCGCGCGGCGTCGGCCTCCGACATCTCGGCGAGCAGGTCGGCGGCGTCGTCGGGCGACATCGCCTCGAGGACGTCGGCGGCGCGCTCGGCGTCGAGGGTCTCGATGATCTCGACCTGCTCGTCCTCGGGCAGCTCCTCCAGGACGTCCGCGAGCCGCTCGTCGTCGAGCGCCGCGGCGACCTCGATGCGGCGCTTGTCGGAGAGGTTGTGCAGCTCGTTCGCGAGGTCGGCGGGGCGCAGGCCCTCGTACGCCGCCAGCAGGTTGTCGGCGCCCTGGTTGTCCTCGGTGAGGGCGAAGCCGCTGACCTCGTCCCAGCGCAGCTCCTGCTCGTGGCCGCGCCTGCGAACGCCGCGCCCCGGCCGGCGCACGGCGACGCGGGTGAGCTGCCAGTCGCCGGTACGCGTCTGCTCCATCGCGCAGTCGTAGACGACGACCTGCTCGCCGGTCTCGAGCACGTCGACGCGGCGGTCGAGCAGGTCCTGGAGGACGAGCGTCTCCTCGGCGCGGCGCTCGAAGCGGCGCAGCGAGACCGTCCCGCTCGCGAGGACGACCTGCGACGCGTCGAACGAGCGCACCCGCAGGATCGGCACGAAGATCCGCCGCCGCTGCACGTCGAGCACGAGGCCGAGCACGCGCGGCGGCTGGCCGCCGAGGCGCAGGATCGCGACGACGTCGCGGACGCGGCCGACCTGGTCGCCGTTGGGGTCGAACACGACGAGCCCCGAGAGTCGCGCGCAGAACACGCGCGTGGTGGCCGTCGTCATGCTCGCGAGGCTACCGCCGCCCTAGGCTGGGAGCCGTGAAGGAGCTGCCGTACCACGTGGTCGACGTGTTCACCGACCGCGCCTACGCGGGCAACCCGCTCGCCGTGGTGCTCGACGCGGAGGACGTGCCGACGGCGTCGCTCCAGGCGATCGCCAAGGAGTTCAACCTGTCGGAGACGGCGTTCCCGCTCGCCGTCACGCAGGAGTCGTACACGCTGCGGATCTTCACGCCGGAGACGGAGCTGCCGTTCGCGGGCCACCCGTCGGTCGGCACCGCGTGGCTGCTGCACTCGCTCGAACGCCTCCGCGCCGGCGCGGTCACGCAACGCTGCGGCGCCGGCGACCTCCCGCTTTCCGTCTCCGCCGAGCGCGTCGAGCTGACGGCGGGGACGCCGTCGGTGTCGGCGCCGGTCGACGGCGCGCCGTACCTCCGCGCGGCCGGCCTCGACGGCGAGGGCGAGGCGCGGGAGTGCACCGCGGGGCTGCCGTTCGTCTACGTCGAGGTGTCCGCCGCCGACGTCGCGCGCGCGGTACCCGACTCGGTACGGCTGCGCGAGGTGTCGGGCGGGACGGCGGGCGTCGTGGTGTTCGCGTGGGACGCGGCGGCGCGCACGTCGCACGCGCGGGTGTTCGCGGCGGGTGCCGGAGTCCTGGAGGACCCGGCGACGGGCTCGGCGGCGGCGGCGTTCGGCGCGTGGCTCGCGGCGGCAGGCTACGTCCCCGCCGACGGCGAGACGACGTACGCCGTCAGCCAGGGCGTCGAGATGGGCCGTCCCAGCCGCATCGAGGGCACCGTCGTGACGCGCGGCGGCGAGGCCGTCGAGTGCCGCGTCGCGGGCGGCGCCGTGGCCGTCGCGGCGGGCGTGATCCGCGTGCCCGACGACGTGCGGGGTACGCCCGCGGCATGAACCGCACGACCGTCGCCGCGCTCGCCGTGGCGGTGGCGTCGGTGGCGCTCGTGACGCCGCAACGGTCCGGCGACCCGCTCGACGCGGTGCTCGACGGCGCGCGGTCGGTGCTGTCGTTCCTCCCCGACGACGTGCGCGCCGGGCGCTTCGCGTTCCCGGCCGAGGGGAGCGACCCGACGCCGGCGGCGCGCTGGTCGGGCGTGTTCTGGCGGACGCAGGCCGGCAACGTCTACACCAGGTCGGAGCCGTACGACGCCGCGCTCGTCCGCCGCGAGGTCGGGGCGCTCGTCGCGCACCTCGACGCGCGAGGGGCGGGCGTCGCGAACGAGCGCCTGATGCCGTTGGCGAGCGGGAGGTTCTACGGCGGGTCGGAGTTCCAGTGGCCGTTCCGCGATCACGTCGCGCCGCTGCTGGCGCCGCCCGTCGCCATCTGGCTCCTGCGCCCGGCGGAGGGCTGCGAGAAGCCCGCCCTGAAGGTCGAGGACGCCGTCGAGGCGGAGCTCGACGCGTTGGAGCCGGACTTCCGGCCCACAGGCGACAGGGACCGCTGGACGGTCGACCTCGCGCCGCTGCGCGGGGCGGTCGCCGACGAGGTGGCGGACGCGCGGCGCGCGTGCCGCGACCAGCAGGACGACGACTACCTCGCGGAGGCCGTGGTCGTGGAGCGGTGGCGCGGCGGCGTGGAGCTGCGCGCGCGGTACCCCGGCGGCGACGAGGAGGACCTGCTCTCGGTCCGCGTGACGCCAGGGGATGTGGGCCCGCCGCCGGCGAGGCCCGACCCGGCGCCCGACGACGAGCTGCTCAACGACTTCCTGCTCGCGGTGTCGGCGTGCCGCGCGCTGCCGTGGGAGTACTCCAACTTCGCGGCGGCGAACACGTACCACCGGCCGTACGGCCCCTCGTACCACGGCCCGAACTGGATCTCGAGCACGGAGTGGGTGTGCGAGCGGGACGTGCCGCCCGACGACCGCGCGGAGGCGGAGTAGCCAGGAGGGTTCTGCGAAACCGCGCCCTGCTACGCCGAGCCCGCGCGGCCCTCGGCTCGCGACGGGCCGAGTTTCGCAGAGCCCTCCTAGCGGCGGAGGAACGGCCGCTCGGGCGACTGGTCGGCCGGGCGGCGGGACTTGCCGTGCAGCGTCATCGGGACGCGCGTCTCGGTCGTCGCGGGCGACGGCGCGGGCGCCTCCGAGCGCGCGGACCAGTCGAAGTCCTGCGGGCTCTCCACGAGCTCGCCTGTCGGCACGAGGCGGGCGACCTTGCACTCGCGCGCCCAGCGGTCGCCGGCGGCGTCGCCGTCGCGGTTGTTGAGGCGCTTGCCGACGAGCAGCGGCACGACCTCGTTCCAGGCGGGGGAGCCGGGCGGGACCAGCTCGTTGGCGGCGCGCCAGGCGACGAGCAGGCCCCACTTGTCCTTCGACCGCACGGCGACGATCGCGGAGTCGGCCTCGTCGAGGCCGGGCATGTGCTGCTCCGAGCCGTCGAACACGACGTAGACCGCGCCCTTGTGCCAGACGTGCCACGCGGGCCGCGCCGACTGGCCCTCGAGGCCGGGGTAGGACAGCCAGACCAGCTCCGACTTCTTCGTCGTCTCCTCGATCAGCGGGTCGACCGCGACGGGCGCGCCGCCGACGGCGCCGGGGCCGGGCTCGACGAAGACGGGAACGCCGGGGACCGGCTCGTTGTCGATCGTGAAGACGAGCTCGTAGTCGCCGACCTCGAGCTCGACGCCGCGCACGAGGTCCTCGACGTCGTTCGTGTAGTACTCGCCGGCGAGCTCCACGATGCGCGGGCCCGAGCGGTACATCGTGAGCCGGTCGGAGGAGCGCACGACGCGGAACTCCTCGACGTACGCGCCCTGCGGGCCCGACCACCCGCGGCGCACGACGAACGGCTGCGTGGCGCCGCCGCGGCTGCCGTAGACGTGCACGACGGGGTCGCCGGAGCCGGACCTGTGGAGGTTGTCGTCGATCGCGATGGCGTAGCGCAGGCGAGCCCGTGGCATGGGCCGAAACTATAGTCGGGCCGATGTCCGCCGACCGAACGCCGACCGAACGGCCGACCGAACGGACGGCGAGCGACCGCGTCGGCGTCCTCGACAGGCCCCCGCCCCGCGACGTGCTGCTCATCGTGCTCGGCGTGAGCGCGGTGTCGACCAGCGCGCCGTTCATCCGCGCGGCGGCGGCGCCGGCGTTCGCGGTGGCGTTCTGGCGCAACGCCGCGGCGGCCGGGGTGCTCGCGCCGTGGGCGTGGTTCCGCAACCGCGAGGAGCTGACCTCGCTGCACGGCCGCGAGCGGCGGCTCGCGCTGGCGGCGGGCGTGCTGCTGGCCCTGCACTTCGCGACCTGGATCCCGTCGCTGTCGTTCACCTCCGTCGCGTCCTCGACCGCGCTCGTCGCCACGCAGCCGGTGTGGGCCGCGCTGATCGCGCGCTCGCAGGGCGACCGCGTGCCCGCGATGGGCTGGGCGGGCATCTGGCTGGCCGTCCTCGGCGCGGCGTTGCTGACCGGCATCGACCTGCACTTCGACGCGCGCGCGCTCGGCGGCGACCTGCTCGCGCTCGTGGGCGGCTTCTTCGCGGCGGCGTACGTCACCGTCGGCGCCGAGGTGCGCCGCACCGTCACGACGACCGTCTACACGACCGTCTGCTACGCCACCTGTGCCGTGCTGCTCCTGGGCCTCATCGGCGTGACGAGGACGCGGTTCGTGGGCTTCGACGCGCGGACGTGGTGGTGCATCGTCGGCCTCACGGTCGGCGCGCAGCTCCTGGGGCACAGCGTGTTCAACGTCGTGCTGAAGACGACGAGCCCGACCGTCGTCTCCATCTCGATCCTGTTCGAGATCGTGGGGGCGGTCGCGCTGGCGTGGGCGTTCCTCGACGAGGTGCCGCGGTGGCAGGCCGCACCGGCCGCGGCGGTGATCGTCTCGGGCGTCGTGCTCGTCATCCGCGCGGGGTCGCGGCGGCCCGCGGTGGCGGGCGTTCCTGTCGTGGAGTGAGCGCTCGGTAGCATCCGGGCCATGTCACGACTGCGCCCCCGCCGTTCCTGCCTCGCCGTCCCCGGGTCGTCGCCGAAGATGCTCGGCAAGGCCCAGGGCCTGGCCGCCGACCAGGTGTTCCTCGACCTCGAGGACTCCGTCGCGCCGCTCGCCAAGGAGGAGGCGCGGGCCAACGTCGTCGCCGCGCTCAACGACGGCGGCTGGGGCGACAAGACGCGCGTGGTGCGGGTCAACGACCTCACGACGAAGTGGACGTACCGCGACGTCATCACCGTGGTCGAGGGCGCGGGCCAGAACCTCGACTGCGTGATGCTGCCCAAGGTGCAGACGGCCGAGCAGGTCGTCTGGCTGGACCTGCTGCTCACGCAGATCGAGCAGACGATGGGCTTCGAGAACCGCATCGGCATCGAGGCTCAGATCGAGAACGCCAAGGGCCTCGTCAACGTCGACGCCATCGCCGGCGCGAGCGACCGCGTCGAGACGATCATCTTCGGCCCCGCCGACTTCATGGCGAGCATCAACATGAAGTCGCTCGTCGTCGGCGCCCCGCACCCCGACTACAACGGCGACCCGTACCACTACATCCTCATGCGCATCCTCATGGCGGCGCGGACGTACGACCTGCAGGCCATCGACGGGCCGTACCTGCAGATCAAGGACGTCGAGGGCTTCACCGCCGTCGCGAAGCGCTCGGCCGCGCTCGGCTTCGACGGCAAGTGGGTGCTGCACCCCGGCCAGATCGACGCGGCGAACGACGTCTACTCGCCGAGCCAGGAGCAGTACGACCACGCCGAGCTGATCCTCGACGCGTACGACTTCTTCACGTCCGAGGCCGGCGGCAAGCGCGGCGCCGTGATGCTCGGCGACGAGATGATCGACGAGGCGTCGCGCAAGATGGCGCTCGTCATCGCGGGCAAGGGCCGCGCGGCGGGCATGGCGCGCACGAGCAAGTTCGAGCCGCCGAGCGAGTGAGCGACCCCCTCGCGGACCTGCTCGACGTGCTCGCGCGGCGCGGCGCGCTGGAGGTGTTCAGGGCGCTGACCGGCGGCAACGTCGCCGAGCGCGCGTTGCCCACGCGGGTGCGTGCGGTCGCGCCGAGCGTCGTGACGCAGCGGGTCGCGGACCTGCGCCGCATCGGCGCCGTGGAGGTCGTCCCGGAGACCGGCGACCTGCGGCTCTCGCCGCGGGGCCGCCGGCTCCAGGGACTGCTGGACTCGCTGGAACGCTGGGGGGGCTAGCAGGCCAGCCCGGACACGTCGAAGACGCCGGTGCAGGTGAGGTACACCCGGGCGGGGCCGCCGAGGTCGACGTCGCCGGGGACGTAGTACGTCACCGGCACGCACTTGCCGACGACGACGTAGACGCAGTCGTCCTGCGGCACGAGCTCGACCGACGGCTTGGGGCCGGTGTCGACGCTCGCGCAGAGCGTTCCGATCTGGGTGGTGCCGACGCAGTACGCGTGGGCCGGCGCGGCGGTCGCCGCCGCTCCCGCCGCCACCAGCGCGAGCGCCGCGAGGCGCCTCACTGGTCCAGCGCCGGGGAGACGCAGCGCCACATGCCGCCGCAGTACCAGCCGAGCTCGCCGCTCGTCTCGACCGTGGGGACGGTGACGTTGCGGCACGTGCTGCCGCCGAGGTAGACGCACTCAGTGCGCTCGCCGACCGACGCGTTCGGCGAGTACAGGCAGAAGTACAGGCTCGACGGGCCGACGCAGTTGGTGCCTGCGTTCGCGGCGGGCGCCGCGAGCAGCGACGCCGCGGCGGCGCCGAGGAGCAGGGTGCGCGTGAGGGTACGCATGGGTCCTCCTGGGATGTCTGGGTGTCCGGGTGAGGGGTGGGTCAGCCGCAGGTCCCGCACGAGACCTCGACGAGGGGCTCGCCGTCGCCGGGCACCACGCGCGGCATCGGGACGCTGAACGGCGCGACGCAACGGCCGTTGACGAGCACGCAGTCCTCGTACGGGTCGCCTTCGAGGTCGACGCCGGGGAGAGCGCCGCGGTGCGTCGTGACGCACGCGCCCTCGATCTGGTACGTGCCGACGCACGCCGCCTGCGCGGCCGTGGCGCCGAAGGCCGCGGCAACGAGCGCTGCCGCGAGGAGGGGACGGAGCATGGGAGGAGACCTCCGGGTCTGGGGTGAGAGGTGTCAGGGACAGGCGACGATCGGGCCGCACGCCCGGAACAGGTCCACGATCCGGTTGACCTGCGTGCACGTGTCGAGCGTGCCGCCGCACGAGACCTCGGCGTCGTCGCCGAGGCCGTAGTAGGGGACGGTGACGTTCTCGCAGGTGTCACCGCCGGTGTAGACGCACTGCTGGACCTGCCGCCGTTCGAGCGTCGGCGGCGTGACGCAGGCGTACGCGAGCTGCTGCGTCCCGAAGCACGCCGCCTGGGCGGGCGCGGCGAGGAACGAGCCGGCGGCGAGCACGCCGGCGAGGAGGGGACCGGTGAGCCGCATGAGGGGCCGTCAGTAGCAGACGGGCGGGAGGTCGATCGCCGCGCACTGCAGCGCGGGCGAGCCGCACGCCGCGAGCGCGCCGCCGCACGTGACGCCGACGGTGCCGCTGAGCACGGGCACGGGGACGTCGACGGTCTGGCACGACGAGCCGCCGGTGTAGACGCACAGCGGCGTGCTGCCGACGCCGACGCTCGGCGTGACGACGCAGGCGTAGAAGATCGCCTGCTCGCCGACGCAGCGGGTCGAGGCGCCCGCGGGCTGGGCGAGGAGGGTGCCGGCCGCGAGCGCGGCGAGGCCGAGGGGGCGTACGAGGGCGTGCATGGGTAGGGCTCCGTTCTGGGGTCGGGCCTGGGGTGTGAGGGAGGGCTACGGGCAGGCGACGAGCGGGCCGCACGCCCGGAACAGCCAGAAGGGGTCGCAGTCCGGGACCAGGCACTGCTGCGCGGACGGCGCGGGCGCGGCCTGGGCGGCCGGGACGGTGGCGAACGCCGCGCCGACGAGGGCGGCGGCGACGAGGGGGCGCGCGAGGGCACGCATGGGCACTCCTGGGATCGAGGGGGACGTCGAGGGCGAGAGTGGCAGGAGCCCGACATCTCCGTCAACGTCCCCCGCGCGGCCCGCGCACGGCCGCTCCGCGCGCCCCTGCGATACTCGGCGCACGACAGCCGCGGCCGGCAGCGTCGAGCGCGCCGGACCGCCGTAGCCGAAGGGACCCCCATGGGCCGACTCGCGCAGACCGACGGGCTCACCGACGTCCAGCAGGAGATCCTCTCCACCGTCCGGACGTTCGTGGACAAGGAGATCCTCCCGTACGCGACCGACCTCGAGCACAAGGACGAGTTCCCCGAGGCGATCGTGGAGGGCATGCGGGAGATGGGCCTGTTCGGGCTCATGATCCCGGAGGAGTACGACGGCTTCGGCGAGTCGCTGCTGACCTACGCGCTCGTCGTGGAGGAGCTCTCCCGCGGCTGGATGAGCATCAGCGGGATCATCAACACGCACTTCATCGTGGCGTACCTGCTCAAGCAGCACGGCACCGAGGAGCAGAAGCGCAGGCTCCTGCCGAGGATGGCGACCGGCGAGGTCCGCGGCGCGTTCTCGATGTCCGAGCCGGGCTGCGGCAGCGACGTCTCCGCCATCAAGACGCGCGCGGTGCTCGACGGTGACGACTACGTGATCAACGGCCAGAAGATGTGGCTGACCAACGGCGCCCGCGCCGGCGTCGTAGCCACCCTCGTCAAGACCGACGAGGGCGCCGAGAGCGTCTACAAGAACATGACGACGATCCTCGTGGAGAAGGAGCCCGGCTTCGGCGAGACGGCCAAGGGCGTCACGATCCCGCCGAAGATCGAGAAGATGGGCTACAAGGGCGTCGAGACGACCGAGCTGGTCTTCACCGACCACCGCGTGCCCACGTCCGCGGTGCTCGGCGGCGACGAGGGCCGCGGCCGCGGCTTCTACCAGATGATGGACGGCGTCGAGGTGGGCCGCGTCAACGTCGCCGCGCGCGGCTGCGGCGTCTCGCTGCGGGCGTTCGAACTCGCGATCGCGTACGCGCAGCAGCGCGAGACGTTCGGCAAGCCGATCGCGCAGCACCAGGCCGTGATGTTCAAGCTCGCGGAGATGGCCACCAAGGTCGAGGCGGCCCACTCGATGATGGTCATGGCCGCGCGCAAGAAGGACAGCGGGCAGCGCAACGACGTCGAGGCCGGCATGGCGAAGTACCTCGCCTCCGAGTACTGCGCCGAGGTCGTGCAGGACGCGTTCCGCATCCACGGCGGCTACGGCTACTCGAAGGAGTACGAGATCGAGCGCCTCTACCGCGAGGCGCCGATGCTGCTCATCGGCGAGGGCACGTCAGAGATCCAGAAGATGATCGTCGGCCGCCGCCTGCTCGAGGAGTACGCGCTGCGCGGCTAGGTCGTCGCGAGGGCGAGGCGCTCACGGAAGCGGCGGGCCGCGCCGGCGTCGCCGTCGATGCGTACGGCACCGTCGGGCGCGCGGCCCCACAGCCACAGCAGCACGTCGCTCGGCTCGCCGCTCACGGTCGCCTCGGCCGGGCCGTCCGACTCCGCGACGGCGACGTCGTCGGTCGTCATCGCGACGTGCCACCGGCGGCCTCCTGTCTCGACGGAGGCGGTGCCGTTGAGGTCGGGCTGCGGCAGGTCGCTCCAGTCGTCGGCCAGCATCATCGTGAGCACCTCGTCCACGCCGTCGACGGCGAGCTCGGCGTCGATCGGCGTGACGTCGCCGAACGCGCTCTCCACGTCGGCGCGGTGCACGGCCGTCTCCTGCGCCATGCGACGCACCCAGAAGCCGGCGGTCTGGTCGTCGGGCCACCACGTGTGCGACGGCGCGGCCGGGTCGGTCGTGGTGAGCGTCGCGACCAGGCGCGCGTGGGCGTCGGCGTACCAGTCGAGCGGGTCGCGGTCGGGCCACGCGGGCGGCCACGGCTCGGGCTTCGGGCCGCCGAGCGCGATGCAGGCGAGTTTGTGCTCGTACACCTGGGCGGTGTGCGAGACCGCGTCGCGGACGGTCCAGCCCGGGCACGTCGGGACCGTCGCGTCGAGGCCGCGGCGGGCCGTGAGCAGCAGCAGGTCGCCGTCGGTACGCAGCAGCTCCAGGAATCGTTCGCGCTCCATGCGGGCGAGCATAGGCGCGGCGCTCGCGGGTACCTGCCCGCCATGGACGTCACCGAGATCGCGAAGCTGTACACGGCCTCAGGGCCCTACGTGTCGCTGTACCTGAACACGCCGGTCGCGGTGGAGAACGCCGCGCAGCGCCTCGACCTCGCCTGGCGCAGCACGCGCCAGGACCTCGCGGCCAACGGCGTCGACGACCTCACGCTCGACGCGCTCGAAGGCGCGGTGCTCGACAACCGCACCGACGGCAACAGCGTCGTCGCGTTCGCCTCCCACGGCTCCGTGCTGTGGTCGCGCCGGCTGCCGGAGGAGCTCGCCCGCGAGGTCGCGCTCGTCGGCGGGCTGCCGTACGTCACGCCGCTCGTGTCGTGGGCGCAGACGCGCGTGCCGCACGTGGTCGTGCTCGCCGACCGTACGGGCGCGGAGATCCTCGCCTACGTCGACGGCACCGAGCCGGTCGTCAGCGAGGAGGTCGAGGGCTCGCACGACGTGATCCGCCGCGTGCAGCCCGGCGGCTGGTCGCAGCGCCGCTACCAGCAGCGCGCCATCGACTCCTGGGAGGGCAACGCCGCCGAGATCTGCGAGGAGATCGAGCGCGTCGTCCGCTCCGTGGACGCGAAGGTCGTGCTCGTCGGCGGCGACGTGCACGCCGTACGCCTCATCCAGGACCACCTGCCGCAGCACGTACGCCCGCTCGTCCAGGTCCTCGAGGCCGGCGGCGGGCGCGCGACCGACGGCGGCACGCCGTTCACGGCCGCGGAGATCGTGGAGAAGGTCGCGCTGGTCTCGCTCGACCGGCTCCAGAAGGTGCTCGACGAGTTCCAGGAGGAGCGCGGCCAGGGCGACCGCGCGACCGACGGCGTGCGCGCCACGGTGGAGGCGCTGCGCAAGGCGCAGGTCGCGACGCTGCTCCTGCACGACGAGCCCGACGACGACCGGATGCTGTGGTTCTCCGACGACGCCTCGTTGATCGCGACGGAGCGCTTCGAGCTCGACGGCCTGACCGACCACGTCGAGCAGGGCCGCCTCGCTGACGTGCTCGTGCGTGCGGCCGTCGGCACCGGCGCCGACGTCGTGATCGTCCCGGCGGGCGGCACGGCGATCCCGAACGAGGGGTGCGGCGCGATCCTGCGCTACGCGGACTCGGGCTCGGGCGACGCGCGCTGACCCCGGTGGTCGGCACCCCGCCGAGCGGCGAGGATGCCGACGTGGGCGAGGAGTTCCTCCGCGGCGTCGAGGCGCACGTCACGCGCGTCCTCGGCGCCGCGTCGGCGCGGGCGTCGGTGACGTTCCTCGGCGCCGAGCGCGTCGACGTGCTGCGCCACGACGCGGGCGAGGTCGTGCACTACGTCACCCTCGGCATGTCGCGCGCGCCGCTGCCCGACCCGACGTCGGACGTCGTTGCCACGGAGGGGCCGCGCGCGGAGCTGGTGCTGTCGCTGCGCTCGCTGCGCGACGACGTGCTCCGGGCGCTCGCGGCGGCGGCCACGAGCCCGTTCGTCGAGAACGCCGTCATCGCGCCCGGCGCGTCGCTCGACCTGGGGGAGCCGCTGTGGCCGGGGGCGAGGTTCACCGCGCTGCTCGTCGGCGAGCCCGGCGCGCCCGTGCCGCCGATGCCCTCGCCGGGCGGCGAGGTGGCGTTCTTCCCGGTCGTGCCGATGACGCCGAACGAGGCGGCGTTCAAGCGCGTGCACGGCGCCGCGGCGCTGGAGGAGCGGTGGCTCGCGTCGGGCGCCGACCCCCGCGACCCCGAGCGCCCCGAGGTCTCCCTCGCCTGAGCGCCTAGGAGGGTTCTGCGAAACCCGGCCCTGCTGCGCCGAGCCCGCGCGACGACCGGCTGCGTTCTCTCCTCGCCTGCGGGCATGACCCAGCCCGCAGGCGCCCTGCGGCCTTGCCGGATCGCCACGCGGCCCTCGGCTCGCGACGGGACGCGTTTCGCAGAACCCTCCTAGCGCAGGAACGGTCGCAACCGCGCCGCGATCGCGTCGGTCTCGGCCGGGCCGAGGCGCGGCACACGGCCCCACTCCGTGCCGCCGCCGGGCAGCGTCCCCGCGACGTGTACGTGCACGTGCGGGACGGTCTGGTGCGCAGGCACGCCGTTGTTCTGCCAGACGGCGATGCCGCGCGGGGACTCGGCTCGGTCGATCGCGTACGCCATCGCGCGCACCTCCAGCATCACCGCCGCCGCCTCGGCGTCGGTGAGGTCGAGCACCGTCTCGCGGTGCGCGACGGGGATCACGAGCACGTGCGCGACGCCGCGCTGCTCGTACGTCACCAGCGTCGCCGTGACGTCGTCGCGGCGCAGGATCGTGTACGGCCGCGTCCCGGCGAGGTACTCGCAGAACGGGCACGGGTCCGCGGCGGGGACCTCGATCGGCACTACCGCGCGGCGAGGATGCGGTCGGCGTCGCCCTCGGGGTCGGGTGTCTCCACGACCACGCGCTTGACCTTGCCGCTCGTCTCGATGACCAGCACGCGCTCGCCCCTGCGGGTGAGCCAGTACTCGCGGCCGGCCCGCGTACGGAACCACCCCGCCTTGAGCCAGGGCACGTGCGTCCCCGCGACGCGGAACCACGCGCCGCGCACCTTCGTGCGGTCGAGGGCGACGGCGTTGGTCACCTCGTTGCGCGGGATGCGTAGCTCGCGGGCGAAGCCCCAGAGGCGGTCGCTGCCGGAGATGGTGACGACGACGTCGTGGCCGTCCAGGTCGACTGTGGCTGGCATGCCTGCATTGTCGTGGTTGGATTCCCGCCATGCAGTTCGGCAGGTACTACGAGGAGTTCGAGGTCGGCGCGGTCTACAAGCACTGGCCAGGCAAGACGGTGACGGAGTACGACGACCACCTGTTCTGCCTCCTTACGATGAACCACCACCCGCTCCACCTCGACGCGAACTACGCGGAGCGGACGACGCAGTTCAAGCGCAACGTCGTCGTGGGCAACTACATCTACTCGCTGCTGCTCGGCATGTCGGTGCCCGACGTGTCCGGCAAGGCGATCGCGAACCTCGAGGTCGAGTCGCTGAAGCACGTCGCGCCGACGTTCCACGGGGACACGATCTACGGCGAGACGACCGTGCTCGACAAGACCGAGTCGAAGTCCAAGGACGACCGCGGCGTCGTCTACGTCGAGACGCGCGGCTACAACCAGGACGGCACGCTCGTCTGCGTGTTCCGGCGCAAGGTGATGGTGCCGAAGCAGTCGCACGCGACGGGCGGCGAGCAGCCCGGCCGCCCCGAGCCCGTCACGTCCTAGACGGTCCCGCGTCTCCGCAACCTTGAAGATCGGTACGCGGAGGGGCGTCGTGGTGGGCTGCAAGGAACGGGTCCGGCGGGGCCCGCAGAGGCGCAGCTCCGCCGCGGAGCCTTGTCGGCGCCGTTCTGTGTGCCCCAGCGAGCGGGTCGCCGCGACGCGATCTTCAACGTTCGCGTCGGTCGGCGCGGCAGGCGACCGTGCCGTCGGGAAGGCGGTCGCGATATCCGTCCTAGACGACGCCGGCCTCCTCGAGGAACGCGAGCAGCCCGGGTGTCAGCGGCAGGTCGCGCAACGCGTCCGGGGCGAAGAAGCCCACGTCGCTCGCGTCGTCGCCCGCGACGAGCGTCCCGCCGACGACCCGCGCGCGGAAGTCGTCGACGACGTAAGGGCCGAGGTCGACCGTCGCGACGAGGTCGCCGACCTCGACGTCGAGCCCGGTCTCCTCGCGCACCTCGCGCCGCGCGCACTCCGGCGCCGTCTCGCCGTCCTCCACGCGGCCGCCGGGGATCGACCACAGGCCGCGGCTCGGCTCGTTCGCGCGGCGCACGAGCAGCACGCGCCCGCCCTCCACGACGACGGCTCCCGCACACCTCACCCGTTCGGCGCGTTTTCCTGTCTGGATCAACGGGAATCCCCTGTGCGACGGAAGACAGCGAACGCCGGCGCACCGCCGGCCACGACAAGGAGGCCATTGTGGTCCGCCGCATCGTCGAAGAGGACGTCGCCACCCCGACTACGACCGTTGTCGAGGACGACGGCTCCTGGATCGGCCGCACGATCGTCGCGCTCGTCGTCATCACCCTGCTCGTGGTCGGTGCCATCTGGCTCGTCCGCGCGGTGACCGACGACAACAACAGCGGCATCAACCCCGACCCGAACATCACGCAGAACGACAACGGCGGGGACACGCAGAACAACGGCGACACCAACACCGACACGAGCACGGACACCGGTGTGAGCACCGACTCGTCCGTGGCTCCGTAAGGCGCAGGCCATGAACCTCCTGGTCCTGATCATCCTGCTCCTCGTCGTCCTCGCCCTCGCGGCGGGGCTCGGCGGGCCGCGGATGTACACCACGCGCCGCCGCACGGTGGTCGTCGAGGACGAGCCGATCATCGAGCGCCGCAGGACGCGCTACGTGGACGACGACGTCGTCTAGCCGGACCCGTTTCTGTCGGCCCCGCCGGTCCTGTCCCGGCGGGGCCGACGCACGTCCGGGCGTCACCTGCCCGGCAGCCGGAACTGCCCGCGCGGGGGGTTGACGGGTCGCGAACGGCGGGCGGAACGTAGGGCGCACGATGACTCTTCCCGCGACCTGCCCCCGCTGCGCCGGCCCGCTGCGCGCGCCCGGCTTCTGGTCGAGCGCCTGGCAGTGCGAGCGCCACGGCGACGTCCACCCCGTCCACCTCGCCCCGGTGCCGAGCCTCGCCGCGGTCGAACGCCTCGTGGCCGACTCCGAGCGCGTGCCCGTCTGGGTGCCCAGGCCGCTGCCCAGGGACTGGACGGTGACCGGCGTCGCGCGGGCGGGCGACGAGCGCTCGGGGGTCGTGGCGAGCCTGGTGGCGTTCTCCGGGCCGTGCCCCACGGGCGGCGTCGCGGACCTGCTGCTGGTGGCCGAGGAGCCCGGAATCGGGCTCGGCGCGCGTTTCGCGGGGCTCGCGGGCACCGACCCCGGCGCGTCGCCCGACGCGGCGCCCGACTACAAGGTCGAGGCGGCCGGGCACCCGACGGCGCTGTGGCGCACGGCGACCGGCGACGACCGCACCGCGCTGGTGGGGGAGTCGAAGGCGCACTGGCTGTGGTGCGTGGTGTTCCCCGAGGCCGCCGTGCACGTCCTCGACAACGTCGTGCTCCACGACCTGCGCGACGGCGGGCACCCCGAGCTCGAGCTGGTCTTCGGCGCGCAGACGCCGCGCCTCGCGTAGCCCCACACGGGCGGAGGGCCGCCCCGCGCGCACCCAGCGAGCGCGGAACGGCCCTCCTCGAACGGCGCCGGGATCAGGTGACGCTGAACGAGTCCGAGTCGCTGTGCGTGGCGTTCGCGGTGTCGACGAAGTCGTAGTACGACCACTTGGTGCCGGTGGTCGACGGGTTCTTGCCGACGATGCGGGTGGTGGTGACGCCGCCGGACTTCGCGTAGCCGTAGCCGGTCGTCGTCTGCTCGGGCGTGCTGGTCGAGCAGGTGATCTCGTCGGGCATGTCCGGTACGACGATGTCGTAGTGCGCGGAGGCGTTGGCGGAGTCGCCGCTGCCCTTCCAGACGACGTACGCCTTCTTGGTGATGTTGAGGCCGAAGAACGACCCCGTCGCGTCCATGCGCGCGACGGTGCCGGTGGGCGCGCCGCTGCCGATCGGCTCGATCCAGGTGAGGGTGTAGCCCTGCGGCTCGTCGCCGTTGCAGCCGTTCGTCCAGAGGTCGGACGAGGCGCTGATCGAGCCGACCTCGTCGCCGTTCTGCGGCGGCGGCGAGACGGGGCTCGTCGCGTCGTCGGCGTGCGCGAGCAGCGCGCCGGGGGCGAAGTGCGTGACGGAGCTCTTCGGGATGTAGCTGCCGAACGACACGTACGTCGCGAGGTTCGCGACGGCTCCCGCGGTCGTCGGGCTCGGCGTGGCGGTGAAGCCGAGGTCGTGGTGCGCGGACGCGCTCGGCGCGACGAGCGCGAGCGCCGCGCACACCACGGTGGCGGCGCCGTAGCGCCTGATCTTGGACATAGGCCTGTCTCCTTGTCCCGATGGCACGGCGGCGGATCTGCCAGCCGTGAACGTGCCATCGCTTTATGGCGCATAGCACGATGGAGGGAAAGGGGACGAATAGGGAGGATTGCCTTACTCTGAGGTGACAGCGGTGGCGAGCGCCTCGGCGGCCGCGGCCGCGACGCGGGTCTCCATGATCCGCGCGAACAACGGCTCCATGGTGGCCAGCGCGAGCGGCGGCAGGCGGTGGAGCGCCTCGGTGATGCGCGGCAGGTCCTCCGGCGGCATCCCCGCCTCGACGTGCGGCGCCCAGACCCGGTCGAGGAACAGCCGCACCCACCGCTCGGCGATCCGGTCGAGGTCGGCGACCAGCAACGCCGCCTCCTCCATCAGCGCGTCGATCGGCAGCCCGGCCTTCCGCAGCGCGTGGGCGGCGTGCAGGATGCGCGGGCTCGGGATCTCGTAGCGGCCGTCGCCCAGCGGCACGACGAGGCCGAGCGCGACCGACCCCGCGAGGGTGTCGTCGTCCACGTCGAGGTCGTCGCGCAGCTCCTCGCGCGTCGTCACGCGCTGGGCGTCCGAGCGCCACGGCGTGTCCAGCGCCTCCTCGAACCCGAGCAGGTCGGCGATGCCGTAGCCGCGCTCCCACGCCTCGAACACCTCGCGGATGGCGGCGAGGGAGAACCCGCGCTCGAGCATCGACGTGATGTGCCGCAGCCGCGCGACGTGGCCGTCGCCGTAGTGGCCGGTACGCCCGACGAGGCGCGGCGGGGGGAGCAGGCCGCGCTCCTGGTACGCCCTGATGTTGCGGCTCGTGACGCCGGTCCGCTGCGCGAGCTGGTCGATGGTGAGGTCGTCGGGCATCAGAACGACGTGGCGGAGGAGAAGTGGAACCGCGACAGCCGCAACGCCGGCGCCCGGACCGCTCCCCCGAACTCACTGCCGAGCGCGGTGTCGCGCCCCACCGCCTCGACGCAGGACAGCGCGTCGAGGACGGACTGCGTGAACCGCAGGTTGTGCACGCCGCCGACGACGCGGCCGTCCTCCACGAGGAACGTCCCGTCGCGCGTCATCCCCGTGATCGTCGTGGACAGCGCGTGGACGGCGTTCGTGTAGTGGAAGCGCGTGACGAGCAGGCCGCGTTCGAGCCCGCCGACGAGGTCGTCGAGGCTCGCGTCGCCGCCGTGCAGGCGAGGGTGCGCGGGGAAGCCGCCCTGCGGGTTCGGCGCGGGGAACGCGTGCCCTGTCGACTCGGTGCCGCCGAGCCGCGCGGACGTGAGGTCGTGGGCGGCGTTGCGCGCGACGCCGTTCTCGATCAGGGGGAGCACCCGCTTCGGTACGCCCTCCGCGTCGAACGGCACGCCCGTCATGTCGGGCGACAGCGCGTCGTCCACGACCGTGACGAGCGGCGAGCAGACCCGCTCGCCGAGCCTGGCCGAGATCGCCGAACGCCCCTCCACGACGTCGCGCCCGCCGAACGCCAGCCAGCACAGCCACTCGACCAGCGCCGACACCGCGACGGGCTCGAGGACGACGGCGTAGTCACCCGGCTCGACGTCGCGCGGGGCGCGGCCGGCCTCGACCTTCGCGACGGCGCGCGCCGCGACGGCGTCGGCGGCGATGCCGCCGAGCGTGCCGCTCGTGTCCTCGGCCCAGCCGGTCGAGTCGCCGCCGGAGACGAGGCAGGTCACCGAGGCGCGGGTGGAGGCGTGGTAGGCGGAGACGCCGTTCGTGTTGACGACGGCGACCTCGTGGCGGCCGCTCTCGGCGGTGCCCGCCGCGACCATGCCGGCGCCGAGGTGGGACAGCATCGTCGCGACCAGCCGCGCGCGGTCGTCGGGGCTCGCGGAGCCGGTGGCCTCGTCGTCCACGCCCGCGGCGTCGTACGACGCGGGCGAGGCGAGGCCCGCGAACGACTCGTCGGGCGGCGTGACGCGCGCCGCCTCGACCGCCGAGCGGGCGGCGGCGCGCAGGCCCTCGGGGGAGAGGTCGTTGGTCGCGACGACGCCGACGCGCGCGCCGTCCACGACGACGCGCACCCGCGCCTCGCCGTCGAGGCGCGCGGTGTTCTGGTGGACGACCGACTCAGCGAACCGCGTGAGCGCGGTGTCGGAGCGCGTGACGTGGACCTCGACGGCGTCGGCGCCCTCGGCGTCGAGCGCGGTCTGCGCGAGCGCGGTCAGGTCGCTCATGGCCGTGCCCCCGTCGCGACGCCGTGGAAGCGCCCGGTCGGCGAGCCGTGCGCGACGCGCGCGGTCTGCATCGGCTGGCCCTTGCCGCAGTTCGGCACGCCCCAGACGACGAAGTCGGAGCCGAGCGCGTCGCAGGCGTTCCAGAAGACGGGCGTGCGGCCGCTGTACGTGGGGTTGCGGTAGAGCCTGCCGAGGCGGCCGTGGCGGATCTCGTACGCCGCCTCGCAGCCGAACTGGAAGTTGAGCCGCTTGTCGTCGATGGACCACGAGCGGTTGGTCGCGAGGTACACGCCGTCGTCGGTGTCGGCGACCAGGTCGTCGAGCGAGCCGCCGTCGCCGGGCTGCAGCGAGACGTTGTTCATGCGGATCAGCGGGATCGCGCCCCACGAGTCGGCGCGCGCGGTGCCGTTGCTGCGCTCGCCGAGCAGCGCGGCGGTCTCGCGGGACGTGAGGAAGCCTTCGAGGACGCCGTTGGTGACGATCGGCGCGGTCCCCGCGGGCACGCCCTCGTCGTCGAAGCCGAACGTTCCCAGCGCCCCCGGCGTCGTCGCGTCCGCGACGATCGTCACGAGCGGGGAGCCGTAGCGCAGCGTCCCGCGGTCCTCGACCGCGACCCACGACGTGCCGGCGAACGCGCGCTCCATCCCCATGATCCGGTCGAGCTCCGTGGGGTGCCCGACCGACTCGTGGACCTGCAACGCGAGCTGGCTGCTCTCGAGCAGCAACGTCGTCTCGCGCGACGGCAGCTCCGGCGCGGTGAGCAGCGCGACGGCCTCGCGGCAGGTGCCGAGCGCGTGCGCCGGCAGGTCGAGGCGCGTCACGTCCTCCCAGCCGCCGCAGGTGAACTGGCCGCGGAACGAGTTCGGGTACGAGCGGCGCTGCAGCTCGCCCTCGCCGACCGCCGTGCCGCGCATCCCGCCGCCGACCTGGAGCACGCGCTGGTCGAACCACCCGCCCTCGCTCGAGCGGAAGATCGTCGTGCGCTGCCACGCGTCGGTCGTCGCCTCGACGTACGCGACGCCCGCCGCCTCGCGGCCCGCCGCGGTCGTGGCGAGCAGCAGGTCGATCTTCTCGGCGAGCGGGACGTCGAACGGGTTGCGCTCGTGCGGCGTGACGTAGGTGCCGCCGGGCGGCGGCGTGTCGTCGAGGCGTACGGCCTCGGGCCGCAGCCCCGCCGACGCCCGCGCGATCGCGACCGCGCGCTCGGCGGCGGCGCGGACGCCGGCCGGGTCGTTGGTGCCCGCGAAGCCCCACGCGCCGCGCGACAGCACGCGGATGCCGACGCCGGCGCTCGACGTGCGCGCGACGCCCTCGACCCGGTCGTCGCGGACGTCGATGGCCTCGGAGAGCTCCTCGACGGCGCGTACCTCGGCGAAGTCCGCGCCCGCGGCGCGCGCCGCCGCGAGGGCGTCGTCCGCGAGCAGGAGCAGGCGCTCGTCCATGCCCGACACCCTTTCACGGGCGTGCGGCTACGGGCACCCGTCCCCGACGACGAGGGTGTGCGGCCCGGTGACCATGTCCCAGTGGCCGTACGTCGCGCCGACGCCGCCGAACGTCTGGACGGAGTCCACGGTGAAGTCGTGGCCGGGGTCGAGGGTCAGCACCGGCACCGACGACCCGAACGCCGCGACGGTCACGGTCCTCGCGGTCGCGTCGATCGAGCCCGAGACGGAGTGGCTCCACGACTGGTCGCTGCCGCGCGGGCTGACGTCGATGCCGTACGGGCCGCCGAACGGCATCCGCACGACGTTGTCGACCTCGGCGAACAGGACGTAGTCGTAGGCGTCGTCGTGGAACACGACCTTGTACCGGAAGCGCATCCCCGGCCGCGGCGCCGGTGCCCCCGCGAGCGAGAACGTCGCCGTCACCGCGTCGCCCGTCGTCGCCTCCAGCCGGACGCCGACGAGGTCGAGCGCGTCGAGCTCGGTGCCGGCCGGGACGGTCGGCGCGGGGGCGTCCCACACCGCGAGGTCGCCCGCCGGGTCGGCGAGGTCGAGGCACGAGCCGGTCGCGGCGGTCGCGGCGGGCGCGACGAGGGCGGCGGCGACGGCCGCAAGGAGCAGGTGCTTCACGAAGGTCCCATCTGTCGGGCGGTCCCCCCCGGGACCGGATGGGGAAGATCGTTCGACGCGAGCCGCGCCGCCCCTTCTGGGTACGTTGGCGCCGATGCGCATCGACCTGCACGCCCACAGCGACCGCAGCGACGGCACCGACCCGCCCGCCGAGGTGCTGCGCCACGCCGTCGCGGCCGGGCTCGACGTCGTCGCGCTCACCGACCACGACACGACCGCGGGCTGGGCCGAGGCCGCCGCGAACGTCCCGCGCGGCCTGACCGTCGTGCCCGGGGCGGAGGTCTCGTGCCTGCGCGACGGCGTGTCGTTGCACCTGCTGGGCTACCTGTTCGACCCGGAGGACGAGGCGCTGCGCGGCGAGCTCGACCGCATCCGCACCGACCGCGACCGGCGCGCCCGCGACATGGTGGCGCGGCTCAACGACCTCGGCGCGCCGGTGACGTACGAGCGCGTCGCCGAGCTCTCCGGCGGCGGCGCGATCGGCCGCCCGCACGTGGCCCGCGCGCTGGTCGAGGCGGGCGTCGTCGACGACGTGCCGGCGGCGTTCACCGGCGAGTGGATCGGCAACGACGGCCGCGCGTACGTCGAGAAGTACTCGCTCGACCCGGCGCGCGCGGTGGCGCTGGTGAACGAGGCCGGCGGCGTCGCGGTGTTCGCGCACCCCGGCGCGGTGAAGCGCGGGCGGGTCGTCGGCGACGACGTGGTCGCGGACCTCGCGGCGGCCGGGCTCGCGGCGCTGGAGGTGGACCATCCCGACCACGACCCCCCGACCCGCGAACGCCTCCGCGCGCTGGCCGGCGACCTGGGCCTGCTCGCGACGGGGTCGTCGGACG
>DASZER010000015.1:0-3696 GCA_035940575.1 Frankiaceae bacterium | reverse complement strand
GCCTCGAACAGCTCCACGACGCGCGGCAGGCCGTGCGTGATGTCCGCGCCGGCGACGCCGCCGGTGTGGAACGTCCGCATGGTCAGCTGCGTGCCCGGCTCGCCGATCGACTGCGCGGCGATGATGCCGACCGCGTCGCCGATCTGGACCATCTGGCCGGTCGCCGGGGCGACGCCGTAGCACTGCTGGCAGACGCCGGTCGGCGCCTGGCACTTGAGCACCGAGCGGACCGGGACCTTCTCGACCCCGCCGGCGACCAGCTTGGCGAGCGTGTCGCGGCCGATCAGCTCGCCCTGCTTGACGTGGCCCTTGACGTCCTTGCCCACGATCCGGCCGACGAGGTTGTCGTTCGGGTCGCCCGTCGCGGTGAGGACGTCGAGCTCGATCCACTCCTCGCTGCCGCAGTCGGCCTCGCGCACGATGACGTCCTGCGCCACGTCCACCAGGCGCCGGGTCAGGTACCCCGAGTCGGCGGTGCGCAGGGCGGTGTCCGCGAGGCCCTTGCGGGCGCCGTGGGTCGAGATGAAGTACTCGAGCACCGACAGGCCCTCCATGAAGTTGGCCTTGATCGGGCGCTCGATGATCTCGCCCTTCGGGTTGGACATCAGGCCGCGCATGCCGGCGAGCTGGCGGATCTGCTTGAACGACCCGCGCGCGCCCGAGTTGGCCATCATGTAGATGGGGTTCAGGCGGTCGAAGTGCTCGAGCATCCGGTCGGCCACCTCGTCGGTCGCCCGGTTCCAGGTGTCGACGACGGCGTCGTGCCGGTCGGCCTGGCTGAGCAGGCCCATGTTGTACTGGTCCTCGATCTCCGCGACCTGCTTGTCGAAGCCGGCGAGGATCTCGTCCTTGTCCGGCGGGATCACGACGTCGTTCTTGGAGATCGTGATGCCGGCCTTCGTCGCGTAGGCGAACCCGAGGTCCTTGAACGCGTCGAGGACGAGCGCCACCGTCGACGGCCCGTACCGCTGCACGAGCGCGTCGATCAGCCGCACCGAGTCGCGCTTGCGGATCGACTGGTTGATGAACTCGTACTCGGTCGGGTCGAACTCCTCGCCGAGCGACTCGGCGAGCGCGCGCTCGATCCGGTCGTTGTAGATGATCCGGCCGACCGTCGTGAGGACGTGTCCCTCCTCGCTGCGGAACGGGCGGAACTCCGCCAGGTCGTGCAGCTTGACGACGCCGGCCTCGTACCCCAGCTCGGCCTCCTGCGCCGTGCGGTACACGTGCGGACGCGGCCGGTCGGACGGCCACTTGCCCGCCTTCAGCTGGTCCTCGAGCTCCTGCAGCTCCTCGGCCTCCGGCCCGTACGTCAGGTAGAAGGCGCCGAGCACCATGTCCTGCGTCGGCGTGGCCAGCGGCGCGCCGTGGGCCGGCGACAGGATGTTGTTGCTCGACAGCATGAGCAGCCGCGCCTCGGCCTGCGCCTCGGCGCTGAGCGGGAGGTGGACCGCCATCTGGTCGCCGTCGAAGTCGGCGTTGAACGCGTGGCAGACGAGCGGGTGGACCTGGATCGCCTTGCCCTCGACCAGCACCGGCTCGAACGCCTGGATGCCCAGGCGGTGGAGCGTCGGCGCGCGGTTGAGGAGGACCGGGTGCTCGTGGATGACCTCCTCGAGCACGTCCCACACCTCGGGGATCATCGAGTCGACCATCTTCTTGGCCGCCTTGATGTTCTGCGCAGCCTTGCGCTCGACGAGCCGGGCCATGATGAACGGCTTGAACAGCTCGAGCGCCATGAGCTTCGGCAGGCCGCACTGGTGCAGCTTCAGCGACGGGCCGGCCACGATGACCGAGCGGCCCGAGTAGTCCACGCGCTTGCCGAGCAGGTTCTGGCGGAACCGGCCCTGCTTGCCCTTGAGCATGTCGCTCAGCGACTTGAGCGGGCGGTTGCCCGGGCCGGTGACCGGCCGGCCGCGGCGGCCGTTGTCGAACAGCGCGTCGACGGCCTCCTGCAGCATCCGCTTCTCGTTGTTGACGATGATCTCCGGCGCGCCGAGGTCGAGCAGCCGCTTGAGGCGGTTGTTGCGGTTGATGACGCGGCGGTAGAGGTCGTTGAGGTCGGACGTCGCGAACCGGCCGCCGTCGAGCTGGACCATCGGACGCAGCTCCGGCGGGATGACCGGCACGGCCTCGAGGATCATCTGGTCGGGGCGGTTGCCCGAGCGGCGGAACGCGTCCACGACCTTGAGCCGCTTGACCGCGCGGGCCTGCTTCTGGCCCTTCGCCGTCTTGACCTGCTCCTCGAGGTCGGCGGCCTCCGCGTCGAGGTCGACCTGCTCGAGCAGGTCGCGCACGGCCTCGGCGCCCATGCCGCCGCGGAAGTACTCGCCGAACCCGTAGGGCGAGCCGAAGCGCTCCTTCAGCTCCCGGAAGATCGTCTCGTCGTGCTCGATCTGCTTCGGCTGCATCTCGCGGAACAGGTCCCACACGGCCCGCATCCGCTCGATGGCGTCCTCGATGTACGCCTCGGTGTCGGCGATGTCGGCCTCGAACGTCTTGCGCAGCTCCTTGAGCATCTTCTGACGCTCGTCGTCGTCGAGCTTGTTGACGTTCACGTCGAGCGACTCGGCCCAGAGGTAGTCCTCGTCGTCGAACTTCGCCTGGTCGCCGGCCTCGAGGTACGCCTCGCGCCGGGCGAGCTGCTCGCGCAGCTCGAGGACGCGCTCCTCGCGCTCGGCCGTGTAGGTCTCGATGACCTCGGTGACGCGCCCCTCCAGCTCGGGCAGGTCGGCCTGGCGGGCCTCGTCGTCGACCCAGGTGACGATCGACGCCGCGAAGTACAGGACCTTCTCGAGCTCCTTCGGCGCCATGTCGAGCAGGTAGCCGATCCGGCTGGGGACGCCCTTGAAGAACCAGATGTGGCTCACCGGGGCGGCGAGGTCGATGTGGCCCATCCGCTCGCGGCGGACCTTGGACCGCGTCACCTCGACGCCGCAGCGCTCGCAGACGATGCCCTTGTAGCGGACGCGCTTGTACTTGCCGCAGTAGCACTCCCAGTCCTTGGTCGGACCGAAGATGCGCTCGCAGAACAGGCCGTCCTTCTCGGGCTTGAGCGTCCGGTAGTTGATCGTCTCCGGCTTGGTCACCTCGCCGGAGGACCAGGACCGGATCTGCTTGGACGACGCCAGGCCGATCTCGATGGCGTCGAAGTTGTTGATGTCGATCACGTTCGGGTCCCCGGTCCTAGTTCTCGTCGTCGCCGAGCGGCAGGTCGGCGTCCATGTCGATGTCGGGCACGGCGTCCGGCGTCGGGATCTCCGCCGCCAGGGCCTCGTCGTCGTCGGGCGCGTCGGCGTCCGTGGCGTCCACGGTCTCGGTCGCCTCGTCCGCCGCGGCGTCGCCGTCGGCCTCGCCGGCGCGGACGCCGGAGAGGTCGATGCCGAGCTCCTCGGCCGCGCGCAGCAGGTCGTCGTCCTCGTCGCGCATCTCGGCGCGGTCGCCCTCCTCGGAGACCACGTTCACGTCGAGCGCGAGCGACTGCATCTCCTTGAGCAGGACCTTGAACGACTCGGGGATCGACGGCTCGGCGATGTTCTCGCCCTTGACGATCGCCTCGTAGGCCTTCACGCGCCCGACCGTGTCGTCGGACTTGATCGTGAGCATCTCCTGGAGGGTGTACGCGGCGCCGTAGGCCTCGAGCGCCCACACCTCCATCTCGCCGAAGCGCTGGCCGCCGAACTGCGCCTTGCCGCC